>JAFLSO010000034.1 GCA_022510925.1 Treponema sp.
ATACCCGTTCCCATCCCGAACACGGAAGTCAAGCTCCCCTGCGCCGATGATAGTGCCGCCAGGTGCGAAAGCAGGACGCCGCCGGCTTCTCATATTTCCCCGCCCCCGCGGCGGGCACGGACGGCATGGCGCCGTCCTTTTTTTGCCCCGGCGAGGTGCTCTGTGCTCGGAGGCAGTCCCGCGGGTCACAAGACTGCATGACATTCCGGGATGCGGCTGGCTCTGCGGCACCTGCGGATACATATACGGGGTTACGCCAGTTACGATTGGATTTGCGGTACTTCGGAATACGCGGGTTACTCCGGCGATGTGACGCTGGTTGCAAACACCTTTTATCCTGCCTGTGCGCTTAGAATTCTCACTTGTATTATACCCCCCCAAAAAAAAACGGAGAGCCGGACGCGGTCTACAAAGATGTTACCTTCCGCGAAATTAAATATGGCTACGCTTCGTCCGCCTACTGGAACAGCTTTGACCCCAAGAAAGGCCAAGACCCAATGGGCGTTGAGATCAGCGACAGAAACAAAGTAATCTGGTCCGACTAATATCCAAAAAAACAACCCCCCATCCGGGGGTTATTTTTTATTGTTAAGTAAATTACTTAACGGGATAATCCTTGGTTTTGCGTTTGTTCTTCTCGGACGTAGCCGCTAAGATAATGTGTGTAACCCCAAGATATCTTACCCGCATAAATTTTACTTGTTAATTTAGATGCGGTGGGAGTTTGCAAGGTCGCATTGGTACTTAATTGTGTGTAACCTCGGTGAACCCCCAAGTCACGCGCGCCCCATAGACTGGTATTTAACAGTGACAGGTTGACCGCCGCGGTTAGGGTTTGCGTACTAACACCGGTCGTGTCGGACACGGTTTGCAATATTTGACGCAGGTTGGTTTCAACTTGGTCGTATGCCGCGGTGCGGTTGGCGCTAAATGCGTCGTCGCTGCCGCTAATGCCGGCGGCCGCGTAAATGGCGTCCTTTTCTTGGTTGAAGGGCAGTTGTGTCGAACCACGCATTACCCCTAAGGAATCATTATAGGCGCGTAACGCCAACGCATTAAGGTTATTTTCAAGATCTGAGTAGTAAGCGTCGTAGTCATTACCGCCGTTGGCCTTAGCGGTAGCGACAGCATATTTAGCGCCAATCGCACCCACTAACCTTGCATAAGTTACATTATTGTTACCTTCAATGGTCTCATCCGCATCAGCACCAATACCGCTAATGTCATTACCAAATTCATTCGTAAAGACGGCGTCGGATACGTCTTTTAAGAAATTGCCAGCCGGTTCGTTTGCTAAACTTTGTTTGAAAGCGGCCACTTTTTCGCGCATATAGTCTGCTGCCGGGGCGTAGTGTTTATTTGCCCAAGCAATACGTTCTTCTTTGGAGGCGTTGCTGCTGATGTCGGCGTTTTCTTCCATAAAACGGTGACGAATAAAGTACAACGAATCTAGATCTTGTTCAATTTCAAAGTGGTTCGGGTTCTCAATATTCGGCGTCGGGCAGCCCATCGTGGTTAACAATGCCGCCGATAAAGCGCCAACTTTGACCCCTTTACTGAAATAGTTACCAATTTTTTCTCTCATATATTTATCCTTCACATCTGTTGTATTAATTCTCATAATAATTGAATATTCTGTTTTATTCAACAAATACTTTTTAGGCTGTTGCTTTTTATTCATGGCTGAAATGAGAAACTGCATCTGATGCTTGCCGCCATCACATTTGTTTTGCGCAATGGCGGTCTCGTAAAATCATAGTAGAACTGCGATTGCCTAAGTTTTCGCAATGCTATATAATCGCGCCATGAACGAGACTCCGCGTATTTTCCTTAAGAAAAATGAAGAGAAAGAGGTCCGGCAGGGCTTCCCATGGGTTTATGACAATGAGATTGGCTATGTGAAATATGCGGAGGGCGACGGCGGCTCCATGAGGTCTGCCCCGCTTTCTGAGTGCGGCGTGGAGGACGGGACCTGCGCTGAGGTGTATACAAGCGCAGGCGGTTTTGTGGGCTGCGGAATCCTTAACAAGAAATCCAAGATTGCGGTGCGCATCATTTCGCGCGACCATGCGGATAAGGTGATGGCGGACACGGCGGGCTTCTGGGATAAGAGGGTCCGCGACGCGGTGAACATAAGGCGCCTTAATTTCTCTGACTCGGAGAGTTGCAGGCTTGTTTACGGCGAGTCTGATTTTATTCCGGGCCTGATTGTGGAGCGCTATGTCTCAGACGGAAAGGTCTTTCTGGTGGTGCAGTTCCTGGCGCTCGCATGCGAGGTGTTCCGCCGGGAAATTCTCTCTTCCCTTAAGTCTGCGTGCAGGCCCTGCGGCATTTATGAGCGGAGCGATTTCTCCGTGCGTGAGAAGGAGGGGCTTCCCGAAAGAAAGGGCTGGATAGGCCAGAGTTACGGCGAGATTCTGGAAATCTGCGAGAACGGTGTGCGCATTGCCGTGGACATTGCTAACGGGCAGAAGACCGGCTATTTTCTGGATCAGAAGCTTAACCGCGCCAAGG
Organism: Treponema sp.; assembly: GCA_022510925.1. Lineage (GTDB taxonomy): Bacteria > Spirochaetota > Spirochaetia > Treponematales > Treponemataceae > Treponema_D. The sequence continues at coordinate 2,515 of JAFLSO010000034.1, forward strand.
CCGCCTCATTATGCCGCGGGAAAAAAGTCCTGGACTGCTTTACGCACACTGGCGCGTTCGGGCTGAATGCCGCCATGGGGGGCGCAAGGGAAGTGGTGAGCGTGGACATCTCCGGGGAGGCCGTGGAGATGGTGCGCAGGAACATACTGCTGAACGGAATGCAGGAGCGCATGCGCGCGGAGTGCCGGGACGTGTTCGAGCTTTTAAAGGAGTACGAGGAGACGGGAGAGAAATTCGACGTCATAATACTGGACCCTCCCGCGTTCACAAAAAGCGCCCGTATGATACAGAAGGCTTACGGCGGCTACAAGGAGATAAATCTCCGCGCCATGAGGATACTCGGCGAGGGCGGAATACTGGTGAGCTGCTCATGCTCCGCGTACTTTGACGAGAGCAATTTTTACTCAATGATAACACACGCCGCCAGGGACAGCCACAAGCGGGTGCAGATTCTAGAGAAGCGCGGCGCCGCCCCCGATCATCCCGTCCTTGCGGGCTATCCCAGAAGCGAGTATTTAAAGTGCGCCGTGTGCAGGGTCCTGAGCTAGGCTTATGCAGGGCGGGAATGAGAGATATAATACCGTAATCCTGCTCGGGCCCACCGCCGTGGGAAAAACCGCCCTGGGCGTGCGCATAGCCCGGCATTTCGGCTGGGACATAATATCCGCGGATTCAAGGCAGGTGTATGAGGGCCTTGATTTAGGCAGCGGTAAGGATTTGGATGAGTATAAGGCCGGCGGAGATGAGATACAGGTCCATCTGATTGACAGGGCTACTCTGGCCCAGGAGTACAACGTATTTAAGTTCCAGCAGGATTTCTACTCTCTCTTTGATTCCATGACGGCGGCGGGGAAAATGCCGTTCGTGGTGGGCGGTACGGGCATGTACGTGGACGCGGTTGCCCGGGGCTATGATTTTATGCCCGTTCCCAGGAACGATGCCCTGCGCATGGAGCTGGAGGGCGCTCCGCTTGAGAGCCTTGCAGGAATGCTTCTTGATTTGCGGCCCGATCTTCATAACAGGAGCGACCTTACGGACAGGGAGCGCGCCCTGCGCGCCATAGAGATAGCGCTTTACATGAGGAGCCCCGAGTGCGGCCGGGCACGCGGAGAGGTTCCGCCGAGGCCCCGCATAAACTGCTTTATCATGGGCACCACCCTGCCGCGCGAGACCCTGCGCTCCAACATAGACAAGAGGCTCAGGGAGCGGATGGAGCAGGGGATGATTCAGGAGGTGGAGGGCCTTCATGCTCAGGGATTCTCATGGGAGCGCCTTGAGAAACTGGGGCTTGAGTACCGTTTCATAAGTCTTTTTCTGGAGGGGAAGATTTCCTCCGTGGAGGAGATGCGCGAGAGGCTCTACCACGCCATCTGCCAGTTCGCCAAGCGGCAGGAGACATGGTTCCGCGGCATGGAAAAAAAAGGCGCCGCAATCCACTGGCTTCCGTGCACTCAGGATAAGGATGCCAGGTTCAATGCGGCGCTTGAGCTTATAGAAAAGAACGTCCTGTAAGCCTTTATGCGTTGGCGGCCAGTTTGGCGGGCGCCTCCTCTATTTGCGAAAGGTAGCCTGTGCGCAGGCAGCTCTCGAACAAAGCCTTTGACATATAGTCCGTGGTTACATCATTATATCCGTCGCGGTCACGCACTATGCGGACAACGTAACCGTCCTCCGTCTCGCGGACTATGGTCATATAATCGGAATTCTTACCGATGCTTTTCAGTGTGTAACTTCCCATAATTAGTCTCCTGTAAGTAAGTCCTCAGGTTTTTCCCCTCACTTAGATTCTCGGATTTTTCTGAGAAGTGATTAGCATTTTTTTCATTTTGCTGTAGACTGGTGCGGGGGAAAATATATGCTTTTCTGCGACGCTCACATTCATCTGGCGCAGTGCCGTGAGGACTTGAACCTTAATGACCGCAAGGTGTGCACATGCGCTCACAGCAGGGAGGAATTCCTTTTGCAGGAGAGAATTGCTCGCTCGCATGAGGGGGCTCTCATAGTGCAGGCGTTCGGAATCCATCCGCAGAATCCTGACATGAGCGGCGCGCCATTCATGCAGTCTCTTCTGGAGGAGGGGCGCATAAAGGCAGTGGGGGAGAGCGGGTTTGATTTTTTCACGCGGGAATTCAGGGCCATGGAGAGTATGCAGGAGGAGGCGTGGAACGTAAGCCTGGACCTCTCCATAAAGTACGGCGTGCCCCTGATAGTCCATTGCAGGAAAGCGTTCGACAAAGTGCTGTCCGCGCGCAGGAGGCTTAAGGCCGTTCCGTCAGTCATAATGCACTCGTTCGCGTTCACTGAGCGCGAGGCGGAGGCGCTTCTTTCGCACGGGGTTAACGCGTACTTCTCCTTTGGAAAGCAGATTCTTAACGGAAACAAAAGGAGCACAGGCTGCGTAATGGGCCTTCCCTTGGACCGCATTCTTCTGGAGACGGACGCCCCGTACCAGACGTTGAGGGGCGAGACTGTGACCTTATCCGGCGACATAGAGAAAGTCTGCCTGGGATTCTGCGCCCTGCGCGGCCTTAAGGCCGTGGACGCATGCGCCGCCCTGGAAAAGAATTTTGACATGGCGTTCGGTTTGCGCCATGAATCTGTAGCGCGCCGCCCGTAATTCTGCTATACTTACCGCATAACCTGCGGATTTTTTGGAGTGTCAAGTGAAAAAATTATTCAGATGCATATACGTCAATTTGATTCTGGGCTGCGCATTCACGCTTACATGCCTGTCCTTCAGGCCGGACGTGTCGCTCTCGGCATTTCCGCTCTCGCTCCTTTTCACGGGCCTAATCTCATGGTTCGTGATTTTTAAATTCATAAGGGCAGACAGCATAAAGCGCCTGGGCGCGGTGCGAAGGCTCTTCCAGTACGAGCCGTTCGTGTACATAAGCGCGTTCGTGCTGCAGCGCGCGGGAAAGAGCGCCATGCCGTTCGCCCTTGATCTGGCGGCATCCCTTATCTGGGTGGCTGTTACAGTGACATCCTTTGTGATACTTTACATGCTGGGCGAGAAAAGGGTCTATTCCCTGAGCGCCGCGTGGGCAGACGAGCATAAGGCCGCCCCTCCAAAAAAACGCAGGGGCATGGCGCGCGTGGTCATGGAGATGCTGGAGTGGGCGGATGCTGTCATACAGGCGGTGTTCACCATAATCCTGCTGAACATCTTTTTCTTCCAGTTGTACGAGATTCCGTCAGAGAGCATGGTCCCCGAATTCCTGGTCAAGGACAGGGTGATAGTCTTTAAAACACCGGCGGGCCCTAAGTTCCCACTCAGCGACGTGGGGCTCCCGCGCATTCAGAGATATGACCGCGGAGACATAGTGGTGTTCAGGAACCCCCATTACGGCACGGAGCGCAGCAATGAGGTAAGGACTTTCCTGAGCCAGTTCGTCTATATGGTGACGCTCACTTTAGTGAACATAAACACGGATGAGAACGGCGAGCTTAAGGCGGACCCGCTGGTAAAGCGCGTTACGGGCATTCCGGGCGAGCAGCTCATGATGATGGACGGAACGCTCTACGCGCGCACCGCGTCATCAGGCGGGGAATTCCTTCCTGTAAGGCAGGACGCGGACTGGGCCATGTGGAACATGACGGAGTGCGGCTCCCTTTACAACACGGCGGACGGCACGCTCAGGGTGGAGCGGCTCCCCATCTCAGAGATAACCAGGGCGCAGATAAAGTCCCGCAGGAACGGCTATTCCGCGCCGTACACGCTCACGCAGGCGCTGGAGATAGAGGCAGGACTTGCGGCGGAGACGCTGGAGGTGGAGGAGGGCAGGCGGAACCTGGACCTGGTCTCCGCCAGGCTTGAGTGCGAGCGCCTTGCCGGGGAATTCAGAAGGTATGCGGGCGGAAGAAAGACGGCGGCGGGCGGCGTTATGTTCGGAAAGAATGATTTGCTTTCGCACAGGTTCCTCACCAGCCTCTTTGAGAACACGCGCGTCCTTCTGAACGTGCAGGGCGGGGCGGACTGGTTCGCCACTTTCATGAACGGATGGCATCAGGGGCTGGAGCATCTGGAGCGGTACACGGAGGACGGCGGCGTTACGGGAAGCCATCTTATGGGCGGGAACCTGTATGATGACGCGCTTTTCCGCCTTAACGTAATGTGCAAGCTTACTGCCGGGCGCGTGATGGTGCGGTACGCAAAGCTCATAAGCGACGGCGTTCCCATGGCGCAGTGGACTGATGACGCAGAGCTTATGTCCGGCCTGCAGGAGGCGCAGAAGCTCGTGAATTACATCCTGCACATGAATCAAAGGAGCATGCCCGTTTTCCCCCCTGACAACGCTGACGGAAGCGCGTGCTACATACCCGAGGATTCCTATTTCATGATGGGAGACAACCGCTACAACTCGCTGGACATGAGGCACAGCTATGACTACAGGGTGGAGAGCCTGTGGGCCTCAGACCCCCTGTCCATGGCATATTACTCCAACATGGAGCCTAGGCTCGTGCACAGAAGCAGGATACTGGGAAAGGCGAGCTACAGGTTCTGGCCCGTCTCCCGGGCGGGGGTTCCGGGAAAAAAGAGCATTCGCGACAGAAGATAGGGTGCCCCGGGCAGGTGAGCCCTCCCGGGATTCATGATTCGCTTAGCGGACAGGATTTTATTTAAATCAGAACCTCAGGAATTCCTTCCGTGGCACTGCTTGTATTTTTTACCCGAGCCGCACGGGCACGGGTCGTTCCTTCCCACCTTGGGCATGGTGCGCATTACGGTAACGCTCTGCCCCTGCCGCCCGCTTTTCATGGCGGAATTCTGCGCGGCCATGCGGCTCTGCCTGGCGTCGAACGCGCCCCGCGCGGCCTGTGCCCCGGCGCTTCCCGCAGCCTGGCTCATGCTCTGCGCCTCCGCGTGGCTGGTCTGCATCTGCATGGTGCGCGGCTGCGGACGGCGCTGAGCCTCGGCGGGCCCCACCTGAATCTTAACCTTGAACACGCGGCCCTCTACGCCGTCCCTTATGGAGTCAAGCATTGCGTCGAACTGGTCGAACCCGTCATTCTTGTATTCGGTGAGCGGATTCTTTCCCGCGGAGGAGCGCAGGTGCACGGCCTCCCTGAGGCCGTCCAGGAACTCCAGCTGGTCAAGCCATTTTTTGTCTATCATCTGTATGTACTGGTAGCGTATGAACATATTGAAGTTCTGCTTCCCCACCAGCATCTCTTTCTGCGTTATGTCGTTCTGAAGGACCGCGGTAAGCCCCTCGCGCGTAAGCTGGCCCTGCTCCAGAGTCTGCCCGAACGTGCCCCTGATTCTGTCGGTTAGCGCGCTCTGCACGTTCGTGCCACGGGAATGCTTCCTCTCGTAGTCGTACTCCGCGAATATTTTCTCCACGGAGACTTTGGCGTTCTCCATTACGCGGCCGCTAAGGTTCTCGTCCGCCAGTATGGAGTCCCTCTGGTCGTATATGAATTTCCTCTGCTGGTTAAGCACGTCGTCATAGTCCAGCAGGTTCTTCCTTATCTCAAAGTTGCGCTCCTCCACCTTTTTCTGGGCGCGCTCTATGCTTTTGTTCAGCCACGGGTGGTTTATGGGCTCCCCGTCTGTCATGCCCACGCCTGCCATTATGCGCTTCATGCGCTCCCCGCCGAACAGCCGCATAAGGTCGTCGTCCATGCTTATGTAGAATTTACTGCGCCCCGGATCTCCCTGCCGTCCTGAGCGGCCGCGCAGCTGGTTGTCTATGCGCCGGCTCTCGTGACGCTCCGAGCCTATCACGTAAAGTCCTCCCAGGGATTTTACCTCCTCGTAGTCCTTCTTCCACTGCTCCGTCTCTATGGCCAGCGCCGCCTCGTACTGCTCCTGCGTGGCGTTCGTTCCCGCCCGTTTCCGGGCGCGCATCTCGGCGCTTCCGCCCAGCTTTATGTCCGTGCCGCGGCCCGCCATGTTTGTGGCCACCGTAACCGAGCCTTTGGCCCCCGCCTCCGCTATTATCATGGCCTCGCGCGCGTGGTTCTTGGCGTTAAGCACCTCGTGCCTTATTCCTTTGCGCGTAAGGAGCGCTGAGAGCTGCTCGGATTTCTCCACGCTCACCGTGCCTATGAGGACGGGCTGCCCCTTGGCGTGCGCCTCCGCCACCTCTTTGGCTATGGCCGCCCATTTGTCGCTCTCGTTAAGGTAAACCTCGTCGTCCTCATCCTTCCTGGCTACGGGTCTGTTCGTGGGGATTGCCACCACGTCCAGCTTGTATATCTTGCTGAACTCCACGGCCTCCGTCTGCGCGGTGCCCGTCATGCCAGAGAGCTTGGTGTACATGCGGAAGTAATTCTGGAACGTTATGGTGGCCAGCGTCCTGTTGCGCTGCGCTATCCTAAGATGCTCCTTGGCCTCTATGGCCTGATGCAGGCCGTCGCCGTAGCGCCTGCCCTCCAGTATGCGCCCGGTGAATTCATCCACAATCTGAACCTGCGCGTCCTTTATGACGTAGTCCACGTCTATGTGGTACAGGACGTGCGCGCGCAGTGCCTGCGTGAAATAATGCACGAACTCGAAATTCTGCTCGTCGAACACGGTGGTGTCGGCGGCTATAAGGTTGTGCTTGTGCAGGATGTCGTTTATTTTGTTCATGCCCTTGTCTGTGAATGAGATGCGCTTTGACTTCTCATCCACCTTGTAGTCGCCGGGAAGCGCCGCCCGCTCCTCCGGGGTCATCTCCACCTCGTCGGGGTAGTCTTTGGTCACGGGATCCTTCTCCACCTCCGTGAAAAGGCCCACGTACTTGTCCACCTCATGGTATTTGTAAGTGTCGTCCTCCCCCTGCCCGGAGATGATGAGGGGCGTGCGCGCCTCGTCTATGAGTATGGAGTCTATCTCGTCAACTATGCAGAAATTGAAGCCCCTCTGCACTTTGCGGCCAAGGTCTATCTGCATGTTGTCGCGCAGGTAGTCAAAGCCGAACTCATTGTTGGTGCCGTATGTGAGGTCGCACGCGTATGCCGCGCGCCTTGCCTCGTTGTCCATGCCGCTAAGTATGCATCCCACGCTCTGGCCCAGGAACCTGTAGACCCTGCCCATCCACTGGCTGTCGCGCTCCGCCAGGTAGTCGTTCACCGTGATTATGTGCACGCCCTTTCCGCTGAGGCTGTTAAGGTATGCGGCCGCCACGCACATGAGCGTCTTGCCCTCGCCGGTCTTCATCTCCGTTATGCGCCCGGAATGAAGTACCAGGGAGCCCATGAGCTGCACGGGATATGCCCTCTCCCCGAGCACCCTGAACGCGGCCTCCCGTGCCAGCGCGAACGCCTCGGGCAGAATATCATCCAGCGTCTCTCCGGCGGAGAGCCTGTCCTTTAGCGCCTGTGTCTGCGCGGGAAATTCATCGTCCTTAAAGGATTTGGCCCATTCCTCCCTGGCCTCTATCTTTGCCAGTAGGGGCTTGAGCGCCTTGACGTCGCGGTCATTCTGCGAGCCGAAAAAGAATGTTAGAACTTTATCGAACATAGTGCTTCTAATATAACTGTTTTGGCCCGCAATGACAATATATGGGAGGGCACTGCGCGGCCCTGCCTTGACGACACCCCCGCTATTCTTTATTCTTTACGCATGAGAAACATAATGCGCCCGGGGCCGCTCGCCTCCGCACCGCTATTGCTCTGCGCCTGCCTTCCGCTCCTTTCCTGCGCCCGCTCCAGGGCAGTATCCACCATAGAGGCGGAGGAGCTTTTCACGCTCTCATACGGAAGCTTCGAGGACGAGATAGACATGTTCGACCTTTCGTCCATGGGCAGCATAGGCACGTCCGTGGTAATGCGCGACGGTTTTTTCTACATAGCGAACGGCGAGGCCAGGAAAATAATGGAGCTTAACTCCTACGGCGACCTTCTCATGCTCTACTACAACGAGGACCATAATCCCGCGCCGTCATTCCTGAGCGAGGAGACGGGGGCGAGCCTTACGCGGCGCGCGGCGGGCTTTCCGTTCAGCCAGATAGGGGCCATAGCCGTGGACCCCGGGAAGCGGCTCTATGCCGTGGACACCCTTCCTTCCGGGCAGCAAGAGACGGCGGCTATGGCGGGGGGCGCAAGGCACGCGCTAAGCCAGGTGGTGCTAAGGTTCGACCCCGAGGGGAATTTCATGGACTACCTGGGGCAGCAGGGGCCGGGAGGCACGCCGTTCCCTTTCATAAGCGCCATATATGCCACGGAGAATTCAGAGCTGGTGGTGGTCACAAGGACAGGAGACGCCATGGTGGTGTTCTGGTTCAACCGCGACGGCTACCCGCTCTATAAAATCCCCATCCTGCCGCAGAACGTGCCGAACCCCTATTCTGACACGGACTCATGGCTCAGCATGGAGACAGTGGTCCCCGGCCTTACGGAGCGCACTTTGTTCATAAAGGTGGACTACTTCTCTAACTATGTGGACGAGGCGAGCCGCATACAGAGCGGCATAGATTACAGGGGCACGCTGCTCTATCCGCTGGACGTGGAGAGCGGCGTGTTCAGCAGCCCGCTCAGCATTCCGCCTTACAGCGACGGCGGGTATCTGGGCCGCGAGAGCTACGACATACCCTATGATTTTCTGGGAGTCACGGAGAACAACTGGTTCTTCTTCATAGTGGGCACGGAGAGCGGCTTCGGCATACAGATGGTGCAGGGTGACGGCGGAAGGATTCTTACAAGGCGCGTGCCGCTGGACAGAAAGGAGAACCTTTACTGCTCGTTCAGCCTGAGCAGGGAGGGCATACTCTCCGTGCTGCTGGCCCGCGCGGAGGATGTGGCGGTGGACTGGTGGAGAACGGACGAGCTCATACTCTCCGTGCTAAAGGATTAGGGCTTTAGTGACATGGCGCTTGATGACGGGCAGACAGAGGGCTGGGGCGAGGACGAGGAGCATCTGGTCTTCTACCATAAGAACGGGGAATTCCGCAAGTACGAGGAGAAAAGGCACAGGGACCTGGCCACCGGCGTAATAAAGACCCGGCCGGGACTTTTCAGGGCGCTTGTGAGCACCAGGGGAAACAGGCTCATGCTCATGGCGCTTGTGGCGGTAACGGCGTTCGCCCTTGTGTACTCTCTGGTGCTGCGGGGCTCTAACGAGGGCACTCTGGAGGGCACGGAATGCTCGCTCTCCGCGTTCTCCTTTGACGGAAGCGTCTACGTGAGCCTCAGGCTAAAGGAGCCCGGGACCGCAGGGAAGGGGGCCGCGCGCGACTACGGAGAGGCGCGGCGTTTTGAGGTTATACTGCAGGTGCTGAACACGGACGGCGCGGTGGCGGGAGAGAGTCGCCATTACGCGGAGCATCAGGGCGGCGAGGTTTTTGTGCGGGACGTCTTCCCCGACTACGACATAACGCTCTCACGCGCGCTCATAACGGGCGGCGGCGGAGGGCGGGCAGTGCTGGAGGAGACGGTTAGGAAAAAATAAGTCCCGCCGTTAAATCAGCGGCGCTTAATGCCGATAAGAAAAGAAGAACTGTTTTTGGGGGAATTATGGCTCAGTTTTATTTTCTTTCAGTGCTGCTGAACATCCTTGCGGGGCTTATTTTAGTTTATGGAAAGAAAGCGGGATCCGTGCAGGCGGAGTCCTCCGCGGATGGCTCCGATGAGGCTGCCGGGGAAAAAGAGGTCTCTGACGAAAGGAGCGACAGCCTCTCCCGAGCGCTGGGGAATATGGACACTAAGAACGTAAGGCTCGTGGTGGGGGTGCTCTCCGTGTTCGTGGGGATAATGAAGCTTCTCTCCGTGTTCAGGAATGACGTACCCGTGGTGGGAGACCTTTTCCCCGCCCTGGCGGGACTTGCGGGAGGAGCAAGCCTTCTTCTGGACCATTACATCTCCTCCTCCACGGTGGAACTGGAGCTTCCCGGCATTGTGCGCGTCATTCTTATAGACTCCGCCAGGTACATAGGCATAGCGTGCCTTGTGGCGGCGCTCCTGCACTTTGTGTTCCCGCAGGCCATTCTTCTGTAAGGGCAGTTTCTGCTAAGGGGGCGGGTATATATGGCAAAGACATCCGTGGCGTGCATAGCCTTTTACGGCGGGAAAATCCTCATAGCGCGCAGGAATCCCACGGGCCAGATGGGCGGAAGATGGGAATTCCCGGGCGGAAAGGTGGAGGCCGGAGAGGACGAGCGCGATGCGGTGATCCGCGAGCTAAGGGAGGAATTCGGAGTTACCGTGAGCGTGGGGGAGCTCATAGCGGAGACGACGTTCTTGCATGACGGCGCGCCCGTGGCGCTCCGCGCATGGCGTGTCTTTTTCCCGCACGACGGTACTAGCGAGCGGTACGCGCTTACGGAGCACACAGAATACAGATGGGTGAATGTATCAGAGATAGAGGATTTATTTTTCGTGGACAGCGACATGCTTGTTTATCCTGCCGTAAAGTCTTACGCGCGGGAGAACGGCCTGTGCGGGCAGGAGAATGATGAGAGGTAAACGCAGGCTGCTTGCCATGGGGCTTCTGCTGTGCGGGGCGCTCCTTTCTTTCTCCTGCGGGCGCAGGCCCGGGATAAACCTTAGGCAGGAGGACTCGCTCGCGCTCTCTCCGCAGGTGGAGTGGGCGGTGCTCCGCGAGGCTTACGCGGCGTTCCGCTCAGGGGCGGGCTATGATAATCCTGTGTGCGGGCACGGAAGGCAGGGCGAGGTTATGATGGTGACCGGGAAGGCTCTTGTCAGGACCGTGACCGTTACCGAGGACGGCGCCAGTGGCGAAAAGGAGACGGAGACGGTCCGCATGGAGACATGGTATCTTATGGACAAGGGCTGGCTCAGTGAGTCCGGCCTTATCGTATTCGACAACAAACTTAAGGCGCAGACCGCCGCGCAGAAGCTCAGGTAGCCCGGGATTTTCCCAGTATCTTCTCCGCGGCCTCCGCCGCAGTTATTCCTTCCGTCTGCTCCCGCGTCTTTAAATCCTTGAGCGTGAGCGTGCCGTTTTGCGCGTCCTTCTCCGTGACGATGATTCCCCACGGAACGTTTTTCTTCTCAGTAAGATTGTACTGCCTGGCCATTTTAACAGGGTCGGGGAAAACCTCCACGGAAACTCCTTTCTCCCTTAGCTCGGCCGCGATTCTCTGGTAGTGCACGGCCATCTGCTCGCCCGAGTTGTAAATCTCCGCGTCCAGATAGCTTCCCTTTGCGCGCGCGAGGCCCAGCTCCGTGAGGGCCGCTATGAGCCTGTCAAGCCCTATGGATGCCCCCACGCCCGGAATCCTGTCGCGCGTGTAGAGGCCCGCCAGGTTATCGTAGCGCCCGCCTGAGCACACGGAGCCTATGGACGGAAGGTCCGTAAGGAAAGTCTCGTAGACCACGCCCGTGTAATAGTCAAGGCCGCGCGTTATGCTGGGGTTAAGGACGTAAGTGTCCTGTATTCCTGCGGCGCGCATCATGGCGTGGATTTCGCGCATTCTCTTTGAGTCGGCGGACTCCCCGCCGGAGAGCGCCTCCATGTGGCGGAGCGTTTCCTCAAATGACCCGCAGGGCCTTATGTACTCCATGATTCTTTCCGCGCTCCCTGTAATGCGCCCGAGCTCCTCCGCCACTTTATCCTCACCGTCCTTGGAGAGCCTGTCCACGGCGCGCAGTATGTCCTCGCTCTCTTTCTCCGCGCCTATCACGCTCAGGAAGCGATTGAAAATCCCCCTGTGGTTCACTTGTATGGAGATTCTCTCCACCCCTATGGAGGCCAGGGCGGCCCTCATTAGCGCCAGTATCTCAAAATCCGAGGCGGCGCTGTCGCTTCCCACGGTGTCAAAATCGCACTGCACGAATTCCCTGTAGCGTCCTGCCTGCGGCTTCTCCCCGCGCCATACTTTGGCTATGTGGTAGCGCTTGAACGGAAAGTAAAGCTCCTCCTTATGCTCCGCGGTAAAGCGGGCGAACGGCACGGTAAGATCGAACCGCATGGACACGTCGCGGTGCCCGTTGTCCTCAAAGCGGAACACCTGCTTCTCCGTCTCGCCGTTGCTTTTCCTGAGCAGAATCTCCGTGTATTCCAGGACCGGGGTGTCTATGGGAACGAAACCGTATGCCCTGTATGTGGCTGTGAGCCTCTCTATTAAGTCCGCGCGCAGAATCTCGTCCTGCGGAAGAAAATCCCTGAAGCCCTTCAATACTTTAGGTTGAATCAAATCGCTCATAGACGGTATAATAATTGGAAAGATTGAAAAATGCAAGGTGGAAAAATGCTCTTTGCCGTGGACATAGGGAATACGAACGTGGTGGCCGCTGTTTTTGACGGCGAAAGGATTCTGCAGCAGTGGCGGATTGCCAGCGACGACAGGAGGACGGGGGATGAGTATGCCTCCGTGCTTCTTACTCTGGCGCGCGACGCGGCTCTGGATTTGCGCAGCGTTAGGAAAGCCATAGTCAGCTCCGTGGTGCCCTCGCTTATAGGGGCGTTCGTAACGGTGGTGCAGAGGCTCTGCGGCGTGAGGCCCTATGTGATGTCCTCCTCGCTGGCGCGTTCCGGCGCGCTCCCCGTCCGCCTGCCAGAGGGAAGCACGCGCGAGCTGGGCACGGACCTTATATGCAACGCCGTGGGCGCGTGGAATGTGTTCGGAACCGCTAATGTGGTGGTGGACTTCGGGACGGCGCTGACCCTTACCGTTACGGACTCCTGCGGGATAATACAGGGAACCACTATAAGCCCCGGGCTTCATACGGCCATAAGGGCGCTTGCGGCAAGCACGGCGCAGCTTCCTCTGGTGCCGCTGGAGGCCCCGCCGTGCGCGCTGGGCACCACCACCCGGGAGGGCATACAGGCCGGCGTGGTGCTGGGCTACAAAGGCCTGGTGGAGTACCTGGTGTCGCAGGTGAAAGAGGATTTGTTCCTTAAGACGGGCGACAGGCCCGAGACTGTTAGGGTAGTGGCCACTGGCGGGCTTAACAGCGTGCTTAAGCCGCTTACGGACTGCTTTACCGCGGTGGACAAGGAGCTTACGCTAAAGGGGCTCAGGCTGGTTTCGGAATGCGTGCAGTAACTGCGGCTTAGTGGGGGAGCGCGCACGGCTTATGCGAGGAACGCACATTGCTTATGCGGGGAGCGCGCATTGCTTATGCGGGGAGCGCGCATTGCTTATGCGGGGAGCGCGCACGGCTTATGCGGGAAGCGCACACGGCTTATGCGGGGAACGCGCACGGCTTATGCG
>JAFLSO010000035.1 GCA_022510925.1 Treponema sp.
GTAAAAACGCAAGGAGAAATCAACTATGTTGTTGAAGAAGTTATCAAAGGCCGCGGCGGTGTGCGCGGTGATGGGAATGGCGCTGGCCATGGTGTCTTGCGGAGACCGGAACGACGGCACGTATCTTACCCATGAGGCGCTCGAAGATGACAGCCTGAAGCTGGGCGGCACATGGAAGCTTACCGGCGGGTATGTGTATCAGGCAGTTAAAGATTCAGAAGAAGGCATGTGGTACGTCAAGGATGAAGAAGGTGCTCCCGTAGCAGCCCAAAAAGTGACTGACTTGGATATAGTTGCTGGAGAATTTGAATATCGTGTTGAATGGTGGGTTGGGGACTCATTAGATTTTGCACTACACTTTGATAACAGACTTTGCCTGACACTCACGGATGCGCAGGCCAAGGAAATGCTTAAGGTCTTTTTGTCATATATCGAGGGGTTGAAAGGCTTCTTTGCGGAGATGCGGGAATACTACGCCGATACATCCGACAGCTTTGACGGGGATGTCCGGGGGCATGTTATGCTCAGCGCCGACCATACCAGAATCGATATATATGTGTATGCTTGCTCCGAAGAGAAGAATATGATGGAAGATGGCGAAGAGCGCTTTCATGGGATAAAAGATGAATACAGCTTTACCCTGACCCGGCAGTAGGGCCTGCCTCCGGGCAGTCTTAAGCCTCATCACCGTTGAACAGGCCGTCCGCTCCGTATGGGGCGGACGTTTTTTATGCGCGCGGTGCGGATTCTACAGGTAGAATTTTATGCCCGCATCTATGTCCAGTCCGCGGCGGGTGAAATATTTTGTCGTGGTGTCCTTGTTCGTGTATGATACAGGAGAGAAGTCCAGGCTGTAGCGCGCGCCGATGAAGCCGTTAACCGCGCCCAAATCCTTGGTCCAGCTTCCGCCGAACGTAAGCCCGAATATAGGGGAGTCTATGGCGCTTATGGTGCCGTCAGAGTCCGTGCTTGATGTCGTGCTGCCTGCGGTTGTGGTAGATTTTGATTTCCGTGACAGGTCGCTGACAGGAAACGAGATGTAGGGTCCCGCAAGAAGCTGGAAATTTCCTATGGAGAGAGTCGCAAGCAGGGGAACATCTATTGAGGAATAAGAGTAGGTTTTGACGGTTGTGTTTGATACCACAAAAGCGGCCTCTGACTTTGTGCTCACGCTGTTGAGCTTGTAATTCACCTCAGCCTGCACGCCCAGCCCGCTCAAGGCCGGTATGCCGTAATTAAAGCCCAGTCCGCCGCCAAACAGCATGTTCCCGCCGAAGTTTCCGTCAGCGCTCGCTTTGTCTGAGTCGAACGATGTTCCCAGATTGTAGCCTATGGTTCCGTGGGCGATTACGGCCATGGAGGAGTTACGGGATTTGGCACCCGCCAAAGAAATGGCGGACGCGGCCAGCAGCAGTGTCGTGATGATTTTTTTCATAAGTTGCTCCAAAATAAAAGTATTACGGTAAATTATCCCTCCCATCGTATCATGTCAATAGGTGCTGCCCGGGCTGAGTTCCATTTTCAGGGAGGCGCCGGGTCCTGCTTTATGGACTTTAAAAATCCGTTGGACTATACTCTCCTCATGCCCGACTTTATTTGGTATATGATTTTAGGGGCGGTTATCCTGTTGCTGATTCTGCTTTTGCGCTGGTACATAAACTGGAAGGCTTACGGCGCGCGTGAGTCAGAGGCCCGCCGCACCGAGGACAGGCGCAAAAAAGCCGCGGAGCAGGGGCTTCTGGTACAGTGCCCGCTGTGCAGCGTCCATCTTCTTCCCGGCGAGGACATGATAAGCCGCGTGTACCGCCCCATGAACGTGCATGACCAGTACATGACCATAAACGGCTGCCCGCACTGCTATCCTTCCCCGGAGCCGGGCGTAAGGAGGGCATGCCCCGTGTGCGGCAGGGAAGTTCCGCTTGAGGGAGGCTATCTTACCGCCAGGCTTTTTAACAAAACCTCCGCCAAAAAGCACGTCATCGTCACGGGCTGCTCGGAGTGCAATAAAAAGAACCGCGCCAAAGAGTAGGTTCCGTGGGATTCGGCGGCCGCAGGGAATGTACGGTCCGCATTTGAAATTCCTCCGAAACGGCAAAAAAAATAAAAAAAACGCTAAAGTCAGAAAATCACAGTCCGACAATCATAGTGTAGGGTGGAAACCCGGGGGACAGCAAACATAGAAACCGTGTTTGCTCGAAATCCTTAAACTGGTTAGAGGAGATAAACTATGGTTATCAATCACAACATGAGTGCTATGTTTGCACAACGGGCAGAAGGCATCACGGAAGTGAGCCATCAGAAGAACATGGAGAAGCTTTCTTCAGGCATGAAGATTAACCGTGCCGGCGATGATGCTTCGGGTCTTGCCGTATCAGAGAAGATGCGCTCGCAGATTCGCGGTCTGAACAAGGCCTCTGAGAACGCAAAGAACGGCATTTCCTTCATCCAGACTACGGAAGGTTATCTGCAGGAGACTGAGGATATCATTCAGCGCATCCGCGAGCTTGCGGTTCAGTCTTCTAACGGCATCTACACCGACGAGGACCGCATGATGATTCAGGTTGAGGTTTCCTCTCTCATCGCGGAGGTGGACCGCATCGCCTCATGCGCCCAGTTCAACGGCATGAACATGCTCACAGGACGCTTTGCCCGCCCCACCGGCGAGAACAACGTCACGGCCTCCATGTGGCTCCACATCGGCGCTAACATGGACCAGCGCACCCAGGTTTACATCGGCACCATGAGCGCCACCGCGCTCGGACTGCGCAACATCGGAACAGAGGAGATAATGACCCTTGAGACTCCCGATGAGGCGAACCGCGCGATCGGAACTCTGGACGAGGCCATCAAGAAGATAAACAAGCAGCGCGCTGATTTGGGCGCTTACCAGAACCGTCTGGAGAAGACTGTGGAAGGTCTTGATGTCGGAGCGGAGAACCTGCAGGCATCAGAGAGCCGCATCCGCGACACAGACATGGCAAAGGAGATTGTTGAGAGCACCAAGAATCAGGTTCTCCAGCAGGCCGGCACCGCCATGCTCGCTCAGGCCAACCAGCAGAGCCAGACAGTGCTCTCACTGCTCCAGTAGCATAAGGGCAGCTTATGGCACGCCTCCCGAGGCCTGGTCCTTTGGAGGCTGTACCGAGGCCGCATGATTTAAGTTAAAATTCCATGGCAGAGGTCATGGTTAAATTGAAAGGCGTGTCTCCGCAGGGAGCGCGTCTTTTTTTTGTTTAGGCCCGGGCCTTTTCTTCCACGTCCTCCGCAAAGATTCCGTTCCCGCTCACAGCGACTTTATGTACCTTACTATCGCGTCCTTAAGTATATCCCGCTCTGCCGGAGAGGCGCACGCTGTGTATGCCAGTGACGGTGAGGGGGCGCCGCTCGCCGCTATCCAGAACCTGGCGTCGTCCGCCTGTATGTCAGGGGTGCGGGCCCTGGCGTTAACAGGAGCCAGCCCGGAGCCGCGCGAAAGGTTCTCCTGCGCGTCTGTGCTTGAGGCAAGCGTCAGGACCGTGCTCTTCATGGCGGCGTTTCCTGAGACAGGCAGCGCCATTACAGTGCCCGCTATAAGATGCCGTCTTCCAAGCTCCAGGCGGGAGGGAAAGAAAGGCAAGGTCTGGTTTGAGAGCTGAGGAAGGCTTTTGTAACGCTCCGCGGTGTCGCGCTCCCATCTCCTGTGAGCGGAAAGAGGTGCGAACACTATGGCGGCGTTCCGCGCGCTCATGAAGCCCTCCACATCGGCGCTTGTAAGGGCAAATACATCATTGTTTATGAGCCCCGCCTTAAGCCACCGGCTCAGCATCCTGCATGCGGCGTACAGCGGAGAGTCAGGATTCTCGCTTAAAGACCGCACCGCGTCCTCCACGGGTTTTTCCGCGCCTGTGAATTGGCTTGATTTGAGCGCATTCTCCTGGTCGGCGGGGAGAGCCGCGCGTGTTGCGAAAGCGTCTCCCAGAACGGAGCCGGCCCTCTCCAGTGCGCCCTGCCCAGAGACTGACTCCACCAGAACGGAGAAGAATCCCAGGAAGCAGTCGCTCTCTTTTCCCGCGAAAATTAGCGGCATGAGGCAGCCTTTGTTTTTGGCGGCCAGTGCAAAATCCTCCGCCCGGTCCCAGTTCCCCGGAACCGCCATGCCTGCGGTCAGCGCCGTGTCAAACAGCATCTCCCATGTGTCCGTAAGTACCGGAAGATTCAGAATCCCGCCGCCGGAGGCCACTGCCATAGAGCGGACCGATCCTGTGAGGCCCGAGACGCTTTCTGCATCCAGAGGAATTTTATCCGCGTTCTTGTCGCCGGCCGCCCTCTCCATGACCTGCCGGGCGTTCTTTCCGTCAGGTGCAAAAATCACGTCGCACTTTCCTTTTATTTGCCCTGCCAGAGGGGAGCCATCGTCGAATTCCACGAACAGGACTGAATGACCGCTCATCGTGGCGCGCAATGTGAGCTCAGCGCGCAGGGCCTCTTTTGTCTCGCGCGTAAGACCGTAAAATCCCGCCGTAAATTCATTCTGGGATTTCTTGCAGGAAAAAAGACACATGCAGAGCGCCGCCACGGAAAGCAGCGCCGCGGCCCCGGACAAAATTCTAAATCTCCCGCGCGCGTCAGGAGAGTCCACGGAATTATTCACACTCATGTTTTTACTCTACCATAAGAACGTTGAAATCTTCAATAAGCCGTGGTATCATCTGCACATGGAAGACGGAAAAGGCTCTCCGTTCGCGGACGACTTTGCAAGCACATTAAAGGACCTGATGGCGAATTTCTCTGCGCAGGACCCGTCCGGCGGCATTTCCGTATATGTGCGCCTGGTCCTGGGCGCGCTGATTCTTCTGGCGGTGATTTTCGCGGCGTACATGATAGCCAGGGCCGTAAAAGGTCGCCGCATGCGCAGGATGCAGGCCGAGCGTTTTGAGCGGACTCTGGAGCTGCTTCATGATTTCGGGGGGACAGGTCAGCGCGGCGGATTCGGAGACGGACCCGGAGAGGAGGGCATTAATCCTTCCGTGGAAAATACTGACACAGGCGGGGATTTCATGGACCCCGAGGAGCTGCGGAGGCTTGTGGTCAAATGCCAGGAGCTGGGCGCCAGAATAGACAGCCACACTGACCGCCGCAACAACTCCAGGACCGTGAGCGAGCTGGTCTTTAAAGTGTCCATGGCGCTTGGGCTGGAGCAGAACACAGCCACCCTGTACTTCTGCGCCGCCCTGGTGTACGACGCGGGCTTTCTGGACGTTCCCGAGGACTTGTTCCGCATAGAGATTCTCTCCGCGCGCGAGAAAAAGCAGCTTAAGACCCATGTGATGCGCGGCATAGGCTATTACGACTTTATACCGGAGTCGTGGCGGGGGCTTTTTGTCATGGTGTCCATGCTTCACCATGAGAACCTTAACGGCACCGGCTACCCCGAGGGGCTCCACGGAGAGTCCATACCGCTTCTTCCGCGCATACTGCACGTGGTGGAAAGCTACGTCTCTCTGGTCACTCCCCGCCGCTATCACAAAATCCGCGGCAAATCGGACGCCGTGCAGGAGCTTAGGAGCCAGCCCCACATCTACGACTGCCGCATAGTGGACGCGCTGGAGAGCGTTATTTGACTTTTCCGGGAGAATTCCGTGACGGCCCGGACTTTCCGCGCATACGGCGTTCCCTCCCACTGTAAAACTTCTGCCTTAGATGCTATAATTCCCGCATGGACAGCACGCAGAAACTTTTATCCGACATACAGAAAATCAGAAAGCATTACCGCGCGGAGCACCCGGACTTTACCGCCGCCTCCGCAGATGAGCTGTGCCGGCAGATAGCGCGGCTTTTTGAGCGCACTAACCGTCACGCCATGGACCTTGCCGCACCGTTCGCGGACTACTGGTACAATCAGTACATAAAGAATTCCCCGGAGCCGCAGAACGAGCCCACGGCGCTCCACGAGCAGAAACTGGCCGCCATGCAGTCGCTTCTGGACAACGACATGGAGGGCACTGAGGTCCTGGAGCCCGAGGACTGGAAGGAGCTGTGCGCCATAACCAGCGCGCAGGCGCAGGACCTGGATCTGGACCTTTTGAACAGCCTGATGTCAGTTTTCGTGGATAAGCAGGCGCTTTAGCATGAGCGGTATCACCGGCACATCAGAGGAAGAGCCCTACGTCTCATGCGCGCAATGCCCGCGGTCCTGCCGCGCCAACCGGTCTGGAGGGGAGAGCGGGGCGTGCGGGGAGACATTTTCCCTGCGCGTGGCAAGCGCGGGGCTTCACTTCGGCGAGGAGCCGGTGATAACCGTCAGGGGAGGAAGCGGCACAGTCTTTTTCACCGGCTGCACTCTCAGGTGCGCGTTCTGCCAGAACTACCAGATTTCACAGCAGGGCATGGGCGCCCCCGTTGACAGCGGGACTTTCACTGAAATCTGCCTGCGTCTGCAGGCGCTCGGGGCTGAGAACATAAACCTGGTCACGGGAAGCCACCACATCCCTCTGATAGCGCGGTACATAGAGGCCGCCAAAACTGCGGGGCTGAGCATACCGGTGGCATGGAATTCCAGCGCCTACGAGAGCGTGGAGTCGCTTGAGCGCCTTAAAGGCCTGGTGGATATATGGCTCCCGGATTTAAAGACTTTGAACGGCATGATGGCGCGGGAGCTTTTCGGCGTGGATGATTACCCCCGGACCGCCAAGCGCGCCGTCCGCTGGATGCTGGAGAGCACCCCCATGCGCATAGTGCGGTCATCCCCGCGCGAAGAGCCTTCCCCCGCCGCGGACGAATCCTCCCCGTGCGAGAAAATGCTCTCCGGCACCATAATCCGCCATCTTTTTCTTCCCGGAAGAATACAGGACACCGCCCTTACACTGGACTGGCTCAAAGCCCATGCTGACGGAAAGGCTTGCGTCTCTCTCATGTCGCAGTACACGCCCGTGCCGTTCAAAAGCCCGCCGCCCGGCTCTTCCTGCCCGCCGTGCCATGACGAGAAAGCGCGCGAAAAAAAACTTTCCGCGTTCAAAAACCGTCTGGTAACACCGCAGGAGGATTCCGCCCTGCGCGAAATGATAGACAGCTACGGATTCGAGTACCTTTTCTACCAGGACCTTAGCGACGACACCAGCTGGCTCCCGGACTTTTCCCGCTCACAGCCGTTCTCAAATTCGCTGGCCCGCCCCATCTGGCACTGGAGCACTGGCTTCATAAAGGAATGACGGGCGCTCTCATGTGATTTGACAAAGCTTCTCCGAAATCCTCATTTTCTCACGGCATCGCTCACCGCGTCCCACGGCTCACTCGTGCAGTCGGACTCCGCCCTGAACGCTCCCGAGGCCTGCGACATCCGCCTGCATGGCCTCCCGCAGGCTTTGGGAGCCCGTATTATATAGAAAAATCGCATGATTCCTGCACGTCCCGGCGGTAAATTTCCAGCAAAAAAAACGCAAAAGCCCTTGACACCGGGGGGGGGGTATGATAGAGTAGGGTAAATTTCTTTTAAGGAGATGACTATGAAATTTACCAAAAAATTAGTTACGGTCGTTGCGGCTTTGTGCGCAGCCAGCACACTGTTCCTGACTGGTTGTGGTACCAAAGAGGACGAGTACAAAATTCTTAAAACATCTGGAGATGACTGCTCTATTGAATTTACAAATGATGTGGGTGTTGATTATGCCCGTGCATTTAAAACCACAGCCACAAAGCATCTTTCTGCGGATATGCTGGTGGAAATAGACGTTGAGAACTCTTCCGTAGTAAACAACACTACAAATTATACGGTGGGTTATGTCTTCAATGTAAATGGAGACGGCTCAGAGAATAATCCGTACAGTTTTGCTCTTGTAGGTGTTCGTTATGCTGATGCCGCGATTAAATACTACGTTTCATACTTCACCAATGTTCGCTCAGAGGACATTAGCTCTGACAACGGCAACTTTGTTACAAGAAATAACAACGCTGTAGAGTATGAGCTTGTGCCGTCGGGTACAGTTCTCAATTCAAATTATTTCAGCACTGAATCAAAGGACGGAAAAGTGGTCAAGGCTTCCGTCTATATCGATGTGGATGCTTATGCCGGAACCATAGAAGTTGATGATAAAGATAATAAGTATAGTTCCCTTAAAGATCATCTTGACAGCTACAAAATTAGCTTCGCAAAGAGTGCGGATGATGAGCGTGGTGCGGTAGTCACTATGAGCAAAGAAAGTCTCAATGCTGCTAAAAAATCATATCACAAGAATGTTGATGAGCCAGCAGAGACAGATTCTTCCATAACTCTTGCAGATAAAGATGCAGAGGATGCTCCTTACGGTCGTTTCTATGTGGACCAGGCGGATTTAGGCTTCTATGCGATGGTAAAGAAGAACTCAACGCTTGTATGCAGTATGACACGTGGCGAGTTTGTTAGGAGCGCTTCCACAGGTGACGCACTTATCTGGAATGAAGAGACAATAACAAACGTGCGCTAAGTCCTTGGACTGAGCACAGGTTGCGGGCCGTAAGCTGCCTTCCGCGGCGGTTTGCGGCCGCACTGCACGTGGGGCGCGCATGATTCCGGACGAATCGTGCCTGTCCCAGGTTCAGCGCACTCGCCGGACCGTCCTAAATCCTCCAAGCGGGCCTTTGTAAATTCTGCTTTATTTTGATTTTTTGTTGATTTAAAGTTGGAATTGTGCTATTTTTTTAGCATAAACAAAGGCACAGGGGATATTTGCCTAATGCCTAAAACTAAACAATACGGAGGAAAACGTATGAAATTAAGTAAGCTGGCACTCGCCCTCAGTACGCTTGTGTGCTTAGGGGGGGTATTTATTGTATCTGGTTGTAAAGACACTTTCGGCGATGGTGATGTAAGCGGTAAAAAATGGAATAAGACCATGACAGTGGATGCTACGGCAGATGCAACGAATGCTATTAAAGTTGGTGATAAAATTATCGTCAGCTATAATGGTGAAGATACAGATTTTGTTATTGCTGATGATAGTGCCACTGGAAACGATGATTATAAGCTTAAAAACACAGGAAAGCGTTACTTTACGCAAATCAGCAGCGGCGCAAAGAACCAGGGTATTCGCACAGAGATTGTAATCAATAAGGCAAATTTGAAGAATACTGCTACTGGTCGCACTGCTGTTGTGGGCCTTATATTTGATATGAACGAATACAAGGGTGCTGACAATAAGGATGTGTATGACTTCTCTCTTGTCGGGATAAATCCTGAAAATAAAAAATACTATGTAGAGCGCTATACTAATGTTACAAAGAAGGCCGCTGCTGACGGTGTGTATTCCAAAGCAGTCTCACAGCTTGGTAAGTCATACTATCTTACTTCTCCTTCTTCGAACTTTACAAAATGGTCTGCTGCCGCAACAGAGACTGGTACTCCAGCAGCCTCGTTACCATCTTTGAAAGACAAATGGATTGTTGATGACGGTGAGACATTTACAATTGGTGTAGATATCAAGCAGGAGGAGGCGGGTACATACATCGTGAAGTTAGGTAAGATAACCTCTGACGCGAAAGGAAAGACAACCTTTGAAGGTGACACAGTTGCAGAGATAAGTGTTGACAGTTTTGGTGATACATATGAGAACTGGTCAAAGGACAATGCTGGCTATCTCCAGGGTGAGATTGCAGTTTATGGCTTTGCTCCGTATGGCACAAAGATTGAGGCTCAATTCAACACGGGTAAGACAAAAGCCGAATCTGGAGAGCAGGATGAGAACACTGACTACGTGAACGCATTCAGCCTGGCCGGCGATGTAGAGGATGATGTCTACGCTCCCTCACTGTTCTAATTAAGTCTTATTGACAACTGGCCCCCGCCATCTAGTGGCGGGGGTTGTTTTTTTTAAACGGACTTCTTGCGGGCGGGCACCGTGTCTGCAGGCGCGGGATATTGCGCTGTTAGCGCAGCAACGTTATACTTGAATCACAAAAGGAGATTTTTATGACGAACAAAGAGGTTATAAGCGCGCTTAAGGAAGTCAAGACTTACTGTGCGGCGGCTCTTCTGGATCCGCTTGACTACGCGCTGCATGTGTTTGAGCATCTGGAGAGGGCGGGCGTGCAGGACGCCGTTCATGCGGATTTTTCTTTGCTTGCGCCCGGATCCCGCGGGGAGGAGAGATAATCATGTCAGGAACATTCTGGTCTTTGGTTCCGGCCATTGTGGCCATAGCGCTGGCCCTTATAACAAAGGAGGTTTACTCCTCGCTTTTCATCGGTATACTTATAGGCGGCGTCTTTTATGCCGTGGATGCCGCAAGCGGGTTTTCGGGATTCTTTACGCATGTGTTCAGCGACGGCATGATTTCCCAGCTTTCTGACAGCTGGAATGTGGGCATACTTGTCTTTTTGGTTGTGCTGGGAACCATGGTGGCGCTCATGAACAAGGCGGGAGGCTCCGCGGCGTTCGGCGAGTGGGCGGGCAAGCACATTAAGACTAAAGTGGGTGCCCAGTGTGCGACCATTTTTCTGGGCATACTTATCTTCATAGACGACTACTTTAACTGCCTGACCGTGGGCTCCGTGATGAAGCCCGTCACAGAGAAATACGGTGTCTCGCGGGAAAAACTTGCGTACCTTATAGATGCCACCGCGGCTCCAATCTGCATAATCGCTCCCATAAGCTCGTGGGCGGCGGCCGTGGCAGGATTTGTGAGCGAGGGCGAGAACGGGCTGGCGCTTTTCTGCAAGGCCATTCCGTTTAACTTTTACGCGTTCTTTACGATTATCATGATGTTCGCCATGGTGGTGATGAGGTTTGAGTACGGTACCATGGCACGGTATGAGAATGCCCTTGACTCCAGCGTCGCCGGAAAGGACATTTACTCTGACTTCGCGGACGTTGCGAAAAATCCCCATGGCAAGGAGGACAATTCTGTCTCCGCCAAGGGAAAAGTCATAGATTTGGTGCTGCCCATAATTCTTCTGATAGTGTTCTGCGTTCTGGGAATGATTTACACCGGCGGATTCTTTGCCTCTGGCGAGGACAAAGCAAATTTCGTGGACGCGTTCGCCAACAGCGATGCCTCCGTGGGCCTGGTGCTTGGCTCGTTCGCGGCGCTTGTGATTACGGTGATTCTTTTTGTGGCGCGCAGGGTGTTAAGCTTTAAGGACTGCATGGGCTGCATTCCTGACGGCTTTAAGGCCATGGTTCCCGCCATTCTGATTCTGACTTTGGCATGGACGCTAAAGGCCATGACGGACAGCCTGGGTGCCGCTGAGTATGTGGCGGGCCTTGTGGACGGAAGCGCCGCCGCGCTGAAGAGTTTCCTTCCCTCCATAATTTTTATAATAGCGGCATTCCTGGCGTTCGCCACCGGCACAAGCTGGGGCACGTTCGGCATCCTCATCCCCATCTGCATAGCGGTGTTCCCGGAGGCCGGTGATCCCCTGCGCATAATCTCCATCTCTGCGTGCATGGCGGGCGCGGTGTGCGGCGACCATATCTCGCCCATCAGTGACACCACAATCATGGCAAGCGCGGGCGCGCAGTGCAATCACGTTAATCACGTATCCACGCAGCTGCCCTACGCCCTGAGCGCCGCGGCGGTCTCGTTCTTAACTTATGTGGTGGCGGGATTCTCCCAGCGTCTGGGAATTCTGGCGAGCGGAATTATATCCTGGGTTGTGGGCGTGATTCTGCTCTGCGCTTTCCTTCTGTTCATGAAAAAACGCGTTTCAGTAAAGCGGGGGTGAATTCCTGCGCCTGAAAACAACGTTTCTTGGGGGCAGAATTTGCCGCGCGGCTTACGAGCGATGAGGCGTGCAGACTGCTTGTGGCACACGTGAACGTCCACGCGTTCTAGAGGGCGACGTGGACTACAGCGCGTTCATCGACTACGCCAGCACGGAGATTGAGCATTTCAAAAAGGATGTGCTCAAGCAATACGCCATTCCCATGGCGGAAAGAAAGCAAAGCCGTGGATTTTCTGCGGGGAAAAAATAAGTCGGCGGACGTAAAACGCATGGAGCACATCATGAAAAATATGATCAAGGTAGCCGCAGTGATTGCGGTATTCGCCCTTATGACGGCATCGTGCGCATCGACAAAGAAAGAGGGTGGGCTGGAGCCGCCTGTTGCTGCGGATTTTGTACTGGTCAGCGGAAGCACGTTTGACGGTACTACCGCGCTCACGCCCGAGTCGCGTGTGTTTTTTGAGGGGCGCACGGTGGAGATAGGCGACCTGTATGTGTGCGACCATGAGGTTACCCAGGAAGAGTATGAGACGTACTGCGTGTACTTTTCATCATATCCCCGAGAAGAGTACCACACCGCCGGCAAGAACTTTCCTGCCTCTTTTATGAACTGGTACGATGCCTTGGTGTACTGCAACCTGCGCTCTTTGGCAGAGGGGCTTACGCCGGTGTACTCGCTGGACGGCGAGACCGATCCCAGAAAGTGGGAGGGGATGGTGGCGGCCGACAGCGATGATAAAGACGGCATGAGGTTCTATCTGCGTTCCATAGAG
Organism: Treponema sp.; assembly: GCA_022510925.1. Taxonomy (GTDB): domain Bacteria; phylum Spirochaetota; class Spirochaetia; order Treponematales; family Treponemataceae; genus Treponema_D. The sequence continues at coordinate 12,447 of JAFLSO010000035.1, forward strand.
GAGGGCTTCTTCCCGGTGTACAAGCTGGAAGAGGAAGATGTGATGCCCAGAAGCTGGGAGGAGATGACTGCGCCAGGTAATGGCGTGAAGTTCTGCGGGCTTTTTACAAACGATGACAGCCGGTTGCGGGCTTTGTGGGACGGTGTGAGCATGGACATGAGCGCCGGCGGCTACAGGCTTCCCACCGATGCGGAGTGGGAGTACGTGGCGCGCGGGGCGGACTGGACGTCCACATACACATATTCTGGGAGCGACGACATAGATGAGGTGGCGTGGTGGCATGGGAACGCTGGCGGTGAGACCCATGATGTCAAGACCAAGAAACCAAACGCGCTGGGGATTTACGATATGACAGGCAGTGTCTGCGAGATGTGCTGGGACTGGTACTATCAGACTTTGCAGCCGTCCACTCCCGCCACAGGCCCCGTGCAGGGCACTATGCCGTTTGAGCTTGTGTTCCGAGTGGTGCGCGGCGGCGAGCGCGTCTCGGCATTCAGCCACAATGTGTCCGTACGGAGTGTAGATCTGAACATGCGCACTTTTATGGCTACAGGCTTTAGGGTTGTGCGCTCTGCCTATGGGCGGTAGCGCATGCCGCGTGAGAATAAGTCGGCGGACATTAAACGCAATAAGTATCAACTGTTTTGAAAAAATGGACAAAGGCAGCGCTTTTCGCGGCAATGGCGCTGCTCGTGTTGGGCGGATGCGGGAATGGTAATGACGACCCTGACGGCGGAAGTAATGTTCCGTCTTAGACTGTAAAGGAAGGCGAGTGATTTACCAAACCCGCGGACCCCACAAAAATGGCTTCGCGCGCTCAAAGTTACCGCAAGCAACATAGCAAAGACCATCAAGCCATCGCCGCGCTGTGAAAAACCGCGTTCAGGATGTGAGTTTGGCTTCGGAAATGAGAACGGGCTCCCAGAAAAGAGAGCCCGTTTTGGAAGTTATCGCTTAACTGTCTGTTAGCTAATGACTAATTTTATGATGCCGGCGATGGGGAAGCATCTTGACCTTAATAGGATTCGCTGTCTGCAATGATGTAGCGTATGGCGTAAGTGCCGGTGCCAGTTTCCCAACTGCCATAAAGCGAACCGTCGCCGTTATGTGCTGCCGTAGTTATCGTGATTGTGCCATAATTTGATGATATGAAAGTGTACGGCTGTGAATAAAGGTAGCTTGCGCTGCCATAGTCATTGCAGATTATAGTGCCGTCACTATGGGATATTTTTAAGCCTGCATCTGCGGTTTTTGTAGTTATTCCGCTTCCTGCGTCCGTGTCATCCAAGTATATGAAATACCTTGTTTTTTCAGAGGCAGTGAAAGTGTATTTGTTTGTTTGTCCTGTAGCAATGATATTATCATCTTTCCACTCTCCTTCAGAAATTTCATCAAACTCCGGTCTAGAAGTATATTTTATAGCAAAAGTACCAGTGCCTGATTCCCAACTGCCATAAAGCGAACCGCCGCCGTTATGTGCTGCCGCAGTTATCGTGACAGTACCTGTGCTTGATGCGCTGAATGTGAAAGGCTTTGTATAAAGAACGCTTGCGCTACCATAGCTATCACAAATCACCGTGCCGTTATTGTGTGATATTTTTAATCCCACGTCCGCGTCCTTTGTTCCATCGCCGTCATCCGAATCATTCAGCCAAATGAAATATCGCGTTCCTTTGGTTACCTCGAACGTATACTTTTTTGTCTGTCCGTCTTTGCTAATCTTGCCGTCTTTCCATTCACCCTCCACAAGATTTGTTCCGCCGGAGCCTTCGTTCTCATCAGGGCCCAGCATGCATCCTGCAAGGACTAATCCCAGAACGACCGCAAAAAGCGGCAGTGCTCTGACAAATTTTCTTTTCATGATTGCCTCCTGTGCGCCGCCTGATTTGCCTGCTTTGACCACAGCATCGGCGGGCGCGCGTTTTACATCTAATTTGCGTGAATGATACATTTAAATTCGCTGTATTGTCAATAAAATAGGTGGTGTGAACATTTATTTTAAATGTACGGCAGATTGAAAACACTGTCATACTGTGTGCATGGGGGAATTACGGCAGACTTTCATTCAGAATCTTAAGCGCTACCGCAAAGAGAAGGGATTCAGGCAGCTGGATCTTGCGCTTGCAATCGGGAAAAGCTCGAACTACATAAACAGCGTGGAGAACGGCAAATATTTTCCGTCGCCCGAGACCATTGAGCAGATTGCCGACATTCTGGGGATTGAGCCAA
>JAFLSO010000036.1 GCA_022510925.1 Treponema sp.
TGCGCCGTGACTTCATGTTGTAGGACAAAACACTTCTGATATTCGTCATATTCAAAACTAATAGGAATAATTTCCTTGTGAATAATACGATATTCAATCGATTAGGTATTTACAACAATCTTTTAATGCTATATTATACTGGTATATTTTATAAAATAGATTTAATAAGTCTATTTTATGAGCAAACAAAGTGGAGGATTTTATGAGAAGTAAAAAACGGATTGGCCAGGGCATGGCGCTTGCGGCGGTGCTCGCGGCTCTGGCTACGGGTTGCCAGACAACAGCAAAGGTGCCGGTATCGTACACGGAGCCCGCCAAAGTGAACTTTGACGGTGTGAGCAAGATTGGCATCGATTCCAACAATTCTGAGGCCGAGACGTATATCACTAACGTGCTTACCACAGGAACGGGCAGATACACCATAGCTACCGCGGAAGAGATGGTGGAGCTTGGGAAATGGCAGGAGCAGCAGAGTCTTTTGGCTGACGGCGTGGAGACAAGCCCCGCGAATTTGGTTAAGGAGTACAACGCCAATCCTGTGCGCGCGGACGGAAACTATGACGGAAAATGGCTTAAGGTCACAGGCGCGGTCACGGACTTTAAGTCGGGCGCGGTAAGGCTCGGAGTGGGCGGCGATTCTGTGGATGTGTACATCATCGGATCTGAGCTGGGGAAAGTGGCCGATCTGAACAAAGGGGACACCATAACAGTGATAGGCAGGTGCTCAGGACTTAAGCTCCCTTACTCTGACGGCATAACCGAGATACTGGATATTCTTGGCGGTGGCGGAAACCATGTGAATCTTTCCGGCGCCAGGTTCTTTATCCCTGAGTACACCGGTCCGGTTGACGCGCTTCTTAAGCTTAATGAGACCCACACTGAGGAGATAGAAAGTCGGGAGACAAAAGAACCCATAATAAAAGAAGATGGTACTGAAGCTAAAGATGCAGAGGGAAAAACTGTTTATAGACCAGTAACAGAATACAGGAAACTTGTGTCTGTGACATTGGAGTATAAAGCAGTGGATGCGAGGAACGGAACCTCTTTAGGTAAAGGCTCGCAGTCTCATAAAACATCTACTGATTTTAACAAGGACACATCAAAACTGACGGCAACTCCTGCGCTGGTATCTCAGGTACTGCGGACACCTCTCGGCAAAATCAAGAACGACATGGTGCCCACAAGGGTTACGCTCTCCATAAAGCTTGCCAAGTCTGACACCAAGGACAAGGTGCTCACTGCCGCCCTGAACGAGGCCGCTAAACTTGCCAAGGCTAAGGACTATGCGGCCGCGGCAAAAGCATACGGTGAAATCTACGCTGACTCCAAGGACTTTGCGGCGGGATACAACCAGGCGGTTCTTACTGAGGTGGCGCACGGCGCAGAGAAAGCGATAGTGCTTATGCAGGAGCTTGTGAAGGCGAGCGACAATCCCGAGGCAAAGGCCATGCTCGGTCAGATGCAGGGCCGCAACTCCGCCAACGCGCGTTCCGCCGCGCAGATGGGAAAATAAGCGATGTGGCGCGCCATGGTCATGTGTGATGTGAGGAAAGTGACCGCAAGAGCAGCGGCGGACTTTGTCCTGCTGTGCGCGGTAATCTGCATGACGGCTTGCGTGAACGGAAACGACACTTACACCGGCTCCGGCGCGCCCCGCACTTACAAGGCATTCGTACAGGCGCTGGATGAGGCGGAGGGCGGAGAAAGTCCCGGTAACCCTGCGGACATAGCGTTCGCAGGAACTGAGGATGCCTCCGAGATTTACCGCGCCCTTTCCGGCGCCGGCAAGTACGTGAGACTGGATCTTTCGGAGAGCACTGTGACCGGATTCGGCACCGGACAGTATCTTTCTGGCCAGGCAAAGATTGTGTCGCTTATCCTTCCGTATAATTTGGAACAGATAGTCTACGGGGCTTTCATCGGTTTAACGCAATTGGAGGAAGTCTTTATTCCCTATTCTGTTACAAAGATTGGTGAGCAGGCATTCCGTAACTGCACATCGCTTGCCTTAGTTACAATTCTTGACTCTGTCAGGACAATAGGTAACGGCGCGTTCCGGGACTGCTCGTCTCTTTCTGAGATAATGCTACCCAGATTTGCTACTATAATTGGTGAGTATGCGTTCAATGGTTGTGTGTCTCTTACTGAGATAACAATACCTGAGAGCGTGGAGCATATAGGAGGAAATGCTTTCTCGTCTTGCAGCAATCTTAACACCGTGATTTTTGAGGGAAGTCATACTGTACTTGCCGATCACACAGTGTTCACGGATGGCTCAACATTTCGGGTAGCGGCAACGGGAGATTCAGGTACAGGTTCATATGTAGTAGCAGAGGGAACATATCTGTATGACGGAACTAAATGGAGAAATGCATAAGGCCTGAGATAATCATGATCAGGAGGCGTGCAAAAGCATAATAAAAAACAACAGTCTATTAGGACTGTTTGAAAATACAGAGACTTTAAAAGTCAAAAGGAGAATAACATGAAGAAATTTAATGTCAAGAGGACTATTACCCTGTCAGTGGCTATCTGTTTGATTGCAAGTATGCTGCTTTGTGTGATTGGATGCGGTGGAAAGAGCGGCACAGTTTATAAGTATGAAAATACTTATATGAATTATACCGATACATACATTCTGTTTGACGACGGAACATATAAAAGGGAATATGAAGAAGACCCCCAGGTTAATGTTACTGGTTCTTTGGCTTTGGAGACAGGCACATGGAAATCAGATGACTATGGATCTGTTACTTTTTATGTGGAAGGTAATGCTGATAGAGAGATTTATGCTGCAATATCCAGGATACTAGATTGGTGGTTATTCTCTTCAACATATCATGGTCGCTTTACGGACGATGGAGATCTATATGTTAACTACAATACATACGAAGAAAACGGTACCATGGTCACTTCCGGTAACTAAGCCTATGAATTGAGCCTCCTTTACGGCAGGGCCGCTCCTGGTGCGGTTCTGCCGTTTTTTTTGCGGCGCCTTGCCCCGCCCTCAGCTTTTGCGCTATAGTGTGCCTGTGTAACGCGCGGACGCACGGCATTACGCGAGACCCCGTTTTTATAAGGAGACCGCACATGACGGAAAAAGAGAAAATGCTCGCGGGCGAAATCTACGATGCTAATTATGACGGCGAGCTGCTGGCGGAGCGCGCCAGGGCCAAGGAGCTGTGCCATGAGCATAATCTTCTTCTTCCGTCACAGACAGAGGAGCGCGAGCGCATTCTGCGAAGTCTTTTGGGAAAGACGGGCGGCCGGTTTCTGATTGAGCAGCCGTTCTTGTGCGACTACGGGTACAACATAGAGATAGGCGAGCGGTTTTACGCTAACCATGGCCTTGTGATTCTTGACGGAAACAAAGTCACGTTCGGAGACGATGTGTTCATAGGTCCGGGATGCGGATTCTACACTGCGGGCCATCCCCTGGACGCGGAGAGACGCAACAAGGGACTGGAGTTCGCCCTTCCTATAACAGTGGGGAACAGCGTGTGGTTCGGGGGAAACGTGTGCGTTCTTCCCGGCGTGAGAATTGGCGACAATGCGGTTATAGGCGCGGGAAGCGTTGTTACAAAGGACATTCCCCCGGGTGTGGTCGCGGCGGGAAATCCGTGCAGGGTGATAAGGAGAATCTGAAAGACGCGTATGGCGCGCGTTCCGGGTAGGGCTTGCCCTGCATTCCCGAAGGCTCTTATTCGCGGCTGCCTGATTCTTGGCGGCGTTTAAATGCGTTTGCGTCTTTCCCTAACCTTGTAAAGAATTCCGTTTTGCGGTATCCTCTTACCATGGCTTATGAAGTAACCGCTACACGCAGGAGACCGCAGAATTTCGAGAGTCTTATAGGGCAGGAGTTCGTCGCCGAGACGCTCAAGAATTCCATACGGTCACAGAAAATCGCGCATGCTTATCTTTTCTCCGGTCCGCGAGGCTGCGGAAAGACTTCCACCGCGCGCATTCTGGCCAAGGCGCTGAACTGCCGCCGTGGACCTGCCGCAGAGCCGTGCGGCGAGTGCGACGCATGCCGTGAGATTACCGCGGGCTCCAGCCTTGACGTCATAGAGATAGACGGCGCCTCTAACACCAGCGTAAATGACGTGCGCCAGATAAAGGACGAGGTCCTGTTTCCGCCTAACAGTTTCCGCTATAAGATTTATATAATAGATGAGGTTCACATGCTCTCCACCAGCGCATTTAACGCGCTCCTGAAGACCATAGAGGAGCCTCCGCCGTACGTTGTGTTTATCTTCGCCACCACGGAGCTGCATAAAGTTCCCGCCACCATAAAAAGCCGGTGCCAGCAGTTTAATTTCAGGCTCGTGCCCGTGGAGAAAGTAAAGGAGCAGCTCGCCGCGGCCGCCACGGAGCTTGGCATAAAAGCCCAGGACGAGGCGCTTTACTGGATTGCGCGCGAGAGCACCGGCAGCATGCGCGACAGCTACACTCTGTTCGATCAGGTGGCGGCGTTCAGCGGCGGTGAGATAACATGGGAGAAAATCCGCGACAAACTGGGTCTTGTGGGCGTGGACAGGCTCAACGAGATGTTCGGTCTGTGCGCGGAGGGAAAGAGCGAGCAGGCCCTTTCCAGGCTGGACGAGTATCTGCAGAACGGTGTCGGCATAGAGCAGCTGATAGCGGACTGCGCGGATTACCTGCGCTCTCTTCTTCTGATAAAAAACGGCGTCACAAAGGAATCCCTTTTAGGACAGAGCGCGGAGCGTTTCAGCCGGGAGGTGCTCTCCTCGTGGAGCAACGTGCAGTTAGAGCGCGCTCTCAGCATTTTCATGCAGCTTTACCGTGACATACGTTATTCCCTGAGCCCGCGCTACGAGATGGAGCTTGCCGTGAGCAGGCTCTGCTGGCTCAAGGACTATGTGAGCGCCGCTGATGTTAAGAGGGCAGTGGATGCCGTGCGTCCTGTTCTGATGGGCAGGGCAGGGCAGGGTGCCCCCGGAAATGAGCCTGGTGCGGGCGGCGGACGCCCTTTTCTTAAAGGCGGAGCTGAGCCGCCGTATACAAATTCAGCGGAGGGCGGTGCAGGCGCTTATTCAGACGCTCACGCAAAATCCTTCGGCCATGGCGACTCCGCCGTTTCTCCCGACATTCCGAAATTCTCCGCTCTGGAGGCGGACCCGGCGTCCGTGCAGGAAAGGCAGCATACGGATAGCCCCGTCACGGAGCCCGATGAATTCCTCCCGGAAAGGAGTGACGTGGTTTCCTCCGCAGGGAACAAGGCGGCATTCCCGGAGCCGGGAGAGGGCATAGACATCCATGACATAAACGCCGTGCGCGCTGCCGCCGTGCAGGATTTTTCCTTGGCGGAGGAGGCCATGCTCGCAAGCTCACTTATGAGCTCATCGGACTGGGCAATTCAGGAGCAGACGGTCTCATGCTCCGTGCCGTCCGCGTTCGAGCAGATGCAGCTCCAGCGCGGTGCCTCCAAGATAGCGGCCTACCTGAGCGCGCTTTACGGGCGCGACATGAAATTCCGCATAACGGTAAGACCGCCCTCTCCCGCCATGCCTAAAGATGAGCTTCCCGTGGAGGTGCAGGTCCTGCGCGACGCTTTCAGGGGCAAAGTCCTGTAGTTTTTGAGAATGCATGATTTTAGGAGATACAGATGAATCCGTTTGATGTGATGAAAAATTTAGGTAACGTTAAGGAGCAGCTGGAGAAGGCGCAGATTGAGCTTTCTAATATAACCGCAACAGGCTCCGCCGGCGGTAATATGGTCCAGGTGACTTTAAACGGCAAATTCGAGCTTATGGACATCTTCCTTGATCCAATCTGCGTGGACAACCGCGACGTTCCCATGCTGCAGGACCTTATAAAGGCCGCCCATCACGCCGCGCTCGCCAATGTCCAGGACGCCATAAAGAGCCGTCTGGGGCCCATGATGGCAGGGCTGGGCGCAGGCATGAATTTCCCGGGGATGAGCTGACAGCATGAGCGCGCTTGACGAAATCACAGAGACGTTCTCCCGCCTGCCCGGCATAGGGCGCAAGTCCGCGTTCCGCATAGCGAACCATCTTCTTAAGGCGGACCCTTTTTTCATGCAGAGGTTCTCCCGTCAGATAGCGGAGCTTCAGCAGAGAATCCACGCGTGCCCGGTGTGCGGCGCATGGACTGAGAGCGACCCGTGCCCCGTCTGCGCGGACACTGCCCGCGACGCCACCGTTCTGTGCGTGGTGGAGCAGCCTCAGGACGTCTCCTCCATAGAGAGCTCCCATGAGTTCCAGGGATTGTTCCATGTTCTGGGCGGAGTGATAAACCCGCTTGAGGGCATAGGGCCTGACCAGCTCCGCATAAAAAGCCTTCTGGAGCGCGTCAGGAGCGGCACAGTGAAAGAGGTCATAATAGCCACGAATCCAACTGTGGAGGGAGACACCACGGCGCTTTACGTGCAGCGTATCCTTCAGGAGAACTGCGGCCCGCAGCTTGAGGTTACACGCCTTGCGAGCGGGCTTCCTGTGGGCGGGGACTTGGAGTACGCTGACAGGCTGACTCTGGCCAGGAGTTTCCGCGGCCGCACACGGTTCTAGGCTTTCCCCCGCAAAGCGTGACGGCGCGCGGAGGTCTAAGGCGCATGAAAAATCCCGCCGCAGGCGCGCTGTCTTACGGCGGGAGGTTCCTGTCATGTGCGATGCTTTCTAGTATACGTTGAAATTTCCGCTCAGCATCAGAAGCACGTAAAAGTAAAGGGAGTTGTCGAAGAACCTTTTTTTGCCGGTAGTAAGCGGCGCGTTCCAGAACCGTTTTACGGCACGTTTTGCCTTGGCCAGGTCGGCGGGCTTTACGGGCTCCTTGCTGCGCTCCAGCGTTATGGCCGCAGCCGCCACGCCGCTTGCCAGTGCCAGCTGGTACCTGGCTTTCCGCGCCCTGGCAGTTCCGTCTATCAGGTAGTCCATGAAGTCCCCGGTCTCCGTTTTGTCAAAGAAAGATATAAGGTTCCTGGCGATTGCGGAGAATTCAGAGAAGTCACCGCTCCACAGCGCGTGCAGGCCCATGTTGGCGGCCACCACATAGCTGTGGCTGAAATATGTGCCGTGCTCCTTTACGCTTAGCGGGGCGCCACTGTAGTCCACGTATTCCGCGCTCATGCCCGTTTTCCTGTCGCTGGCCCGCACTATGAATCCTCTGGACGCTTCGGCGGCCTTGCTCCAGAACTGCTCGTCCTTGGGGTCACAGAACATGGAGAACATGTCGTAGAAATGCGGAAGATTGTATGAGACGTCGGAGTTGTTCTCGTCCACCTTGTTGCGGACCAGATAGTTCATTTTGTTGAAGAGCGCGTGCCTGGAATGGACCATAGCCTTAAGTATGGCATGCCCCTCCTTGTCATAGTTAAAAATCCCGGTGCCGTTGCCCCAGCGGTGCCCTGCGAAAATAAGGCTCAGCGCGAAATTCTCCTCTCCGTCTGGACGCGGAAGCTCATGCTTCACAGAGCCGTCCTTCTCGCACGCGAAGCTGAAAAAGCCCTTCAGCTCGCCGCTTGATATGTACATGAAAGTGCGCGCCCATTTCCACAGCTTGTCAAAGACATCCTTGCGGTTCATCTGCACCGCCACCAGCATTCCCCAGCTCATTCCCGCCGTGCTCACTTCATCAGAGTCAGTGTCCAGTATGTACGCTCCGGCAGAATCCTCAAAATACACCCTCTCCCTGGCGCTGCCCTCAAACAGCGACTTCCACACATCGCTGAGCTTTTTCTCTATGGCAGATTGCTTGTAACCGAAATCCTGCAGTAAATTCATAAAGCCTCCTAAAACCTAACCTCCAGTATAACCCCACCGCCGGCTTTTTTCAAATTTTTATATGCTTTTAATGGATAAAATGCAGGGGAGCCTTGTTCATGAAATCACCGGACGGGAACGGCTTTCCCGGCGAGCGCGGAATATAAATCAATAAAATCTGATAAATATCAGACCTCCGGGGAAAAAACTTTCTCCATATCAAAAAATTACGAAAAACATTGCGCGCGGTAAGAAACAGTGCTATATTAACCGTACAAAACAAAAAAAATTATTTGTAGCTAAGGAGGAAACAAATGAAAAAAATTTTGTCTTGTGCATTGGCGGCAGTCTCTGCCCTGGCCCTTGCGGGTTGCGGCGGCTCCGGTGGCTCCGCTGCTTCTCCGTTTGTAATTACAGAAGATTCCGGCGTGGTAGGCTACTACACTTTTGATGAGGGCGTGGAGGATAACGAGGTGGTGGACCATTCCGGACTCGGCGCTAATGTCTACACCGGCGCTTTGGACGGCTCCGTAACTGTGGAGGGCGTTCGCGGACTGGCACTGGAATTTAACGGCGATGACGAATATATTTCTTTGGACAGCACCATGCTTGAGGGCGCTGGCGCCACTATAGCCATGTGGGTTAAGCCTGCCGAATGGAAAGACTGGGCGCGCGTGTTCGACATAGGCGACACCAAGGAGGATGCCTGGTGCGGAATGGACTGGGAGACAAAAATGCTCCGCTTTGACGTAATCGGCGGAAAGGGCGCCGTAACGATCCGCAGCCCTCTTCCCCAGCCCGGCAAATGGACCCACGTGGCGGCCACTTTCGGTGCGGGAAGCGCTGCTCTCTACATCAACGGAAAGCTCTCACAGAAACTGCCCGTGGGAGTCACCACAGAGGACGTTCTGATGAACGTGGTGGGAGTTTACATCGGACGCTCCAACTGGGCGGACCCGCTCTTTAACGGCGCCATGGACGAGATTCTGGTGGCCGACCGTGAATTCAGCGCGGCGGAGATAGCGAAGGTTTACGCAGGAGTTGTAACCCCTGACGTTGAGTAAAGTTTTATACTAAGTAAGCAAACAAACATTATTTCGGAGGAAACAAATGAAAAAAATCCTTATGGCGGCGGCAGCGGTTGCCGCGGCATTCGCACTGGCCTCTTGCGGCTCAGGCTCCGGCTCAGGAGTGGCTCCCTTCCTTCTTACTGAGGACTCAGGCGTAGTGGGCTACTACACTTTTGATGAGGGCGTGGAGGACAACGAGGTTGTGGACCACTCTTTCGCGGGTCTGAACGTGTACACCGCCGCCCTTGACGGCTCCGTGACTGTTCCCGGCAAATTCGGCGACGGACTTCAGTTCAGCGGTGACGAGTACATCACACTGGACAGCGAGATTCTTGAGGGCGACGGCCTCACCATCGCGGCATGGGTAAAGGCTGCCAAGTGGAACCCGTGGGCACGTGTGTTCGACATCGGAAACGCAAAGCCCCGCGGAGACATCTTCCTCTGCAACGATATGCGCGCGGCAAACATGCTCGGTCTCTGCATCGAGGGCGCCGGTGACCCCGTGGTAGCTGTCCGCAGCCCCATCCCTGTTCCCGGCAAATGGACCCACATCGCGGCCACTTTCGGAAACGGAAAAGTCGCCATGTATCTTGACGGAAAGCTCACCCAGGAGCTTGACACCGACGTTACAATCGAGGAGATTGCCGCCGATGCACAGGGCCTTTACATAGGACGCTCCAACTGGGCAGACCCCCTCTTTGAGGGCGTGATGGACGACATTCTTGTTGCGAACCGCGTGTTCTCCGCAAAAGAAATCGCCCGTGTGGCCGCCGGTGTAATCGTGTCCGACGGTTCTGTGGAAAAATAATTTTCTGCGGTAAGATTCAGTCAGATGCCCGCGGTTCCCGGCGCATGCCTGGTTCCGCGGGCTTTTTTTATTGCCACGGGGGCGCATGCCTTTGTTCCCGCAGCTGCCCTCCCGTCCGCTTGGGCTTAAATCCGAGCGAGTATTGAATTTGCGGTTTTGAGCATTTATAATCAGAGACTGAGTATAAGTCAGGAAGCCTGGTATGATATTGCCGCGCCTTAAGAAAAACGTGGCATTTGCCGCGATTTTATTTTTCTCTTTGCTTACGCTTCCCGCACAGAACGGCATATCTGTGGATGTGCTGCAGGGCGACCCGTATTTTATGAACGGTGATGTGGATTACGCCCTTAAGGAGAATCCCGCCTCGGACATAAAGCGCGGTAACGTGAGCGCCGCACCTCTCAGGTACAGGCAGATGGATGACCCTTCTGACAGCGAGACTTTCTACAACGCGCAGAACTGGCATGACTTCCCGGAGGATGAGGAAGAGGTCAGGAAAAAAAAGCCTGGCCCTGCCACAGGTGACACTCCCCTGTACAATCCCGTGTACACGTATTTCACGCCGTGGCAGGAGTCAAAATTCACGGCGGGACTTTTTTACTCTCCGCTTTACGCGCCCGGCTTCATGACTACCGCGGGTCTGGAGGAGCCTTTGCCCCTGGACAATGCGGACGGCCTTAGCTTTCTGGGCGGAATGCTCAGCATGGCGTATTTCACGTCCCGGGGAAGGCACGTTAAGACCGGAGTGGAGCTGAGCGGCTCGTATAACTTCCTGCATTCCAGAAAGGACCAGTATACCCTGAGCGCCAGTCTGATTGGCCTTGACCTGGCGTTCTTCTGGTGCTTCTTTGTGACGGAGCGTCTGTCCCTGGACCTGGCGCTGGGCGGGGGAAGGCTTTTCTTTTTTGACGCGAAAATAACTTACGCTGATGACAGCCCGTCCGTCGCATGTGACTGGACGTTCCCTGACGTCATGGGCGCCGTGGGGCTTGAGTTTTATTTTAACCGCTCCGTGGGAATCCATGCCCGCGTCCAGTTTACATGGCCGTTCACCACGTACTTGGATTCTCCCTTGCTGCACATTGGCGTGGGCGCAGGGGTAAGATTATGGAACTCGCCTTTTAAGGAAAGCTGATCGGACGCCTTTTGTTTCCGCGGCGGATTTTCTCTTCAGCTTGAGCGGCCCTCACCGTCTGTTTAAACGCAGGGCGGTCTATTGCCCCAGTCTCCTTTTTTTTGTATAATTTTTCAGATTATAAAAAGTATAAGGGGGCACACAATGGAATACACCAGCCTTAACGACAAGAATTTTGTCGCCAAGCTTACGCAGCTTGCAAAAAGCAATGATCCCATAGATTCCGCTCTTTACCAGACCTATGACGTTAAGCGTGGGCTCCGCTATGCGGACGGACGCGGCGTGCTGGTGGGTCTTACCCGCATAGGAGACGTGGTTGGCTACGAAATAGATTCCGCGGGCAACAAAATCGCGGTTCCGGGCAGGCTCATTTACCGCGGCTATAACGTGGAGGACATAGTGCGCGACGCGGAGAAGCACCATCAGTTCGGTTTTGAGCAGTGCGTGTACCTTCTTCTTTTCGGAGAGCTTCCCACTGAAACGGAGCTTGAGGATTTTAACAAGTGCCTGGCCCATCTGCGCGAGCTTCCTTTGAATTTCACGGAGGACATGATAATGAAGGCGCCCTCCAGCGACATAATGAACAAGATTGCGCGCGGAGTCCTGGCCCTGTACTCATACGATGACAAGGCGGAGAACCGCGACATAGCGAACGTGACCCGCCAGTGCCTGGAGCTTATCTCCAGGTTCGGCTCCATAGCGGCTTACGGATATCAGGCCAAGCGGCGCTACCATGACGGAAAGAGCATGTACCTTCACAATCCTGCGCCTACTCTGGGGACCGCGGAGAATTTCCTGCGCCTCATCAGAAGCGACATGGAGTACACACGCCTGGAGGCGGAGCTTCTGGACCTGGCGCTCATCCTTCATGCGGAGCACGGCGGCGGAAACAACTCCTCTCTCACAATACACGTGGTGTCCTCCGCCGACACGGACACTTACTCTGCCGTTGCGGCGGCGGTGGGCTCCCTTAAAGGACGGCGGCACGGCGGGGCGAACATCCGCGTTATGGAGATGATGGACGACATAAAAGAGAACGTGAGGGACTGGTCCAGCGAGAAAGAGATAGGCGACTATCTGCGGAAAATAGCGGACAAGAGCGCCTTTGACCGCACGGGACTGATTTACGGTCAGGGGCATGCCGTCTACACCATAAGCGACCCGCGCACCACTCTGCTGCGCGACAAAGCCGCCGAGCTTGCCAAGGTGAAGGGCTGCGAGGAGGAATTCAATCTGTACCGCACCATAGAGAACCTTGCGCCCCAGATTCTGTACGAGAGGCACGGCGACAAAAAGCGCATCTGCACCAACGTGGACTTCTATTCCGGGTTCGTGTACACCATGCTGAACATACCGCGCGAGCTTTTCACTCCGCTGTTCGCGGTGAGCCGCATAGCGGGATGGAGCGCGCACCGCATAGAGGAGATTGTGGCCGGCGGAAGGATATACCGCCCCGCGTACAAGAACGTGTCTCCCGAGCGCGCTTATGTGCCCATGGAAGTGAGGAAGCCGTCCCTGCCGGCGCATGACGAGATGCCCGCTGATGATGACGGCGAGGTCCGCACCGCGGGTCCCAGCGACTGACAGATTTCCGCGCTTTGATTTGATTCTCTCATAAATCCCGGGAACATGGGTTCTGTCATTGCGCGGGGATTCTGTGCCCGTTCTGCTGTGCCGTGCGCTTGTGCCTAAAAATCTTTTTAAAAAACTTGACGAATCTTCCGCGTGTTATTATCTTTCATGCTAAAGAAATTTACAGGATAATGGATAAATGACAGAGAACGAGCAGGAACAGCAGGAATTCACCGAGCAGGCCGCTGAGCCCGCGGAGGATTCGCAGGAGCAGCAGGATTCCGTGCAGGAGTCACAGGCAGAGCCCGGCGAACAGGACGTGGACTCGCTTAGGAAGCAGATAGAGAGCCTTACAGCCGAGCGCGATGACTACAAGGACAAGTATCTTCGCAGCGCGGCGGATTTTCAGAATCTGCGGAAGCGCTCCATCCAGGAGAAGCAGGAGGCCTTTGATTACGGGAACGCCGCTCTTTTAAAGGACCTTCTGGACAGCCTTGACAATTTTGACCGCACCGTGGAGGCCGCGGGAAGCGCCACGGACGCAAAGAGCATAGCGGACGGAGTGAGGATGATAAACAAGTCTCTGGTGAGCATGCTTGAGGCCAAGTATAACCTT
>JAFLSO010000037.1 GCA_022510925.1 Treponema sp.
ATTATGTCTATCTCGCCGTTATCCGGCCACCCTTTGTTTCCGTATGTGCTCTCTTTCGGCATCATCCAGAACGCGGGCCAGGCGCCCTTCTTGTCGGTGACTTTTAGACGCGCCTCTATTATGCCGTATGTCCAGGACTGTGTGCTGTTCATGCGGGCGCTCTTCCACTGGTTGCCGTCCTTGTACGCCTTTATATGCAGGACGCCGTCCTTTACCCATGCGGTGGCAGCGGCCTCGCTGGTGCCGCTATAGTTGGTCACGTAATTCTGAATCTCGTTGTTGCCCCAGCCATTTGCGCCGGTCTCGTACTTCCATTTGGTCGTGTCGGGCACGCCGGTGTAGTTGAACTCATCCTGCCACACGCAGATGTAGTCGCCTTTCTCCAGAGGCTTTGCCTCCTCCAGCTTAAAGAACATGCATCCTGATACCATGCCAAGTCCCAATAAAGCCGCCATGACTGCGCTGTAAGCTAAACACTTTTTTTGTAAGTGCATAAGTCTCCCGTCTCCTTATCATATAAACCAGGCATCAGAACCAGCCGCGCCAAATGTTCGGCTGGTTCTGACCGTGCGTTAAAGTCCTATGCTCAGGTAGGTGGTGAGCTCCACGTACTTGGCGCCGTTGCAGTTGCCGTCACCCCTGTAGGCGTAGGGAAGCGCGTTGTAGCCGTCAGTGCTGTATGCGCCGTAGTTCCTGCCCACTGCCTTTATGCCTATCCTGTTCGCGCTGTCCAGGAACGAGGGCTTCTTGAAGCCGTAGGCTATGTCCACGCTGTACTGGAGCGGGAACACCCAGTTCTGGTCGCGGTGCCATGCCTCGGGCGCCCAGCCGTTTATGGTGAAGCTGGTGCTGGCTATCCACTTTTTGTAGCGCGCGGAGAGCCCCACGCTTCCGAACGTTATCTCCTGCTCACCGCTTCCGAAGTACGCGCCGGTGGTCGGTCCCAGGTGCCCCACGGTGAGCGTTCCTATAAGGCGCAGGTCGCGCAGCGGGTTCGCCACCACCCTGGCGCCCACCTGCCACAGGTTGTTCTCAATCGGGAGCGCGTTGGTGGCAACCCAGTAATCACCTGTGACCCATGTGCCGTCGTTACGCTGGTATGAGCCGCTCTTGTTGTCCTTGTAGTAAAGTTTGTCGGTCTTTCCCGCAAAGAGCTGGTAGAGGCCGCTCACGGAGAAGGCGATTTTTGCGTTCTCCGTCTCGTCGTTATTCCAGTCGTGGAACCATGTGCCGCCCTCGGGGTCGTATGTGACCACGGCCTCCACCTCCACGGACTGCCTGTTCCCCAGGCCCACGCTGAACGGAGAGCCCGCGATGATGCTCCTGTTGCCCGTGGGCGCCTCAAGCGGCATGCGGGCGCGGAACACCGGCTTTACGGTGAGCGGGCCGTAGATGAAGTCCACGCCTGCCTGCACCTCGAACCTGTTTCCGCTTCCCGAGTCATCGGTAAAGAATCCTCCGCGGACGGCGGCGGCGTTGGTGTCCGCCACAAGGCCGCGGTATATGGCGTTGGCGTATATGTAGCTGTACGGAACCATGTTCGTGCCCAGCTGAGCGTAGCCGCCCAGTGTGTCAATGAACTTTATGCGCTTGGTGTTGCCGTCAGCGTCCTCGTACGGAGCGCCCACTTTCTCGCTTCCCGCATGCAGGCCGCCCAGTTTGAGCGTGGCCCAGTCGTGGAAGAAAAGCTCGGTGTACACGGACGCTTTCCTGCCAGAGCCGTAAGCGCCGCGCGGCTCAATCTCCGGCCGCTCGGAAAGACCCAGCTCCTCCGCAAAGACGCCGCCTATGTTCACCCAGCCCAGGACTTTGCTTACGTCAGGGCCCGTCCAGAATCCGCGCCAGTAGTTGGCGACTATCTGCGGTGCGGCGCCGCCGTAAATCTCCGGACCGCCTATTACGCTAAGCCCGCTGAGCACGTTCTTTCCCACGAACTCCGCGGCTATGGGGGCCTTGGAGCCGTATGTGTCGTAGCCTATTATGTCGAAGGCCTCTTTTGTTATGTTGAACACATCGCCGCTTGTCTCGTAGCTGGCGTGGCCGGAATGGTAGTAGCCGTTCAGGTCGAAGTATTTGTTCTCGTAGCTGGCGGTGGCGGCGTACAGGTCAAAGTATTTCTTGTGGTCGTACACGCTGTCTCCGTTAGGCACGTCGCCGTAGTAGTTCATCCAGTGGTCGGCCAGACGTGTGAACGGCTCTCCCGTGAACGCCTTGAGGGTTACGGTTCCGCTCACGCTCTCCACGGGGTTCATGGCAAGCACTATGGTGGACTCCGCCTGGAACGCGGGCTTGTTCTCCATTTCGCTGTCTTTGTAATCTTTTTCGGCATACGCGGTGTTGGGGTAGCGGAACGCGTCGCGCCAGTTCTTGCCTTTCTGTATGTCGTCTATGAGGTAGTTCAGGAACACGGGGGTCGTCATCTGACCGGTAACGCTCAGGGACTCCACGCGGAATCTCTTAAGGTCCTTATGCGCCTCCCTTAGGCTGGTCTCGGTTCCGTGCGCCAGGTACAGCGCCTCGGGCAGGTTCCTGAAGAATTCCTGCATCTCCGCGTCGGTGGAGTTGTAGATGGAGTGCTTCCACAGGTCGCAGAAGAAATAGTACGCGGCGCGCGGGACCCTTTTGTTCACGCCGTTCACTGTCTCGGGGCTTATGGCCACCAGACCGAACCATTCCTCGTTCATGTTGTTCAGGCCTTCTTTGTAGTCAAGCGAGTAGCCGGAGTTGGCCCAGCTGGCGTTCTCGTTGTGAAGCTCCAGGTCCTTGTACTGGTACATCTTCCACCATTCGTCCGCGAACTCGAACACGAATGCGCCCAGTATGTTTCCGTGGCGGCCCTTTCCGTAGGCCTCCTGGTAAAGCTCCTCCCACTGGCTCTTAAGGTACTGCAGCTGCGCCCACTGGTCCTCTTTCTGCGTGAGGGCGTTGAACGCGTCAGCGCCGCACTCCGTGAACACGGCGGGCTTGTCCAGCTTGGTGAGCACGTCCTCGTAGAACGCGTCGTAGAATTTCCATCCGCGGTATACGTTGCTTCCCAGTATGTCCAGGCTGGGGCAGAGCTCCGCGATGAGGTCTATGTACTGCACGTCGCCGTTCACTATTCCCACGGGATGGTCGGGGTCTATCTCCTTCATGCCGGCCATGGCCTCCTCGAACATGCTGTAGAGGTAGACTGCCTTGGCCCTGTGCTGCTCGCCTACGGGGAGGTCCTCAATCTCCGTGCTGCTCCACTCCAGGCCGTAGTTGGACTCGTTTCCCAGAAGGTAGAACAGAACGCCGGGAACGTCCTTGTAGAGCTCGGCGGTCTCGCGGGCTGACGCTATGAGGCTCTCGCGCGTGGCGGGGTCCTGGTAGTCCGTGGGGAACGTCCACTTGCCTTTTACGGTGGTGCCGTAGCGTCCCATCAGGTTGTTAACCAGCGTGTATATTCCGTAGGTCTCGTAAATGTACTGTATCCAGCGGGGGGGAGTGTCGCTGAAACTGCGCACTACGTTCACACCCATGGCCTTCAGGAGCGGCATGTCGGTGTCGAGCGTGGCGTATATGAACTGGTCGTCCATGTTCCAGAGCGAGTAGTTGTAGTTCTCGCCGATGGGGGTGTTGCTCCAGGTTATACCCTTTATCTCCACCTCGGTGTCGCCGTCGAACATGCGCCAGCCGCCCTCATCCTTGCGGACCGTGACCGCCGCGAATGCCTGGGCTGCGCACAGCGAGACTAAGGCCAGCAGCGCCAAAAACTTCATCTTCATAATTTCCTCCCCGCGCCCGGAGACGCAAGTCTAAATTTTCTGTTTCCATTCTTACCCAGAAGCGCCCTCTTTTAAAGACACGCCGTTTTCTGAATAGTTTTTATTTTTCGGGGAATTTGCGGATGAAGAAATCCCCCTCTCAAAAAAAATCCGCCCCGTGTTCCGGGGCGGAGCGTTATTCGGTGCGGACCTCAGGCTGTCAGTCCGCGAGCTTTGCCTTGTTCTTGTTCATGAGGGTGGTCTGTATCTGCTGCACTTTGGCGTAGCCCTTGTCGGCCTTGAATTTGTTGAAGTCCGCTATGATGGTGTCGAACTCCTCCTCCGTGCCGGCGCGCAGAAGGCTTGAGAGCACTTTGCCCCACCGCCTCTGAATCTCCTGGTAAATGAGGTCCTCGTCGCTTCCCACCGACAGCGTGAGCCCGTCGTACACCGCGTAGCTCTTTACGTAAGGCCGGGTCCACAGCTGGGGCTGCTCCAGTGACGGAGCGTACTCCACGCCCCACTGCGCCTGCCATGCCGTGTCCATGAGCATCCAGTACGTGAACAGCACGCCCACGTCCGTCTCCTGCTTGTTCTTGTCGTTGGAGTCGAGCGCCTTTATCTCGGGAGTGAGCGCGGGCACTCCGTCAACCACAGTGTACGTCACGTCCGGTATGCCGAAGTTCGTGTCCATGAGCCCCTCCTCGCTTATGAGGTATGTGAGGAACTGCATGGCGCGCGCCCTGTCCTTGCACTTCTTGCTTATGAGCGTCACGGTCCATCCGGCTATGCTTCCGCCAGCAAGCTCGGGGTCGTCTCCCCTGGAGTTCCTGGGCCCGCCCACCGCTATGTAGACGCTGTTCGGGTCGCGGGCATAGAGCGCGTTCTGCGGGGCCTGCATGTCCCAGTTCTGGTAGAGCATGCAGAAGTAGCGTCCCTGCGCCGCCTTCTCCTCTATCTGGCTGCGCTTGTCCACGAAGATGTCCGTGGGGATAAGCCCCTCCTCGTGGGCCTTGCGCAGTGTCTTAAGCCAGCGGACGTACTCCGGGTTATCGGTGAGGCCAAGCGCCGCGTCCTCGTATTTACCGTCGCGCTCGGGGCTTATGGCCAGAAAGTGCGCGAGCGTTCCCTGCAGCTGGCTGTTTCCCACGTCCGTGAATTCCGCGGTTCCGAACGGAATCAGAGGGAGCCCGTTCACGGTGGGGAATTTCGCCTTGGCCGCACGCAGGGCGGAGAGGAATCCCTCGGGCGTGGACATGTCGGGTTTTCCCAGGGCCTCGTACAAATCCTTTCGCACCAGGAAAGTCTCGTTGGACGTGAGTTTGCCGTTGTATTTCTCGTAGTCGGCGGGAGTGTAGCTCGCGTTGGGATAGCCGTACACATGGCCGTCGTCCTGGCGGTACCATCCCAGCTTGTCGGCGTCCG
This sequence comes from Treponema sp., assembly GCA_022510925.1. GTDB lineage: Bacteria > Spirochaetota > Spirochaetia > Treponematales > Treponemataceae > Treponema_D. The sequence continues at coordinate 5,154 of JAFLSO010000037.1, forward strand.
CCACCTTGAAGAAGTAGGGGTCATATTTCTGCGCGAGCTCGTCCAGAGGATAAACCAGGCCGGAGTCTATCATCATGGGGACCTGTCCCTCGTACCAGCCCAGCGTTATCAAGTCAGGCAGGGCGTCTCCCGCTATCATGGTGTTCAGCTTCTCGGCCTCGTTTCCCGCGGGGACTATGAAGTTTATGTTCACGCCGGTTTTCTCCGTTATGTACTTGGAGACCTGGCTGTCGCCCCAGTGCCTGGCGAACCAGCTGAAGTTTATGTACCAGTCGAACGTTATGGGAGTGTCCGCGTTAAGCTTCCATCCCGGCTCATCCCCGTTTCCCGCAAGGGTTCCGCTGGAGTCCCCGCCCTTTCCGCCGCACGAGGCCAGCACAGAGACGGCCGCGAGCGCCATGGCAGAGGCCAGGATTCTTCCCGCGCATCTTCTAGTTCTTTTCATTTTATCCTCCGTAATTTTTAATTTAGCCTTTCACCGAGCCCACGAGCATACCTTTCACAAAGTATTTCTGCAGGAACGGATACACGCACACTATGGGGAGCGTGGTGACAACCATGGTGGCAAGCCGCACGCTCTGCGAGCTCACCTGCTGGGCGGAGATTCCCGCCGGCAGGCTGACCACCGCCTTGGACGCGCTGGCGCTTGCGATTATGCGGTAAAGGAAAGTCTGTATGGGCTGCAGGTCAGAGTTGTTTATGTACATGACTCCGGTAAAGTAGTCGTTCCACTGCCACACGCCGTTGAACAGCGCTATGGTCGCTATAACCGGCATGGAGAGCGGGAATATTATCCTGAAGAATATGAAGATGTCGTTCGCGCCGTCAAGCTTAGCGCTCTCCTCTATCTCCACAGGCATCTCGCGGAAGAACGACATGAATATTATCATGTTGTAGAAGTTGAACATGCTGGGTATGACGTACACAAGGAAATTGTCATAGAGCCCTATGTTCTTGTACAGGATGAACGTGGGGATAAGGCCGCCGCCGAAGAACATGGTTATGGTTCCTATAATCATGTAGACTTTGTTGCCCATGATGTGCTTCTTGGAGAAGGAGTACGCCACCATGGACGTGAACACCACGCTGGTTACGGTTCCCACCAGAGTCCTCATTATGGTTATGCCGAACGCCTTTATGATGGACTTGTCCTGGAACACGGTCCTGTAGCTCTCCAGCGTGAATTTGCGCGGGAAGAAATATATTCCGCCCCGCAGCGTGTCCTCGGAGTTGTTGAAGGACACTATCAGCGTGTACCACACGGGGTAAAGCGCCAGAAAACATATAATGACCATGAAAACGGTTATAACGTTGTCGCCTATGGTCCGGCGCGCAACAATTCTCTCGCTCATATAAAAACCTCCTCCCGAACGCTAGAACAACGACACATCGTTGATTTTCTTGGTGACCTGGTTCGCTATGAACAGCAGGATGAACGCCACCACGGACTTGAACAGGCCTATGGCCGCCGCGTAAGAGTAGCGCATGCTCCGCATGGCCGTGGTGTATGTGTAGATGTCTATCACGTTGGAGCGCTCCGAGTTAAGCGGATTCCACAGGACAAAAATCTGGTCAAAGTTGGAGTTGAGCAGCTGGCCCACCGCCAGTATGAACATGATTATTATGGTGCCCTTTATGGACGGAATCGTTATGGAGAAAATCTGCCGCAGCCTGGACGCGCCGTCCACCTCGGCGGCCTCGTACATCTCCTGGTCTATTCCGCTTATGGCCGCAAGGTATATGATGGCGGACCATCCGGTCTCCTTCCACAAGTCGGAGAGGACCACTATGGGCCAGAAATACTTGGGGTAAGCCAGGAAAGACACGGGCTTCTCAAGCAGCCCCGCCTTGGTCAGCAGCTGGTTGAACAGCCCGCTCTCGTCCATCCACGTGGTAAGTATTCCTCCCAGCACCACCCATGACAGGAAGTGCGGCAGGTAGGAGATGGTCTGAATGTTCTTCTTGAACCTTTCGTTCTTGACCTCGTTAAGCAGGATGGCGAACGCTATGGGGAACGGGAAGCATATAAGCAGCTTAAGAATGCTTATGCCCAGCGTGTTCACCATTATGTTAGCGAATTCCTCGTCCTTGAAGAAGTTTATGAAGTGCTGGAAACCGCCCTTGTCAGCCCACGCGGACTTCAGGAACTCCATGCTGAAAAGGGGCGTGGTTATGCGGTAGTTCTTCTTGAACGCTATCAGAAGCCCGTACATGGGGGCGTAGTTAAAGAGCAGCATCCAAATGAGGCCCATCCACGCCATGAACTGGAGCCACCGCTCATCCTTAAGCCTCTGCCAGAACGTCTTTCTATTCAAAGTTCCCGGCAGCGGACTCGCAATCTGTTCTTCCATGCTTTCCGTCCTCCAAAAAGCCGTGTCAGAGCCCTTGCGCCGGGAACGACCCCGCTTTTTGCATTTCCGAGTATAGGTCACGCACAATCAAAATGGTAGGAAGTACGTTTTCAGAAAGGTGCATAAAGTTCGGTTTATCGGAGAAAATAAGATTGACACCTTTGTAGCCATGCTTTATTGTGGGAGCACGCGGGCAGGATTGGGCACACAATCCATGCACTCCAAATCAAGAAATCTCAGGAGCGGTATTATGAGAAAACCTGTGGACGGTTCATTCGTAGACTTGGACGGGGAGACATTTTACAGAATCTCCAACTATGACCATATGGAAGACTTTTTCATGACGATAACGAGCTCATGCGACGTGTGGAATTTCCTGTGGTCGCAGGGCGGAATCACGGCGGGGCGCGTCAACTCCGACTACGCCATATTCCCCTACTACACCGCGGACAAAGTCTCGGACGCAAGGCTCACGACCGGCCATTACGCGGCGCTGCGCGTGGAGAAGGACGGAAAGACATCCATCTGGGAGCCGTTCGCGCCCCTGCTGTCAGGCACGGGCTCGCGCTTCGCTGATGAGAAAGAAATCACCAGGAACATATACAAGAACACCGCGGGCACAAAAGTCTGGTTCGAGGAGATAAACGGGGACCTGGGGCTGTCGTTCCGCTACGGCTGGACGTCCAGCGCCGCATACGGCCTTGTGCGGATGGCGCGGGTGGAGAACCTTTCGGGCGGAAAAGCGGAGATAACCGTGCTCGACGGCGCAAGGAACATAATGCCCGCATGCACTGACGCGGCCTTCCAGAACACCAGTTCCGTGCTCCTTGACGCCTACAAGCAGACCGACCTGGACGAGGAGACGGGGCTCGCCATGTTCTCCCTCTCATCCGTCGTCACCGACAAGGCGGAGCCCAGCGAGGCACTGCTCGCGAACGTAAGCTGGTTCACATCGCGCGGAGACTTATACCTGTCCCCGCAGGTCATAGGGGAATTCTTCAGGTCAGGCGGGAATGCCGGCGACCTTACACGCGCGTCCGTCCTCAAAGGAGAGCGCGCGTCGTTCTTTACCGCCATGTCATTCACGCTGGAGCCCGGGAAGGAAGAGCGCTGGGAGCAGGTGTTCGACACGTCGCTGAGCCATTCCCGCGTGGCGGAGCTGAGGGCATTCATACGCGACAGGGAGAAGGCCCGCGCAGCCCTTCTGGACGACATAGCCGCCGGGGAGAGGCTCATGGCGGACTACATACGGGAGGCCGACGGAATGCAGGATACCGCCGCTACCATGACAGCGGTGCACCACGAGGCGAACGTGATGTTCAACATAATGCGCGGCGGCTTCTTCGCTGACAACGGAAGAATAAACGTCCCTGACCTTCTCGCATTCATAAAGAGCCGTAACGCAGGGAAATACCAGGCCGCCAGGGACGCGCTCGGGGACCTCTGCGGACGGAATTCCATCCCCATGCGCCAGGTTTCGGACGCCATAAGCGCGGCGGGCGACAGGCAGCTCACACGTCTTGCCATGGAGTACATGCCCATAATATTCAGCCGCCGTCACGGAGACCCCAGCCGTCCGTGGAACAAATTCAACATCCGCCTGGTGGACAAGGACAAGAACCCCATACTCAACTACGAGGGCAACTGGCGCGACATCTTCCAGAACTGGGAGGCGCTGGCCATGAGCTACCCCGCGTACATACCGAACATGACGGGAAAATTCCTAAACGCCATGACCGCGGACGGCTTCAATCCGTACAGGATTTCCCGCGAGGGAATAGACTGGGAATGCCCCGAGCCGGAGAACCCGTGGGCGCAGTACGGCTACTGGGGGGACCACCAGGTCATATACCTTCAGAAATTCCTGGAGCTGTGGAGCAATGCCGACAGGCGCTCGTTCATGGAGAACCTGGGCGCGGTGCTGTACACAAGCTCAAACATACCGTACAGGCTTAAGACATACGCGCAGATTCTGGAGGCGCCGCACTCATCGCTCAGTTTCGACCAGAAGCTGAGCGACGCGCTCATGGAGAAGAGCAGGACATACGGAAGCGACGCCAAGCTGGTCATGGACAGGAACGGCGAGCCAAGCCTCCTCTCATTCACCGCCAAGATAATGCAGATTATAATCGCCAAGGCCGCGAACCTGGTTCCGGGCGGCGGAATATGGATGAACACCCAGAGGCCGGAATGGAACGACGCGAACAACGCGCTAGCGGGCTGGGGACTCAGCGTGGTCACGCTCTGCTACCTTAACCGCATGCTGTCTTTCCTTATAGACACATACTCCCGGGCGGAGCAGGAGTCGTTCACCGTGCCTGTGGCCGTGGCAAAATGCTTCCGGGACCTGGCCGGACTTTACGCTGACTGCGATGTAAGGAAAGCCATAGATGACGACGCGGAGCGCAGGCGATTCACTGACCGCGCGGGCCTCATATTCGAGGCGGAGCGGGAGGAGCTTTACGCCCGCGGATATGAGGGCGGAGAGACGGAGGTCACGCGCGAGGAGCTCACCGGGGCGCTCAAATCCATTCACAAGATGGTCACGGAGAGCATAAAGGCAAACAGGCGCGAGGACGGCCTCTACCACACATACAACACCATGGTCGTGCACGACGGCGGCATGCGCATAGCGCGCCTGCAGGAAATGCTGGAGGGACAGGTCGCAGTGCTCTCATCCGGGCTTTTGGACTCAGGCGAGACCCTGCGCCTTCTGGACTCCCTTAAGAGAAGCCCCCTCTACGAGCCCCGCCAGAGCTCCTACATCCTTTACCCTAACAAGAACCTTCCCGCGTTCCTTCAGAAAAACAACGTCAGCCCCAAGGAAGTCTCCGCCGTGGAGGGGCTCATTGAGCGCACGGGAGGAAGCATAATGCAGAAAGACCGCGACGGTGTGTGGCACTTCAACGCGGCATTCAAGAACGCGCGCATAATGAGCGACCAGGTGATGGAGGCCCCGGAGACCATGCGGCCTACGGACAAGGAGCTGTCCGCGCTCTGCGGCATCTATGAGGAGACGTTCCTGCACCAGAATTTCACGGGCAGGTCCGGCACGTTCTACGCATACGAGGGCCTGGGCTCCATATACTGGCACATGGTGTCCAAGCTCCTTCTGGCGGTGCAGGAACACGCGCTCACGGCATACAGGACCGGGGACAAAAACGCGCCCGCGCTCAAGGACGCGTACTACAGCGTGCGCGCGGGGCTCAGTTTCAACAAGACACCCGAGCTCTATGGGGCGTTCCCCCAGGATCCGTACAGCCACACCCCCTGCGGAAAGGGCGCCAAGCAGCCCGGCATGACGGGACAGGTAAAGGAGGAGGTCCTAACGCGCTGGGGAGAGCTCGGCGTGTGCATAGAGGACGGCAGGGCGGGCTTCAATCCGCTCATACTGGACAGAGCAGAATTCTTCTCCGGCGGCGAAAAGAAGGGTACGCTCAGCTTCACATGGTGCGGTACGCCGGTCACGTACTCACTGGGGCAGGAGAGAAAGATATGCGTAAGTCTCTCTGACGGAACCGTCACGGAGCGGGAGGGATTCTCGCTCACGGAGGAGGAGACCAAAGCCCTGTTCGGACGCGGCGGCGACATACTCGGCATAAACGTGCAGGTCACGGTGTGAGCCGGCGCTGATTTCAGGGAGGGAGCGGCACGGAATACCGCCGCCCTCTCCCCCGGCCGCGCCTGTGATTTTTCTCACAATATAAATTTCCTGCTGTGCGAAAATTCACGGCAGGCACTCCGAAACGCGCAAAATCATCCAAAATATTAAGAAAAAACCGATTTTTTCTGTTAACAAACCACACTTTATAGATTATACTCTACTGTGATTACAGTGGGGCTGACCATGCCCTAAACGCACAGGCTATATACAGGAGATTTGTATGGCAAACACAAACAAAATTACAATTATCGGTGCGGGGCAGGTAGGCTCCACAGTAGCGTTCGCGCTTACCCTCAAGGGCATAGCGTCAGAAATCGTCCTCATCGACATAGCGAAAGACCGCGCCATGGGAGAGGCCATGGACATCCGCCAGGGAACACCTTTCATAGGCCAGGTATACATCCATGACGGCGAGTACGCGGACGCCAAGGACTCGGACATAGTCATCCTCACATCAGGAGTGGCGCGACAGCCCGGCCAGAGCCGCCTAGACCTGGCGCAGACGAACGTGAACATCACCAAGAGCATAATCCCGGAGATTACGAAGGCCGCGCCTGACGCCCTGTATGTGATTGTGGCCAACCCCGTGGACATACTCACATATCAGTTCGTAAAGACAAGCGGAATCCCCGCGAACCGCATTTTCGGCACGGGCACCATGCTCGACACCGCCCGCTTCCGCGCCCGCATAGCGGAGACATACAGGGTGGCGCAGGAGAACGTGCACGGCTACGTGTTCGGAGAGCACGGCGACTCGTCATTCGTGCCGTGGTCCCTCGCAAACATAGGCTCCATCCCGGTGGACAAGTACGCCTCCTCTTTTGAGGCGGGCGGTCTCCCCTCCTTCAACAAGGACGACGTGGAGGACTACATCAGGAAATCCGGCGGAATAATCATAGCGGCAAAGAAATGCACCAACTACGCCATAGGCGTGACCACAGCGCACCTGTGCGAGGCGCTCACATACGACACTGACAGCGTGCTCACCGTAAGCACCATGCTCAACGGAGAGTACGGCATAAACGATGTGTGCCTCTCCATACCCGCCGTGGTGGGACGGAACGGAATCACAAGCCGCATAACCCCTCCCCTCACAGACTCGGAGACCGCGAGCCTCAAACACAGCGCGGACTGCCTTAAGGACGTAATAAGCCAGCTGAATTTCAGCTAGACGCCCGGAGCCGGCAGATTGGAACCACGTGGCCAGGGCCTTTAGGGCCACTTACCGTAAGACGGGCATTCCGGGGCCTTGAATGTCCGCAGTTTCATCAGATTTTTTATGGAATACAAGATTGAACATGACTCT
>JAFLSO010000038.1 GCA_022510925.1 Treponema sp.
TGAAAGAATTTGGTGCGGGGAGGAAATCCGGGGACATGGGAATGCGCACGCCGCCCGGAGCGCAGAGACCAGTCGCACCGGATTCAGTTCCGACGCGGGAGGGAGAGGCTTCTGTTATGTCTTTTGTGAGTGCCCTATGCCGTAAGCGGGCCGACGACGAAAGCGGTACTATACATATGAAGAGATGGGGGGGGGTAATTTACCGTGCGCTTTTCCGTCACGTGGGCTTTCGTCATGCCAGAAGTGTAGAGGATAGCCGTGCATGTGTCAAGGCGGGCGCCTATGTCTCCTGCATTGAATAGCGAAAATCGCGGACGGAGCGGAGGTCCGTGCCTTACGCATTGAAATTCATCCGCTTTTTCTCTATTATTCTGCTATGAAAGTCGCAGTAATAGGAAACGGCGGGCGTGAACATGCCATAGCCTGGAAGCTTGCGCAGAGCGAGTCTGTGGAGCAGGTCGTATGCGTGCCGGGAAACGGAGGCACTGCATTTGAGTCTAAGTGCGTTAACGCCGATCCCTCTGATTACGAAAGAATCTCGGAGCTTGTGAAAGAAGAGGATTGCTCTTTGGTCGTGATAGGGCCGGAGAACCCGCTTGCGGACGGGCTTGCGGATGAGCTTTGGGAGGCGGGGATTCCCACCGTGGGACCCAAGCGCGCGGCGGCAAGGCTTGAGGCCAGCAAGGACACCGCCAAAGAATTCATGCATAAATACGGAGTTGCCTGCGCAGACAGCAGGACGTTCACATCCAAGCAGGAGGCGCTGGAATATGTTAAGAAACATGGCGCTCCCGTAGTTCTGAAAGCGGACGGGCTTGCGGCCGGAAAGGGCGTGGTGGTGGCCATGGACATGGACGATGCCCTTAGCGCGGTGGATGAGCTTATGGAAGGCTCGCTCGTGGGAGAGGCGGGCAAAAAGCTGGTGGTGGAGGATTATCTGCGCGGAACGGAGATTTCCATACTGGCGGCGGTGAGCGTAACCCCGGAATCCGCCGGTAACGGAACCGCATGCATAAAGCCGTTCCTGAGCGCCCGCGACCACAAAAGGCTCTGTGACGGCGCCAAGGGACCTAACACCGGCGGCATGGGAGCCGTCTCCCCGGTGGCGGACGTGACACCGCTCATAGAGAGCCAGTTCGAGAAAAACATACTGGAGCCTACGCTCAAAGGACTTATAGCGGAAGGCTATGATTACAGGGGATTCATTTTCTTCGGCCTTATGCTCACAGAGGACGGGCCCAAATGCCTTGAGTACAACGTGCGTCTGGGAGACCCGGAGACTCAGGCGGTCCTTCCGCTTTTACAGAGCGACTTTTACGGGCTCTGCCAGGCAATCGCGCAGGGCACGCTGAAAGACTTCACGCTCGACTGGAAAAAAGGATTCCAGGTGGCTCCTGTGGTTGTCTCGGGAGGATATCCGCGCCAGTACAAAAAAGGCTGTCCCATCTCCATGGACCTTAAGGGAATAGAGAAGAGCGGCGCCAAAGTGTTCATAGCAGGAGCGCTGTGCGACAGACGCGCGGACCACAGCACGCAGGAGGATTCCAGGCTCATAACCAGCAGCGGGCGAGTGCTTGCATGCTCCGCCCACGGAAACACTTTTGAGGAGGCGTGGAACAAATCCTACGGGGCAATACGCTGCATCAAATTCGATGACATGTTCTACCGCAAGGACATAGGACTTCCCGGAGCCGCGGAATCCAGCTGACAGAACAAAGCGCCGGAAATTCCGTGGCCATGCGGCTCAGGAACACCGGCGCCCGGCATGGAGCGGAAACCTTCCGTGTTACTTTACCGCGGAGAAAAGAGTGGGCGCGGAGAAGTCGTAGCCGTTTCCGTCATCAGGGATGCTCTCCGAGTAGACCCTGAGCGTGTCATCTGAGGCAAGCCTGTAATAGATGGTCCACAGCTCATTCCGAGCGTCGGATTTTTTCGTGAACAGGGTGTGCACTGTCTGATTCTTCACATTGAATTCTATCTGCGTGAGCGTGGCCTCATAGGTGCCGCGGTAAGTGGTGGTGGTGCCGTTGTTTTTCTGAACCACCTCCATGCTTCCGTCCTCCAGGCAGGTTATGGTCGTGGCGCACTTTCCGTTCACGAACCGCCATGAGCCCAGGCAGACTTTAGAGATGGCAGACTTAACTTTCTTATCGATGGTATCGCCCGCTTTCTGCAAGGCATCCTGAATGTCGGACAGAAGCCCGGCGCCCGCGTTGGAGAGCGCATCCTTAGTCTGGTCAGAGAGTATGGGCTGCCTTTCGCCCTTGGCCTCCTCCGCGAATCCCGTGACGGCGCCCGCCAGAGCCACGGTTGCCATCAGGCATAACAATTTTTTACCTTTCATATTTTTCTCCTAGCGTAAGAATATAATACCTAAAATTCCCAAGGGGATTAAGTAGCACGCGAACCACTGAAGCTTTCCTTTTCTGACCAGGCGCATTAAAAACCAGAGCGCCAGGTATCCGCTTACAAACGCCGCGGCGCATCCTGCCGCAAGCGGAATTAGCCCCACGGAGACTTTAAGCTGCTCCACATGCCGCATCTCAAGGATAAACGCGCCTAAAATCGCGGGTATGGAGACTATAAAAGAATACTCGCCGGCAGTCCTGCGCTCCACTCCGCATAAAATGGAGCCTGCTATGGTGGCGCCGCTGCGTGAAATTCCGGGCAGAGTTCCCGCTCCCTGGGCAGCGCCTATTATAAGCGCCTGCACCACGCCGGGGGCTTTCTCAAAGCCGGACTCCCCTTCACCGGGAACCCCGTTCCCGCCGCAAGAGGAGGTCTTTCCCCTAAGGCGCAGTCTCTCCGCAATGCCGGTCAGCACAAGCAGCGCGGCGGTTATGAGAAAGCCTGTGAACACAAAAACCAAAGGCATATCGCCTATGAATTTCTCCGTCACAATTCCCAAGACACCTGTGACCAGCGTGCTAAGGACAATGGCCAGAATATATGCCCGCAGGTTTCTCTCGCGGACCAGAGCGTCCTGCTCCCCGCCTAAGCCCTCTGCCACAGACGGGGCGGGCCGCCTCGCGCACAGCCTGCCGAACGCGCGCAGCAGGGCCCATATTTTTTTTCTGAAAAACAGGACCACTACCACCAGCGTGGACAGATGCAGGGTTACGTCGAACAAAAGCGGCACGTCGTCAAGGCCCAGAAGCCTCTGCGCCACCGCCAGATGTCCGCTGGAAGAGATTGGCAGAAACTCCCCCGCGCCCTGAACAAGCCCCAGAATTATTCCCTGTAAAAGCGTCATATTAAATCATTAGAACTTAAAGAAAGCCTTTTGTAAAGCACCTGCGGATAAAAATTTGCGGCGCGGAAAAAGCCCGCCTTTCGCGCACGGCCGGACGCAAGCGGGACCTCAGCAATTCCCCTGTGCCTGACAGAATTCTTCCAAGGCTCTTTAAAATAAAAGAAAATAATGTTATACTATAAAAAAGGAGTTTTTTAAATGCTAGAATCCGCTGTTCCAGACATAGATGATGAAAGCAAGAAATATATAATAATGGGGCGGAAGACTTTTTTCATCTGCCCTGACGTCTCTCTTTTACCGGAATCCTATTTGGAGGACTATCTGGCGCGCGGTTACGAGACTTACATAATAAGCGATGACAGAATCTGCCCGCTCACAAAAAAGATAGAGATGATAATCTCTGTGTTCACGGACTCCATACTGTTCTTTTACATAGACGCGGACATAGAGGGCATAGAGTGGAGCTCCTACATAAAGGCCCTGCAGACCACATACGGCTCCAAAGTCCTTATAGGCGTGCTTTACACGAAACGCTCGAACGAGAAAGAGAAATTCAACCTGGAGAAATACTATCTGTATGACGTGGGCATACAGTGCGGGTGCATAGCGCTGGAGTATCAGCGGGCAAAGAATTTCTATCTTATCGATAAAATAATGTTCGCTAACCAGGCCTGCGGCAGACGTAAAACCGTGCGCGCTTTTTGCGACAAGTCCAGCGAGGTGGTGTTTGAGTACAAGAAGAAGCGCATACGCGGAAAACTTTCCGACATAAGCATAAATCACTTCTCATGCACGTTCGACGTGGACCCGGCGATACAGCAGTACGAGAAGCTTAACCGCTGCATTTTCCTAGTGGACGGAATGCATTTTGAGAGCGACGCCGTCCTTATGATAAGCCGCGAGGTGAACGGCCAGATGCTTTACATCTTTCTGTTCACAAAAAAAGACGGCTCCAACGGACTGGACGAGGACTCCATGAACCGCCTGGGACAGAAGATTTACCAGCTGGTAACGACCCGCGCCAAGGCGCTCATGAATTCCATGTTCGACAAGGCGCGCAGAATCGTATCCGAGGAGTACGAAGAACTCGAAAGAGTTTAATATAAATAAAAAGGTCAAAGACCAAACAGGAGAATACCATGGAACTAAAGGGTAGCAAAACAGAAAAGAACTTGCAGACTGCGTTTGCAGGTGAGAGCCAGGCCCGCAACAAGTACACTTTTTTTGCTTCCAAGGCAAGGAAAGACGGCTATGTGCAGATTGCCAAGATTTTTGAGGAGACTGCCGCCAATGAGAAGGAGCATGCCGAGATATGGTACAAGCTTTTAAATGGCGGAGTGGGCAGCACCATAGAGAATTTAAAGGCGGCCGCTGAAGGCGAGAACTACGAGTGGAACGACATGTATCCCACGTTCGTGAAGGACGCGCGCGAGGAAGGATTCGAGAACATCGCGAGGCTTTTTGAGCAGGTGGCGGCCATTGAGAAAGAGCACGAGGAGCGCTACAAGAAGCTTCTTGCCAACGTGGAGGGAGATTTGGTGTTCAGCCGTGACGGCGACGTTATCTGGCAGTGCTCCAACTGCGGCCATATCTGCGTAGGAAAGAAAGCGCCGGAGGTGTGCCCTGTGTGCAGCCATCCCAAGGCTTACTTCCAGATTAAGCCTGAGAACTACTAGAGCATAAGGCGCGCCCTAAGCGCACATGACTCATGCCCCCGGGAAACTAAATGCCCGGGGGCAGTTTTTTTTCCCCGCGCAAGTCCGTGCGTAAGAGAACAGGGCTCACACGGCGGAGGCAGGAATGCCCTGCGTCAGAGCGCATCCTGTGTTGCAAACAAACGTTTAAAACGCTACTCTGTCCCCATGCAGAATAATCTTACAAATGGCGGGGTTTTAAAGAGCATAGCGGTTTTCTCGGGGCCTTTTCTGCTCTCTTATTTTTTGCAGACGCTGTACGGCATGGCGGATCTTTTTATAGCGGGGCAGTTCAACGGCGCGGACGTGATAACAGCGGTCTCCATAGGCAGCCAGATAATGCACATGCTAACTGTAATAATCGTGGGGCTGGCCATGGGAAGCACGGTTACGACAGCGCGTGCGGTGGGCGCAGAGGACACAAAAGGCGCGGCCAGAGCAATAGGGAATTCCGTGATACTTTTTGTAATGGTGGCGGCGGTGCTTACGGCGGTGCTCCTGCTTTCTGCACGCGGGACGGTCAGTCTGGTCCGCACACCCATTGAGTCCAGGACGCAGACATTCCGCTATCTTTTAATCTGCTTCGCGGGCATTCCTTTCATAACGGCATATAATGTGATAGCGGCTGTTTTCCGCGGATTGGGAGACTCCAAGAGCCCGCTTTATTTTATTTTCGTGGCGTGCATGCTTAACATAGCGCTGGACTTTGTTTTCATGGGACCGCTTGGCTTGCAGGCGGAGGGCGCGGCGCTTGCCACCGTGATTGCCCAGGGCGCGAGCGTGGCATTCTCTTTTCTGGCGGTACGGCTCAGAAAAAAAAAGGCTGACCCTGAGAAGCGCATGGTTTTCTCCAGGGAGGATTTTAAAATAGACAGGGATGTATTCTCCCGCATACTGAAAATCGGAGTGCCGGTGGCGGTGCAGGACGGATTCATCCAGGTATCGTTCATGATTATAACTGTCATAGCCAATAAGCGCGGGCTTGAGGTTGCGGCGGCGGTCGGCATCGTGGAGAAAATAATCACGTTCCTGTTCCTGGTGCCCAGCGCCATGCTAGCCACCATCTCCGCGCTGGCGGCGCAGAACCTGGGTGCAGGGAAAACCGAGCGCGCGCGAAAGACGCTTTTATACGGAATGTGCATAGCGGCCGGAATAGGATTCACGCTGGCTATGATAATGCAGTTTGTGGCGGAGCCGGTCATAAGCCTTTTTACGGGCGATCCCGCCGTAGTGGAGCTGGGAGTGGAGTACATACGGACATACGTCTTCGACTGCTTTGTGGCGGGCATACACTTCAGCTTCAGCGGATATTTCTGCGCGTGCGGAAAAAGCTTCCTTTCGTTCCTGCACAACGCTCTCTCCATAATCTGCCTTAGGATACCGGGCGCGGCCTTGGCATCAAGATATTTTCCCGACACGCTCACACCCATGGGGCTTGCGCCAGCGCTGGGCTCCCTGTTCTCAGCGGTGTTCTGCCTTATAGCGTTCGCCGTGCACACAAAGCATGAGAAAGCCATCAAAGAGAGACTGCGCGCTAAGCTTGCAAAGTGATTTCATGCTGATTTAAACCCCTGCGGAATTCCGGGCATGCGGCCTCGTTTTTTACGTGAGGCTCTGAGTCAAAAAAGATTTCCCTTGCGGCGGATTTTATTTTCCCACGCAAAAATTAGCGAATATTGTACCGAGCACGTCATCGGGCGTAACGGCGCCAGTCACCTCTCCCAAAGAGTCCAGGGCATCCTCCAGATCCTGCACCACTGCATCAAGACCGTAATTGCCGCGCGCGGCGCTCAAAGCATGCTCCACGCGCTCCAGTGCCTCCGCCACGCAGACTTTCTGCCGCTCGGAGCCAAGCCCGGCCTGCAGGCGCTCCGTGCCTGACGCGCCCAGAATCATGTCTTTAACCGCCTGCGAGAGCGCTCCCATGCCCTGCCCTGTTCTGGCGGAGACGCTCACGGCGCAGGACCACGCGGCGTTTTTCTCCGGGAGCGGCAGGGATTTCTCGGAGTCACACTTATTCCACACAAGTATAACGGGCGCGGCATTTTTCCGGGAGTCCATAAAGTCCATGTCATCTTTGTCCAGCCGGGAGCGGCTGTCCGCAAGATAAAGGATTACGTCCGCATCATTTAAAATATCCTTCGCGCGCTCCACTCCCTGCGCCTCTATTACGTCATCAGTGGCACGTAAGCCCGCCGTGTCAAAAAGCCTCGCAGGAACTCCGCAGAAACTCGCCCAGCTCTCAAGCCAGTCGCGTGTGGTGCCCTCCACGGGGCTTACTATGGCGCGCTCTTCTTTTAAAAGCGCGTTGAACAGGCTGCTTTTCCCGGCATTGGTTTTTCCGCACAGAACCACGCGCGCCCCGTCCTGATAAATCTTCTCGCTGCGCCAGCCGCTCACAAGGTCAGAGAGCCTGCCTTTCGCAAGCAGCAGGGGCTCCTCGTTAAAAGAGTCCGCGATATTCTCCTCATCCTCGGGATACTCAATCTCCACCTCTATGGCGGCCAAAGTGTCAGTGATTGTTTTTTTTATGGAGTCTATCTCTTTAAAGAGATTTCCTGCCAGACGGCCCGCCGCCCTGGAGCGGGAGACATCTGTCTTGCTTTCGATAATCTCGCGCACGGCCTCAGCGCGTGTTAAATCTGTCTTTCCGTTTATGTACGCGCGGAAAGTGAATTCTCCCGGCTGCGCCAGACGGAATCCGTTTTTTAAAAGAGTGTCCAGAACCGCTTTTACCACTGAGACTCCGCCGTGGCAGAAAAGCTCCACCATGTCCTCTCCGGTAAAAGATTTGGGAGCGCGGTACACGCCAAGCATCACCTGGTCCACCGCGTCTTTTTTGTCCGGGAAATTCTCCATGTCATGCGCGGAGTCATCCGAGGCGCTTTTGTTCCCGCAGCTCAGAATCCAGCCGTAGACAAGGGTGTTCCCGGGAGCGGAGCGCAGTGCCTCAGGACGCGAGAAAATTTTCTGAACTAAATCTATGCAGCCTTTTCCGCTTGCGCGCACAATTCCTATGGCGCCGGGATTCAACGCCGTGGCTATGGCCGCTATGGGCTCTTCGGGAGTGTATCCCAGATTAGTCATGTACGTTTACCCCTAAAGGCTCCACGTGCAGAAGGTTTGACGGCGCCCTTATGCTTCTGTTCTCCGCCCGCCCCTGGTTAAGCACGGTGTCCAGGATTGAGAACATCTCCTGGCTGTGCGTCATCTGTACGTCGCTGATTTTTCCCGCCTTGGAAGCCGCCTCCCCCGCTCCGCCCTGTCCGCCAGTGCTGAACGCCGGGATGCGCTTCTGCAAGTCAGTCTCGTTCTGCGCCCACGGGGATTTCTCGTCATCCTGCGGGTCGGGCGAAATATCCTCGTAAAAGCGTCCGCTGTTATTCCAGTGCATGTAGCCTCTGTCCGTGCCGTCCCGCACGCCGAAAACCTCGCGCTTAACGTAATTAGAGTCGTAGTATTTTCTGTCGTAGCGCACGCCCATGTAGAAGGCCTGTACCCACGGACGCACCACAATCCTGTTCCGTCCGATTACGGTGTTGCGGTACGAGCCATAGAAATAAATCCTGTACGGGCGCTCCTCCAACGGCGCGTACTCCATGAAGTCCTGCTCAAAGTGGCTGGGATAGTACATGGGGCAGATTACATCCACGTACTCGCTCATAAGCTCCACGTCCTGCCCGGTGCGCGTTCCGCTTCTGTACCAGCCGTTAGCGCCGTAAATGTCTATGCCTATGGGAGCGTTTATGTTCTGCCTTGCATACGCCAGAAAAGACATGAGCGCGCTCTCCTTATCCATGCCGGCATCCTGCCAGCGGTACTGCGCCCGCCACAGATTGCTTCCGTCAGTGGGGAACCTTATGTAGTCGAACTGAATCTCATCAAAGCCGCGCTCCACAAGCTCTTTGGCAATCTCCACATTATATTCCCAGACTTCCTCGCTGTAAGGGTCAACCCAGTTCTCATCATAATAGACGGTCTTTTTTTCGCCGGTGGGATTTCCATCCGCGTCAAGCACGTCCTCCGTTCCGCGTATGCCCATCCACGGCATCCGGGTGCCGGGGTCCCACACGGCGTATTTTCCCTGCGCGTAGCCCGCAAGATTCTTGTCCTTAAAAACCACTATGCGGCCTATAAGATAAGTTCCGTCCTTTTTGTACTCGCGGATGAATGTGTCCAAATCTATCTTGTAGCTGGTGACTTTTCCTTTCTCTTTTAAAAGCGGACTATTAGGCTCAAAGCGCAGAAACCCGTAGTCGTCCTTCATGTCCACCACAAGCGCGTTAAGCCTGTTGTCCGCGATTATTTTCCTGTATTTCTCTATGCCCTCCATGTTCCGCATTTGATACGCGGAGACATAAATGGCTTTCCTGTGATTCGCTTTCTCGCCCCACGGGGTCAGCACCAGGTCAGGATTTAAAAGCCAGAGCTCGCTCAGCTGCAGCGGGGTCTCAAGCTCGCTGTATGACGGCGGAACATAGGCCGCGTTTACCAGAGCATGCGGCGCGTTAAGAAACTGGACCCATCTGGGATAGTTTCCGCCCAAATCCTGCACGGTGCCAGACTCCAGTGAGAAGCTCTGCAATTTACCCACGGTGGCAAAAATTATGTTGCCGTTGCTCTGGCACAGGCTGTCTATGGTGTCGGCTTTCTCCGGGCCCTCATAAATTTTCTCGGCCTTTTTCTCGCGCCAGTTAAAGCGGTAGATGTTCGGCAGGAAAGTCTGGGCGGCATAAAGCTCCGCGTACAGAGTGCCCTCGGGGCTCTGGCACAGCACGGGAAGAAGGTCGCTAAGCTCATCGTGCTGGGTAAGGCTTTTCATGGCCGCGAATCCGCTGGAGACATCCGTCCATGCGGGCTTAGCCGCGTCCGCGCGGTAATAGCTGAACCCGCTTATAGGATGGCTCATGAACACCACAAGCTCGCTTCCGGTAATGTTGCCGCCCGCGTCATACACAGGCATGTGCGACACGGCCACGGCCTTCATCCCCGGGGTCTTAGTGTTCATGCTGCCTATGCTCTTCCATGACTCGCCCGCGTCGCGCGTAAGATAAACCGCGTCTTTTGTGGCGGTAACAAGCGTGTCAGGGTCCAGCGGATCCACGCACAAATCCTTTAGAAGCTGGGCCTTTTTCTCAAGGGTCTTTTTCCTGCCGCTGTAAGTCTTTACTGTAAGAAACGGAAGCCCGAAATTTTTCTCAGTGAACGTAAGCAGGTCATCGGAGACTATTATGCCTCTGTCCGTGGAGAAAAACCATTTCTTCCCCGTGTAAACAATCTGGCTAACCTTGCCCTCTGTCCACAGGGCGGTCACAGTTCCGTTGCGAAGAACTTTAAAAAGCCCGCCGTCCGTGCCCACTAAAAACGGAGCCTCCGCAGAGCGGGATTTTTCCGGGAGCTCAGGTAATTTATAAAGGGGTTTTGTCTGTGAAACGCATGGCGGCACAAAAATTGCCAGTGCCCCGGAAAGGGCACACAATTTAAAAATGAGTCTTCGCATAAGCCATATATCGGCATTCTGCGTTTTAAAAGTTAGAAGGAATTGCCGCATGACGGCACGGTTTCCCGCGGCACCGCCTTATAAGAAAAAAGCCGCCCGCATACGGAGCGGACGGCCTGTTCAACGGTGATGCGGCTTAAGACTGCCTCTCAAAAGTGAACATAAACTTTTGCTTTATAATTTCACCTTCACCCATATTTGCTTCCATATAGTCATAGATGTCAATCTTAGTTTTATCTCTATTGATTGTTATACGAAACTCATGTAAGAAAGATTCAAATCCATGATCAGTTGGATTGTTTTGAAAATCTGTGTACATCTCATTATATTCCAGAAAGAACCCGAAATCCACCGTCTCCGCATCTTTTCCCGGTAGCAGGCAAAAGTTGTCATCAAAGGCAAACCGGTGTACACTATCACCACCATTTATAGAAAGTGGCATACAATACCAATTAACAAACGATTCTGAGATACTTTTTAAATCCGTAATGGGGCTGTCATAGTCTCCTGCATAGTTATTGGTAGCCACAGATCCGCTAGTGAGTCTCCACACTCCGCTTCGGTTCACACTTGCGAGGTCATCTGCTGTAAGGGCTCTGGTGTCTGTTAAGTCCGAGCCTTCGTTATCGTCATCCGCACCATCTTTGCCGGTGCCCAATGTATCGCACGATGATAGCCCGAGCAGCATTCCCATCACCGCGCACACTGCCGCGGCCTTTGATAATTTCTTCAACAACATAGTTGATTTCTCCTTGCGTTTTTACCTCCGCCGAGGATTATTTATCTGCGCACGGAGCGACGCCCCTAAGCAGTGTCTGAGAATTGAGCCCCGCTACTGAGCGGAGGGGCCGCGCTGTTCATTCCGCGCATGCCCATCCGTGGGGAGGAGTTTTGCGCGGCGCATTTGAGGCTCCCGCTCTGTGTGAAGGAATTCGGCGCGTTGAATTTGTGTCTGCCGCTCGTGGGGAACGAATTTGCATTCGCGAATTTGTGCTTGCCTGACGCGGAGAAAGAATTTAGTGAGGCAAATCTGTGCCTGTAAGGTGCGGGTAGGAAATCCGGGGACATGGGAATGCGCACGCCGCCCGGAGCGCAGAGACCAGTCGCACCGGATTCAGTTCCGGCGCGTGAGGGAGAGGCTTCTGTTATGTCTTTTGTGATTGCCCTATGCTGTGAGCGGGCCGATGACGAAAGCAGTACTATACATATGAAGAGATGGGGGGGGGGTAATTTACCGTGCGCTTTTCCGTCACGTGGGCTTTCGTCATGCCAGAAGTGTAGAG
>JAFLSO010000039.1 GCA_022510925.1 Treponema sp.
CCCGCCCACTTGAAGACCGCCTCCATGTCGGAGAGCGCAAGCGGCCGCAGGATGAGCCGCTCCGTCTCAAGGACGGGCACTGTTGTTCTGTCGCTCATGTTGCCTCCGTACCAGCCTACTTTATCACAGTTCCCAGGATTTTGCACCAGGGATTCTTTAGGCTTTGCGGTGTGACTTATCCCCCCGCTCACGAAAGTGCGCCGTAAAAAGACCAGTCAACGCTTCCGCGCATTTTCTCTGCCGCGCCCGGCTCCAGCTCTTTTATCATCAGGCAGTCGGGATGCGGAAGATGCATTCCCGGCCCCGGCGTGATTTTGAATTTGTGGCACGGCACAAATCCGCGCGCGGTGTAATTTTGGGGATTGCCCTCCACAAGTACCGCCCTGAATCCCATTCTGGCGGCGCTCGCAAATCCGTGCTCTATCAAATCCTTTGAGATGTGCTGCCTCTGGAATTCCGTCCTCACGGCGACCGGCGAGAGCAGAAGAAGCTCGTCCTCGAATTTCCCCCCGATGTGGTAGCGCGAGAAATTCGCGTAGCCGAGAATGCGCTCCGAGTCATCGAGCATCAGAAGCTCAAGGGAGGGGATGTAATATTTTTTCGCGCGGATTTCCTGTACGAGCGCGCGGACGATCTTTCCTTCCTCGGGTGAGACCGCATCCGCGAAAACTTCCTCGACAAAATCAAGCGCGGGCTCAAGGAATTTCTTTTCAATCGGTTTTATCGTTCTCATTATTTTTCCGCAAGACGTTTCACCGGCTCTCCCCATCGCAATGTAAGCGCTCGGTGATGACGGCTACTTCTCCACCAGGATGCAGTCTATGTCCGGCGCGTAGTATCCTGCGTTCGATATGGTCAGCGTGTTCAGGCCTTTCTGCAGCTTTATCTTTGCCTTCACTGTGCCCACGGTGGTCCAGCTTCCGGTGCTGGGACAGCTTACGCTCACGGGCTTTCCTCCGTTAGCGCTCAGTGACAGGCTGCGGTTCTCTCCGCTTATGTAGCTGATTGTGACCGTGTATGTGCCCGCCTGCGCCGCCGTCACGTTAGTGAAAGTGAGGGTGTTCTCGGCTCCGTTTCCTATGTAGCCCGCGACTTTTCCGCCGCTGGCGTTGGCGCTTGCCGCGATGTTTGCGGTGCCTGTGAGCACGTTGCCTTCTGCCTCCGCCTCGTAAAGGCCCTCGGGATACACTCGCGCGGTTACGCTCACGCTGGCGCTTTTCTCTCCGTCTGACACCGTGCATGTGAATCCGTATGTGCCGGCCTTGGGCACTGTGGCGGTGGCGAAGGCGCCGTCCGCTCCTGAAATCTGCACTCCATCGGCCTTGCTTTTCCATTCGTATGTGAGCGGTTTCCCGTCAATCATGTCGTCCGCCGCAATCACGCTCAGCGAAACCGGCGCGGGGAATTTCACTTCTCCGGGAGCGCTTGCCTGCGCCTGGGGCGGGGTGTTCTCCTCTGCCACGGGGCCGCCCGCATAAATGAACGGGGCCACGTCTATGTAGTCGAACGTGGGGAGCATCTTGCGCCGCGGGGCGGTGAAAGTTATGGTGTTCTCCCCGGCGCTGAGCGGAAGAATAAGCGTGGTGGTGTAGAAGTCCCTCCATCCAAGCGTGTTGCGGAAGAACGCGGTCTGTATCTGTTTCCCGTTCACGCTCACATCCGCGCTGCGGTCAACTATGTTAGAGTTGTAGTTGGACGCTCCGTCTCCAAGCTCTCCGTTCTGATAGCGCACCGTGACGGCATAGAGGGCCGCTTTGTCCGCGCGGACTTTTTTAAATGACAGGTACTGCGTGTCGTTGGAGGGATTTCTCTGCTCCACTGCCTGGCCTTTTTTGTTAGGCGCCACGCGGTTTGACATTTCGTTCTCGCCCGACTCAGCCTCGTAACGTGCGGCTTTCGCGGTGCCTGAGTCCGCCTTACGCACGCGCACCGTAAGTTTCTCCGCCTGCGCCTGGGAGGCCGCCTTTGCGCTCAGCAGGTTTATTCCCTCGCACAGATAGAGCGTAACGCTTCCGCCGTCAGGGATGTTTCCCGCCGGCACATCGTTCACTGAAAGCCCTGTGCTTCCTGCCCCCTGCGCCGCCACTGTGTAGTAGCCGGGCTCATTGACCTCCACGGCAATCTCCGCGGTTCCGCCCTGCACGCGCTCCTCCCGCGCGCGGTATGTCCACTTGCCCCCGCTCTCCGCGCCGGAGGGTTCGTCCGCGCTTACTATTATTTGGTATGCGTCGTTTACGTTTCCTGCGGGGATGGGCACTGTGAGGGCGCCGTCTGAAAGCCGCACGGTCCCGGCGTAAATGGTGGCGGGAATCACGGAGGGGTTAAGCCCTGAGCTGCCGGTTTTCTTCACTATAACTTGCACGGAGCCGTCCTGCGCCGTGCCCAGTTTCTGAGCCGCGCCCGCTATGTCCACGTCCACGGGCTGCGCAGTTCCTCCTGCCACCACGCGTATCTGCTTGCGGGAGGGGTCAAACGAGGCAAGCCCCTGCAGTCCTTCGGCGTGCGGATTCGGCGGGATGACTTTTATGCGCTTGCCCTCCATCTGCGCGTACCAGTAGTACAGCCACCAAGCCCCTGTAGGGTACGTGTTGCGCGTGACCAGATCGTTGAGGCTTCCCGCCGTGGTCCAGTAGGCTAGGCATCCGTTTACGCCTTTGCCCTCAAAGCGTGATATGAACTGCACCAGTTTTCCCGGCATGGCCAGATCGCCTGAGAAACGCGCGTACTCGTTTATGGTTATGGGAAGGGGGCCTATCCCGTACTTTTTCTCCAGTGCGCGGTAATTATCGCAGTGGTTCTCCCAGTCCGTGAAAAAATCGTTCTGAAGCTCGTGCCATGTGATTGTATCAGGAAGGCATTTGTTCTCCTTGGCGAACTTAAGGAATCTGTCCATGAAGCGCTCGTTGTAAAGGGTGGTGTTCGGTCCGACAACACGGGCCTGTGGATCCGTCTCCTTTATGGCATCATAGCATTTTTTCCAGTCCTCGCAGAAGTCGCGGAAAAGAAGATTGTCGTTGTACCAGATTACGTCCGGCTCGTTCAGCGGAATCCAGCTCAGGCGGTCGCGGTAAGGGCTCTGCTTTCCTTTCTGCACCATGGTACGGATTTTGGGAAGATAGTCGTCAATGCCCAGCTTCTCGTAAGGCCACTCTTTGTATATGTCCTGCATGTATACCTGCAGGTCGCGCCCGCCTGCGTCAAAGAACTGCCGCGCTGTGCTTAGCGCGTCGCCGTTAGGATGCTGCAGTCCGTCAGGGGCTTTCTGCGCCGCAGTCACCGGATGCAGGGCGCTTAGCATCTGCTGCGCGGGAATGCCGGGGTCGCCCAGCCCGTAGAGGAATCCGGTGGCTCCGTGGGTTACGGGTCCTGTCTCCTCCGCCGCGTCTATGCTTAGCCTTAGCGTCTCCGAAAGAGCCGCGCAGTGAATCAGGGCCGCCGCCGCAAAAAAACATACAGATTTTCTGAATGACATATACTCTCCTGTGCGCACCATAGTCATGGTGAATTCCAGTATAAGACAGAAAAGAGTTACGTGCAGAAAAATCGCAAATCAAAGGACAAACGAAGATTCGGCGGCGCAAAAATCATGTGCGGTTCATGTTTTGTTGATTTCAATGCGGTCCGCCGTTACCGCCGCACTAGTCGCTGATTGAGAATTCCTCCAGTGGCCCTATGTCCTTAAGGCCCTCCATGAGCGGAGTGTAAGTCATGACCATGGGGGTCTTCACGGATATTCTAAGGGTGAGCCTGTGCTCCGAGAAATTCCGGCTTACGTTCAGGTCGCTTACTATCATGCCGGATTTTTTTATCTCATCCCTTATGCCCGCCACGTTTATGGACTCATCGGAGTAAACCAGCGTGAGAGTTTTTATTCTCCCTGCGGGAAAGAATCTCTCCTCCACTTTCTCAAGCAGGAATAAGAGAAGCACCACGGCTATAAGTATGACCGCGCTCTGAATGTAAAGGCCCGCGCCCAGCGCCAGTCCCAGGGCGGATGATGTCCAGATTATGGCCGCCGATGTAAGGCCCTTTATGTTGAGTCCCTGCCGTATTATGGCGCCGCCTCCCAGGAATCCTATGCCGCTCACAACGCCCGCGACAATCCGCGTGGGGTCCCCGCCTGTGTAGCCGCGCCTTATTCCCTGCTCCGCCATGTAATATGAGAGAATGGAAAGCAGCGTGGAGGACACGGAGATAAGGACCAGCGTGCGCGCTCCCACGAACTGATTGTGGCTCTTGCGCTCTATGCCCAGCACAAAGCCGCACACTATGCTTGCCGCTATTTTTATCACGCACTCCAGGATGAACATCCAGTCCGTCTGCAATGGAAAGTCGCTCATTTATTTCCCCGTAAGAAATTAAGATTGAATCCGCTGGCGGGAGGCTTGGCGCCGGGCTTTATCCACTGCACGGATTTTTTTGCCGTAAGCTTGGATGAAAGGCTCTCCGCGGCCTCCATGTAATTCCCCAGCCATTTGCCCAGGCTCTCATCCGTGGAGACGGTCTCCATGGACTTGTCCCCGCGCACAAGAATTATGTTCACATAAGGGGCGTCTCCGTATATGGCCGCGATGTTCTCCGCAAAAGAGACGAACGATGCCGCCGCCGCCGCTACCAGCGGTGATGCTATGGATGTGATTCCGTTCCTGAGCATGGGATTCTTTATTACGTCCAGGGAGCACGGGCATTCCTTAAGAAGAAAGGCCAGCGTTCCCGGTGCGCCGGAATTATTCTTTTTCTCAAAGCGCGCGAGGACCTCCATGGCCAGATACTGGAATCCTGAGACCATGTCGTCCAGAGTGCGGGAAATCTGCTCGCTGTCTATCTGCTTCTCGCTGGAGGCGAAGTGCTCCTCGTCAAAATAAAGCACCGCCTCGTTCATCTGGCTGAACATATTCTCTGTCTGCAATATAAGCGCGCGCGCGGATATGGGGGATGACCTGTTCCATTCGTAAGTGCACATGCCTGATTTGGCCTCCAGGGATTTTGCCTCGTCATATGCGGCCTGCTCCGCCCGCCGCTCCGTTATGGTCTTTCTCTCTGAAAAATCCGTCTCCGGCTCCGCGCTTGTAAGGACCACCTGCCGCCCCGTGAACGCGAAACCGTCCGCTATTTTTGAGCCTTCAGGAGAATCTTTCCCTGCGATAAGAACTGTTTTTCCCATGCGCGTATTGTAGCATATATGGGTCACTTTGCAAATACTGGCAAAACTGATATACTCGCTTATTATGAAAGTCTGGTTAAAGTATCTTATAGGGATTGCCCTGGGAATCCTTACCGCCGTCCTGCTTCCTCCCGGAACAGCGCAGGCGGAGTCTGCCCTTAATTTTATAGTGGAGATTGTCGTGCGGTTCGGGCGGTACACCCTTCTTCCCCTTTTGTTTTTTTCCGTGGCCACAGCGTTCTTTAAATTGCAGGAGGACAGGCTTCTTTTAAAGACCGGAATATGGACGGGGAGCATTATCCTGATTTCATCTGCGGCCCTTATGGCCCTGGGACTTATTTCCTCGCTCGTGGTGCGCCTTCCGCGCATTCCCATTACCGTGGAGAAAATGAATGACATTCCCTCACTGGACTGGGAGAATCTTTTGCGCGCCCTGTTCCCTTATTCCGGCTTCGAGGCGCTTCTGGACGGGGCGTACCTTCTTCCGTGCTTTGTCCTTGCCGGGATAGCGGGGATGGGAGCGGCGGTCGATAAGTCCGCTACAAAAAGCGCGGTGTCTCTTTTTGAGTCGCTAAGCAGGCTCTTTTATATAGTGATGAGCTTTTTCTCCGAGGTGCTGGCCGTAGGCATGATTGCCATAATGTGCCGCTGGACATTGGACTTTATTTTCGTGCTTAAGGCCAAAGTGTACCTTCCGCTCATCCTTATGCTTTCCGCGGACCTTTTTATAATGGTGTTTGTGATTTATCCTCTGGTGCTTAGGTTTCTGTGCCATGACCCGCATCCGTTCCGCGTGCTGTATGCCGGCATCTGCCCGTTCATGGCAGCGTTTTTCAGCGGTGACACCAACCTGGCGCTGCAGATAAATATGCGCCACGGAAAAGAGAGCCTTGGAATAAGGTCTCGCGTGAATTCCGTTACTTTCCCGCTGTTCTCTATTTTCGGCAGGGGAGGGGCGGCCTGGGTTACGGCCGTGTGCTTTGTCCTTGTGTTCCGCTCATACTCAAGCCTTAGGATTTCTTTCTCAGACATCATGTGGGTCGCAGGCCTTTCGTTCATCCTTTCTTTCGCGCTCATGCAGATTCCTTACGGCGGGCCTTTTATCGCCGTGACCGTAATGTGCGTTCTGTACGGAAGAGGATTTGAGGCGGGCTATCTTCTGCTTAAGGACGCCTCTCCCGTAATCTGCTCCTTTGCCGCGGGCATGGACGCCATTACCGCCATGGTGGGAAGCTACATAGTGGGCGTTAAGACCGGGCGGATAAGGCATCAGGAGCTTAAGAAATTCATTTAGCTTTTATGGCCGGAAAAAATCTATGCCGCTGAATTCCTCTTTGCAGGCGTAGATTTTTCCGGAAAGATTTGCGCTTGCAAGGACGCGGCCGCCTTTCTCCATGAAAACGCAGCCCGTCTCCGTCTCATCCGGTCCGCCAAGCTTTCCCAGCGTCCGGGAAAATCCCTCACGCCCCTGTATGAATGCTATGGTGCTCAGCGCGTCGGCATCGCAGGATGACGGGGCGATGACAGAGGCGCTCAGCGTGTCGCTCTCCGCGGGGAAACCTGTGCGCGGATTTATTATGTGATGGTATCTGATTCCGTCCTGCTCAAAAAAACGCTCGTAGCTTCCGCTTGTAACCACGGTGCCGCTTCCCGGGATTCTTACCGCCAGGGCAGGGGAGCCCGTCTCATCACAGGGGTCCTTTATTCCTATGGTCCACGGGCTTCCGTCCTTTTTGCTCCCCAGCACATATACGTTCCCGCCCAGGTTTATCACCGCGCGCCTGACGTTTCTCTGCCCTAGCAAATCGCGCAGGCAGTCCGCGGCGAAGCCTTTCGCTATTCCGCCCAAATCAAGGCGCATCCCTTTCCTGGCAAGGAAAACCGTGCCTGCCTCATCGTCTATCCTCACGTCGCGCCAGTCCACTAAAGGAAGCGCTGCCTCTATCTCTTTCTGCGGCGGGATTCCCTGTCCCTCCGTTCCTATCCCCCACAAATCCACCAGGACGCCCACGGTGGGATCAAAGTCGCCGTCCGAGAGCTCCGCATAGAAAAGCGCTTTCTTTAGAACATAAATCACGTTCCCGCCCGCCCTCACGGGAGATATTCCCGCCTGCGAGTTTATGCGGCTTACGTCCGATGTCTCTATGCGCGTGCTGAATTCACCCTCTATGGCGGAAAGCAAATCGAACGCCTCGTCATAGAGCCTCTTTGTGCCGTCCTCAAACGCGTTTATGGAGCAGAGCGTGCCCAGCACGTTCCGCGCCCTGGCAGGCTCTCTTTGCGAGCATGAGAAAAAAATCACCGCCATAAGGAGCGGGCAGAAATCCTTTATGCCTCTCATAATATTCTAGGACAGTGTTTCCCCTGAAATGCTTATGCCGTTCCGGCTAAGCCTCTCCGCAAGATTCTTGTAGTAGCGGTAATACGCCCAGCGCCTCAGGCCGCGGAGCTCCTCCGTAAAATACGGGAATTTTATGGCGGGGTCGCCCGCGGTCTCCTCTATGCGGTAGTCGCCGTTAATCCTCCAGCCGTTCAGAAGGCCTATGCTTATGGCGCATGACGGGCAGCTGAAAGAGCAGCGCACGCACAGAGCGCAGTTGGTCCCGAATTTGAATTTATTCCTGTCACTGTCGAACGTGATGTTGTCGCAGGGGCACCGCTTTACGCACCGCATGCACTTAAGGCACTTGTCCATGTCCACGCGCATGAACGGCCCCTGCGCGCGCGCGTAAAGCCACTCTATCCTGAAAAGGGGCACGAACCATGCTTTAAGAGGACTGGTGCGGACATTCTCTTTTTTCTTCTCCATGATTTCCCTGCTGTGCAGGAGCGCCAGGCCCCTTGCGAAAATCCACTCGCTCTTCACCATCTCCGGGCTGTGCCTGAAAATCATATTGTACGGCATAACGTAATGACGCTCGCTCAGGAACGCGAAACCTTTTCTTTCCAGCACGCGCATGAATTTCTGTGAGGAATGATTGTTGAGCGTAAGCCCCTCCCCGCTTGTTTTGAAAACGAACGCCGGCTTCTCATCTCCTGTGACCGCCGGAAGAGAGCGGCAGAAGTCCACGAAAATCTCAGGGGCGTTAAAGCCGTGCACTGGATACGCGAAGCCGCATAAATCAAAGTCGTTGGGGTCGGGTACGGGGGTGTGCGGGAGAATATGCTCTATGCTGAACACAGTCACGGAATTGCCGCCCTCCCGCGAAAGATTCTCCCTGTAAAGCTCCGCCACCTTTAAAGTGTTCCCGGTCCCTGAAAAGGCATAGATTATGATTCTCATGGCGGCCTAAAGTTTCTCTTCGCTCACCAGAAGGTCATCGTCCTCATCCTCTGCGTAAGGATATGAGTTGTCTTTCTCCGCCTGTGAGTGAGTGTCGTACCATATCTGGGCATAGAACGGAACCTGCGCTGCGGCGGCATCGAATGCCCAGGGCTTCTCCGGCGGAAGCGGCTCGCAGCATTCAGGGCACCAGAACCCGGCCTTTAAAACCGCGAACGGAGTGGACCGGAACTCATGCCCGTTGTGGCATCTCCATATGACCGGGGAATGAAGCGCGCCCCTCTCAAAGTCCTGCGCCTCCACGGAGCCCCCTCGGAATTCCGCGGCGCTCCTCAAATCCTGAATGTCCAGCTCCGCATCGGGCTTTGACTCATCGTAACCGTGGCTTAGCTTATAGCGCCCTGCCTTGCCTTCGTCCTTTAAGTCCGCGTAGTCCGTCTTTCCTTGGGGAGTCTGCCCCTTGGCCAGGACAGGAAACTCATCCCACGAGCGCGGAACCCTCTCATACTCATCCCTGCCGCCCCAGAACGCGTCAAGCCTGCCTTTTTTATTAAGGCGCACCCAGTTCTGCGGGGCGTTGCTGTTTCTAAGAAGGCGCTCTATGGCGAATCTCCTTATGATTCCCGCGGGCACTATGGCGCCCAGCCTGTAATACCACAGCTGCTTTCTCATGCGCGCCCAGAAATCCGCGCTTGTCTCCGTCCTGTAGTGAAGCCACTCATCCAGCACATGGCTGTCCGTGTACCACACGCCGTGGAAATTACGGGGGATGTTCCAGTGCGGCTCAAAGAATTTCTCCGCCGACGCGCCCATCAGGGCAAAGCCGGAGTTAAAAGTCTCGTAGCCGGTCTCGCGGCAATCCTTTCCGCCGCCTATGTTGTAGCAGTTTCTCCAGAACCCGGAGAGCCTCCCCTCCGCGTCATAATCCACCAGGTTCTCTATCATAAGCCCCGAGTCCCTGTCGGTGGCCCACTCGAACGGAGCGTTCCAGCAAGTGTGGAACATAAGGCCGTCATTCATGTTGTTCGCAAGAAAATACTTATGGTACACCGCCGTCTGCCGCAGCACCACCCAGTGCGGAATCCCGCTCTCTATCACATAGCGCTCCGCCTTTATCTTGGACGCGGAATAATAATCGTATGCGCTGCTCATCACGGGGTCTCCCATGCGGCACCACGGATGATGATAGTCACGGTTTCCGTAAACGGCCACGGTGGAGATATGTACAAGCTTTATTTCCTTCTCCCTGCCGGAATTCTTTATGGCGTCCACAATGCGCCTGGTACCGCCGTAGTTCACGGCTACGGTATTGCGCGGGTTATGGTCCGCCTTGGGCGGAATAACGGCGGCGCAGTGTATTACATAATCGGCGTCCTGTATAAGATGGCCCACGGCGTGGTCATCAAGAATGGAGCCCTGCACTATGGTGATTCTGTTTTTCCCGCGCCTGAGGAGCCTCTTAAAAAAACTGCGGCTCCTGCCGGGATTGCGGACCAGAATGCGCAGGTTGTAATCGTTTTTGGAATCAAGCAGATGGGAAAGCACCTCGCCGCCCATGGCGCCCGTAGCGCCGGTTAAAGCGACCGTTATTTTTCTGTTCATGCGCCAAGTATAGCATTTTTTAAATTCAGAATAAAGTGGCTGCCGCGCGCTAAGCCTTGTCGCTGTTCAAGCGCAATGCCTTTATCCGTATTCCCGCTTGAAAGCGGTGGAACTGTATCTGGGAGAGGGGAAACCCTCTATACGCAAGGCAGAGCCTTGCTTACGAGTTTTTGTTTGCTCGCACCGCTCGCATTTTTGCCGCTTTGCGGCAAAAA
>JAFLSO010000004.1 GCA_022510925.1 Treponema sp.
GATGAGATTTCCCCGAAAGTGCTCCCGGTCTACCATCACGGCAACAAGGAGTTCGACAAGGAGATTCCCGGCGCGACGCTGTAAGCTTTGCCGCGCAGTGTGATTGCACATGACCACCGCCGTCTCATGACGGCGGTGTTTTATTTTATCCAAGAGAACAGAATCCGCCGGGGCGCCTCACGGCCGCATCCAGAGGCAAGAACGCGAGAAAGGCTCCGCCGCGCGCCCTGACCGTGACAGGCTTTGAGGCGCAAAGATATTCTGCCTTAATGCGGTTTGAGATGCTGGCCATGCCATGTTCCCTGAACACAGGCCCCTCCCACTCAAGGCCGCAAGTCTCCAGCCTGCTCCCGGAGAAGCGTTCCGTGGTCCTTGCGAACGAGACGCTCCCGTCCTTTCCTCCGCCTGAGAATTCAAGGCTCCTTCCGTCCCCCACATACCACACGGCGCAGGATGAGGTGAGCCACACGTCCGCATGATAGTCCTCGGAGAAACTGTCGTATATGGCGATGAGGTGGTCAATCCGGCCCCCGTCACCTCCCAGAAGCGTAATCATATCTTTTTCGCGCGAGGAGGCCTTCTTAGCCGCATGGATAAGGGCCAGCTCGGTGTCAGTGAAATCCTTGTCGCGGTCATAAGGCTCAGTCCGCACATGCGCGTATCTCTCAAGGAGCGTCCTGTCCTTTATGCTGTCAAAGTCGCCCAGTATCAGATCAGGCTCAAAGTCATGCTCCCCCGCGTAGAATTTCCTGTACTCCTCCAGGGTATCAAGCCCGGAGTCCGCGGCAATGATGAAGTCCGCCTCAGGCGCTTGCTTCAGGAAAAAAGATGCGCTTCCGGGCTCCGGCGCCATGCCGCCCGTAAAAATCAGAATGTGCATGAAAGGCTCCGTAGAAACAGTTTAACAGTATCGGACTCCGCCACAGGCATTGGGTCCGCATCAGAGTATATCACATAAATCCGGGAACGCAAAATCACGGCGCATGCCCGCAGCCCAATGTTGCCACGGACCCTAAGTTTCGGTAGAATACCTCATGGTTTGGGAGGCAGAATGCGCGGAACTCGTGCCGTAATTCATCTGGACAATCTACAGAACAATATACTTGAGATAAAGAAATTCCTTGCGCCTAAGACAAAGCTGTGCGTGGCCGTCAAGGCGAACGCTTACGGTCACGGCGCGGTGGAGTGTGCGAGGACGGCGCTGGCTTGCGGCGCGGATTTTCTTGCCGTGGCCGCCGTGGATGAAGGCTTGGAGCTGAGGAAGGCCCGCATAAAGGCCCCCGTCCTTCTTCTGAGCCTGTGCTCCCCCGACGAGGTTGATGCCGCGGTCAGAAACAACCTTACGCCGCTGGTTTTTGACGAGGAGTACATCTCTCTTTTTGCGGAGGCCGCCGGAGCCGCCGGGAAAAAATCGTATCCAGTGCACTTAGCGGTGGACACCGGAATGGGACGCATAGGATGCGAGCCGCATGAGGCGGGGAAAATAGCGCGCGCTGTGGCGGACACGGGAGCGCTTTGCGTGGGCGGAATCTGCACGCACTTTGCCGTGAGCGACGAGGTTTCCACAAAAAGCCGCGACTTCACGGGCACGCAGTTCAGGCTTTTCGAGCAGGCCATAAAGTCCGTGGAGGCGCAGGGCATAGACCCGGGAATACGGCACTGCTGCAACAGCGCCGCCACCATAGATCATCCTGAATTCCACCTGGACATGGTCCGCCCGGGAATCATAGTCTACGGTTATTACGCGGAGGAAATCTCCAAGGAGTATCTGGAGAAAAAAGGCACGCCCCTCAATCTGAAACCAGTGATGACACTGCAGACCGTAGTCAGCGCGGTGCGGCATTTTGAGGAAGGAAAAAGCGCGGGTTACGGGCGCACATGGACGGCCGGGGTTCCCACGGACATAGCGGTGCTCCCCATAGGCTACGGTGACGGCTGGGCAAGGCGTTTCGCTCTGAACGGAATCCCGGTCAGCATAAACGGAAAGGAGTATCCTGTGCGCGGAAGGATATGCATGGACCAGTGCATGGTGGACGTGGGAAGCGATGCCGCCAACGGAATCGTGAGGCGCTGGGACAAAGTGATTCTATTCGGCGCAAAGGAGGACGGAGCTCTGCAGACCGCGGATGACGTGGCAAAGCTTACCGGCACCATAAGCTATGAGATTACAAGCTGCATCACAAGCCGCGTTCCGCGGGAATTCATCGGCGGCCGCCAGGATACCGGTCCGCGGAACAAAGACAAGCGCGCTTAGAGGCTCAGAACAGCCAGTCCAGAACTATTCCGGTCCGCGCCGTTACGCCAGCGCTTTTCGGGTCGTAGTCCTGACACTCGAATTTCCATGGATATGAGAGCCCCACATAAAATCCCAGCCGCGTGGCGGGATCGTCCTTGGGGCCCAGGTTCCATGCCCATTTAAACCTCAGGCCGGACGAGCACATCGTCAGGCCTGAGCCGCTCTCGTAGGGAACATCCTTCTCGAATATGTATTTTCTGGTGTATTCAACCGGATAAAGCAGGAAAGAGAAGTGTCCTTTGCTGTAACCAAGTCCCAGAGCACCGCCGAAGCTAAGCCCCGCGCCGCCCCTGAACAACACGTCCTCGGGGGAAGTCGGTGCCTCTGCCGGTACCGTTGCCAGCGCGTCCATGCCGCATGACAAAGTGAATTCAGGGCTGATTGTAAGCCCTCCCCAGAAACGGCAGGCATAGAAGAGCGAGAGCTCGGCACCTGTCCATAATGACGCGACAGGATCTGAGTTCCAGTTCGAGACGAGCGCGCCGGAGGAATACCCCTCATAAATCCCCAGGCTATGCTCCGCAGAAACTGCGGCCACGCTAAAAATGGCGGCAGCCAGAACGCAAGAAAGCTTTTTCATTCGCCACACTCCTTTTATGTTTATTTAAAATACATCAAAGCGCACAAAAACTCAAGAAGAGAATACAAGCGGCCCGCACGGCGCTAAGGGCGCGGAAAAGAAAAAGGGCCTCCTGATATTCCAGAAAGCCCGTCTTATAAGCGGCAGAAGGGAGTCGAACCCTCGTCTCCAGCTTGGAAGGCTGGGGTAATGAGCCGTTATACGACTGCCGCGGAACTGAATCCGATAGTATATCACCGCAAAAAAAAAGTCAAGTACGCGGCGCAACCTTTTTAGATTTTATGACTCTAATTCCGTGTGGGAGTATTAAAAAATATTCGCATATATGTTATGATAGACTTGCGATATTTATTAGGGAAATAATATGTGCTGCAGAATTCTTCGAGCATTGCTGATACCGGCGGCAGTTTCTCTTCTTGCATGCTGTGCCTTGGATTTAGTCTCAGAGCCCTCCGCTAACATCATGGCAGGCTCATCAGGGGCGTCCAAGGCCGTACTGCGCCCTCCCACGAACGTAAGCGCAAGCCACGGCGAATACCGCTCGGTCAAACTCTCATGGAGCTCCGCTGACGGCGCGGCGCAGTACTACATATACTCGGCGGCCACGCCGTTCGACACGTTCAGGCAGACGGCGGAGACCAAAGGCACCGCGAATTCCATCTCCATCACAG
The DNA here is from genome assembly GCA_022510925.1 of Treponema sp. GTDB lineage: Bacteria > Spirochaetota > Spirochaetia > Treponematales > Treponemataceae > Treponema_D. Next base: position 3,548 of record JAFLSO010000004.1, read on the forward strand.
AGGACGCGGGCACCACGGCATATTATGCCATAAGCACTGTGGACAAAGAGGGAAATGTCTCAGAGAAAAGCTTCATAGTCCTGGGCTCCGTGCTCTCAAGCCCCATAATAACGAGCATCACGCAGGACTCAAGCGGAACCGCCAGCACCGTCACGTGGTGGATGGCCAACTGCAGTCACGGCACTTACATGGACACCGTAAAATACGAGGTGACATGCTACGCGGAGGACAAGACATCCGTGGTGGCCACGGTGAACACCCAGGGAAGCGAGACATCCGCCACATTCAGGAACCTGACGCCCAACACAAAATACTATTATCAGGTGCAGGCATTCACGTCCACGAACCAGAGCAGCATGGAGTCCTCAGGCCTGGAGGACGCGGACACGGCGAGACGTCTCATTCCCTCCGCGCCGCAGGACCTTCAGGCGGCCACGGGCACATCCGCCGAAAGCGTGGAGCTTACATGGACTCTGCCGGACTACGTGGATTACAAGGTGGGCTCCGAGTCCTACGAGCAGCATCCCGTCTACTTCACCATAGAGCGCAAGGAAAAAGGCGGGGATGACTCCGAGTACACTAAAATCGTAAGCTACCTGGGAACAATGGCTGACGGAAGCGGCGGCTCCGAGTCCCGGATAACATTCAACTGCGCAGAGCAGACCTCCAGCTCCGACAGCGTGAGCGTAACCGCGGGCGACATGCCAGCCGCAGGCGGCGCGTACGGCGCATACATTCCCGGAAGCAGGCTCACGTGGCGCGACACCACGGCGGAGCGAGGCAGGCAGTATGTCTGGCGCGTGCAGAGCTACACAGACGACAGCAGCACCATAATCAGCTCGCAGGAGAGCGTCTCCACCGCGGAGGGCTGGCTTCTGGCCCCTGTAAGCTTCAAGGCCAGCGCGGAATACACGGAAAAAGACGGCGGGGAAAAGTACGCTAGCATAGACGTCTCATTCCAGGTGGACTTCGAGGACTTCGGCCAGAAGTACAGCTATGTGCTCACCTACACGCGCACGGGATTCGAGCAGGACTCATCAGATGAGGAGAGGCTGTACCACACGTATGACAGCATCTCCAAGGTAAAGGCGGAGCACCATATATTCGATTTCGATGAGCCGGACTTGAGCGATGACAGAATCGACTCCATGGAAGGATATTACAGATACACGCTGTACATAGCGCCTGCAGGGACCACATCAGTTCCGTCTGAGCATTACGCGCGCGCGGACTCACCCAACTCCATAACCGTAACCAATGAGGCGGACAAGCTGCCCAGCATAAACGGCTTCAAAGTGACAGACGGATACGCGGATAAATTTATCCTGGAATGGGACTATGACCAAAACTGCGAGTACACGATATCCTGGGTCAATTACAAGGATGAGACCACCCCGAGCGATGACGCGGAGCCTAGGACAAAGGAGCTCAGCAAGGCGGAGATAAAACTGGAAGGCGAAACCGCGCGGTACGAGCACAAGGCATCCCCCGGAGACTGCCGCGCGTACAGCCTCATAGCGGAAAGGGGCCTAAGGACTGAGGAAAGCTATACGGACGCTGATAACAATCCGATAGTCTCATGCACGCTCGGAAAGGCCGTCCTTATCCCCGGCCAGCCTGATTACAGCACCATAACCGTGCAGTGGAGGTCCGTGCAGAGGGCCCGCGGCGATTACAAGGTCAGCGCAGTATACTCCAGCGGGGAGGAGGAGCTCACGCAGAGCGATAATCCTAACGGCGGAGGATACACGAGCATAACCGAGGAGAACGGCATCTACACATGCGTCATAAACAAACCTAAAGGCTATGATGACGCCAAAGAATCTGGCAAAGCGGTGATATTCACCGTCACATCCACGAGCGAGTCGCAGGAAGGTGTGACCACCACGTCGGAGGCGGAGACCCGCACAGCAGGACCGGCGCTTCTGGAAACAAAGGCCGCGACGCCTGTGTCCGACTCCATACAAATCACGTGGAAGGCCATGGACTTCGCGAAGGGATACATAATACGGCGCATACGCTACACTGACAGCAGCGCGAGCACACCGGCGGACCAGTCCGACACATATTATTATGACGGCACGGCGCTTTCCGTGAACGGAGAGCCAGTGGACAACGGCTCGGCAGCAGTCTACTTCTCGGGCGGCACATACACGCTGACAGATAAATACAGCGAGCAGAAAGACGAGACCTCGTCCTACCAGACAAACCAAAGCATGATAAGCTGGGGGCTTCCATACGGCTATGCGGTGCTCCCCGTGATAAACGGCCCTGAGGACTTTTCTTTCGGGGAGGGAATCACGCTCACGGGCGGCAGTTCGAAAGTCCAGTACAGGAACATAAGCGACGTGAAAAACGCCGCCTACGGTTACGGGCTCAGGGTCCGCGCCCACAAAGCGAGCAGCGCCTACGAGCAGCGCATAGAATGGGAGCTTCCGTACTATGGCAATAACTCGGCGAACCTTTACAGGCGGCAGGCGGGAAGCAGCGCCAACTCCTGGAAGAAAGTCACGGACATACCGGCGGGGAAAAAAGAAATCAGCTACAGGCCCGCTCCGGGAGAAATCACCGAGGCGTATGAGTATGCCGTGGCATACAAGGAATCCAAAGACAGTATAAATCTCCCCGCGTCGCTAGTGAACGGAACGACAGCGGACAAAGGGCTCTCCGAGGAAGAGACCAATTACACCTATCCTGACGACTCAAAAAAAGAGCGGCTTAACAAGGGCTATCTCCTTGCGACCAATTTCAGCGCGGGCTACGGCGGGGATTCCGCGGCAAGCTCCGCTGACAAATACTATTACTCCGAGAAAGTCACATGGTCCGAATGGGATTATGACAAGCGCGCCATAGGTCCAACAGGCGCGTATGTCTCCATAAAGAATTATAACCTCTCAGGCAACTGGACTAAAGTTTTCTCCCTTGACAGCAGCCTGCACTATTCCGGCAACGAAACGGTCCCGAACACGGACATTTGGAAAGCGGATGAGGTGACCGCGTACCTGAGCCCCCACGAGGTAGCCACGGCCGACAGCGTAAACAGCGGCAGCATGGTGAACACGGACGGTCCGCTCATGGTCCTGCGCGACGCCAAGCATTATTACTCGCTCACATTAGTGCGCGAAAGCACATCAGTATCTCTGGCGGAGGACGACTCCGTTTACGCCTGCAGGCAGCTGAGCGACGCTGAGATTGCCCGCGCGGCCATGCTGGCGCTGAGCTACGGATTCTATGTGCATGATGGCGGCCCTACAAACTACACAAAGTCAACAAAATATAATTCTAAATATAGTAATAAAGGAGATGTGCAGGGAAAAACAGGAAGTATATCATTCACTGACAGGGCTCGCGATTCCAGCCTTGGGTTGGGTAAATTCAGCGCATCTTACAGAATTAATGGAAGTTATGCCCCCGAACAACTTACTCCAGGCGGAGCTTTAGGTACATGCGTAAGCATTAGTCAGGGCAGTTCTTTTTCCGGTGCATTTGGAATAAAAGGGGATTCTGACAACTATGTGTATAAATTTATTAACGCTGACAACATAATTGTAAAAACAGCGGACTCCTCAATTCCAGATTATAATGCCACAATTACTTTTGCTTGCTCAGGTACAAACAATATAGAATTAAAAATCAGCCACCCCGGAGCGTCAGATTCTACCCTCTGTGAAGGCAAAACCAGTACTGTTGAAATCAGAAAGCGCTGGTTCCCAATGCAACTTCAGAGCACAGATCTTTTTAGCAATAACGGTGAACCTTATGAAATCACAAACCCGGAATACGGCTGGTGGCCGAAATAAGAGGCGCAGGATGAGCAGGAACATCACGCACGCAGCACTCAAAGCCGCCGTCTCATCGCTTGCCGCCGTAACGCTTGCTTTCACGTCATGCTACTCATGGTTTGAGAACAAGGGGCTTTACGGCGGGGACTCCGGGTCCACGTCCATGGGAGACCTTCTGGAGGAGACGCAGAAAATAACCAAGCTTGACACACCCGCACAGGTCATAGTCAGCAAGGGCCTCTACAGCGACAGGATTTCCATCACATGGCAGCCCGTGGACTACGCCAAGAGCTACCGCATAGAGCGCGCGGTGTCCATGCCCGGCTCAGACGGCACGTACACTATTCCCGATGAGGGCGACTACTCCGTTCTGAAAGAATTCGTTTATGACAAAGTATACTCGGACACGATACTGAAGGCGCCTTCGGCCTCCAGCGAGGAATACACCTACAGATATTATTACAGAATCTGCGCCGAGAACATAGGAAAGGGCCTGGAGGCCAGCGAGTACACGGATCCCTCAGGGGTAAGCACTGACGGCTGCGGATGGCTTCTGGAGCCCCCGTCCAACGTGCAGGCGTGGAAAGGCAAATCCACATCGCGCATAGAAATCTCATGGACAGGCGTGGAGGACGCTGTGTCATACGAGATTTACCGCGGAGAGAAAGAGAACGGCGGCGGAATGGAGCTTATAGGCAGCGTGAGGGGGAACAGCACGCTCTACGCGAACGAGATTCTTACCGCGGAGCAGGGGCTGGAATTCTATTACAGGGTACTGGCAAAGAATTCATACGATCAGCCCAGCGCGCTCTCTAACGTGGCCATGGGATACACGCTCAGGGAGGGCGCGCCCGCCACCCCGGAATCAGTCACGGTGGAGAACGGAATGGGCGTAATATCCACAAAGGACGGAGCGTCCGCGGGCCTCAGCGTAAGATGGAGCCCGGTAAGCGCCGCGGACGGCACCACGCTCACCTACTCGCTCTACCGCACGAGCTCCCAGGACAGCGCGTACACACTGGTAAAGAGCGGCATCACGGGAACCAGCTACACGGATTCCGGCTCATTGAAAACAGGAATATACTATTACTACTACGTACAGGCGGTTGCCACAACGGAAGGAGTGTCGCTGAAAGGCTCGTTCTCGGAAAGCGGGCCTGACTCCGCTAACCCCGCGCTGGGATTCCTTCTGAGCCCGCCGGATTACGTGGAGGCGCAGGACGGAAAGAGCAAGGACACGCTTAATTTGGTGTGGCTTCCCGCGCCGGGAGAGGAGCTGGGCCTGGAGCTGACGTACAACATTTACACAGCCAGCTCACAGGACGGCACATACACTCCGGTTGAGAGCGGCATCCCGGGAACAAAGAATTCCGGCGGATACATAGAGCATACCGTGAACAAGGCGCCGTACTTCAAGATAAGCTCCGTGAACTCAAACGGAACAGAAAGCGTCCTGAGCGCCGCGGCCGCACCCATGCCCGCCGCACCCACTAATGTCACCGCGAGCAAGACGGCCTATGTGGACGGCTACATGAGCGACTCAAACGCGAACACGCTCGGTGTCTACCCCGTGAAAGTCACATGGAAATCCCCCGCGGACGATAATCCCGCCGGATACTACGTGTACCGCTCCACAAACAGGGACTCACAGTTCAGAAAGCTCAACAACGAGCCTGTCACGGGCCTTGAGTATGTGGACGAGAACGCGAGCGCAAAGGCCGGCACCTATTACTACTACAAAGTGGTCTCCGTGAATTCGCTCGGACAGGGAAACAAGGGAAATGATCCCGGAACGGACAAAGACAACGCCTCGCGCGGATACGGCGCCATAACGCGCGAGCAGTGGTTCCGCGAGTACAACAAGACCATAATGAGCAGCCAGAAAAAGCTCACGCTCATGCACAATCCCGACGACATGAAAAAGCTGGGCTCCGAGGAAGTCAAAGGCACCATAAGTGGCACACTGGGCTATACGGCCAAAGTTGCGGGACTGGGCGCCGAGATAACCATGCCATACACAAACTACGCGGATTTCTACACAGGAGGCGACCCCGCGCTCGGAGTGTACTTCGCGCTCACCGGAAACACGGACACAACAAGCAACATGAGCGCCAACGGAAACATGCACGGCACCGTGGAGTGCACGGGAATGTACCCGGGATACGCCATATACGACAATCTCCAGATAAAAGGCGGCGCGGCCGGCGGAGGATACTACAAGGTCCTTACCCGTGACCTGAGCGGAAAGACAGTCCTTGCCGAGGCGAACGTGGACTGGACCGTGGGAGAGGAAAGATGATAAAAGTGAACGCGCTACGCATAATAAACCTAACGTTAGGTTTCCTGGCAGTCTCACTCTCCGTGACCCCAGCCGGCGCGGAGGACATAAGGCTCCTAGCATCCAAAGCGGAGTATTTCCAAAGAGCGGAGGAGAGCCCCTCCGGGCTGTACATATATCCCGTGCGCCTCACATGGGAGCTCCCCGCTGAGTACGCCGATGACACGGGCATGACTTTAATCCTGTACGCGGCCCCCGACGCTGAAAACGCAGAGCCTTCTTTCATTGAGATCTCAAGGCCGGGCTCCGCGCAAAAAGAATTCTTCCATCATTCGGAGGATTTTACCCCGAACCAGAAGTGGCTTTACAAGCTCAGCGTAATGGATTCCTCGGGCAGGGAGATTTCCTCGGCCACGGACTACGGCTGGGGAGCGCTGAGCCATGCGCTCTACTTCATCACATACGACTCGCAGATAAAGAAATCACACTCGCGCCTTACGCTCATGAACAAGCCCGGCAACTGGAACAAACTGGGAAAAGAGAAAATCACCGGGCTTTTCAGCGGCACACTGGGCTACGCCACGTCCGTGCAGCTCAGCACCCTGAGCGGCGTGGTTAAGATGCCGTACACAAACTACTCGGACTTTCCCGGCTGGATTCTTACAGGCTCCATGGACACCAGGGCGAACATATCTGGAAACGGAAAAATGAGCGGCACCATGAGCATAGAGGGAATGTACCCCGGCTCGGTATGCTATGACGACCTCGTGCTCAGAGACAGCAGGGCGGGAGGCGGCACGTACATCGTAAGCCCGCAGGGCGCGGAGACAAAGAGCCTTGACTATGAGATAACATTTTATGGAGATGATAAATGAAGCCTTCCCGATTCCCCCCAGTCATCATACTGATCTCTTTTTTTGTGCTGCAGGCGCTGTGCTCATGCTATGTGCCCAGCCCGCTCTACGGAACATGGGCAGACAACGCGGGGAACAAGATAGTTTTCCAGTCCGACGGAACTTTCACGGCCAGAGTGTACACGGGCACTGACGCGAACGGGGACCCCACCGCCACAAATTTCAGCGGAACATACACAGTGCTTGACAACATACTCATCTTCCAGTTCGAGTCCGGCTCATCCAGAATCACGGACTGGGACATAAACGGTGCCGCGCTCACGCTGAAATGGTCAGAGGACACTTCCAGCACGCTGAGCCTCACGCTCTATCACACGGCACGGTGAACCAGGCGGTACGGCATGGCGCATAGAAACGGCTTAATCCTTATCACAAGGCATCTCATACTTTCGGCGGTGCTGGCATTCTCTGCGGCGGGAGCGGCGTTCTCACAGGAATATTCCAGCGAGGAGAACCTGAACCCGCGCACAGGTTTCCCCGAGATAGAAGAGAAGCCTTTCATTATGCTCAACGAGGGGATTGCCTTCACGCAGATAAACCGCATAGAGATAAACGAGGCGCGCAGCAACTTCGTGAGGGAGGACTATCTCATAGGCGCGTACTTCGCCGTGCAGACAAAGAACCTGCGGCCAGTGGACAGCATAGGTATAATATCCGTGTACTACCCTTTCTATCATACTTTCAACGGAATGCGTCAGACCACCAAGCAGATTCTTCTTTATGCGGTGGATTTGTTCTACGCGCCGTTCTTTGAGACGGACATGTGGAAATACGTAAGGCTTAAATTCGCGCCGGGACTTCACACCACGTACCAGCTGACGGACGAATACCACATGCTGTACTTCGGCATGGAGATTCTTCTGGGCGCGGAGCTTCCTGCGGCTCGGTGCTGGACTGTCCTGGTGGACGGTATGCTTACCGTGGACTACGCGAATCTGGGCAGCAACCGCATAATCCAGCCCTTCGACTACGCATGGCAGTACAGGCTGAATGCGGGAGTGCGCTACTCCAGGAAAGGCATAAATAAATTCGCATATCTGGAGGGAAGAAGAAAGTCGTCAAACCACTACACCACGGAGCGTCAGGAGAAATAGACAGGCTTTCCCAGGCCCCTTCTAGCGCTCCTCCACACCAAGCGCAAGGCACGCCATGCGGGCAGCCTCCTGCTCAGCGCTCTTCTTGTTCTTTCCCTTGGCGGGACCGAAAGACCTGCCCCCTAGAAAGACTTTAACCTCAAAAATCCTGTCGTGGTCAGGGCCGCTGGCCGACACAAGCTCGTACCTGGGGCATTCCCGGGCCTTTTTCTGATAGAATTCCTGCAGCAGCGATTTCCAGTCGCGGTTCCCCCTGTCCGCCTGCACCTTGCGGATTTCGGGCACTATCAGCCTCTCCACAAGCCTCTCCGCCGCCTCGTAGCCTGAATCCAGATACAGCGCGCCCAGCACTGCCTCCACGGCGTCCGCCAGAATAGCGGGCTTTTTCCTTCCGCCGCTGAGCTCCTCCCCTCGCCCCAGAACCAGAAACCTGTCCAGCCGCATTTTGTCCAGTGCTATGGGAGCCAGGACCTGCTCGCTGACCACGTTGCTTTTTATGCGGGAAAGCTCGCCCTCCTTGCAGTCCCTCATGTCATTATACAGGAATGCCGCCGTAGAGAGCCCCAGCACGCTGTCGCCCAGGAATTCCAGGCGCTCGTTATTGCACGTCCTGAACTCCTCATTTTCATTTGAAAAACTTCTGTGATGCAGGGCCAGATCCAGCAGACCTAAATCTTTAAAATGTAAATCAAGACCGGCACAAAAATCCTCAAGCTCCCTCATGCGCTCAGGGCTTATCCTCTCCTGCGCCAAAGCTCTGTCCTTCTCTCTCAAAAAAAATCTCCGCGGAATTTAAAACAAAAAAAGCACAGTAACCAGTACCGTGCTTTTATTCAGAACCGAAATATCTTACTGCTTCTGTGATTTGATGAAGTCGTAAGCGTCCTTTACGGTCTCAAACTCATTCGCCTTCTCATCGGGGATGGAGACGCCGGTCTCCTCCTCAATGGCGTAGACAAGCTCGTAGGTGTCCAGGCTGTCAGCGCCAAGGTCGCCGCGGAAAGACGCCTCCATGGTTACTTTAGAAACATCAATCTCAAGCTTGTCAGCGATGAGCTTCTGCATTTTCTCAAACAATTCGTCCATAGTTTTCTCCTTTAGCCGTTAACTTCGGGTGTAATCACCTGGCGTCCGCGGTAGAAACCACATTTTGGGCATACATGATGCGGCAAAACTAAGTTGCTACAGTTGTTGCAGGGAACAAGGTTGGGAGCATCCAAATGCATATTTACACCGCGCCTTCTTTTAGTCACGGCTTTTGAAACTTTTGATCTAGGTACTGCCATAATATATTACCTCGCTATAAATGTTAGTTTTCTGTATAACGCTGTTTATACTACTACAGATTCCTAATCTATGTCAAGAATTATAAGCCCAACTGTCTTAAATTGTCAATATTTTTCAGTGACAATCATGCATTTTTTGTCAGACATATCCGCGAGCGTGACGGCTGGCCTGAATTCACGCGCCGTACTTCCGCCTTATCGCGTCCGCCACTATCTCAGGAACCATGCCCGAGATGTCGCCCCCGAATTTAGCGAGCTCCTTTATGCTGCTTGACCTTATCAGGAAATACCTCTGCTCCGTGGGAACGAACAGGGTCTCTATGTGGCTGTTCAGCGAGCGGTTTATGAGCGAAAGGTCGAACTCGTAGGAGAAGTCGTTGGCGCCCCGTATGCCGCGCAGAAGGACTTTGGCGCCCGTCTTGCTGCAATAATCCACAATCAGGGTGCCGCATTTGTGGACGCTCACGTTCCTGTAAGATTTCGTAAGCTCCCTCAGCATCTCCACCCGCTCCGAGTCGCTGAAAAGGTACTGCTTGTCGGGATTCACCGAGACCACCACGTCTATGCTGTCGAACAGCCTGGACGCGCGCTCTATTACATTAAGATGCCCGTAGGTGGGAGGATCGAACGAACCTGGAAAAACTGCCGTAGTCATGAGCCGATTCTATCAAAAAACGCGGATTTTCTCAATTAAAAATATCAGAAAAATTGACCGAAACGCATTTTAGTATTAAACTAGTAGGCATGAAGCAAATTAGAATAGCCACAGGCATTGCGGTCATGGTGCTGTCGGCGGCGCTGGCGGGGTGTGCTTCCACAGAAAAAATTGCTCCGGCGCCAGGACCCAGCCCTCAGACAGAGAATCCTCCTGTGTCCGAGCAGGAGACTCCGCACGAGGAGATTCCCGTTCCTGCGGACGATGAGTTCGCCCGCTCCACCGCTGACGTCGACATCACGAAAGAGACATTCGAGGAGGACAAGCACGACATCCTTGAGATAATAAAGAACCTGGACAAGGTAATGTCTGACGGCAACTACACCGAATGGCGCAATTACCTGGACAAGGAGAGCATAGACTACTGGTCGCAGAGCGCGAACCTTCAGAAGGCGTCGCAGAGGCTTCCGGTGAAGGGGCTCAAGCTCTCGAACCTGAGCGATTACTTTAAATACGTGTTCATACCAAGCCGCAAGGGCCGCCGCATAGACGAGATACGCTACGAGACGCCCACGCGCATAAAGGTCGTTCAGGTGAAGGACGACACGGACACAGTGTACTACAATTTCTACAGGATTGGTGACAGCTGGAAGATACACCTTCCGCAGATAACGGACTGACCTGACGGCAGGGCGCATGTTGATTTTTTAGCCGGCATGCTGTATAATAAAATGATTTTCCATCAGGAGGAATTTAAATGAAATTTGCTAAGCTTGCTGCGGCCGCGCTTATCTGCGCCGTCTCTACTGGAGCGGCGATAGCGCAGCGTTCGGAGACATCCGTGGAGGATGACTACCTGAGCAATATGGAGGATGTCATCATAACGGAGCTTGCCGCCTCAGATGACTACGACAACAAGCTTGTGGCGCTGCAGTACCTTGAGAACGCGGTGGCTGAGGGCCGCACATCCCCGGACATGGTGGCCGCGCTTGACTCCCTTGCAGGCGAAGGCATTAAGACTAAGAGCAAGACTAACGGCCGCGTCATGAACAACTTCCCGGACATACGCGCCAAGGCGTGCGACATTCTGGGCGAGATTCCCACCAAGGAGTCCAAGTCCACCCTTCTGTCAATCGCGGCGGAGGACAACGAGCCCATGGTGGTAACGGCCGCGGTGCGCTCGCTGGGCAACATAGGCATGAACGAGGGCGACGACGTGGTCGCTGCCATAGAGTTCATACAGCACAAGTACAATGCGCTTAACCCCACGTCATCCCTGGCTCTGGAGGTGCTGAACGCCTACGAGAAGCTTGCCCCCGATGTGGAGGACAAGGGCGCCATGATTCAGTCCATCTCCGAGATAGCGTCAAACGGAAAATACGTAAAGCCCGTGCGCGACAAAGCGCGCTCCCTTATCAGGGATCTCACCAGCTCAGGCTCATCATCCAAGAATTCAAAAGAGAAATAGACCGGTCACAATCCCCGCGGCATAAGCGCCCGGGGAAAACGCCGTGTGAGCTCTAAAGGTTGCGCATGACAGCGCAGCCTTAGTTTTTTTTACAGGATATTTCAGAACGTCAGAACCGGCACTGCACCAGCAGGCGAACCTCCAGAGGTAAAGCAATGTCAGATTATTTTGGAAAGGAAATCCCCAAGCTGGGATTCGGGCTCATGCGCCTTCCGCAGAAAAACGGATGCACGGACATTGAGCAGGTAAAGAGAATGGTCGATATGTTCCTGGGAGCGGGCCTCACGTATTTTGACACGGCGTTCGTCTACGGAACATCAGAGGAAGACACCAGGAAAGCTCTGGTGGAGCGCCACCCCAGGGAATCCTACACGCTGGCCACAAAGCTTAACGCGTCCATGATGGCGACAGACGAGAAAGCCGCGAGACAGCAGCTCTTCACAAGCCTGGAAAGGACCGGCGCAGGCTACTTTGACTACTACCTCCTGCATGCGCTCATGGAGAACAACTACACCAAATACGACACATACCATCTGTGGGATTTTGTCCGCGAGCAGAAAGAGAGGGGGCTCATAAAGCACATGGGATTCTCGTATCATGCGGGGCCTGAGCTTCTGGACAGGATTCTTACAAATCACCCGGAGGTGGACTTCATACAGCTGCAGATAAATTACGCGGACTGGGAGAATCCCAAGGTGTCGTCCAGGGCGAACTATGAGGTGGCGCGCAGGCACGGAAAGTCCATAGTGGTAATGGAGCCCGTTAAGGGCGGCACTCTGGCCGACCCTCCCGAGGACGTGAAGAGACTGTTCAGGGACTGCAATCCCCGCGCGTCATGGTCATCATGGGCCATACGCTTCGCAGCATCGCTGGACGGAATAATGACAGTACTCTCCGGAATGTCATCCGTGGAGCAGATGGAGGACAACATCTCTTACATGAAGGATTTCACACCTCTTAATGACGATGAGCAGAGAATCATACAGCAGGCGCAGAGAATAATGGGCGCCTCCTCAACAATCCCGTGCACGTCATGCCGCTACTGCACCAAGGGCTGCCCCGCCGGCATTCCCATACCGGAGATTTTCAATGCGGCAAACAAACTGACAGGAAACGGACAGAGGGCTCAGGCGCTCAGGGACTACAGGGCATGCGCCACGGAAGGCCACAGGGCATCCGACTGCACGGAGTGCGGTCAGTGCGAGAGGGCGTGTCCCCAGCAGCTTCCTGTAAGGGAGAACCTCAGGCAGTGCGCGAAGCTTCTTGAGGCATGAGCCCGGAGGCGCGCCATCACGGTCATCAGAATGAGAGATACGGGACTCGAACCCACAACCTTCGGCTCCGGAGGCCGACGCTCTATCCAGTTGAGCTAATCTCTCTTGCCCACGGGGGCTAAAATAAAGTAGAATCAAGATATAGTTTTAACGCAGAATTGTCAACATTCAGAGACAAGACAGAGGTGCAGAATGGACGCCATGATACTAGCATCATCTTCCCCGCGCAGGCAGGAGATTCTAAAGAAACTGGGTATTCCTTTCGTGGTGCGCCCGGCGAACATAGACGAGACCGCCCCAAAGGACATAAAGATAAGGGACGTGCCGGAATTCCTAGCGGCAAGGAAGGCCGCAGCGGTGTGCAGGAGCTATCCTGCCGAGGAGGAGCCGCTGTGGATTCTGGGCGCCGACACAATAATCGTGTACAGGAACAGGCTTTACGGCAAGCCCGCGAGCCGCGATGAGGCGGTGGAATTCATAAGGACGCTGCAGGGACACACCCATGAGGTCATAACAGGCATGGCGCTCTACAGCGGAGCGGTGCATGACATGACAAGCCGCACCAGCATAAGCAAGGTTACGCTGGCTCCCATGAGCGACGCAGAGATTGAGTGGTACATAGGCACAGGCGAATGGCACGGAGCGGCCGGCGCATACCGCATACAGGGCCTTGCCTCCTGCTTCATAGAGAGGATACAGGGCACGGAAAGCTCCGTCATGGGCTTGCCCATTTTTGAGCTTTATGATATGCTCCGGGAGCACGGTTATTCATTCATCTGAATACAGTGCCGGGCATTGGGCAGGCAGTCTGCATTCGCCCAGTGTTACGAAATTATCCGGGCATGGCAGGGAGGAATCCGCGTCATGCCACGAGAATCAGGTCAGGTGGAAAACTTGCGCCATGCCAATGGTCAGAAGTTTTCCGGGAAGGAGTTATCATGGCAGTAGTAACCATGAAGAGTCTGCTTGAGTCCGGCGTTCATTTCGGACATCAGGTAAAGCGTTGGGACCCGCGCATGAAGAAGTACATCTTCGCAGAGCGCAACGGCATTCACATCATCGATCTGCAGAAGACAATCACTGCGATCAAAGACAGCTACGATGAAATCCGCAAGGTAGCGGCATCAGGAAAATCAGTCCTTTTCGTAGGAACAAAGAAACAGGCGCAGCAGGCCGTGCAGAAAGAGGCTGAGCGCTGCGGAATGTATTACGTGAACAACCGCTGGCTCGGCGGTACGCTTACGAATTTCTCCACGATTAAAAAATCACTTCTCCGCCTTAAGAAAATCGAGAAGATGGAGATAGACGGAACGTTCGACAATCTTACCAAAAAAGAGGTCGCGCAGCTCCTTAAGGAGAAAGAGAGACTCACTAAGAATTACGGCGGCATGAAGGACATGAAGGAGCTCCCCGGCGCAATCTTCATAATCGACACCCACAAGGAGCAGATAGCGGTGGCTGAGGCCCGCCGCATGGGAATCCCCATCGTGGCCATAGTTGACACAAACTGCAATCCCGAGGGAATAGACTTCCCCATTCCCGGAAACGATGACGCCATCCGCGCCATAAGCCTGTTCACATCCATAATCGCGAACGCCGTTCTTGAGGCGGACAACGAGCAGGGCCTTAAGATAATAGACACCCTGGGCGACGAGGAGGAAATCACCACGGACGCCTCCACCAAGAAAGAGGACGAGGAAATCGTGGACTACTCGAACTACCAGCCTGCGGAGAACGCGGAGAAAGAGGAGGCCGAGGAAGAGAAGCCTGAGGACAGCCTCATAGACGAAGACAAGGCGTACGAGGAGAAATAAAATGGCAGCAATCACAGCATCAATGGTCAAGGAGCTGCGCGAGAAAACAGGCGCAGGCATGATGGACTGCAAGAAAGCCCTTATGGAGAATGACGGCGACATGAACGCGGCGGAGAAGCTCCTTAAAGAGAAAGGGCTGGCCGCCGTGGCCAAACGCGCGGAGCGCGCCACCAGCGAGGGTCGCATTTTCGTGCGCCAGACAGGCTCCAGAATCGCGGTGGCAGAGCTGGTGTGCGAGACGGACTTCGTGTCAAACAACGAGGATTTCAAGGCAAGCGGAGAGAAAATCCTGGACCTTATCTTTGAGAAAGGCTACACGCAGGTGGAGCAGGAGCTTACCGACGTGCTTCTGGACTTCGCGACACGCACGCGCGAGAACATGAGCCTAAGCAAAGTGCGCGTTTTTGACGTTCCCGAGAACGCCGTTCCCGGCATTTACGTCCACTCCGACTCAAAGAGCGCCGCGGTCACAATCATAAAGGGCTCCACTGACGAGCGCGTTGCCACGTTCGCAAAAGACTGCTCCATGCACCTGGCGGCATTCACGCCCGCGTACATCAGGCAGTCCGACGTCCCGGAGAGCTACATCAGCGAGCAGAAGGAGATTTTCCGCGCGCAGATGGACAACGACGAGAAGACCGCCGGCAAGCCCGAGAACGTAAAGGACGGCATCCTTCAGGGAAAAATCAAAAAGCATCTGGCGGAGATATGCTTCGTGGACCAGATGTTCGTGAAGGACGACAAAAAATCCGTGAGCGCAAAGCTTGACGAGGTTGGAAAAGAAGTGGGCGCCAAACTGGAATTCGGCGAGGTGGCTTTATTCCTTCTTGGTAAGTAATCAGATTTTTCTAAGGGGCTGTCGCCGTATTCCGGCAGCCCCGGTTATTTTTAGCGGACGTGGCGGAAATCCTGCAAGCGGACTCCGGCACACCGCAGCACGACCGCATATTTTTCGCGGAGCATAACAAGGAGCATTTCATGGCAGACAACGAAAGCCGCATGGAAAAGACAGTGAGCGCGCTCAAAGAGGAATTCAAGACCATCCGCACAGGACGGGCAAGCGCGAATCTTTTTGACCGCGTGAGAGTCGATTATTACGGAACCCCTACCCCGCTAAGTCAGGTGGGCACCATCTCCATTCCGGAAGCCCGTCTTGTGGTAATCTCTCCGTTCGACAAATCACTCATAAAAGAGATTGAGAAAGGCATACAGAAAGCGGAGCTGGGGCTCAATCCATCAAACGACGGAAAAGTAATACGCATATCCATACCGCCTCTTACTGCTGACCGCCGCAAGGAGCTGGTCAAGCAGGCAAAGAATTCCGCGGAGAACTACCGCACCACAATCCGCAACATAAGGCGTGACGGTAACGATGAGCTTAAGAAGCAGCAGAAAGCTGGCGAAATCACAGAGGACGAGCTCAAGAGCGAGACTGACAAGCTTCAGAAACTCACGGACAAATACATAGACGAGATAAACAAGCTTTACGAGACAAAAGAAAAAGAGATAATGGAATAGACCGTGGAGCAGACAGATAAGAACGCCCTGCCCCGCCATGTGGGAATAATCATGGACGGGAACGGGCGCTGGGCGCAGCAGAAAAATCTTCCCCGCACAAAAGGGCACGAGCAGGGCCTCACATGCGCCAAGGAGATTGTAAAGGCCGCCTCGGACCTGGGGCTTTCTTATCTTACGCTTTACGTTTTCTCCACGGAGAACTGGAAGCGCACGGAGCAGGAGGTGGGATTTTTGATGGGCCTTATCCACACGAACCTGCGCGCCCAGTTCAGTTTCTACAAAGAGAACGGAATACGGCTTAAGATTCTGGGAGACAAAACCCGGCTGCCGGAGCAAATACAGAAAGACATTCAGGACGCAGAGAAAGAGACCGGGCAGTTTGAGGGGCTTACGGTATGCCTTGCCATAAATTACGGCGCCCGGGACGAAATAATCCGCGCCGTAAGAAAATCCATGGACAAAGGAAGCCGGGCACAGGACTTTACGGAGACTGACCTTACGGAAAATTTTGACTTACCGGAGCTTCCTGACATGGACTTTCTTATACGCACGGGCGGCGAGCAGCGTCTCTCAAATTTCATGCTGTGGCACGCGGCATACGCGGAGCTTCTGTTCACGGACACGCTCTGGCCTGACTACAACAAAGATGAATTTTATTCTGACATCGCGGAATTCCAGAAGCGTAACAGACGTTTTGGAGGTGTGCTGAAATGACCGCTAAAACCCTTATATCACGGCTGGCTGTTTTTTTCCTGGGCCTTCCACTTATGCTGCTCATAGCGTGGCTTCCGTATTTCAACCATCTGGGGCTGCATGTTCTGATAATTCTTTTCGCGTTCTTAGGCTCCAACGAGCTCTACACTATCTTCAGCAAGAGAATTCCGCTTTTACCGCGGCCTTTTTTAGTGGGGCTCTCAGTGCTGCTCCCCGTCTCCTCCGCATTCCATGCCGTATTCCCCGCAATCACGCAGAGGCCGCTCGGCGTGGGACAGGAAATCGTCACATACTTTCTTATAGCGTCCGTTCTTCTTATACTTGCGGCTGAGGTTTTCACCGCGAAAGAATTCAGCGCCTCCAACGCGCGCATGGCGGGCTCAGTGTTCATAGTCATTTACACAGGCTACCTGATTACATTTGTCTCCAGGCTGACTGTTTTCTCATCCATAATAAACGGAGAGAGGACGAACGTATCCACCGCATACTGCGCGGCTTTTCTTATGATGGTGTTTCTGTGCGACAGCATCGCATGGTTCTTCGGCGTGCTGCTGGGCAGGAGCAACAGGGGCATTGTGGCCGCCAGCCCCAACAAAAGCATAATGGGGTTCATAGGCGGTCTTGCGGGCAGCATGGGAGCGGGCGCCCTCGCATGGTTCATATGGCGTGATGTTTTCGCAGGCTCCATTCTGAAGATGCTGGCCATAGGGGCAGTGCTTGCTTTCTCATCAATCGTGGGCGATCTTGCGGAGTCTGTGTTCAAGCGATGCGCGGACGTGAAGGATTCAGGCAGGGCCGTTCCCGGACGTGGCGGCGCTCTGGACTCGCTGGACTCCATACTTATGTCCGCGCCGGTATTCTACGCGCTGGTCTCAATCATCTACCACCCCGGGCTTTTCTAGCCGCAAGGAAAATTACTCATGGGAAAGAGAGTTCTCGTCCTGGGCTGCACGGGCTCCATAGGCAGCCAGACACTGGACATAATACGAAACATGCCGCAGGATTTTACGCTGTGCGGAGTGGCGGCCGGCAAAAACGAAAAGGCCGTCAGCGCGCTGTGCGGGGAATTCAAGTGCGCAGGAACGGTTTTCTCGCGGGACGGCAATGAGGGATTAAGGAATCTTATAGAATCGTGCGGAGCGGACATAGCCGTGAACGGAATCTCGGGAAGCGCGGGCCTTATGCCGTCAGCAATGGCGCTGGAGGCCGGGATGGATCTGGCGCTGGCAAACAAGGAGACCGTGGTGATGGCATGGAATCTGATAAGGCAGATTTCAGAGAGGACAGGCGCCCGGATAATTCCTGTGGACTCCGAGCACTCCGCAATATTCAATCTTACACAGAGAATCGGCCCGGAAAACATAAGCCAGATAATAATCACCGCGAGCGGAGGACCTTTCCGCGAATACTCCCCCGAGCAGCTTAAAGAAGTTACTGCAGACGACGCGCTCCGCCACCCCACATGGAGCATGGGGCCGAAAATAACAGTTGACAGCGCGAGCCTTGCGAACAAGGGGCTTGAGGTCATAGAGGCGGTGAGGCTTTTCGATGTACCAGCGGAGCATGTGAAAGTGGCCGTCCATCCGCAGAGCCTGGTCCACTCGCTGGTGCGGACCAAGGACGGCATGCTATACGCGCAGATATCAAATCCCGACATGAGGCATCCCATTCTGGGCGCGCTTGTGTGGCCAGAGAACAGAGAGAATTATCTGGAGCCTTTCGAGCTTTTCGGAAATACAATGACATTCTCCAAACCCAGGACGGATTTATTTACCATGATCGGCCTGGCATACAAGTGCGCGGAGAAGAGCTCGTCATACACCATAGCGTTCAACGCGGCTAATGAGGCGGCGGTGGCGGCATTTCTGGAGCACAAGATAAATTTCCTGAGCATCGCCGACGTGGTGGAGGACACACTGCAGGACGACTGGTCCATGATTCCCGGAACGCTTGATGAGGTCATGGAGGCAGACCGCCGCGCACGGGAGAAAGCCGCAGTCCGCATAGAAAGCATAAGAGGTTCCCTGTGACCGTTATCTGGGGAATTCTGGGACTGGGGGTCCTGGTGTTCTGGCACGAGCTGGGGCACTACGTGGCGGCAAGGCTGTGCGGAGTGAAAGTTGTGGCTTTCAGTCTGGGCATGGGTCCCGTGATATTTCACCGCACAGTGACGAGGGGGGATAACTCCACCGACTGGCGGCTTTCCCTCATACCGTTCGGCGGATACTGCGCCATGAAGGGCGAGGATGATTTTGCGGCCGCATTGGAGAGCGGGCAGAAAGAGATACCCGGCGGGCCTGACAGTTTCTACGGAACGCACCCTTTGAGGCGGGTCATCATAGCGTTCGCGGGCCCGCTGTTCAACCTGATTCTGGCTTTCATCGCGCTGATGGTAATAGGGCTCTCAGGCTACACATACCTAAGCGCGGGGACATCTGTAATCATGGCGGACGAGGTCTATGAGGGCATGGAGTCTCCCGCTCACAACGCAGGCATGCGGACTGGCGATAAAATACTGGCCATGGACGGCCGTCCCGCGCTAGATTTCTCTGACATAGCGGAATACGTCTCCTCGCGCCCCGGGAAGGACATAGTTTTCACGGTGGAGCGCGCGGATGCGGAATACACCGGCTCAGAGGGCATTATTCACGGGGCGGATTCAAGCCCATCCTCAGAGGCACAGGATCCGGCGAAAATCCTTTACATAACGGTCCGCCCTGCGCTGGACAAAGAGACCGCTTCGGGAAAGATAGGGATTGTCTCCTCCCCCGACTCCGTGGAGGAGCGCGTGGTTCCAGGAAAGGGCATATTCGGCTCTGCCCGGTACGCCGCGGAGCGTATCGCCCAGTTCGTGACGCTCACTTTCAGAAGCATAGGCATACTCTTTAAGGGCGTCAGGATAACAAGCGCCGTCTCCGGACCCGCGCGCATAGCAACCATGCTGGGAGAGGCAGTGAGCATGGGATTCTCCGGTGGAATAAAGAACGGCATAGTGAGCACGCTGGATTTCCTTTCTCTTATAAGCCTGGCCCTGTTCATATCGAACCTGCTTCCCATCCCCGTTTTAGACGGAGGTCAGATAATATTCTCCCTTGCGGAGGCCGTAAGCCGCAGGAGGCTCTCACCTAAATTCTTATATCGCATAAAGATTGCGGGCCTCATAATAGTCGGCTCCCTGGCGGTCCTTGCCATAAGCGGCGACTTATTGTATTTTATAAAACGTTAGGCTCGCTCAGATTTTTTTAACGGAGTGTTTCATATGAGACCCAGATTTTTAAAGGCCCTGTCGGCAACTGTTCTAACCGCCATCTCCTCCGCCGCTTTCGCGCAAGGATACAACTCCACGCAGGCCCACGACTCGGACGTTACGGCGCTTTACACATGCGAGACTTATATGACAAACGACTCCTCATTCTATTCCGCGGGGAAAGACGGGTTCATAATAAAATGGGGACAGGACGGCATGGGAGAGCATTACCAGGTCTCGGACCTTCAGATACTCAAAGTGGTGAGGAATCCATCCAACGGAGACATAGCGGTCTATGAGACCGACGGCATCTCGACCCACCGTGTGAGCGTCATAGACAGCAGGACGTTCTCCAAGCGCTACACGAAGCGTTTCCGCGACAGCGTGAGCGCGCTCAATTTCTCGGAGAAAGGCAATTATCTTATCATAGGAACCGCAAGCGTAAACGGAACATACATATTCAACGCCAGGACCGGCACGGTCACAAAACGCGCGGGAGACGTCTCAGGAATAATAACCTACGCGCGCACCGGCGAGAGCGAGAAAACCGCAATCTTTTATTCCCCCACAGGCTCCATTATCTATTATGACATGACCGCCTTTAAGCAGAAGGCAAGCTTTTTCACGGAGGGCATGCTTGAGCAGGTCATGCTGTTCGGAGCAGGAAACCTTAAGAACAGGTTCCTGGCGGGAGTCAAAAACAACACGATATACATAGTGGACGCCACCAACGGAAAAATCATCGCGCAGTATGCGGCCAGGGAGCCTCTGATAATGGCATCGCGCTCGCAATACGAGGACGGCCTCTACTACATAACATCGAACGGAAGGAATTTCTCCATGCGCGCCGTCACGGATGACATGCTCATCAAGCAGCTGGGAGCGCAGGCAGGAAAAAGCACAGCGCCGCAGGAGCCTCTGATAGTAAAGAATTTCACAGGACTAAGGAGCCGGGACTCGTTCACATGCGCCGCAAAGAATTCGTCAGGCGTCATACTCGGCACGCAGAGCGGGAACATATACACCATGAGCTCCACGCCCGAGAGCGAGACATACACCATCTTCCCCATAACAGAGAAAATGTACGAGCGCATTTATGACATATCCGCTGACAACGAGAATTTCTATCTTCTGACCGCGGACTCCATCTACCGCTCGTCCTATGACAGCCGCGCCGTGACTTTAGTGGCGCACAACTCAGGGCAAACTAATCTTATTAAGCTGAGCGACAGAATCATCCTGTGGTCCAAAGGAACCAGAAAAATAGTGCAGTCAGTGAGCGCGGACGGAAGCGGAACAGTCACTCTGTTCACGCCCGTGCAGTCCCTGCAGAACCTGAGGGTATTCGGTGACAGCATAATTTACATACAGGGGAATTCATCGGTGAGCCTCTACGACATGCGGACCGGCACCAATTCCGAGCTGTACTCCGGCACCTCCATACAGGACGCGGTCCTTCTAGACGAGGACACACTGTACGTAGCCAAAACATCTTCCGGCGCGGGAGACGCCACGCTTGTCTCCGTGAGCATCACTACAAGGGAGACTGTTCCCGTGAAAATCCCGGGGAACGTCGCGTTCAGTTTGAGCTACGATTACAACTCCCCCGGCTCCCCTGTGTACGGAATCCTCATACGGGCGCAGAACGGAAGCAACGTCACCGAGGTGTTCGGCTATAATCCTGTCTCCAGAAACATAAGCACTCTGCTCAGGCTCACGGACGAGGACTCTGACGCGTTCACTTCCCTGCACTTCCCGCGCGTATATACAAACCTGGGGAAAAATCAGATTTACGCATGCAATGTGGAGACCAAGAAGAACATGGTTTACGAGCGCTCAGCGTCCATGCCCATGAAGATGGAGGCGAGCGGCTCCAAGATAGCGATTCTGAACCGCAACGGAAGCATATCCTGGTACAGCCAGAACGTGAAGGGCTCGCTGGCGGACTGGTACCTTACGGTAAACGGCGAGTGGTTTGAATTCTAAAAATCACCCGTCGTCACGGGATTTGTTCTCAAACTTGGTGCAGCTTGAGATAAAGAGCAGGTTCACATCGCCCACAGGCCCGTTCCTCTGTTTGGCGACTATAAGCTTTCTGTCCAGGACGCCCGGATTCTGATCCTCCTCCTCCGCGCTTTTAGTGCGCGGCCCGTGAATGAAAATCACCATGTCCGCGTCCTGCTCTATGCTGCCCGAGCCCCTGAGCTCAGCCAGGCTTGGCTCATTATGCTCCGCGCTCCGCGCCACCTGACAAAGCACCACTATGGGAATCTCAAGCTCGCGCGCAAGGCTCTTGAGGCTCTTGGAAATGGCGCTCTGCTGCTCAAATACAGGCGCGTCCTCATGCTCGCTGGTTATAAGGCCTATGTAGTCTATGAAAATTATCTTCACTTTCTGATTCACGCGCATGCGGCGTGCCATGGCGCGCAGGTCCAGGAGCTTCATGTTCGGGGTGTCCACGATGAAAAGAGGCGCGTCATAGCACTCTCCCGCAGCGTCCTGAAGTTTCTTGAAGTCGTCCAGCTTAAGCAGCCCGCTCCTGAGCTTGGTTCCCGATATGCGGGCCACCTGGGAAAGAAGACGCTGGCCTATCTGCTCGGCGGACATCTCCAGGCTGAAAAATCCGCACGGTATTTTGTGGTCTATGGCTATGTACTGCATCATGGACAGGGCGAGCGCGGTTTTTCCCATGGACGGCCTTGCCCCGATTATTATCATCTCTGACTTCTGGAAGCCGCTTGTCATATTGTCCAGCTGGGTGAACCCTGACGGTATTCCGCTGTAAGAGGAGTTGTTCTTGTAGCGGATGTCTATCATCTCTATGGTCCTGGGCACTATCTCCCTCATCGCGAAAACCTGCGTGGACTGGTTCACGTCTGCCAGACGGAATATCTTCTGCTCTGCATCCTCCAGAATCTGACGGCTGTCCTTGGTCTCATCGTAGCTGTCGGCCTTTACTTCCGCCGATATTTTTATAAGATTCCGCCTGGTGGAGCAGTCAAGCACTATCTTAGCGTAATACTCTATGTTGGCGCTGGTGGGCACATGGTCGGTAAGCGAGGATATGTACGCCATTCCGCCCGCCTTCTCCAGATTGCCGCTTTTAGTAAGATTGTCTATGAGAGTAAGCATGTCGCCGGAGGTTCCCTGCGTGAACAGGCTCATCAGGGCATCAAAAATAACCTGGTTCTGCTGGCTGTAGAAATCATCCGCCCGCAGATATGTGACCACGGAGTCCACGCTGTTCCAGTCGAGCAGCATGGCTCCCAAAGTGGCCTGCTCGGCGTCTAAATTATGCGGAGGAACCTTATCCTTTAAATTCATAAGACTTACCCTTTGCGTTTAAAACTTAAAAGACCCGCAGGTTTTACCCCGCAGGTCTCACTGAACCACAGAAAAATTACTCGGCGGACTCAGCTTTCTCCTCTGCGGCGGGAGAGGCGGCCTCTGATTTCTCGGCGGGCTTGGCGGAGGACTTCTTGGACTCAGCCTTGGCCTGCGGATCCTCCTGCGGCTTCACCACGAGCTTGACATCAGCCACAGTGGTCTCATACAAATGCACTTTGAATTCGTAGCTTCCCACGTTCTTGATTGTGAGGCCAGGAATCTCTATGCGCTTTCTCTCAATCTCAAATCCGTTGGCGGCAAAGTAGTTGGCCAGGGTAAGATTAGTCACGGCGCCGTAAAGCTTTCCGTTGCTTCCCGCGGGCATGGAGATTTCCACGGTGAGCGCCTCAAGCTTCTCTTTCTCGCTCGCGCTGTCCTTGCGCTTCTGCTCCTTGCGCGCCTCTATCTCCGCCTTGCGCGACTCGAACAACGTCACAGTCTGGCTGTTGTACGGCAGCGCGAGATTGCGGGGGAAAAGATAGTTGCGGGCATATCCCGCCGCTACATTCTTCACATCACCTAGCTCACCTAAGTGCTTAACATCCTCGTTAAGAATAACTTTCATCTCAAGCTCCTATTTGATTTCTCAGCGCGTTACCAGGAGTGGGATCGCGTCTGGAATAGTATAAGTTTTTAGTCCGCCACGTATGGAAGAAGGCAGATTGAGCGCGCGCGCTTAATGGCCACGGCCAGCTCCTTCTGGTGCTTGGAGCAGGTTCCCGTTATGCGGCGCGGAAGAATCTTACCGCGCTCCGTGGTGAAGCGGCGAAGTCCGTCCGCATCCTTGTAGTCGATTTTCGCCTTGTTCGCGCAAAAACGGCATACTTTTTTGTGGAAGAACGCCTTTCCCTTGCGTCCGTTGCGTGACTCGTCCTCGCGGCCCTGCTCCTGCAAAGGCGCCTCGCTCATGGACGCCTCTGTTTTCTCTACCTCGTTAGTTGTATCTGACATATAAATCTCCTAAAAATTAAAATGGAATGTCCTCGGGGAAATCCCCTGAGTCTCCGCCGAAACCGTCCGTGTCCGGTCCACCGTAGGACGGCGCCTGGCCCTGACGCGGCGCATAGCCGCCATTGCCCTGATATCCGGAAGAATTCTGCGTGTACCCGCCGAATTCACCGTTTGAGTCCGAGCGGCCTCCCAGAAGCTGCACGTCATTCGCCACGACATACACCCTGCTGAATTTCTGGCCGTCCTTCTCCCAGCGGTCCTGACGCAACGAGCCCTGGACCGCGACCTGAGTTCCTTTCAGAAGGTATTTTTTAAGGTTCTCGGCGGATTTTCCGAACAGTGACACGTCGAAGAAATTCGCCTCGCTTATCCACTGCTCACCGTCCTTGCGGCTCCTGTTCACTGCAATGGAAAATTTTGACACGGCCGAACCTGACTGAAAATAACTCAGCTCCGCATCGCGTGTGAGCCTGCCTATCAGGAACACGCTGTTCATGTCTGTTTTAGCCATCCTTATGCCCCCTGAAAAACACCCGACTTATCAAGCATCTTTCTCTGTCTTTACCACGAAAAGGTACTTGAGCAGATTCGTGTTGAACTTGAACGCGGCGTCAAGTTCCGTTATCTTGGCGGGATTCGCCTTGATGTTAAGGAGCACGAACCGGCCTCTCTTCTGCTTTTTGACCGTGTAGGTGAGCTCCCTGTCACCGAAAGGCTCCTCCTTCTCGATCTCCACGCCGAATTTCTCCAGGTCAGCCTTTAAAGTCTCCATACCTGCCTTGGATTTGTCATCCTCCACCGGGAAGATGGTCATAAGCTCATACTTTCTCATCTGTATGATTCTCCTTATGGACTTAAAATGGGAGATGCGTGCGCACCTCCAAGGGGTAAGCAATACTAGCAGATAAAGACTTTTTATTCAAGCGACACAGGCGAATTCGCGCATAAAAACTTGACGTAACGGCGGCTTAGATTCTATAATTATTGCCTATGAGACACAGCATTCCGGGGGGTATGCGAGCCGCCCTGTTCCTTATTGTACTGATGAGCGCGGCGCAGGCGGCGTTCGCCAGGGACGACACAGATTACGAGCTTCTGGCGCGGACAGGCACCGCAGAGGAGATACAGGCAGCGTTCAAGCGCAACCGAAACCTTAAGACGCAGGTGTTCGGCACGGAGCGGGAGACTTTCCTGATGATGGCCCTTAAGAACGACAGGGATTCCCGTGTCATAGACGCGTGCCTTAACGCCGAGAGCGACGTGACATACAAATCCAAGAGCAAAATCACGCCCATAATGTACGCGGCGCGCTATTCGTCCAGCCAGGAGATAATGGACACCGTGATAAGGAGCGGCACCGTCTGGAACATAGGGGTCAAAAGCTGGGGCATGGGCTCAAAGAAAAGCGTCTCCATAAAAGACTCCAAGGACCAGGTTCTTCTGCACAACTCCTCCCTGCTAAGGAAGAGGGTGCTTCTTAAGGACAGTGACGGAAGGACCGCGTTTGACTGGGCGCTGCAGAACGGCAGGGCAAACACGTATGAGGTTCTGTCACGGTACGCCAAGGACCCGGCGGCCGGCAGCGGCGGAACCAGGAGCGCAAAAGTAAGCAACATAACGGCCGAGACCACGTTCACGGGGATAACGCAGGATTCAGATGACACATACGATGAAGAGCCTGAGGAGGACACGGAGACTGACGCCGCCATACTAAGCCTCATGACAGAATCATCCGTACAGGCGGAGAGCGATGAGGAGGACTCAGTTCCGAGGATATCAGCCGCGCAGGACCAGGGCACGGAAAGCGTGCGGGCGGTGGAGATAGTCACGGACGACGCCCCCTCGGAGGCTGACGGAGACGGGCATGAGACGGCGGAGGCAATGCCGCCCGTAAGAGAGTACAGGCAGACTTACCTTTATGATTTCATGGTGTCGGACGATGACGCGGGCGAATACACATCCCCCGCGCTGTTCCAGGTGGAGAACCCGGATATGACAGATTCCAGCGGGGTCACGCTGCTGATGAAAGCCGCTAAAGCCGGCAACGACTGGGACGTCCAGAACCTGCTTGAGCACGGCGCGGGCGTGAACCTGCGGGACAGGGACGGCTGGTCCGCTCTCATGTATGCCGTGCGCTACCAGAACAACCTTCAGATAGTCAGGACGCTGATAAAATACGGGGCGCATGTGCGCGTGCGGAACAAATACAATGCCACTCCCCTCCTGCTAGCCGCCGACTACTCTCAGAACCCTGAGATAGTCGCGCTGCTTCTGAGCGACCGCTCCGTAAGCGAGGACGAGGTTTTCAAGGCGTTCATAATGGCGCTCACGAGCAATGTGGGCCCGGACCATGTGCGCACCGCTAAAATAAAGCTTTTCCTGGACATGGACATTCCCGTGAACAGGATATGGAAAGGCAAAACCCCGCTGATGTACGCGGCGCAGTACTCGTCCTCCACGGCGGTAATCGGTCTTCTTCTGGAGAACGGCGCGCGGCAGGGCATAAAGGACGCGGAGGGCAGGACGGCCTTCGACTACGCAAAAATGAACAGGAGCCTTGAGCGCAACGACATATTCTGGTCGCTGAACAGCGGGGAAAAATAAATGCGCATAACAGGCGGAAAACTGAAAGGCCGTTTCACGGAGGTCCCTGCCGGCAGCATGGCCATCCGCCCCGCAATGGACAGGATGCGTGAGTCCCTGTTCGACATAATGGACCCATGGCTGGAGGGAAAATCTTTTCTGGACCTTTTCTCCGGCTCAGGCACGGTGGCGCTGGAGGCGGTGTCGCACGGTGCGTCCAGCGTGAGCCTCTGCGAGATGGACAAAAAAAAGGCGCGTGTAATACTAAAGAACGCCGCCATGGCAGAGGAGGTGGGCGTCCGCATAGACTGCCACTTCATGGCTGTGGAGCTTTTCCTCAAACGCTGCAAGAGAAGCTACGACTTCATTTTCCTGGACCCTCCTTTCCCGTATAAATTCAGGCGGGAGCTCCTTGAGACAATAGCCCGGAGGAACCTTCTCACTCCGGAAGGAATGGCCATAATCCACTACCCCGCCGAGGACAAAATCCCCGAGTCCATAGAGAGCCTGTACCGCTCGGACACGCGCGTTTACGGCAGGTCCGTGGTAAGCTTCTACAAAGTGCGGGCATAAACTTGACAAACGAAAAGAATGCTGTAAAAATATTATGACAGGGTTTTGTGATGAACGATGAGTTAAAAAAGCAGATAGACGCGAAACAAGGTGTCGCAGGCTTCATCAAAGTTACTGACAACCCGGTCGACGGCCTGAGCGACCAGCAGAAAGTCGCCCTGAACAGAAAGGCGAACATGCTGTTCAACGAAGGCAAATATGACATGGCGGAACGCATATTCATCACCACCGGTTACTCGGACGGCCTTACCCGCGTAGGCGATGTTTACGCCGGGAAAAACGAATACATGAAAGCGCTCAGGCTGTATCTGCTGGCCCATAACAAAAGGAAATCAGATCCGCTTATAGAAAAATTCTCGGGACTGATTTCCTTGATGCTAGAGTAAAACTTGAGAGGTATTAATAGAATGAGTGGCGGCACATTTGATAATGGATTTGAGGCTGTCATGCCGCAGGATTTCCCCGCTTTTCAGGCGGAGGGCAACGCGGCCAGCGAGATATCCGAGCTTTCAAAAAAAGGATACGCGCTTTTAAAGGATGACCGCACCGATGAGGCCGTGGACGCGTTCAAGCAGATATTAGCCATAGAGGACAACAATAACTACGCCCTGGTGGGGCTGGGGGACAGCGAGCGCAAGCAGGGCCGTTTCCATGAGGCCATAGAGTATTACTCCCGCTGCCTTGACTGCCATCCCGGGAACAATTACGCGCTTTTCGGGCTGGCGGACTGCTACAAGGCCACCAACCAGTATCATAAGGCCATAGAGATTTGGGAGCAGTACCTTACCCATGATGACAGGAACATAACCGTGCTCACCCGTGTGGCCGACGCTTACAGAAAAATCCACGACTTTAAGAGAAGCAAGGAATTCTACCTGCAGGTGCTGGGCATGGAGGAGAACAACGCCTACGCCCTCATAGGACTGGGACATCTTCACTATGACTTCAAGGAATACCGCGACGCGCTGTTCTACTGGACGCGCATGCTGGAGTCGAACCCACAGAACGTGGACATAAGGGTACTGACGTCCATAGGAAACTGCCACCGTAAGCTAAAGACATTCGAGCAGGGGCTGGGGTATTTCGAGCGCGCGCTGGAGATGGACCCCGGGAATTTCTACGCGCTGTTCGGCATGGCGGACTGCTACCGAGGCATGAACAAGCAGCTCCGCTCCATAGAATACTGGAACAAGATACTGGAGATTGACCCCGGGAACAAGGTGATTCTTACGCGCGCGGGAGACGCCTACCGTAACACGGGCGACTACGAGACGGCCGAGAAATACTACAACCGCGCCATGGACATAGACTTTGACATCTACGCCGCCCTTGGGCTCGCGCTTATATGCAAGAGCAAGGGAAACTACGCGGAGGCCGTGGAGAGGCTCAGAAACCTTATCCGCAGCGATGAGAAGAACCACAGGCTGTACATAGATCTGGCGGACTGCTACGTCAGAATGCACGACACCCAGAAAGCCGTGGAGACATTGCAGTCATTCCAGAAGCACGGAATCAGAAACCACGCCGTGAACGAGCTGCTTGAGAAACTCCAGGGCAGCAGGCCCCAGTCTTAGAGAGAAATCACCATGGAAGAGAAAATACCTCTGGCGGGACTTATGCCGCAGGAGATTTGCGACAGCCTGGGACTCTCACCCCCTTTCCGGGGAAAGCAGATTTTCAGGTGGATCTCACGCGGCGCCGAGGACTTTGACCAAATGTCCGACATAGACAAGTCCACCCGCGCGGAGCTTAAGGCCAGGGCATCGCTGAGAAGCTCCTCGGTCTCCAAAGTGCTAAAGGACACGGACGGCACAATAAAGCTTCAGATAACGCTTTATGACGGGCGCGCCATAGAGACGGTCCTGCTTACCGACAGGGACGGGCGGAAGACCGCGTGCGTGAGCTGCCAGGCGGGATGCGCCATGGGGTGCGCCTTCTGCATGACTGGCCGTCTGGGACTGGGCAGGAACCTTAGCGCGGGGGAAATCGTGGAGGAATTCCTTTTCTTGGAGAAAGAGGCCGGCACTCTCGACAACATAGTTTTCATGGGCATGGGGGAGCCGCTGCATAACCTTCCCCAGATACGGAAAGCGGTGGAAATCCTTACCAGCAAAGAAGGCAGGGCGCTAAGCTCCAGACGCATGACGCTGAGCACCTGCGGCATAATAAGCGGCATATACGACCTTGCGGACAACGGCCCCGCCAGCATAAGGCTCGCGGTATCCCTTACCACTGCGGACCCAGAGCTTAGGGAGCGCCTCATGCCCGCGGCAAAAGGAAATCCCCTCCCCGAGCTAAGGAGCGCCATAGAGTATTACATACAGAAGACAGGCAGGCGTGTCACGCTGGAGGCGGCGCTTCTTTCAGGCCAGAACACAAGCGAGCGGAGCGCCGGTCGTCTGGTGGAATTTGCCCGCGGAATGGACGTGAACATAAACCTCATCCCATGGAATCCCGTGGAGGGCCTAGACTTCTCCACCCCGGGGAGCGCTGAGTGCAGGAATTTCATGCGGATTCTGGAGAAAGCGGGGCTTAACGTGAGCCTTAGGACCCGCAGGGGCGCGGGAATAGGCGGCGCGTGCGGCCAGCTGGGAAAATCCTGAGCCATCCGCAGAAAGCCTGAAGGCACATACAGGCGCAGAAACGGAAGCCTTTGTCCGCGGTACCCCGCATTAAAAAAATGCTTGAAAAAAAAGCGCTTAGGAACTATACTTTTCTTATGCAGAAAAAGATTTATGTTGTTGGTATGGATGATGACGCTACAGCCGCTAAGGTTGACGAAGCTGTAAAAGGTGTTGCTGGGGTTACAGGCGTTACTTCCAGCGCCACTAAATGCCAGGTCCTTGTTGACTTTGACGAGGGCGCCGCCGGCGTGGAGGATGCCATAAACGCGGCCATAGCTTCTGCAGGCGTCACTGCATTAGGCTGACATCAATCATAAGCACAGCGGATGAGAATAACTGTACTGGACGGCAACGCACTTAATCCCGGGGACTTAAGCTGGTCTCCGCTGGAGAGGCTCGGCGAGCTTACTGTATATCCGCGCACAGAGGAATCTAAAGTCATAGAGCGCATGGCGGGCTCTGAGGCGGTCCTCCTTAACAAGATAAGCATAACGGAGGAGATACTTACCGCCTGCCCTTCCCTAAGATACATAGGAGTCCAGGCCACAGGCTACAACGTCATAGATGTGGAGGCCTGCCGACGTCATAATGTCACAGTGACAAACGTACCCTCATACAGCACCGCAGGAGTGGCTCAGCTCACGATGGCGTTCATTCTGGAGGCGGCATGCAGGACACACGCGCACACACAGAGCGTCATGAGCGGTGACTGGACGCGCGCGGAGGACTTCTGCTACCAGAAAGCGCCGCTCACGGAGCTGGACGGTAAGACACTGGGAATATTCGGCTACGGGAGCATAGGAAAGCGCGTGGAGAAGATAGCGCGCGCCCTGGGAATGAATACCATCGTTTGCACGCGGACCCCGAGCCCGCAGACAGAGCATCCCGTGAATTTCGAGACACTCCTAAAAGAGAGCGACATAGTGAGCCTTCATGCGCCCCTTACGCCCCAGACCAGCGGAATCATAAACGCCGGGACACTCTCCCTTATGAAAGGCACGGCGTGGCTCATAAACACGGCCAGGGGCGCGCTTGTGGACGAGGAGGCCCTGGCAGACGCGCTTAAGTGCGGAAGAATCTCTTTCTACGCATGCGATGTGGTGCGTGAGGAGCCCATGAGTCCCTCAAACCCGCTCCTCACCGTGCCCCAGGACCGCATAATCATAACCCCGCACATAGCATGGGCCGCCAAGGAGACCAGGCAGCGGCTTCTGGATGAGGTGGCGGAGAATCTGAGGTCTTTCCAGAACGGAAAGCTGCGGAATGCGGTCACATGAGAGGCGCGTACTAGACACCTGTCCGTAAAATTCATATACTTAGCCTAAAAACAGGCTTCAATGAGGAAAATAATGGGAAAAACTATAGCGCAGAAAATATTCGACTCGCATCTGGTGGACACACCTTTCGAGGGCACTAGCATCCTGCGGCTTGACAGGGTGTTCTGCCATGAGATCACCACGCCTATCGCCATAAACGACCTGGTGGAGCGCAACCTGGACAAAGTGTTCGACCCCTCAAAAATCAAGGCGGTCATAGACCATGTGACACCCGCCAAGGACTCCAAGTGCGCCATGCAGGAGAAAATCCTGCGCGACTGGGCTGCCCGCAACGATATAAAGGATTTCTTTGACATAGGGGACAACGGCGTGTGCCATGCCATCTTCCCCGAGAAAGGCTTTGTGCGCCCCGGATTCACCGTAATCATGGGAGACAGCCACACGTGCACCCACGGAGCGTTCGGAGCGTTCGCGGCTGGCGTGGGCACCACGGACCTGGAGGTGGGCATACTCAAAGGTGTATGCTCATTCCGCGAGCCCAAGGCCATAAAATTCGTGCTGAACGGAAAGCTTCCGGCGGGCGTATACGCAAAGGACGTGATTCTGTTCCTAATCGGGCAAATCGGCGTGAACGGAGCCACTAACTGCGTCACGGAATTCACGGGCCCGGTGGTGGACGCCATGAGCATGGAGGAGAGGATGACGCTGTGCAACATGGCGGTGGAGGCCGGTGCCACGAGCGGAATATGCTTTCCCGACATGGTCACGGTAGATTACCTGTGGGAATTCATAAAGGACGAATTCAAGACCAAGGAGGACGCGCTCAAAGAGTACTCAAAATGGGCCGATGACCCCGACGCTGAGTACGAGAAAGTCTACGAGTACGACCTCAGCTCACTGGAGCCCGTGTGCACGGTGAGTTACAAGCCCGACCAGATTAAGAAAGTCAGCGAGATGGCCGGCACCAAAGTGGATCAGGTATACATAGGAAGCTGCACAAACGGCCGCCTGAGCGACTTGAGGGTGGCGGCGGAGATTCTTAAAGGAAATCACATCGCCAAGGGAGTACGCGGCATAGTATCTCCCGCCACGCCCAAAATCTACAGGGACGCGCTTGAGGAGGGAATCATAGGGATATTCATGGACGCGGGATTCTGCGTCACAAACCCCACCTGCGGAGCGTGCCTTGGAATGAGCAACGGAGTTCTGGCGGAGGGAGAGGTCTGCGCGAGCACCACGAACCGCAACTTCAACGGGCGCATGGGAAAAGGCGGGATGGTCCATCTCATGAGCCCCGCCACGGCCGCTGCCACCGCTCTGGCGGGAACCATAGTCAACTCCCGGAATTTCAAGGGCTGAGATTTTTGACCTTATAAAAAAACGCGCCTCCTTTACGGACGGCCAAGCTAAATATTAAGTGAGGAAAGCCATGAAACAGTTTGGCGGAAATGTTTTATTCCTGGATCGCTCTGACATAAACACAGACGAGATTATTCCTGCCAAGTATCTTACGGAGAACACAAAGCAGGCCCTGCAGCCATATCTCCTTGAGGACCTTAAGCTTGAGGGCTTCAACCCCAAGACCGATGTCCCAGGAAAGAAAGTGATAATAACGCGTGAGAATTTTGGCTGCGGCTCAAGCCGTGAGCATGCTCCGTGGGCACTGGAGGTGAACGGAATATACTGCGTAATCGCGGTGAATTTCGCGCGCATTTTCAGGCAGAACATGTACAACTGCGGACTTCTGGCGCTGGACATGAACAGGAAGGACATAGACGACATGTTCCACACGTTCTCGGACAAGGACACACAGTGCAAGATTGAGCAGAAAGAGGACGGCGCGTGGAAAGTGAAGCTTATCGCGGGTTCCCTCTCAAAGAGCTACTCTTTCAAACTGGAAGGATTCGAGAAAGCGCTCATTGAGAACGAGGGCTGGATAGGATACGCGAACGCCAAATACTAGACGATGCGAAAAGGAGCGCGCATAACTGCGTGCCGCTCCTTGCACACACGCCATCTCACCCGGCTCTTACCACCAGGGAGCGTCTCTGAAGCTCCTCCAGGATTATGTCCTCTATCTGCTCAGGCATGTAGAGCGCCGTGTCTATCTTTAAATCCGCGAACGAGAAGTCAGAGTTGTCTATGCCGTAAAGTTTTTTGTAGCGACGGCTGTCCTCGCCGTCACGCATGGCGGTGAAGCTCTTGATTTCATCCAGACTTCCTCCCTCCCGGTTTAAAATGCGGCGCGCTCGCACATCATCGTCCGCCATAAGATATACTTTAAGGTCCGCCTCTTTCAGCATCCAGATGGCGAGCCTGCTCCCGAGCACGCAGCTTTCTTTCCTTGCAAGCTCCAGCTGCCTTGTGTCCACGGCTATGTCGTAGCTGTCATCGGTCCGGGCGCTCTCAATCACCTGCGCGAGCGACATTCCTTTCTCCGCGGCCAGCTGGCGGAACGTAAAGTTTATGAGCGTTATTCCAAGTCGCTCGGAAAGGAGGGTGCTTACGGTGGTGTTTCCGCATCCGCTCTTTCCGCTGAGCGCTATCCTCAGCTCCTTTCCCTCCGGGATTATATACTCTGCCATAAAAGCCTCCTACTCCACATTCCTGCCCTGCTCACGTATGTTCTCCAGTGCGTCCTTGGCGGATATGACCATGGCGCTGATCTCCGTGAACTGGCTCTTGCTGCCTATGGTGTTTATCTCGCGGTTCGCCTCCTGGCAAATAAAATCAATGCGCTTGCCCGGAACAGGATTCTCCTCCATCTCTTTCCTGAGCGCGGCCAGATGGCTGTGCAGGCGGATTATCTCCTCGTTGACGGTGTACTTAACGAGCATGGCCGCGGTCTCCTGCATTATGCGGTTCTGGTCGGCATGCTCGCCCAGAAGCTCGCTGAACCTGGCGGCTACAGACTCCCTGAACCTGTCCTCCATCTGCGGCTGCCATTCCTTGAAAAACGCGCCGCAGCGGTCAAGGATATCCAGGTTCCTGAGCAAATCCTCCCTGAGCGCCACGCCCTCACGCTTCCTGTCGGCTATGAAAGAATCCAGGACCTCATTAAAAACAGGCTCAATCTTCTCCCAACAAGACTCCGCGTCATAACGGCGGGTCACATTCAGAACGCCGTCCTGCGCGATTATAAGGCTGAGAGGAATGTCCTCCGCGTTTTTTCCTATGGCCGAGGCCACGTAGCCTATGGCCTCAAAATACTGCCTGGCCGCGAGAGGGTCGGCGGTAACTGTGGCGGAGCTCTCAGTGTCATGCGAGCGGACCGTGACGTCCACTTTTCCGCGCGCGACTTTCCCGCACACCAACCTGCGGATCCGAGACTCAACAGGATTTAAAAACGGAGGG
Source organism: Treponema sp. (assembly GCA_022510925.1). GTDB lineage: Bacteria > Spirochaetota > Spirochaetia > Treponematales > Treponemataceae > Treponema_D. The sequence continues at coordinate 38,341 of JAFLSO010000004.1, forward strand.
ACGTTTATGTTTAAATCCAGGAACCTGCTGTTCACGCTCTTTATCTCCACGCTTATAAGCGCGCTTCCTGCCATAATTTCCTTAAAGGCATAGCCAGTCATGCTGTTCATAATCTACTCCGTATGGGAATTTTTTCCGGCAGACGCAATGGAATCCAGGACCATGCGCCCCACTTTCCAGTTGTCGCCCGCGCCCATGGTTACCAGAAGCCATCCGCAGGGAAACTCATCTCCGCTCGGACCCAAGATAAGCCTCGATATCTCAGCGGCGGCCTCGTCAAATTCCTTGCAGAACCTCACTCCGCTTTTATGCATGGCCGCGCGCTCCGAGAGGATTTCCCCGCTCACGTCAGCGGATGAGGCGTCCTCACGCGCGGAGGCATAAATCTTGTTTATGAAAACATCGTCCGCGGACTCAAAGCTGGACGCGAAATCATCAAGCAGCGCGGATGTACGGGTGTAAGTGTGGCTCATGAAGTCCACCACAATCCTGCGGCCGCCATAGAATTCCCTGTAGCCTCTGAGAGTGGACTTTATTGCAGTGGGATGATGGGCGTAGTCATCCAGAACAATAAGGCTCTCGCCGAGCGGGGTCTCGGTGCGGGCTATGACCTCGCTGCGCCGTTTCCCGCCCGTGAATTCAAGAAGCGCTTTCCTTACCGTCTCCTTGCAGTCTCCGGGATTCCTGCCGGACTTTAAAAGCAGCTCGTTGCAGAGCGCCACAGCCCCTGCCGCGTTCAGCGCGTTATGCCTTCCGGGAACCACCAGAGCGATGTCCCCCGCGGCTTGCAGACTGAATAACTGACGACCGTTAGTCTGTTCTGAACCCGGTGTATTAACGAACGTTAGTTTATAATCGCCATCCGCAGACTCACCGTAACCTACCGTTCGTATGTCAGAGCGTTTTCTGACCGCCAGACTCATAACTTCCCTTGCGCCGTCATCGTCCGCGCAGTAAATCAGGACCCCGCCAGCAGGCAGCTTGCAGACGTAGTCCACGAATGCGTCGCGTATGCTTTCGTAGGTGGGATAATAATCCTGATGATCGCTCTCCACGCTGGTAAGAAGAATCATGCCCGGACAGAACGACATGAAATGCCTCTGATACTCGCAGGTCTCGGCCACAAAATAATACGGCTTGTCCTTGTCGAAGGACGGGCTCGTCATGGTGCATGATGAGCCGAACGACGCTATCATAGAGCCGGCCAGGACCTGACTGGGCAAATCAAGCGCGCGGAGTATGGTGCCGGCAAGGCCGGTGGTGGTGGTCTTTCCGTGCACGCCGCAGATTCCGCAGGAGAAAACTGACGCTGAAATCTCGCCCAAAGCCTGCGTGTAAAGGAGCATGGGAATCTTTTTCTTACCGGCGGCGATAAGGTCAGGATTTTTCTCAGGATTATATGCGCTTGAGTAAATCACATACTGCACTGAATCCGTTATGTTATCACCCGAGAAACCCAGGACCGGTATTCCCAACCTCTCCAGTATCTCGTCCGTGTAGAAACGCTCACTCACGTCGCTCCCGGTTATTACAGCGCCGCGGGCAAAGAGAATCTCCACCAGGGCCGCCATGCCGGTGCCTTTTATGCCCACAAAATGTACATGCGCCCCTTTTATATCAGGAGGCAGGACGAGGTCTCTATGTTCCATGCGCACACTATACCACAATGCGTCGCGTGTTGCAAATGGAGCCTCTCCCAGGTGCTAAGCGCCGCGCAGTGATTGGTTGAAAAAACAGCGCAAAGTCTCTATAATGCCCGCATGAACAGAAGACTTATCACATCCGCATTACCTTACGTGAACAACATACCTCATCTGGGGAACCTCATACAGATGCTCTCCGCCGACGTTTTCGCGCGGTTCTGCAGAAGCAGGGGCTACGACACGTTATATGTCTGCGGCACCGACGAGTACGGGACCGCCACAGAGACCAGGGCGATTCAGGAGGGGAAAACTCCCCGTGAGCTCTGCGACTATTATTTCGCCGAGCATGACAGGATTTACCAGTGGTTCGGAATAAACTTTGACAAATTCGGAAGGACATCGAACGAGGAGTGCACGGAGATAACGCAGGGGCTTTTCAAGGACCTGGAGAAAAACGGGCTCATAACGGAGCACGTGAACAAGCAGCTTTTCTGCCCCAAGTGCGGAAGATTCCTGGCGGACAGATACGTGAACGGCACCTGCCCCAAATGCGGCTTTGAGGAGGCCCGCGGGGACCAGTGCGACAAATGCGGCTCTCTCCTGGACCCCGTGGAGCTTCTGAGCCCCAGATGCGCCACATGCGGCTCCGCTCCTGAGATACGAGAGACAAAGCATCTCTACATAAATCTGCCCGCAATCTCGGACAAGCTGAACGAGTGGGTCACAAAAACCAGCGCCGAGGGCAGATGGTCCGACAACGCCATAAACATGACGCACGCATGGATAAGGGACGGCCTCAACGAGAGGGCCATCACGCGCGACCTAAAATGGGGAATCCCGGTTCCAAGGGAAGGCTACGAGGAGAAAGTGTTCTACGTGTGGTTCAACGCGCCCATAGGATATATGTCCATAACAAAGCAGCTTGCGGACGAGCTGAAAGCCGCCTCAAAGCCAAGCTTCGACTGGAAAAGCTGGTGGCTCCCCGAGGAGAGCGATGAGGGGAAGGGAAAGCCCCCGGTGGACCTGTTCCAGTTCATAGGGAAAGACAACATCCCGTTCCACACAGTGATTTTCCCCTGCACTCTTCTGGGAAGCGGGCACAACTGGACAAAGCTATATCACATGAGCAGCACCGAGTATCTTAACTACGAGAGCGGCAAATTCTCCAAAAGCCACGGCGTGGGAGTTTTCGGGACAGACGCAATGGAGACAGGGATAAAGGCGGATGCATGGAGATTCTTCATCTTCTACAACCGGCCGGAGAAGCAGGACTACCAGTTCACGTGGAAAGAATTCCGCGAGAAATACAACGGGGAGCTCATAGGAAATCTGGGGAACCTGGTGAACCGCACGCTGCTTTTCGTAACGAAGTATTACGGCGGAAAAATCCCCGACGCTCCTATTGACGACAAGATGTGGGCAAAGATAAAGGCGCACGAGGAGAGCATAACAAGGAACCTGGAATGGGCGAATTTAAAGGACGCGTTCCATGAGATTTTCGCCATAAGCGACATAGGGAACAAAGCGTTCCAGGACGGCGAGCCATGGAAAACCAGGAGCTCAGAGCCGGAGAAAGCCGCCGCGCTGATACACAATCTGTGCTACATGATAAAGGACCTGATGATTATGGCGCATCCGTATCTTCCACAGTTCTCGGAGAAAATACTCTCATATCTGGGGAAGAGCATCTCGGAGCCCAAATTCGGCGAGAGCCGTGCAGACGGGGGACTCTGCTGGGCGGATTTAGGAAAGACCGAGGGACTGGATGAAGTCTCATGCCCGGAGATATTCTTCACTCCGCTGGACCAGAAGACGGCGGATGCTTTCCGCGAGAAATACTCAGGAAGCCAGAAAGAGCGCGGAAAGGAGAAAGGAAAAACTGTCAGCGGAAAAGAGAGAAAATCAGAGTCTGAGCCAAAGACCGCGCGTGACCAGGGAGCCCACTTCAACGAGAGAATAGAGCTTAAAGTGGCCAAAATCGTAAAGATAGAGAGCAATCCTGACGGCGAGAAACTTTACGTGGAGACGCTGGACGACGGAAGCGGAAGCCCGCGCGTAATACAGAGCGGCTTGCGTGATTTCTTAAAGCCGGAGGAGCTTCTGGGGAAGCACATAATACTTGCCGCGAACCTAGCGCCACGCAAAATGCGCGGAATAGAAAGCCACGGAATGCTGCTTGCGGCAGATTACACGGACGAGAACGGAAAAGCATGCGTGGAGCCGCTTGAAGCGCCGTGGGCAGAGCCGGGAACTCCGGTCATTCTGGAGGGCTCGGATGAGAACGCGAAAAAGCCCTCAGAAATCAGCGCGGATGATTTCTTTGCGGTGGAAATAAAAGTCACAGAGAAATCCGTGAACATAGACGGAACCAGGCTGATGGCGGCGGGCAAAGCCATAACCACCCGGCACACCGTGAGCGGCCGGATAAAATAGGAATAACCGTCGGCAATCACACTATCCGTTTCCGCCGCGGGGCATGTCCGCCACGGACCGCAGGACCTCCACGGTGGATGCGGCAGTCTTCTCCCACGAGAAACGCCTTGCCCATTCCAGGCCGCCGGAGACCAGCTCTTTCCTGAGTTTCTGGTCGCACAGAATTTTCTCCAGGCATGCGGACATCTCCTCTATGTTGTCGCTGTCGAAGAACAGGGCGTGCTCTCCCGCAATCTCCCCAAGGGCGCCAGCGCGCGAGCATGTCACGGGAATCCCCACGGCCATGGCCTCTATTACAGGCAGCCCCACCCCCTCGTTCACTGACGGGAACACGCATGCCTCCGCATTCCTGTAGAGCTTAGTGAAATTCTCCTGGGCGAAGAACCCCGTGATTATGATGTCGCTTGCCGCGCTGGAGGCGAACACGGCCTTTTTTACCGCGTCATAGTACGCACCCTCGCTTCCTGCAAGGACCAGGCGGTGCGGCAGCCCCGTGCGCTCCTTGAACAGGGTGAACGCCTTTATCAGCTCCAGATGCTTTTTCTCCTCGCTGTGCATGCGGCTGGCATAGATTATGTACGGCTTTTTTATTGAGAACGGCTTTATGTCTATCACGTCGCTCTCAGAGTCCACCACCTGGGCCGGGAAAAACATACTGTGGTCTATGCCGTTATGTATGACCTCTATCCGGCAACCCTTGAATCCGTGCCGCTCCAAATCTTTTTTTATGAACTGGCTGGCCGCTATTATGCAGTCCGCCTTAGAAAGCCTCCGCCTTATGCCCGCCCTCACCCACATATCATCGGTCTTTGAAAGCTGGTTGCTCACGATTCCGTTGACCACCACCACGCCCGGCACTTTAAATCTTCCCGGAAGCATCTGCGCGCCCGCGGTGTAAAGTATCACATCATAGTCCTGCTTGCGGCCGAATGAATTCACCTTGAAAGTGTGCCACATCCTCTCCGCCACAATGCTGTCAGGAACGGATATGCTTTTCCAGCCGTAAGGCTTGTCGCCCGTATATGTGTAGCGGTCCATCTCAGGACCAAAAAGCTCAAAAGAGATACCGTCGTCCTCCGGGAGCCCCCCGACCAGCGAGAGAAGATATGAGCCTATGCCGCTTCTTCCATGGTCACAGCCAAAGGTGTCAATTCCTACTTTCATGCCGCGGATTATATCACAAAAACAAAAAAATATGCTATAGTGGTATCCATGGAGCACACATTCAGCGGATTAGGCATAGAGCAGGAAACTTTAGAGAGACTTAGCGGGCTCGGTATAACGGAGCCCACGCCGGTACAGGAGAAGGTCATCCCCATGATCGCCTCCGGCGACAATCTGATGTTCCAGAGCGAGACCGGGACGGGAAAAACGTTCGCGTATCTTCTTCCTCTGCTTAGAAAACTTAAGGCAGAGGAGAACCCGCAGAGAAACGTAAGGATTCTGATAGCGTCCCCCACATACGAGCTTGCCTCGCAGATAAAAATCCAGGCGCAGGCCGTGAGCCGGGTAAAATGCGCGCTGTGCATAGGAGGCGCGCCCATATCACGTCAGATAGAGGCGCTGCGCGAGAAGCCCGAGATTGTAGTGGGGGGACCGTCCCGCATACTGGAGCTGATTCACCTGAAAAAGCTTAAGGCGGACCATGTGGAGGTACTGGTCCTGGACGAGGCGGACCGTCTGCTGAGCAAGGAGCTCAGGGAGTCCACGCAGCTGCTCATGGAGAGGCTTCCGGCATCAGTGCAGATTATAGGGAATTCCGCCACAGTGAGCGAGTACACGCGCGCCACCCTGGAAAAAGCAAGGGGCAGGATTCTTTCCCAGGAAGACGCTGACGAAAGCGCCTCTGAGAATGGCGCGCGCGCCATAAAGCTTGTGACCATGCCGCAGTCAGACGTGCTCCGGGAAAAAATAGAGCACTGGGCCATTTTCGCGGAGCGGAGGCAGAAGATAGACACCCTGCGCTCTTTCATACACGCCGCAAAGCCAGAGAAGCTTCTGGTGTTCACGGGCAGGAAAGATCAGGTGGAGATTATAACAGGAAAACTGCTCTACAAAAAAATAGACTGCATGGGACTGAGCGCCGGCACGGACAAAGTTCTGCGCAAAAGCGCCATAGACCGTTTCAGGAGCGGAAAACTTAAAGTCCTTGTGACCACGGATTTGGCCTCCCGCGGACTGGACATTCCCGGCATAAGCCACGTGGTGCAGATGGATCTGCCGTCCGAGAAGGATTTCTTCATACACAGGGCCGGCAGGACCGCCAGGGCGGGGAAAACAGGCGTTAACTGCGTAATCGGCGATGAATTCGAGATGCGGAGCTACGCGGCGCTGGAGAAGCAGCTGGGCATAAAAGTCCATCCCAAGGAAATCCGCTCAGGAAAAATAACGGAGCCGCTGCTGTAGCGGCCAAAGCCAAGTATATCGCAGAAAGTATTGTTACACGCCCTCCTTTCTGATATAATCTCGCCTTGAGTAAGGGGAATACCTGTGTTTTTAAAAAGCCTTGAGATATACGGATTCAAATCTTTCGCCGACCGCACGCACATAAACTTCGCGGACGGAATCACGGCTCTGCTGGGCCCGAACGGCTGCGGGAAAAGCAACGTAGTGGACGCCATAAAATGGGTTCTGGCAGAGAACAATCCAAAGAATGTCCGCGCCAGCGCCAAGGAAGACGTGATATTCGACGGAACGGAGACCCGCTCCCCTCTTTCCATGGCGGAGGTCACGCTGACCATAGCCAACGAGAACGGCCTTCTGCAGATGGAGGACACGGAGATAGCCATAAAGCGCCGCCTGTACCGCTCAGGAGAGGGCGAGTATTTCATAAACGGCAGGGCGGTGGGCCCCACGGCCATAAAGAAGCTCTTCATGGACACCGGCGTGGGAAAGTCCGCATACTCCGTGATGGAGCAGGGAAAAATAGACCAGATTCTTTCCAGCAAGCCTGAGGACCGCCGCTATCTTTTTGAGGAGGCCGCGGGCATAAGCAGAAGCAAGTCGGAGGTGGCGGAGGCCGAGCGCGAGCTTGAGCACACCAGGGCAAACCTGGCGCAGATAGACATAGGGCTCGCTGAGACCAAGCGGAACTACGAGACGCTCAAGGTACAGGCAGACAAAGCCGCCAAATACCGCAGGCTGCAGGATGAGATATTCGACTACGACAGGGACATAAATCTCCTGCGCCTTAAGAAATCCACGCAGGAAAAAGCCAAGTTTGAGGCGGACAGGGCGGAGGCGGAGAAAAGGCGCAGCGCGGCGCAGAGAGAGATAGAGGAAATCTACGAGACGCTGAACGAGAACACGGACCGCATAAAAAACCTCCAGGAGCAGGTGAACGCCAAGCAGCAGGAGCAGATAAAGATATTCACGGAGCAGAGCGGAAAAAAGGCTCTGGCCAAGCAGCTGCACGAGCAGCAGAATTCCATCCGCGAGAAAATCGGTCAGATTGAGAACCGCATAAAGAACATAAAAGAGCGCATAGACGAATACAACGAGGACATAGACAATCAGAACGCGGAGCTTTACGAAAAAAACAAAAAGCAGGAGGACATAAGCCGGAACATAAACGGCTTCATAGAGAACATAAGGCAGAGCGAGTCACAGGTAGACGAGAACCAGAAGCAGATTGCCACCGACTACGGAAAAATCCACAACCTGGAGACGGAGCGGGCGAACATGCAGAAGCAGCTCGCCGCCATAACGGAAGACATAGTCACGGAGTTGGACGCCAGGCTCAAGGACGCGGGCTACTCATCATCCGCGAACAAAAAAGCCAAGGATGAGCTTTACACAAAGCTTGAGCAGATAAAAATCTTCGCGAACGGCAGGGCGAATATTTTCAGGGACGCGGCTTCCCTCCCCAGCCACACTGCCAGGGACGCGGACTCATACAGCAGGGACGCACTGCAGGCATTCACGGACCTGGGCTCCATGCTGGAGGAGCTCAAGGGCGCGGTGGAGTCCTATGCCCGCACCACCCCGCAGTTCATAGACGACTTCCTGGCACCGGAGGGCATAATCACACAGAAACGCAGCATAGACGGCGCCATAGAGGAGAACCTGGGCCACGTGGACATAATCCAGAAAGAGATAGACTCTCTCACCAGAACAAATTCGGAGCTGAGCAGGCGCATAGACGAATACAAGGAGACCCTCTCCAAGCTGCGCGTGAACCAGGCGGAGATGATACAGCAGATTCATGCAGCGGAGCAGCAGATAGGCACGCTGAGAAAATCTTTGGCGGGAGAGGAGGCTGCACTGCGCGAGCAGCAGGACGAGCTGGGCATGGAGAGCCGCAGACGCGAGAGCATGGACGAGCAGATTGAGGAATGCGAGGAGCAGATTGCGGAGCTTCAGCAGCGCGGCGACTCGCTCACCAAGGAGCTGAACGAACTTGACAGGCAGATAGCCGACTGCAACAGCCGGGTGAGCGGAAAACAGAGCGCCCTCCAGAAGAAGCAGGATGATTTCAAGCGCTGGCAGACGCAGCTGGAGAAACTTAACCTAAGCATAGTGCAGAAAGACACAGAGATACAAAACACTAAACAGAACTTCCAGGAATCCAGGGGCAGGGACCTCATGGAATTCGAGGAGAGGATGTACACCATCTCCGCCTCACCCACGGAGCTTAAGGACAAGCTCGCCGTCTCCAAGCAGAAAATGCAGGACCTGGGCAACGTGAACCTTATGGCCATGGAGCAGTTCGCGGAAGAGAAAGACAGGTACGAGCGCCAGCTGGCAAGCTACAACGACACGCAGAAGACGCTGGAGAATCTGGTGCGCGTGAGCGAGGAGATACGCACAAAATCAAGCGAGATGTTCCTCACCACATACAACCGCATAAGAAAGAATTTCCACAACATGTTCAGAAGGCTCATGGGCGGAGGCGGACGAGCGGAGCTCAGGCTGGCGGATCCCGCGAATGTGCTTACAAGCGGAATAGAGATATACGCCCAGCCTCCCGGAAAAAAACTTGAGAGCATATCGCTGCTCTCCGGCGGAGAGAAAACCATGACCGCCATAGCGCTCCTGTTCGCCACATATCAGGTGCGTCCCAGCCCCTTCTGCCTGCTTGACGAGATAGACGCCGCGCTGGACGACAAGAACGTGGCAAGCTTCGTGAGCGCGCTGGGCGCTTTCTCGGGAGTGAGCCAGTACATAATAATCACGCACAACAGAAAGACCGTGGTATGCGCGAGCACGCTCCTTGGAGTCACAATGCAGGAGAGCGGCGTGACAAAAGTGGTTCAAATCAGAAAGGACGAGGACACTCTGAACGCCCGCCTTAGCTACGGGGAGGAGGAGAATTTCGTGGAGGAGGACGTGCCGCCTGAAGAAGGAATCGTAATCCCCCCGCGGCCGCCGCGCAGGGAGCATAATCCCGACGGCTCGCTAAGAGTCCCCGGTCCTGAGCAGGATGAGACCTCCGGCGGACAGCCCGGTGAGCAGACTGCGGGCGATAACGGACAGACGGAGCAGAATCCGGATGACGGGCCCGCCGGACAGGACGAGATGTAGGAGAGAGCCGGAGACAGGCCATGGAATTTTTTACGTTCATTGCGGACGGCGTGCATGACATACTGGACGCCGCGAGCGGTTTCATTCAAAGAAGCTCAAAGCTCACCCTGACCATAACCGGCATACTGCTGTTTCTTGCAGTGAGCGCGCTGTGCATAGCCCTGGCCCAGATTCCCAAAATCCAAATAAAAAAGAAAACGCCGGTCCTTCCTCCTGTGACGCAGGAGCTCCCGGTGGAATCATTCATAAGGCCGCAGAAAGAATTCCTCACGCAGGAATACTACTTCTCGCGCGAAAGCCATTCAGTGTGGCAGGACGAGGAGGCAAAGCGGTGGTTCACGATGCCTGACGAGTCCACGGTAAGCGAGCTCGGCAGGGCGAACGACAAGGCCGTGGAGAAAATCATAGGAGCGGCGCCATGAGAAAATATCTGATTCTATTATCGCTGGGGATTTGCGCACTTCTGGCATCATGCGCGTCCGCGCCCTCCGCAGAAAAAGGGTATGACGGCCCGCGCGCCGAAGAGGAGACCTCTGACGCCGCAGAGCATGAGATTCCCGGCAACGCGGCAGCATCCGTGGAAAATCTTCCTGAGCCCGAGGAAGTTGAGATTTTCGACGAGGGGGAGACGGAGATTTCGGAGCAACCCCAGGCCCATGAGGACGAGGCTGATACGCCTGAGGAATTGGAGCCGCTCTCCGACGATGAGGCTGTATTCATAAGCCCTGCGGATGACAGTGATACGCCCGAAACTGAGGATGACTTAACTGACGACGGAATAACACTGGACAGTGACAACGTTCCGCTGATCACGGACGGAAGCACCCTCATCTCGGCGGAGGATGACGAGGAGTCCGCGCAGGATGAGATTCCGGGACCACAGGAGACGGCCTCACCCGGCATAGCGGAGAGAACGGCAACAAACAGAGGAGACACTCAGGGAAGCTCCGCACAAAGCCGCAGGGACCCGCAGCCCTCCCCCGCCGCAAGCGGAACGGAGCGGACCACCCGCACAGAGACCACCGCATATGACACTGATGCGGAGGACGGGCTTTCTGGGCCGCAGGAGGCGGAAGAGACTGAGGTGATAACTCCGTCACGCTCAGTCACGCTTAAAAGCAACCAGTACCTTGACGTGGTGTATCCCGGGAGCGGCTGGGTCTATCTGGGCGAGACTGACGGCGGCGACAGAATCCGCTACTTCGGAAGAAAAGTGGGCACATCGGACACATCGTTCTCATTGCGCACCAAAGAGGAGGGAAGCACAATCCTCCACTTCTACAAGAACGACGCGCTCACAGGAAACTACATAGACGATTACCTTGCCGTGGAGATAAAAGGAAAATCCTCTGACAACTCACGGGTCACGGCGCCCTCCTACGCGGAGGCGGTTCCGCCTAAATCCCCCCTGAGCGGAGGCACCGCACAGGAGGCTGGCAGCTCCGGCACCGGGAATGCTTCTGGCGGCACACGGAATGCAGGCGCCTCATCCGCGGAGGCAAAAAAATCAGTCAGCGGCGATGAGGCTGCGGAAAGGCAGGAGCAGGAGTCCTCCAAGAATTCCTCACCTAAGGAGAATGCGATGCAGTCCAGGTACGATGAGAGCACCGGAAGCACCGCCATACAGAACTCAGAGACTGCCACATCCGCGCAGAGCCCGCGGACCGATGAGGGTAACTCCATGACTTCCCCGCCGGAACCCGCACAGCCCGGCGTAAGCGTGGACACCGAGAATCTTTCCGCCGACGAGATTCTGGATCTGGCGCAGAAAAGCTATGACAGCGCGCAGTACGCGGAGACACTGGCCTACCTGAACGCATTTTTCGAGAAAGCCGTGAACCGCGTGGACGAGGGGCTCTTCCTTCAGGGACAGACACTGGAGTCCAATTCCAGTGTGCGGAACATCAAGGCGGCTCTGGACATCTACGAGACAATAGTGCGCCGATATCCGCAGAGCATAAACTGGGCTAAAGCGAACGAGCGCATAACATACCTTAGAAGGTTTTATTTCAACATAAGATAGAGGTGAATCATGAAAGCTTTTTATTCAAACGTACTGCGCGGAGCTCTGGCTCTCCCTGCCCTGCTCCTTGCCTTGTCATCATGCACAATCCAGCAGGCGGAGAAGTTCACCCGCACGGTGAGCGTGAACGGCACGGGAAAGGTGGAGCTTGAGAACGACCAGGCCACAATCTCGCTCGCCGTGAACACGCGCAACTGGGACGTCATAAAGGCCACGGAGGAGAACGCCTCGCGCATGACAGCCGTCCGCGAGGCCCTCATAGGAAGCGGAATCTCAAGCGACTACATCTACACGTCAGGATACTCGCTGTACCAGGAGTCATCGTACCAGAACGGGCGCACCATTCCCGGGCAGTACAACGTCACGAACCGCATAAACGTAATCGTAAAGGACATCTCCAGGGCGGGAAACGTAATCGACACCGCGATAAAGGCCGGAGCGAACCAGCTGATATCGCTCTCATATTCCGTGAGCAACGCCGAGGCCGCGGTAAAGCAGGCGCGCCTTCTGGCGGTAAAGCAGGCTGAGAGCGTGGCGAACACACTGGCCACATCAAGCGCCGCGAGCCTGGGAAAAATCCTCACGATACAGGAATACACCCCGTCAACCTACACCAACGCGGAGACAGGCAGAAACTTTTCCAGCAAGCTTATGGCGGAGGCCGCCAGCGCGGACACAGGCGCCATGACGCCCACATCCGGCGGAAAGACCGTAATCACCGTGGAGGTGAATGCGACTTACGAATTGCAGTAAAGCGGATTTTTCATTATAGTAGCAGAAAACAAAAACGCAGAAAGAGGAACAAAATGCTGGACTACAGGTTTATAAAAGAGCATTTGGCGGAAGTCAAGCAGAACATACAGAACCGTAACATCAAGGCGGACGCAGATTTAGTAGTGCGGCTCTTTGATGAGCGTACCGCGCTTACCACAAGGCTGCAGAACCTTCAACAGAAGCGCAACGAGAACGCCGCAAGCATGAAGCAGAAACTGGACGACGTGACCCGAAAGAGATACATTGACGAGGGAAAGAACATAAAAGAGGAGATAGCGGCGGTAGAGGCGGAGCTGAACGCTATTGTGGCTAAAATGGAAGATGCCGCAAGACAGATTCCGAACATGGCCCATCCCGATGTTCCCGTGGGGAAAGTGGACACGGAGAACCTGGAGGTAAAAAAAACAGGCACGCCGCGCACGTTCGACTTCAAGCCTAAGGACCATGTGCAGCTCGGCGAGGCCCTGAATCTGATAGACTTTGACCGCGGCACAAAAGTCTCGGGACCTAAATTCTACTATCTCAAGAACGAGGCGGTTTTTCTGGAGCAGGCGCTGATTATGTACGCACTGGGCATACTGCGCAGGCACGGCTTCACCACGTTCATCACTCCTGACGTGGCGCGCGAGGATGTCCTTAAGGGAATAGGTTTTAATCCGCGCGGAAACGAAAGCAATGTGTACGCCATAGAGGACGAGGGCACATGCCTTGTGGCCACCGCGGAGATAACTTTGGGCGGCTATCATTCAGGGGAGGTCCTTGACAAAGGCTCTCTTCCCCTGCTCTACGCGGGGCTCTCCCACTGCTTCAGGCGCGAGGCCGGTGCGGCAGGTCATTTCAGCAAGGGGCTTTACCGCGTGCATCAGTTTGACAAAGTGGAGATGTTCGTGTACTGCACGCCCGAGCAGTCCGAGGCGCTGCATGAGAAACTGCGCCTAATAGAGGAGGAGATTTTCACAGGGCTCGGGATTCCTTTCCGTGTGGTGGACACATGCACAGGAGATCTGGGTGCGCCCGCATACCGCAAATGGGATCTGGAGGCATGGATGCCCGGGCGCGCGGACCAGAATCACCCTGACGGAGACTGGGGCGAGGTCACATCCACATCAAACTGCACGGACTACCAGGCGCGCCGCCTCAACGTAAAGTATCACGATGACGACGGAAAGAACAAATACGTGCACATGCTTAACGGAACCGCCATAGCAGTGGGACGCGCCATGCTCGCAATACTGGAGAACTACCAGAATGCTGACGGCTCGGTCACCGTTCCGGAGGCACTGGTGCCTTTCTGCGGATTTGACAGGATAGGACCTGAGCCCTCCGGCCAGAATCCCATATACGTTTCAAACAAGGCAAAGAAATAACTGCCTCACGGAGTACACATGAATGAGAACACCTACATCCGCTCTATTTTTCTGATACTGCTTTTTTTTGCCATAATAGCCACCGCCGCCATACTTAAGCTCACGCAGAGCGTGGTGGTGCCGGTGACCATGGCCATCCTTCTCTCGTTCGTGTTCTATCCTTTCGTGAAACATATGCAGAGAATCCACATTCCGTGGGGTCTGGGCATAATAATAATAGTCCTCATAACGCTTTTCCTTTTCTTTGTGATAGGAAACCTGGTGGCACAGAGCCTAAGCGCCATAATAAGCGCATATCCGCGCTACGAGAACAGGTTCACCAGCCTGTACAAGCTTTTCGCGAGCACATTTAAAATCTCCTTTGACGAGGAGTCCTCACTGATAGCGAACATGTGGAATTCGCTGAACGTGCGGAACGCCGTGCAGACCGCGGCACTGGGCGCAACTAACTTCTTTGTCTCCGGCGCCAAAGTCATATCACTCATAGTGCTGCTGATAATATTCCTGCTTCTGGAACTGCGCACTTTAAGGACAAAAGTGGACATGGCGTTTCCGTCCGAGGAAATGAACCACAAAATAATTTTCATCGCCAAAAAGACCATAACGCAGGTGACGCGCTACGTGTCCATAAAATTCATGATATCGCTTTTGACGGGAACTCTGGTGTTTCTGGCCACGTTCGCCATAAAAATGGACTTCGCCATAGTGTGGGGATTTCTGGCGTTCCTGCTGAACTTCATACCGAACTTCGGCTCCATAATCTCATGGCTCATCACAAGCGGATTCGCAATCCTGCAGTTCTACCCGCGCTGGGGCCACATAATCTATGTGGCGGTGCTGGTCCTGGCCATAAACATGCTTCTGGGGAGCATAATAGAGCCGCGCTGGGAGGGAAGCGATCTGGGAATCTCCCCGTTCGTCATACTCGTGAGCCTCTCTCTGTGGGGCTGGATGTGGGGCTTCATCGGCATGATTCTTTCAGTACCAATGATGGTCATCATAAAAATCATCTGCGAGAACTCCGAGATACTTAAGCCGATTGCGGTGCTTTTAGGAAACGGCGGAGGAAAAAAGAGAAGGCTCCTGCACAGAAAGCATCAGAAATCCAAGAGCCCTGAAAGTGAAAGCGGAGAGAGCACGGAGCAGACGCCGCAGAACTCTACGCGCGCTTAATTATCCTCTCTGAAAGATAGCGGAAGTCCTCGGCCTTCATGCCCCTGAATGACGCGGAGAAGCATCTCTTCTCACCCGAGGGCGCGGAGTAAACGTTATCCACCACAAATGAAGCGTTTATGACCCGCTTTAAAAGCTTATTGGCCGGGATTGTGAATTCAAACGAGACGTCATACTCCTCCTCCAGCTGAAGGACATCCTGTCCGTTGTCGCATGCCAGGACCAGACGCTGCTCATCCACAAACAGAAGGTACAGCGGCTTGGAAAGTCCCTGTATGGCCTCGTTCACGGCCTGCGTTCTCTGCGTAAGGTAATAGCACACCCTGAGCAGATGAAGTCCGTTGCCTATGGAGCCGCCCTCCCCGCTCCGCGCCTCCGCCACGTAATTCTCAAGCAGGCCTTTCGCCTCCCTCTGATTCTCAAGCTCTATCTCGTCCCACCGGGGAGCGAAAAAAATAGGGCAGCCCGCAAGCGGCACGCAGTCCAGGCTTATGACGTTCCCTTCCCGGGAGGTATATGATATTCTGGCGGTGACGTCATAATCAGGGACCGTCACTGTCTCCTGCATACGCTTTATGCTCCGCGGCACCACAAGCGCAAGTCCGGCAGAGCAATCTTTCATGGTGGTTATGAAATACAGCCCCACATGGTTAAAATAAAACTGCACACGGACGGTTTTCCCCAGGAAAGGCTGCACCGTGCGCGCGGCATTCTTTAAAAGTATTATGCCCTGATTCAGGACCGTAAGCTGCTCGGCAGGAAGTGCCACGGGAAAAACGGCGCTCGCCGGAATCCTCGACGCGTTGTCAGGAGAGGCGGTTCTGTCGCCCAGAAAATCCGTCTCTGTGGCGCTGGGCTTCTCCTCCAAAGTTACGGTGACGGGAACATTGTCGTCCCTCAGATACTGCAAGACTATCTCCCGCTCAATAGGACTTAGCTCCTTTTCCTCTGCCATAAACGCTCCACGCTGCTCCTAAAAGAAATCAATCTGAAAAACGCTCCATTTGCCGTCCGCGAATTCCAGATACAAAAAAATGTCAAGCGAAGGCCGCTCGTACAGAACCTGCCCCTCTTTCTCCTCATCATAGAAAAATCTTACAGGGCACTGTATGAACGATTCCGCTATGAACGGCTCTCCCAGAATATAATCGTGAAAGACAGGATTCTCCGTGCCGTTGTCCTCTCCCGTAAGCTCCCGCAAATCCATGCAGAACAGGGCCAGCGCATAGACTCTCTCAGGCCGCATGAAACGCTCCGCGTCAGAGCCGTCAAGCATGGCGGAGCAGAAACCGTTCAGAGTATCCAGAGCGCCGGCGTTAAGGGATGAGATATCCAGGGAGGAGAAAGTCCTTATCCTGGGATAAACCATGCCGTCCTGATTCACTGCGGAGGAAAGTATTATGGTCTGCGGCTGAACTTTCACGGCTCTCTCCATGCCGTCTACTCCGGGAAGCTCATCGGAAAGGACATGGTCATCAATCTCACCTGTCCATTCGGTGCGCTCGCTGAGCGAGTCCGCTGTGCTTTTGAGCGTAACCTCCTCCGCCTGATCCGAGCCGCTCGGAGATGAGCAGGAAAAAAGCATGAGCGAAAGAAGCATAAAGCCTGCGCCCGCAAAATGCAGAAAACATTTTCTCATCATGGAGAATTATAGCACAGTGCGGAAAAAAAATCTATAAGACGCGCGCCCTGCAATGGAGCAGATGGATTTTAAGAGGCCTTTCTCTCACGTGAGAAAAAGAATGCCGTAAAGATTCCAGCCAGCATGCATACGGCGCATGAGACTGCCCGCGCCACGCCGTCAAAGCATCTTGCGCCGGGAAACAGCGTGACCGCCGAGCCGCACAAAAGCCCCAGAATCACAGCGTATGTGTGCGCGGGTATTTTTCTGAGCAGGACGCTTATAAGCCTTGCGCCCAGCAGAAATCCCGCAATGACACCCGCGCCGAACGGAAGAAGGATAAGAAACGCAGGCAGGAAAGTTCCGGGACTGAAAAGAGCGGAGATGCTTGATATGACTACGGAATAGACTCCCATTATGAGCATGAGGAGAGAGCCCGATATTCCAGGAATCACCATCGCCATGGCACCCAGGACACCCGCCGCGAACACGCGCGCCTCAAGCGAGAATGAAATCTCAGGCAGAGCGATGAAGCCGGAAGCGGCACTGTCAGCGGAATTCTCAAGGAAACTGAACGCGGCTATAAGAAAAAATCCCGCCAGGGCGCACAGCACCACGCCAAGGACGCGCAAGAATTTTCTGCCGGAAACTCCTCTTCTTAAATCATTCCCAGGACTCTCATTCCCTGCCTCGCTCACAGAAGCGCCGCCGTCCTCCGCGCATACAGGAAGATTCTCCGCCATGCTGTTTTTACCGAGCACATATCTTAGTAGAAGCGGGACGGTTTCCAGTATCAGACCTGTGAACGCGCAGTCTGTCTGAACGGGGAATTCAGCGTAGAGCACGGTTATAATCCTGCTGAAAATAATCACGCCAAGCGCCATTCCGCATAAAACAGGAAGCACGAATCTCCTGTTCGCCCAGAGCTTTCTCACGTTGAGTGTCACGGCGTTAACGAGCCTGTCATATATGTTAAAAACCACGGCGAGCGTTCCGCCTGAAACACCGGGAATCACATTCGCCATTCCTATGGCGATGCCGGCAAAAAAAGTCCTCAGCATGTCCATGAGCCGCTCCATGTGAGGCTAGGAGTCGCAGTGGTCCGCGCTTCCCTGCCCCGCGGTCTTTCCGTTCCTTAGCATCTCCTCCATGGTGTGCCATCCCAGGACGGCGCATTTCACTCTGGCGGGCATGAAACTTATGTTCTTAAGGGCTGAGGCCTCATCCAGCTCCTCCAGAACGGAGTCATCCGTTATTTTTCCTTTTATCATGTCGGTGAAAAGACCCGAGAGCCGCATGGCCTCGTCCACGCTTTTTCCTATTATGTCGTCCAGCATCATGTCCACGCTGGCCTGGCTCACGGCGCATCCGCTTCCGTTGAAGCTTCCCTCGGTTATTATTCCCTCATCATTTATTTTAAGCTGCAGATAGATGTTGTCGCCGCAGCTGGGGTTCACTCCCTGCAAAGTGAACGTGGGATTCTCCATGACGCCTTTGTGGCTGGGATTCAGGTTATGCTCGTTCAGAATTTCCGCGTATAAAGATTTTAAGTCCATGGGTGAAGTATAGCAGAAACGGGGCGCCCGCACAAGAAGAGGCTCGCGCCCTCACAATGCGCCTGAGGAGCCTAGAACCTGATTTTCCTGTTCGTGCCCGCGTACGCTTCCTTGCGTATCTGCCTCACCTGCTCGTCCTTAAGGTAGTCGTCGAAATTCATCATGCGGTCTATGATTCCTTTGGGTGTTATCTCCACTATGCGGTTGGCGATTGTGCTTATGAACTCGTGGTCATGGCTTGAGAACAGCACCACCCCGTTAAAGCGCACCAGCCCCTGGTTAAGGCTCTCTATGCTCTCAAGGTCCAGATGATTCGTGGGATCATCGAGTATGAGGACGTTCGCGCCGCTAAGCATCAGCTTGGAGAGCATGCAGCGGACTTTCTCTCCGCCGGAGAGGACTCTCACCGGCTTAAGGCTCTCGTCGCCTGTGAACAGCATGCGCCCCAGAAAACCGCGCACGTAAGAATCATCCTGCTCCTTGGAGTACTGCTTAAGCCATTCCGTTATGCTCAGGCCGTTGTCAAAATACCTGGAGTTATCGCGTCCCATGTAGGCATGGCTCGTGGTCTGGCCCCAGTTTACGACCGCCCCGTCGCATGTGGTCTCGCCTGAGATTATGTCAAAGAAACTGGTT
Source organism: Treponema sp. (assembly GCA_022510925.1). Taxonomy (GTDB): domain Bacteria; phylum Spirochaetota; class Spirochaetia; order Treponematales; family Treponemataceae; genus Treponema_D. Next base: position 57,090 of record JAFLSO010000004.1, read on the forward strand.
ATGGAATTATGCTCCATTCCCACGAACGCGATTTTCTCGCCGGGATGAACCGTTATGCTGAAATTGTCCAGAAGGATGTTTCCCTCGCCGTCGCGGCTGGTAAGATTCTCCGCAGTAAGGACAAAGTTTCCTATCTCCCTGTCAGGCTGAAAATGCACGTAAGGGAATTTGCGGCTGGTCACGGGAAGCTCCTCCAGCTCCAGTTTCTCCAGGACTTTTTTACGGCTTGAGGCCTGCCCCGCCTTGGACACGTTGCTCGCGAAACGCTGTATGAACGTCCTGAGCTCGGCCATCTTGTCCTCGCGCTTTTTCTTCTCGTCCTTGGCCTGCTTCTGCATTATCTGGCTCATGTGGTACCAGAAGTCGTAGTTTCCTGTGAACTGAGTTATTTTCCCGAAGTCTATGTCGCAGATGTACGTGCAGATGGCATTCAGAAAGTGCCTGTCATGGCTCACCACAATCACGCAGTTCTCGAATTCAATCAGAAAATTCTCAAGCCATGAGATGCTCTCCAAGTCCAGACCGTTCGTGGGCTCGTCAAGAAGCAGGATGTCAGGGTTTCCGAAAAGGGACTGCGCCAGAAGCACGCGGACTTTCTGGCTCTCGTCCAGGTCCGACATCATGCGGTCGTGGAATTCCTCCTCCAGCCCCAGGCCCGAAAGCATCTGCTCAATCTGATTCTCCGCCTCGTAGCCGCCCAGCTCTCCGAATTCCGCCTCCATCTCCGCGGCTTTTATTCCGTCCTCCTCAGAGAAATCGGGCTTCTCGTAGATAGCGTCCTTCGCCTTCTCCAGCTCGTAGAGTTTGGGATAGCCCATCTTAACCGTCTCTTTGACAGAATACTGGTCGAACGCGAAGTGATCCTGGCTGAGCTTGGCCATGCGCTCGCCCGAGCTTATGCTCACTGAGCCGGAATCACACTCCTGCTCGCCCGAAAGGACCTTAAGGAACGTGGACTTTCCCGCTCCGTTCGCCCCTATTATGCCGTAGCAGTTTCCCTTTATGAATTTTAAGTTAACGTCCTTGAACAGAGGCTTCTCTGAGAATTTTAACGTCAAGTCAGATACTGTAATCATTGCGCTTTCCTTATCACTGCTGAGTCAAGTCTCACTTGTTTTTTCCGAACAAAGATTTTATGGAGCCAAGGAGACCTTTTCTTTTTGGCGCTGGGGCCTGCTTGGGAGAAGGCCTTTTCTGCGCGGACTTTCTGGATGAGTCCTGAGCGGAAGCGGGCTTACGGGATTTGTTTCCGTTTCCGTTGCGGCCCTTTCCTTTGCCGGCTCCGGAGTCACGGGAGGGGCCGGAGGAGCCCGCGAATTTCTCCCTGTAGACTTTCATGCGCTCCTCAGTGGTCATGGAGGCGAGCCTTGTCTCCTCCTCCGCGCTGAACACACGGCGGTCGCGCCTGTAATCTTTTCCGCGCTCCTCGTTGCGCGACGAGTACCTGCCGTTACCGCGCCTTGGACTTCCGCCGGAATTTCCGCCTGCCTTCCGTCCGCCGGTCTCATGCCGTCCGCCCGGGCCTCTTCCTCCCGAGCCTGAATTTCTTCCTGAACTATGGCCGCCTCTCCTCTCATATTCGGATTTACGCCTGCGCCCGAATTCGCTTCTGTCGTTGTAATCCTCGTGATAGGTGTCGGTGCGGATATACACGTCCTTGCTTTTGTCCTCCGTGAAAAGGCTCTCGTCCGCCACCTGGGACGGAATGGGCTTCTCTATGTAGCGCTCTATGGGAGGCAGGGAGTACACGTCCTGCTCGCTGCAGAAAGTGTACGCCTTTCCCTTCTTGCCCGCGCGGGCCGTCCGTCCTATCCTGTGCACGTAATTCTCCACCTCGTTGGGCAGATCATAGTTTATGACCATGGCCAGATCATTCACGTCTATTCCGCGCGCGGCCACGTCCGTGGCAACCAGCCTCCTGACTTTTCCGGCCTTGAAGCTGTCCATTATCTGCAGGCGTTTTTTCTGCGGCAGGTCGCCTATGATGAATTCGGCCTCAATGCCGTTAAGCCTAAGGCGCTTGGCCACAACCTCGCAGCTTCTTTTTGTATTGCAGAAGACGATGAGGCTCTCGGGATTCTCGCGGGAAATTATGCCCAGCAGAAGCCTCATCTTGTCGTCACTTGACACGTGGAACAGTGACTGATCTATCTCGTCCACGGTTATGCTCTCCGCGGCAATGGTAATCTCCGCAGGATTCCTGGTGTACTCCCACGCCAGATTCTTTACGTAGCTGTTGAGTGTGGCGCTGAAAAGCATGGTCTGCCTTTTCTCCGCGGCGGGAAGAACCTTTATGAGACGGCGCAGGTCCGGATAGAATCCCATGTCGAACATCCTGTCCGCCTCATCTATCACAAGGAACGCCACGTCGGTCATGCTCATCTGGTTTCCCTCGTGCAGGTCAAGCACACGCCCGGGGGTGCCTATCATCAGGTCCACTCCGCGCCGCAGGGCCGCCACCTGCTTGTCGTATCCCACTCCGCCGTAAAAGCTTCCGCATGTAAGCCCGGTGAACTTAAGGAGTTTCTCCGCCTCCTCCTGTACCTGCACCGCGAGCTCGCGGGTGGGAACCATCACCAGGGCCTTCTTTCCGCTCACATCCGCCCTGGAAAGCAGCTCTTGTATCACAGAGACCAGATATGCGGCGGTCTTTCCTGTTCCCGTCTGTGACTGAACGTACAGGTCACGTCCCTCCAGAGAGGCGTTCAGCACCTGCTCCTGAACCGGAGTGCATGTAACGTACCCTGCGCCCGCGATTCCCTCCTGAAGTTTCTCATGCAAACTAAATTCTAAAAAATCCATGTCTTTCCCTAAAATTCATACCGCAAACATAAAGCGTGTGATGATGTTGATTTTATATGCGAGACTGTATCATTTTTCCGCACGAATGTACACAGGTAGCGCATGACGTACGGGGACGGGCACTCACAAAGGCATGCCTGCGAGCGGCCGAAAACTTATTGCCCACTGTGATTTTTCCCGCTATACTGTGGGCATGAGCCGTAACGCGGAGCAGGATTCCGAGCAGAAAAACTCTTATCAGGCAGGGCTTTTCGAGAGCCGCATCACCAGAAATCACAGGACGCTAAGGAAATGGGCCAGAAAAAACCGCATAGGCTCATACCGGCTCTATGACCGCGACATTCCGGAGATTCCGCTGGCGCTGGACTTGTACACTTTTCTTCCCCCGCAGTGCGACACAAAGATGAGCGCCATACAGCATCAGAACGAGCTTAACGCCGCAGTAAGCGCGAACGGTCCGCTGGCGGAGCAGTTTCTGAGCGAGGAGCGGTCCAGGACGTACGCACACCTTTATCTTTACGAGCGCCCCTACGAAAAGCCGGCGGAGCAGGAAGCAGTGTGGCTTAATGCCATGGCGCTGACCGCCGCTAAGGTCCTTTGCATTCCGCCTGACCATGTGATTACCAAAACCCGCAGAAAGTTCACAGGCACGGAGGAGGGACGCTCCGAGCAGTACGAGAGGCTGAATGCGACGGGCGAAGGCAGCGTGACAGGCACCGTGGCGGAGCAGGGGCAGATTTTCACAGTGAACCTCACGGACTATCTGGACACGGGGCTTTTCATGGACCACCGTGTGCTTAGAAAAATGCTGCGTGACTCGTGCGCGGGGAAAAGAGTGCTGAACCTTTTCTGCTACACAGGAAGTTTCTCTGTGTATGCCGCGGAGGGAGGCGCGAGTCTGGTGCACAGCGTGGACACGAGCCGCACTTACCTTGACTGGGCGGAGCGCAACATGAGGCTGAACGGATTCCGGGACGAGAGCAGGCTCATCTTCACACGGCAGGACGCCGTGGAATTCCTGGACCATGCGGTGGCTGACATGAGGGGAAAGGAAAAATCATGCGGATTTGACATAATAATACTGGACCCGCCCACATTCTCAAACTCAAAGCGCACCAGAATCACGCTGGACATAAACCGTGACTGGCACAGCCTGGTCGAAAAATGCACCGCGGTCCTTAATCCCGGGGGAACGCTTTACTTCAGCACAAACAGCAGGCGCCTCAAATTTGACCCCGCGCTTCTTCCGCGCGCGCAGGACGGAAGCCCGCTCTGCTCGTTCACGGACATAACCTCCAGGACCATACCCGAGGACTTCAGGAATTCAAAAATTCACCGCGCATGGAGCATAACAAAAAACCGCGGCACGGAGAAGTCTGATTCCTGACGCGGGCAAAAAAAAATCCGCCGGCACTCATTCCCGGCGGACTTAAGTCACAAAACTTTCTGCGCCCTGCGCTTACTTTGACTCCGCTATGCCGTAGCGCTTGTTGAAGCGGTCGATGCGGCCGGCAGTGTCCACGAGCTTCTGCTTTCCGGTGTAGAACGGATGGCAGACGGAGCAGATTTCCACGCGGATATTCTCCACGGTGGAGCGCGTCTCGATTACATTGCCGCAGGCACAGGTAATCTTTGTCAGTTTGTACTCAGGATGGATTCCCTTTTTCATGTTATCTCCTTGTCTTGCCCGACAGCAAAGAACAACCAGATTAGCTCAGGCGCCGGACTTTCGCGAAAGCACTTTAAAACGTGCAGACAGCGCCTCATTCTCCTACTGTTATCGCCCAAGTTACTGTCACAAGAACGTTGAATATGCGCATTTCTACCACAAAACGGGCGCCATGTCAAGCGCATGGCGCTGCGCGGATTTAGTCCACCGCGGCGGAGCCCGGATTCATGCTGGCCAGGAACGCGTCGTTGTCCTTGGTCTTTCGCATCTTGTCCATGATAAGCTCCAGGATGTCGGAGTCCTCCATGGGGTTCAGGACTTTGCGCAGTATCCACATCTTCTGAAGCTCGTTGTCCGTAAGAAGAAGCTCCTCTTTGCGCGTGCCGGACTTCTTGATGTTAATCGCAGGGAACAGACGGCGCTCAGCGAGCTTCCTGTCCAGGTCTATCTCGCTGTTGCCGGTGCCCTTGAACTCCTCGAATATAACCTCGTCCATGCGGCTTCCGGTCTCTATGAGCGCAGTGGATATTATGGTGAGGGAGCCGCCCTCCTCCACGTTGCGCGCCGCTCCGAAGAATCTTTTGGGCTTGTGCAGAGCGTTGGAGTCCACGCCGCCGGAAAGGACCTTTCCGCTGGTGGGGACTGTCTGGTTGTACGCGCGGGCAAGGCGCGTGATGCTGTCCAGGAAAATCACCACGTCCTTCTTATGCTCCACAAGGCGCTTGGCTTTCTCCAGCACCATCTCCGCCACCTGCACATGGCGCGCGGCCTGCTCGTCGAACGTGCTTGATATGACCTCGGCCTTTATGCTGCGCTCCATCTCAGTGACTTCCTCCGGGCGCTCGTCTATCAGAAGGACTATAAGATACACGTCAGGATTGTTAGTGGTGATGGCGTTCGCTATTTTCTGCATCAGTATGGTTTTGCCCGCTTTGGGAGGCGCCACTATCAGAAGCCTCTGGCCTTTCCCTATGGGGCTGAACAAATCAACTATGCGGGTGCTCAGCTCCGTGCTCACAGTCTCCAGGCGCAGCTTGTCGTTAGGATAGAGCGGCGTAAGGTTCTCAAACGGAATGCGGGTCTGCACCACGCGCGGCTCGTCAAAGTTCACGCTCTCTATGCGAAGAAGCGCGAAGAATTTCTCGCCCTCTTTGGGACTCCTTGTCTGCCCGTAAACTGTGTCGCCTGTCTTTAAGTTGAACAGGCGTATCTGGTTGGGGGAAATGTAGATGTCGTCCTGCCCGGGAAGATAATTGTTCTGCGGGCTGCGCAAGAATCCGTATCCGTCAGGGAGAATCTCAAGCGCGCCGCTTGCAAAGATAATCCCGCCGTGCTCCGTATGAGCCTTAAGTATGCAGAAAATGATGTCCTGCTTTTTCATGGGAGCCAGGTCGTCTGCGGAGATGCCGTACTGCATCGCAAGCTCGCGCAGCTCCGGGATGCTTTTCATGGTGAGGTCATTTATGAGGAGCCTGGGCTTGGACTCGTACTCCTCGGGATTCTCTATGTGCTGCGCCGCCTCCATAGCCTCAATCCGCGACTGGGCGTTCCGTTCGTAATTGCCGTTGTTGTAGCGCCTGTAGCCGTTGTTGTTGTAGCGCCTGTAGCCTCCGCCCTGATACGCGGAGTCATCACCGTTTCCGTAATTGTTATTGTAGCGCCTGTAACCGTTGTTGTTGTAGCGCCTGCCCTCCCACGAGCGGTGGGGCTGACCCTCCTGACCGCCCTGCTGTCCCTCAGAGACAGGCTCCTGAGCCCGCTCCGACTCCTGGGAAGCCTCCGCCTGGGCCTGGCCCGCGCCCTCCTGTGAGGCGGCATTAGGCTCTGAGCCCTCCTGCGGCTCTGCGTCCTGCCCTGCCTGCGGCGCCTCATCCTGCGCGGGCTTAGCGCGCACCACACGGCGCTTACGCGGCTTGGGCTCCTCGTCTGCTGCTAAATCAGTCACCTGCTCCTCCTGTGATTGCGCGGGCTCATCGTCACGGCGTTTTCTCATTGCCATTTAAATTTCTCCATCAAGAACTGAGATTTTAAAGTATAAAGACCGAAGCAAATCCATACATAAATTATAGTCATGTTGAAAGGATTTTTAGGAGCACATCATGCTCCTTGAAACAGAATCTTCTACGCGGACATTTTATCCACAAAAATGATTTTTTGTCAATCTGCGGACTTTAAATTAGCGCTGGCCGGAAAGCTCTATGTAAATCTGGTCCGCAAGCCCCAGGCCCGCAGACTTCGTAATCTGCTCGGCGTAATTGTCGTACAGCATGTCATCGTACATGTCGCGCGCAAAGCTGTTCTCCTTGCCCAGCAGCTCCGCTTTCTGTATGGTGCCGCGCATGGATGACAGCATAATCTTAACGAAATAATTCTCCATCTCAAGGCTCTGCTCGTAAAGCTCGCTGGTGCGGTCTATGACAGGCGCGCTGCCCAGGGGGCCTGTGGTGCCGGCGGCAAATCCACGCGGGCGGGCGCTCTTGTCCTTCTCGGAAGTGAACGCATCCTTGAAGCCCTTGGTGTAGTCGCCGTTGATTCTTTTGCCTGAGGAGACCTGACTGGACGACACGCCCGAAAGATCTGCGTCATTGAGGCGCGCGTCATTTCTGGAAGCGCGGGCGGTAAGCTCATTCACCAGAGCCATAAAATTTTTCTCGTCGCTTTCCCTGCGCGCGGAGCCTAACGGCATCGCGCCATCAGAAAGAGTTCCTGTTATGCCTGATCCTGAGATACCTTTCACACCCATAAAGCACTTCCATTAAAAGTCAGTCATTTGATTATCGGAGCATCATGCTCAGCGCTTTAGGCTTACCGCGGTCTGAAGCATGGTGTCGCTTGTCTGTATGGCCTTGCTGTTGAACTCGTAGGCCCTCTGCGCCACAATCATCTGCACCATCTCGTTTACCACGGAGACATTGCTCATCTCAAGGAATTTGTGCTTGACTATTCCCATGCTCTCAAATCCGGGGCGTGACGCTATGGGGTCCCCTGAGGCGTTGGTGACTTTGTAAAGGTTGTCGCCCACGTTCTCAAGTCCCACCTGGTTCGGGAACCTGTAGAGCTCAAGCTGCCCCACCTGCACGGGGTCAACGGCCCCGTTCACTTTGACGTTCACCACTCCGGTATCGCTTATGGAGAGGGTCTCTATCATGAATCCCTCAGGCATTATAATCTCGGGTATCACGCGGTTTCCGTTGGCGGTGACAAGCTGCCCGGTGCTGTCTATCTTAAACGAGCCGTCGCGTGTGTACGCCCAGCTTCCGTCATACTGCTGCACCCTGAAAAATCCCTCGCCCACAATCGCAAGGTCCGTGTCCACGCCGGTGGCCTGCAGGGAGCCCTGCGTCATTATGCGCTGCGTGGCCCCCACCTTGACGCCGGTTCCCATCTGAAGCCCCTCAGGAGTTACGGTGTCCTCAGTGGCGGGCGTTCCCGCGAGCTTCACGTTCTGATAGAGCAGATCCTCGAATTCCGCGCGGTGCTGCTTGAAGCCCGTGGTGTTCACGTTAGAGAGGTTGTTGGATATAGTGTCTATATTCATCTGCTGGCCGTTCATTCCTGTGGCGGCCGTCCATAAGCTTCTTACCATGTTTTTTCTCCCGTCAAAAAGTCAGTCCCGCGGCACGGGACATCAGGTCATGCTGTTACGCTAGCGGCTGACCACAACCACTTTGTTCCAGAGCGTGTCCATGAGGCTGTCCTCAGTCTGCACGGATTTCTGGTTCGCCTCGTAAGCGCGGTTCACCTCTATCATCTGCACCATCTCGTTCACCACGTTCACGTTGCTGGTCTCCAGGTAGCCCTGTATGACGCGCGGACGCTCATCGCCCTCAGCCACGTGCGCTGGACCGGAGATGTCGCCCGCCCTCCACAGTGAGTCACCCTGCTTCTTAAGGTAGCGCTCGTTGTCAAAGCGGACTATTTTTATGCGGTCCACCAGCGCGTTGTCATCGCGGTTGTATATCATTCCGTCCGGGCTCACAAAGAATTTGTCGTCGCTCACCCGGATGGGGCCGTTCTCACCCAGCAGGGGATAGCCGTCCTTAGTGAGCAGGATGCCCTCCTTTCCCAGGATAAAATTCCCGTTGCGCGTGTACCGCTCGCCGTCAGGAGTGCTCACCACAAAGAAACCCTCGCTCCCCAGCGCCATGTCAGTGCCCATGTCAGTGGTTTTAAGGGAGCCCTGCTCAAAGCTGGTGTAGAGTTCGTTGGTCTCCACGCCTATTCCCAGCCTTCCGATTATGGGCGCCGCATCCGCAGACCCGAACGGAGTCCTGTACACGCCGTCCGCGTTCGTGCGCCTTAGCAGAAGCCCGCTGAATTCCTTGCTCACGGGGATGTCCCTCTTGAAGCCGGTAGTATCAACGTTCGCAAGATTGTTGGAGATGGCGTCCAGCCTGTTCTGCTGCGCAGTCATTCCGCTAGCGCCAATGTACCATCCTCTTATCATAATAAAACACCTCTCTTTCAATTTTCGGCGTTTTAAGCCTTCAGTTTAGGCTTGTTTTGAATGAATCATGCAAGGGGCCGCCCGACACGATTTTAGCCTTGTGTTATGACATAAAGTGCCTTATAATTATCAGAATACAAGGGGGAATTCTCTTGCACGACAAAATTATAAAAAGTTTTCTTAAATTCTCACATACAGCCTTTCTTACTATTCTGGCATCCGCCGCGGCATACGCGCAGCTTATCCCCTCGGGGGCGGTCCTGCGGCAGAAGAAGGAGGTTTCCCTCACGGCGCGAGAGGTCGCTTTCATACAGGAGCATCCCGTCCTCACGGTGGTGGCGGATCCGAACTGGCCTCCGTTCGAGTACATAGACTTCTCGTCGGCGGTGCCGTCCTACGCGGGCATAAACATAGAGATACTGCGCCTGGCCATGGCCAAAATGGGCATAGAGCTGAATTTCATATCCACAAAGAACTACACGGAGAGCAAGCAGATTTTCAACCAGGGAAGGGCCGACATAATAGCGGGCTTCACCGAGAACCTGCTCGCCACAGAAAACGTCATGAACACAGAGTCCGTGTACGAATTCTCGCTGCTCCTGGCCTCCTCCACCGGGGAGATGCCGCCTAAAGGCTCCGTCATAGGAATGCCCATATGCGAGACATTGAGGCAGGAGGCCGTTGCATCTCACTTCCCGCAGGAGGACTACACCATACTGATGTATGACTTTCCGGCGCTGGCGGTAAGGGCGTTCAGGCAGGGAAAAATAAAATATCTTATAGTGGGACCCTACGAGATTCAGGATTTCCGCAACCTCTCCGTGTTCACCACGTTCGACCTTCAGATTCCGTACTGGCAGCAGTACGGGGTCAACGCCAGGCTGGGCGATGAGGCGCTCTCCGTCATAAACAAGGCGCTCGGCTCCATAACGCCGCAGGAGCTGGACCTGGTGGTTTACAGGGCCCTCTCAGACAGAAGGTTCTTCCTGCGCGAGCGCGACCTGTACCGCAAGACGCAAAAGAACGCGGTGGTGTTCGTAGTCATATCGCTCTCTGTGATTCTTTTCCTAGCCGTGACCATAATCTTCCTGTTCCTGCGGAAAAAACGCAGGCTCATAGGAGAGGACGAGCTTACGGGGCTCCCCACACTGGCGCAGTTCAAGAAAGACGTGCGGCGCGTGCTCAAGACCGCAAAGTCCGAGGAGTACATGTTCATATCGCTTGATATAGACAACTTCAAGATAATAAACAACGGCTACGGCTATACCAAAGGCAACATGCTTCTTATGGAGCAGGGTCAGTATTTCAAAAGAATCTGCGGCAAAAACGGAGACATGGCACTCAGGTTCTTCGCGGACAATTTCATAATCTTCACTAAGAATCCCGGCTCTATAGCCATAGTGGAGGACAAAGTCTGCGAGCTTACGGAGATATGCGACAGCGTGAAGAAGATTCTGCCGGAGCACTGCACGCTCACTTTCTCATCCGGGGTATATTACATAGACGACCCGCACGGCGACATAACGCTCATGCTGGACAAAGCCAACATAGCGCGCAAGGGCGGGAAGAACGCGTTCATAACACGCCGCACCATAGAGTACACCAAGGAGATGGACGAGGAGAACAACTGGAACCGTGAGATAGTGCTCACCATGGAGAACGCGCTCAAGGACCGACAGTTCCAGGTTTTCTACCAGCCCAAATTCTCGCTATCGAATTCGAAGATAATAGGCGCGGAGGCGCTGATAAGGTGGAACCATCCGCAGAAAGGACTTCTGGCGCCCGATAAATTCGTGCCGTTGTTTGAGAGCAACGGATTCATTCAGAAAATAGACATATACGTTTTTGAGGAGGTGTGCCGCTTCCTTACAGAATGGAACAAGATGGGTCCGGGCGGCACGTGTCCCAGCCCGCTCACCATAAGCTTCAACCTGAGCCGCTATCACCTCTACAACCCGAACCTCATAAGCGAGCTGAAGGGCATCTTCAACAACTACAACGTCTACCCCAGCCATGTGGAGGTGGAGCTGACCGAGACCATAATGTTCGACAACCCGAACAAGCTCGTGAACGTGATGAACGAGATAAAGAAGGCAGGATTCTCCATAAGCGTGGACGACTTCGGCTCAGGCTACTCCTCGCTCAATCTTTTAAAGGACATGCCCGCCGACGTGCTTAAGCTGGACAAGGAATTCCTTTCCAAGACTAACGATGATGCCAAGGAGAACATAATAATCTCATCTGTGATAGAGATGGCAAAGAAACTGAAAATGACCACCGTGGCGGAGGGCATAGAGAGCCAGAAGCAGAGCGACCTCCTGCGTAACATGGGCTGTGACGTGGCGCAGGGATTCTACTATGCGCATCCCATGCCTGAGGAAGACTTCCTCTCCACGCTGAGGCAGCATTTCGGGCTGGACCAGGACCAAGAACAGTGACCGCGGAGGGGTGAACCGCTCAGCCGGCATCCGCACCGCTTATCTTTTCCGCCCGGCCCGGCAAATCAGAACGAGATTCTCCCGCCTTAACGCGCTGAAAGTCAATGGCGCCCTGTTATCATCATTTTTTGTTGCAAAATATTCATAGCGGACTTATAATGTATTCCATAAGGAACGGATACGTTCTAAACGGAGGAATGTAATAACATGGCTAATGAAAAAACACCCAGACAGGAGCCCCGCGTTCTTGCCATTATCCTAGGCGGAGGAAAAGGAACCCGCCTTTATCCACTTACAAAGGAGCGCTCCAAGCCTGCCGTTCCGTTCGGTGGAAAATACCGCATCGTGGATATTCCGATCTCTAACTGCATAAACTCTGGCTACCGCAAGATTTATCTGCTTACCCAGTTCAACTCCGCGTCACTGCACCAGCACATAATCAACTCCTACTCTTTTGACCGCTTCAGCCGCGGCTTCGTGGAAATCCTTGCGGCGGAGCAGACACTGGAGCATTCCGGCTGGTATGAGGGAACGGCGGACGCCGTAAGAAAGAACATCTCGCACTTCAGGAGCCAGCATCCCACCCATTACATAATCCTTTCAGGCGACCAGCTTTACCGCATGGACCTTAAGAAATTCATGGACGAGCATCTGGCCTCTGGAGCGGACATAACCATAGCTGCCAAGGCGGTGAACCGCTCGGACGCCTCGGGATTCGGCATAATGCAGGTGGACGACTCAAGCAAAATAACCGCTTTCATGGAGAAACCCGCCAGGGACCTCAACATAGACCAGTGGAAGATTCCCGAGAAAGCGCGCGGCTCCCTTCCGGCCGACCTGGAATACCTTGCCTCCATGGGCATTTACATCTTCAACGCGGACACCATGGACGAGATGCTGGACAACGAGTGCAATGACTTCGGAAAGGAGATTATTCCCGGCGCCATAAAGACCAAGAAAGTGAACAGCTACGTGTTCAACGGCTACTGGGAGGACATAGGAACAATCCGCAGTTTCTACGAGGCCACACTGGACCTTACAAAGCCTGTTCCCAGCTTTAACTTCTATGATGAGGACAAGCCCATTTACACGCACATGCGAAACCTCCCGCCGAGCAAAGTGAACAACGCCGACATCTCATGCTCGCTCACAAGCGAGGGATGCGTCATAACAAAAAGCCGCATTGAGAATTCCGTCATAGGCGTGCGCTCCATTATAAACGAGGGATGCGATCTTAACGGCGTGGTGATGATGGGCGCTGACTTCTATGAGAACGAAGCCCAGAAAGCGGACAACAAAAAGCATAACGCTCCTAACGTGGGAATAGGAAAAGGCTGCAAGATAAACAAGGCCATCATAGACAAAAACGCGAGCATAGGTGACAACTGCTGCATCAACGTCAACGGAAAAAAATACGAGGACGGCGATCACGGTCTGTTCTACAGCGCCGACGGCATAATAGTCATCCGAAAAGGAGCCAAAATACCGGCTGGAACGGTTATTTAGTTGCTTGATAAAAGGCTGGACATAAGCGACTTTAGTACGCCATACCAGCACACGAGGAGAAAATCCCTGCACTGGTACAGTGATTTGAGTTGCTTGACAAAAGACCTAATATAAGCAACTTTAGTACGCCACACCAGCGCACGAGGCAAAACTCCTGTAACGGTATGGTGCTTATCCTACGCATGCAAAGGGCACGCTTACAAGGGGCATGCCTAGCAGTAGCCCCGGGAATGAGATTCCCGAGGTTTGATATGGCGCGTGATTTTATAAGATGACGGCACGGACATTAAGTCCTGTAAAGTGCTTTATGCTCTTATAAAAACGCGCTTTTTTATTTTAGAAAATCCATAATCAGATGGTATGCCTTAACCACCTCGTCAGTTTTCTGGCCTGCCACGGCGCGCAGCGTCTCGCTCGCTGAGTTATAATCGGGATGGAACCGCTTGAGCTTAGCGCGGTAAGCGTCCTTAACCTGCTCCGCGCCGGAATCCTGCGTAACCCCCAGAAGCTTAAACGCCCTCTCCACTTCAGGCGTGATTCTCCTGTACTCATAGCTCTTGTAGACAGTTCCGGTGGATTTTTCCGTATCGGCGTACTTTCCGAACGTCTCATAGGATTTTCTGTGGCGCTCCTCTCTCTTTCTTTTACGCTCCGCATCAGCATTGCGCGCGTTCTCTTCCGCAGCCTTGCTCGCCCTTAGGGAAGACTCGCTTGTCTCGCCGTCCTTGGTGAAAAATCTCCTGGCCTCCTCAGAAAGCTCCTCCTCCTGCTCAGGCCGCTTCTCCACGCGCACGAATTTAACCCTGCCCGCCTCCAGGGTCTCGCTCAGAAGGTCCCCCAGCTTATCATACATCCCCGGCACCGTTTCCGTCCTCCATTCCCCATTCAGCGAGCTTTCTCTGCAATGTCTTCCGCCCTATGCCCAGAATGTCCGCGGTTTTGCTTTTATTGTTGCGGTTAGCGGCCAGATTCTGCTGCACTATCACTTTCTCAGCCTCGTCCATAGTTATGCCAAGCGGAATGCGTATGCTCATATCAGTTTTGGCGGAGCTGACTGTGGGAGGCAAATCGTCGAGCGTAATCTCGCTGCCTGAGCACATCACCACAGCGCTCTCCATGCAGTTGCGGAGCTCCCGTATGTTTCCTGGCCAGTCATAGGCGAACATGGCGGCCCTGGCGCGGCTGTCCACTCCCGTTATGTGCTTTCCGTTCTCGGTGTTGAATTCGTCCAGGAACGCGGCTATAAGAAGAGGGATGTCATCCTTACGCTCACGCAGGGGCGGAACATGAATGTGTATCACGTTAAGCCTGTAGTAAAGATCTTCCCTGAACCTGCCGGACTTGACCTCCTCCTCCAGATTGCGGTTCGTGGCGGCCACCACACGCACGTCCACGCTGATAGTCTGCTCTCCCCCCACCCGCTCGAATTTCTTCTCCTGAAGCACACGGAGAATTTTTATCTGCACGCTCTGGTTTATCTCACCAATCTCGTCCAAAAAGATAGTGCTCCCGTGCGCCAGCTCGAAGCGGCCTTTCTGCAGATGGTCCGCCCCGGTGAACGCACCTTTCTCATGCCCGAAAAGCTCGCTCTCCAGCAAAGTCTCGCTCAATGCCGCGCAGTGGACATTTATCATGGTGCTGTCTTTGCGGCCGGAAAGCGCATGTATGGCGCCCGCCACGAGCTCTTTTCCCACGCCGCTCTCGCCCGTGATGAGAACGCTGGCCCTGCTGTCCGCGACCTTGCGTATGGTCTGCTGCACTTTCTGCATGGCGGCGGATTTTCCGATCATTCCTTTAAGCGCGTTGGAGTCAGACACCTCTTTCTTTAAATGCTGATGCTCCAGGCGGATTTTGCGGCTCTCAAGGGCGCGCTTTACAATCATGCCGAGCTGGTCCAGATTGAGCGGTTTGGTAAGAAAATCGTACGCGCCGTGCCTCATGGCCTCCACCGCGCTGTCTATGCTCCCGTGCCCCGTGAGCACGATTACGGGAATGCCGGGCGTCTCGGAGGCCACTTTCTCCAGGACCTGCTCCCCGCTCATGCCGGGCATACGCAGATCCGTTATGACTAAATCTATGTCCCCTTTCTCTATGAGGGAAAGCCCCTCCTGTCCCGTGGCCGCGGTTTTTACGTTGTAATCCTCCATCTCAAAGTTGGCGGCCAGTCCCTCGCGTATATTTTTCTCGTCATCGATTATAAGCAGGGTAAATTTCATCTCTCACCTTCTTTGGACTCAAGCAGCATGGTGGATGTCTGCGGCACCGGCAGGGAGAGCGTGAACACAGTGCCGTGGTTTTTCACGCTTTTCACGTCTATGTCGCCCCTGAACTCCTTTATGACTTTGTAAACCATTGTGAGCCCCAGTCCTGTTCCGTCCGCTTTGGTTGTGTAATACGGCTCGAAAATCCTTGCCACGGTATTCTCGTCCATGCCGCAGCCGTTGTCAGCCACGGTAAGAAAATATTTATCGTTTTTAACGGCGGACTCAATGACGAACGCGCCTCTCTGCACGGAAGAATCTCTCACGTCACCGCCGTCTTTCTCAAATCCGCGCAAGTCCACGGTATCGCAGGGAAAACGCTCCAGAATCGCGGCAAGGGCATTCTGTGAAAGATTCACAATCACTTCTTTGAAAAGCTTCTCGTCTATAAGAAGCCGGGGGCTTGTCCTGCACAGGCTCAAGTCCACGCTAACGCCCTTGCTTATGAACTCCGGCTTAAAAAGCATTACAGTGCGCTCCACCAGGGAATCAGGCTCGCATAAAGTGAACGATGCCTGAACGGGCCGCACCGCGAACAGAAAGTCAAGCACTATTTTATTCAGGCTGCCTATCTCCTCATTTATTACGTCCAGGTAAGTCTCCATGAATTTTTCCTGGGGAAGCATTCCGTCACTCTCGCGGGATTTTCTGACGGCTTTCTGGAGGAGCTGTATGTGTATGCTTATGGCACCGAGCGGATTCTTAATCTCGTGGGCCACAGACGCAGCCAGGTTCGTGAGGCTAGCAAGGCTTTCCATACGGTGAAGCAGTATCTCCTGATGCCGCCTTTCCGTAATGTCATCGGCGGTGATTATGAAGCCAGTTATGACGGTCTCCTGCCGCTCGCTTTCATGAAGGAATTTTTTCTGCACCAGAGGAAGGACCTTCATGCTGACAAAGCGCGTCTTGTCGTTAGCGGTGAAAGAAAATTCCTCGCTTACATTCGTCCTCTCTTCCCTGGCGCAGGATCTGAGGAAATCCGCTATGGTCTCATCATCCAGAAAATCCCACACGAACAAATCTGTATGGATGTCGTTCCTGATGCTGTCGCCTGAGAAATGCTCCCCCGTGCGGCGTATTACTCCCGCCTGATGCACAGGCAGTATTCTTTTGGCGGCTTTGTTCGCCTTGATTATGTGCCAGCCGCCGTCCACAATCACAAGCGCGGTGGAGAGGCTCTCCACTATGGAGTCAAGCACATCGTTCTCCGCATTGAGGGAGTCTATGAGACGCTCCACCTGCTCATCAGACAGCTTGGAGATTTTCTGTGACGCTTTCTTAACAAAATCTTTCATAGGCGCATGACCCCGCCGCTCTCATAGTTCACGTACATGATGTCGCGCGCAAGCATTTCCAGAGCCGCCTGCGGATTCTGATTAAAGGCGGTCACGCTCATCAGGCTTTCCCGCAGAAGGCCCAGTATTCTGGCGGAGCATTCGGCCCCGCCCCCGGAAGCAGAAAGCCCTCTCTGCGCAAGGACAATCCCCTCCAGAAAAATGCGGTACAGTATGCGCGGAGAAAATCCCCCGCACCCGCTCACAATCTCAGGTATGTCGGGAACATGACCCTGGACCACCTCTTTGTAGAATCTGGCAGAGAAATCCTGCACTACGTCCGGCCGCACGGGAAGATAATTCCGCAGGAACAAATCCACGGTTCCGGGAACCTCGCCGCCGGAGAACGAAGGGTCATAATGGAACACCCTGTCTATGACCTCCCTCTGGTGGGCCTCGGAGCGCTCGAAGAACGTGTATGTCCTGACGCGTGAGAGTATGGTCGCGAGCATTCCGCCCCTGTTCGTGGTCGTAAGGATGAGCATGGTGCCTTCAGGCGGCTCCTCCAGTATCTTAAGCAGGGCGTTGCGGGAGCTGTCGGCCATCAAATCCGCGTTCTCGATTATGAGGACTTTTTTCCCGCTGCCGGAGGTAAGATGCGCCCATGCGGAGAACCTGCGTATCTGCGAGACAGGCAGGCTGTCATATAAGAAAGAGCCCTCCAGCTTGGAGCAGTTCTTCTCTATCTTTGTCAGGATTTTCTCAAGCGAGTCACCGTCAGGCAGGGTCCTTCCCGGAGAAAGCTCCTCCAAAGACTCGTCTATGTCCGCAAGGACAGGTGTGAATTTGGAAAGCTTATCGTCACCTTCCCATAAGACAGGGCTGAACCGCACGGTGAGTTTTCTTACCGCCCTTATGTACAGATATCTGGCGGCCTCCAGGTGCCTGGTATTGCCCGCGTTCTGTGAGAGCAAAGTGCTCTTGGCGGCCTCTATCTCCAGAGTGCGGTTTCCCGGACCCACCACAAGCAGATTCGGGCTGACAAGGGCCTTATGACGCAGGCAGCTGGGACACGCGCAGTTCCAGTCGCCGCGTATGCCTCCCGGAGCGGAGCACGAGAGGACACGGGCAAGCTCCAGCGCGCATGTGAGCTTACCGCTGCATGACGGGCCGGAGAACAGTATGGAGCCCGGCAGACTGGAGCTCTCTATGTCAGCTTTAAGGAGAGCGCACGCGCTCTGATGCAGAACATTGTCGAACATTATTTGCCCACGGACTTAAGGGCCCCGGCTCCTGCGGCCGCGGCGCTGTCCACAGCATTGGTCACGGAGGGGACCGCGGAGGCTACCAGAGGAGCAAGGACTTTGTAAAACACGCTTCCCTCCAGAAGACCGTCCACAGTGAACCAAGGCTGCGCCTTAAGCACAATGATGATTACGGTCACCACGGCCACGCCCTCAGCCATTCCCAGAACCAGCCCCAGGAATCTGTCCAGCGACCTCATTATGCTTCCGATGAAAATACCGCGCAGGATTTTCTCTATGATTTTCACAATCAGGAACACGGCCACAAAAATAATCAGGTAGGCCAGAATCACGCTCAGCCAGTGAATGCCCAGCTGGCTTTCCAGCGGCACGGAGAGCTTTCCGCAGAAAACCGCCGCCAGCCACAGGCCCAGTATGGGGGCCGCTATGCCGAAAACGCCGTTAAGGAATCCTTTCAGAACGCCTATCACTCCGAAAGCAAGCACTACAATCAGGAATAAAAAATCTATTATGGGCAGTGTCATTATCTCACCTCTTCCAAAACTAATTCCGCTATGGTTTGGGATGGAACTTCATGGCCAGAGAGACGGGCGCATCCCCCGGCGAAACGCTCGCGCTCACCGGCGTCAAGCAGCCTCTCCAGGCAGGACCTCAGATTCTCTCCGCTCACTTCCTTGTCCAAAAGGACCTGGGCCGCTCCCAGACTCTTTGCGTTCATGGCGTTATCCACCTGGTCGCCGCGGGTGCCGCTTCCGCACAGAGGCACAAGGACCATGGGCTTACCGCACACGGCGCACTCCCACAGCGTGTTGGCCCCGCTTCTTGAAAGCACTATATCCGCCGCCTGAAGCACAAAGGGCATCTCGTTGAAAATAAAAGCGTACGGCTTGTAATCCTTATGCGCCACGCTCATAAAATCCGCGTTCTCATTCGCAAAATCATTTCCGGTCTGATGCACGACCATGAAGCGCTCAGTGAGCCAGTCCAGATTCTCCATGACCAGATTGTTTATCTGCCTTGCCCCAAGGCTTCCTCCCAGAACAAGCAGGATGGGCTTCTCCCCCTCATGCCTTACGGAGGGCAGCCCCAGGAATTCCCGGCCCAGATACGCGCGGTCCGTATAGAACACGGGGCGCACAGGGTTCCCAGTCACAAGGCATCTGGAGCGCAAGGCGACCGGCATCTGCTCCGCCGTCCTCTCGTAGGAGACAAGGATTTTCTTGGCGGCGCCGGAGTTCAGTTTTGTGGCAAGGCCTAAAGTAAAATCGCACTCATGCGTGAAATACGGAATGCCCAGAAAACGGGCGGCCCTGCACGGAGGCACGCTCACGAATCCGCCCTTGGAGAACAAAAAATCGGGCCTGATTTTCATTAGCAGCGCCACGGACCTAAAGAAGCCCGCCGCTATCCTGAACAAGTCCACTAAATTCTGTAATGAGAAATATCTTCTTAATTTGCCGCAGGGAATTCCGTAGAATGCGGTTATGCTTCCGCCGGAGTCCGACAGGTTTTTCTCAACCAAAGTCCTGTCCATTCCGCTTCTTGAGCCTATCCAGTAAATCTCAAGCGGAACGTTGTTTTTCTTAGAAAGGGCAAGCAGGGAATCCGCCACGGCTATGCCCGGATAAATATGACCGCCGGTACCGCCGCCCGCGAACACTACACGCCTGACCTCTGATTCCCCCACCCTCCGCATATTTATCAGGAAGCCTCTTTAGGCGGATATTTAGCGAACGCCTCCACCATGTCGGGCTTTTTAAAGAGATTCGCATAGCCGCGCGCGCTCATGCCCATGCTGTCCTTCACGTCGGGGTCCGCGCCGTTCTCAAGGAGAAGCTCCACAATCTGCGAGTTGCCGTTACCCACCGCCAGAACAAGTATGGGCTGGCCGTCGCTGCTCATGAAACTTAAGTCCGCGCCGTTCTCTATGAAATATTTTGTAAGATTAAGATTCTTGCGCCACACGGCATCCATCACTGCGGAGTACCCGCGGTCCGCTGAGACGGCGTTTATGTCAGCGCCGGCATCCACCAGCCAGCGCACTTTCTCCTCGCAGTCGCTGCGCGTGGCCACGCAGACCAGAGGAACGCCGTCGGACGTGCGGGCGTTGACCATCATGCCCGCGTCAAGGAAGAGCTGGCATGTGTCATCGTCATCTTTCTCAAGTGCGGTGGCGAAGCAGTCACTGGTGAACGGGATGCCCATGGTAAAGAGCTGCACCAGGGCCTGTCTCTGCTTGTCCTCCTTAAGGAAATTACTGAAATTCTTCTCAAGATGCTTAAGGATATCCTCCACGGAGGAATATGTATGGCACACGGAATGACGGTTGCTGTCAAAAGACTCGAACCGCGCGTCCTTCCTGGAGCCCATGTGCACGAACGTGGTCACATTCTTTCCGACAAGAAGCCCCATCATGAAATCATAATCGGGAAGAGAGCACATCTCCTCGCTGTCCAGAATGATGCAGTGGGTGGCCTGCATCACGTGCTTGACGCCATCGTAAAGCTCGTCTTTACCAAGGCCCTCAAAAATATAAATCTCATGGGGAATAATCTGGCGCTCGTCCAGAAAATCCTCTACAAGCTTAAGATTCTTGTTCTTAAGGTTCGGTGCAATAATTAGCCAATTCATCGCACGGATTATATCCAAAAACTTTAATTTTAGCAAGATTAAAGGATAAGAATTTGGAATTTGGACACGGGGGAAAATCCGCGCATGAAAAAAGGACCTGCCTCACGGACAGGTCCCGCAAATGCCAGCGGTCAGAATCGGACTGACGACATAAGGATTTTCAGTCCTCCGCTCTACCAACTGAGCTACGCCGGCAAATCGCTTTAGCGATGTAGAGACTATATACTTTTTGCGAATTATTGTCAACACTAAAAAAGCGTCTCAGGAAAAATCGGCGCGAGGGACCACTTGACTTTCAGGGCGAACATTCCTAGATTTATGGAGCAATCAATTTCAGTCAGCAACCGGAGAAAATTATGGAATCAAGAAAAGTGCTCGCCGCAATGCTTTCCGCGGTCATTGCTGTGTGCGCCTCTTATGCGGACGAGGGAGCTGTCACGGGCGAGCAGAAGCAGGCCGTGAACGCAGGACTTAAGGACTTCAGCAGGGCGCTCCTTACGGCGGTTCCGCAGGCCACGTCCCAGGACAACGTGTGGGCGGACGCATACATAGGCCCACTTTTTCCCACGAACGCACTGCCGCACTTCGGCGGAGGAGTCTCCATGGGGCTCACGCAGCTGGACATGAGAGGATTCAAGGATGCGGCCGAAGCTCTGGCGGGCATTGCGCAGGACCTGGAGCAGGGCTTCAACATACCGGAGACTTTCTATCTGCCGTCCGTCTCGGTTGACATAAGGACAGGCGGAATACTGCTTCCCATGGACATAGGATTCAGCGCCATGATGACGAATCCCAGCATAGCGAGGATAGACATCAGTAACCCGGCAAGCGTTACCGGCGCCAGCTCTGGTGTGGACTTCAGCCTGAAAAACTTCAAAGGCGTAGTGAACTACATGGTGATAGGTCTGGACGCGCGGTTCCGCCTTATAAAGGAGACAGGCATACTGCCCGCCGTGTCATTGGGCGCGGGATGGTTCTACACAAAAGGCTCGTTCAGCGTAGGCTCCGGCACAAAGGACACCGGCGCGTCCGCGAGCATAAACCTTTCCTACGAGTCCAACTTGGTGTTCGCCCAAGTCCAGGTCTCCAAGAACATTCTGTTCCTTACGCTGTTCGGCGGTGCCAGGGGCATGCTAAGCTCCACCAGCACGGCGTGGAACTGGTCATGCTCTGCCAACGGAGAAATTCTGGGTCAGGATGACGGACATGAGTCACTGGACACTCTGTCCACAAACTTCATAAAGACCATACAGCCTCAGATATTCCTGGGCACAGGATTTAACATTCTGTGCTTCCAGGGCACGGTAAGCGTGTGCACGGACCTGAGGTCCGCCGTAACCGCCATAGCACAGAAAGACGCGAACAGCCTAACATGGAGCGGGGCCGTGTCGCTCAGGGCAAAGCTTTAGGACCACAGGATATTCTCCGTCCCGGCAGAAAGAGCCGGACTTAAAAAGCGGAGCCCCCGTGCCCTTACGGACACAGAGGCTCCTTTAGGAGATGTTTTATCTGCATGTCCGCCCGCGCGGACTAATGCGTCATCACAGGGAGCGGGCGCCTGTAATCACAGGCATTGTCCGCTCATCGCGCTAATCCTAGCGCTTAAGGTTAATCACAGTCTCAAGCATGCTGTCGCCTGTCTGTATGGTCTTGGCGTTGGACTCGAATCCGCGCTGTGTCACAATCATGTCAGTGAGCTGCTCTGTAAGGTCCACGTTGGACATCTCCAGCGTTCCCGCTATGAGGCTGCCTTTTCCCGCGGTGCGGCTCTCGCCTATGTTGGCAGTTCCGCTGTTTATGCTCTCCGCGAACGTGGTGTCGCCGTGCTTCTCAAGTCCGCCCTGGTTCGTGAAGCTTGCCATGGCTATCTGGCCTATGGTGCGGGTGGAGCCGTTCGAGTACACTCCGGTTATGATTCCGCTTCCGTCTATCTTAAAGTTATCAAGGTAGCCTAACGTGTATCCGTCCTGCTCGCGGGCCTTGGTGGTGCTCTTTGAGGCGCTCTGCGTGATGGTGTTCTCCATGCTGCCTATGGTGCCCAAGTTAAGCTCGAATGTTTGGCGGTAGGGAGTTCCGTCCTCGTTGGGGTTTGAGTCCGCCACGGTGTAGGAGGTCTGAAGCACTATCTCGCCCTCGGGATTTGAGGTGTTGCCTGCGCTGTCCGTGATGGAGAGAAGCTTTCCGCTGTTGTCGAAGTTCAACGTGTAGGTGTTGTCCACGCCGTCAGTGGTGCCGAATCCCACGCGGGTCTCGGTGTCCTCCGCGGCGGCGGGATCCACGCTCACATTGACCGTCCACTGGTTAGGCACGTCGGGAACTCTCTGGAAGTTCATCGTAAGCTGATGCTCGCGGCCGTAGCTGTCGTAGATTGTGAACTCAGTGCTCCACACGCTCTCCGCAATCTGGTCCACAGTGGGATTGTCCGGCAGCACGGGAGTGTTCTTGTTCAGATTGCACGCATAGTGCACGCTCGTGGTGGCCTTAGGCGGATCCTTCTGCCCCACGGGAATCACCAAGTCAGTGGGAGTTCCAGAAGTGTTCAGCACCTGTCTTCCGTTCGCGTCCTGAGCCATCCAGCCCTGCACGCGCATACCGTTTCCCGGATTCACAAGGGTGCCCTCGCTGTCCACTCCGAAAACGCCGGCGCGGGTATAGTAAGTCTGCTCTCCGCTTTTCATCACGAAGAAACCGTTTCCGCTTATGGCCACGTCCGTGGACACGCCGGTGGACTGCAGGTTGCCCTGAGTGAAAATGGTGTCAATCGCGGCCACGCTCATTCCGAGCCCCACCTCTTTGGGGTTCACGCCGCCAAGCTCCTCGTTGGGACGCGCGGCGCCGTTAAGCTGCTGGCTTATCATGTCCTGGAAGTCCACGCGCCCGCGCTTGAAGCCGTATGTGTTCACGTTGGCGATGTTGTTGCCGATTACGTCCATTCTTGTCTGGTGGTTCTGCAGGCCGCTCACGCCGGCATAAAGTGATCTCATCATATCGCTACCCTCTTTTTATTCGCCGTAAACGGCTTGAATTTGTTTCATGTCGTAATACATGTTTCCCACGCGCACCTGCGGATTCTGTCCGTAAGTGGTCGCCGTGACAACGCCCGTCGTCGTGGTTCCTCCCAGGTCTATGTCCACGATTCTTCCGATGGTGCTCATGGCCTGGTTGGAATTCATCATGGCGGTCATGCGCTGGAAGCTCTCGTTCATGTTAGTCATCTGCTCCAAGGAGCTGAACTGCGCCATCTGCGCTATGAACTCCGTGTTTTCCATAGGAGACGTGGGATCCTGGTTGGAGAGCTGAGTTATCAAAAGCTTAAGAAAGTCATCCTTGCCCAGCGACTGCTGCACGACGCGTCCGTTCACCGTGTTTGCTTTGTTGAATGAGTCCGCGAACATGTCAAGCCTGGCTTTCTCCTGCGCGCTCATCTGAGTGTTAAACTGCACTCCGTCTACTTCCATTTCTATCTCCTATGCCTATAAAATTACGCTATCATGTCCACCTGCAGGTTATCCAGACCGTAGTAGGATGCGACCGTGGAGACATCGCCTGCAGCCTCATCAGACGCGGAGCCCGCGTAAGAACCTAACGTTCGGTTTGCCACAAAATCCTCGCTGCTTCTCTGCTGCTCCTGCCGCATGAAGCCGGAACCAGAATTCTGCGCCAGATTAAGATTCAGCGCCGCATTCTCAAATCCGCTCTGCTGGAACGCCTGCTTAAGAGTGTCCAGATTCTGCCGGAACGCCTCGTAAGCCTCTTTGCTCGCCACGGTGATTTCGCCGGTAATAACCTTATCGGAAACATGAAGGTTTATCTTAACGTTTCCCAAGGACTCAGGGCGCAAATTCATGTTTATGCTTCCCTGGTCGTTGTCGCGCAGGACTATGCTGCCCGCCCTCACAAAATCCGGCGCGTGCTCCTGAATCTGCTGGGTGAGCATCTGCTGGAACGTGCTTCCCGCAGCCCCCGCGCTCTGGTCGTCAAGAGAAAGGATATTCTGTGAGGCCTGCTGGCTAAGGCTCACAGTGACATTAAGGGAGTCATGGCCGTCCGTGCGGATAAGGCCAGCATCGTCTATTTTAAAATCATCCGAGTCACTGAAAATGAGGGCCGCAGCGTCACGCACCGATGTCCTCTCGTCTATGACGGTAAGAGCTCCCAGCTCCTCGGGCCGGGGCCTTCTCTGAAGGCTCTTTCGCGTAAGCTCCGCGCCGGAAAGAAATTCCCCTGCATCCTCCTTTACGTCATTGCGGGAAAGAGGAGACTCGTCCTCAAGCTGCATCCCGCCCATGGACGCCATTCCAAGGAACGCCTCCGGGTCCTCCACGCTCAGATCCTGCGCGCTAACGAGCAGCCCGCTTTCCGTGACGGACAAGACGTACTCCTCCGCGTTGTCTATGAGGGAGTCCAGGAAATTCTCATCTCCCGCTCCGCCGGACTTTAAATACATGAACTGCGCGGGCGTAATGCTCACCTGCGCCTCATCGCTTATTCCGGCGGAGACACCTTTCATGTCATTGATTATTTCTTTCAAAGAGTCCCTGATTCCGCCGCTTATAACAGGCCGCTGGGAGATCTCCTGCGGCATCTGGAAGATGTACGGTCCGCTTACGGCATCCGTGTCCTGCCCCGCAGGGCGCTCCTCTTTTTCGGAGGACACCCGTTCGCTGGATACGGCCGTCCTTTCATCGACTCTCTCTGCGTCCTGAACATTGTCCTGGGGCGCGTTCTTAGGGATTTTATCTGATTTTTTCTCGCCGGGTCCGCCTGCTCCGCCGGAGACAGGCTCTTCCTGGACCGAACGGCCCGCGTCTTTTCTGGAGTAGGAGGCCAGAAGACTCTTGAATGAATTCTCCCCGCCAGATTTATCTGGCTTACCGGCCGACGGCAGGACGGAATTCTTTGTGCCTGAATTCTCCGTGGCCGCAGTGGAAAGAAAACCTACGCTTAAAGACTGCATGAACGCACCTCCGGTAAAACACCGAGGCGCGCCGCTTTCAGTCCAAGGAAAGGGGCTTGTTGGCCATTTTACGCTGCAGTTCCGCGGCGCGGGCTGCGGGCATAAGAGAAAGCCAGTACGCACCCATGGATGAGCCTCCCGAAGCCTTGGCATCCTCCTCCGCACGGCGGAGAACGTCTATCACGTCCTGGTCGTTCATTTCGTTCAAGATAGCGACGGCACGGGCAGGCTGCATACCGTTAAGGTTCCGCACGATTTGCTCGATGTTCCTATCTCTATCATCGTATTGTTTCACACGATTATTAAATGTTTTTTCGCGCTCATTCTGGGCCGTCTCCCTGTCCTGGAGCTCCTGGGCCACAAGCGCGTTGTTCTCCTCCTGCACGCGTATGTCCTCCTCGCGCTTGTCAAGCTCCTCCACACGGATGTTCAGGGACTCCAGGCGCTTGGCGAAACGGTCATTGTCCAGGTCCGCCATGACAAAATCCTTGGCGGTGGCGCTTGTGGATGTCTGCGGCTGAAGGTGGAGCAGCCTGTAAACCGGAGCGAACATGCTCTTGGCCTGTATGACGCCCAGAAAGTCGAACCACAGAAGCCCGAACAGGACCAGTATTATTATGAGGAGAAGAAGCAGAAGCGACTTACCGAAATTTCTCGCGCGAGCCATGGAACCAGTCTACACCTTTTTAAGCGTTATTTCAACCATTCTAGCAGGAGGCACCCGCTATGGCGGAGCCCAGCGTTATCCCGTTGTCCGCGCCGGTCACGGCGTAATGGAGCCCGCGCGGTGACAGATACGCGTCAGCATAGGACTCCACCCTCTCCTTCATGCGGTACGTCTTGTAGAACGTGGTGCCGTCACAGAAAAGGCATACCGGGCGACAGGGGTCGTCTCCCCTGCGGCTTTTAACCACACATGCGCAGAGTATTCCGGCGGCTATGCTCGCTGCCCTGTCCATGAAGGCGTCCATGAGCTCGAAAAGCCTGGTGCGGTCCAAGTCCGTGCCCTTTTTCGCGGCAATGCACAGAGCCCCTCGGTCCCCGTATGGCGCGTGCAGGAAACTGTCAGCGTCTATAAGGGAAAGGCTCTGTATGCCTGAGATCTCGCCTGAGAATTCCGGGGAGAACAGCCCCTCCGCTGCGGCGCGCCTCAGCGCCTCCAGAATGAGCGGTCCCAGATAGGCGCCTGAGCACATCTTCTCGGTGAGGGAGCTTCCGGGAACGGCGCTTTTTCTGTCCATGTCCACGTCAAAGTCGGAGCGGGCTATGTGGCCGAATTTCCCGCTCTCGCAGACAATAATCTGCTCTGCGAAATCAGCGTAATCCGGGCAGGGCGGCTGTATGTACGCGGCGTTCATCCCCGTGCCCAGTATGAAGCCCACGTATGAGCCGTACCGCACGCCTGAGGGCACGTCTGCGGCCCCCGCAAGAAGAGCCGCCACTGTGTCGTTAAGCATCGCCACCTTTATGCCGCTGTCCCAGCCATGCTCAATGAGCGCGGACCTAAGCTCCCTGCCTATGCTGCATCCCGCTACCTCGGGGGCCTTGACCTCCTTGGAGAACCCCAGAAGAACTCCGTCGCCGTCCTCCGTAATGCGCATGGGATACGAGAAGCAGAAACCTATGCTGGATGACATGCCCTTAAGATGCTCCAGGTTCGCGGCCAGGGCGTCAAAAAAATCCCTGCGGCTCAGCTCCCGCTCGACACCGGGCATCCTGGTCTTCTCCAGGCCGCTAATCTCGGGGACACCCTGCCCGTCAAAGCGCACAAGGCACGAGCGGAAATTCGTCCCGCCGGCGTCCACCGCTATCACCGATTTTCCCGCCACGGACCCTGACGGCGGCATGGAATAGGTGCGGATCATGTCCTGCGTGGCATCGCGTCCGCACAATCCCTCGTGCATGTCGAACAGGATGGAATCCACCAGACCGCTCACATCGTGGCTGAGAGTGAAATTATGACGGCCTAGGAACGCCTGAACTGAAACATCCATTTACAAAACTCCTAACAAGACTTTCGCTAATTTTACCACAAAAGAGCAAAAAAACAAGGCGGAATTTTACGGAATCAGGTCAGCGCACTCTTTGACACAAAGGCCCTTAGCCTGTACAATCGCAGGACCATGTCTTTGGAAGAGAGCCTTAAGGATAAGCTTAACCCCGAGCAGTACCGCGCCGTAACCACCACGGAGGGCGCCATACTGATTATAGCGGGCGCCGGCAGCGGTAAGACCCGCGTCATAACATACAGAATCGCGAACATGCTTGAGAAAGGAATCCCCCAGAGCGCCATACTCGCGCTCACGTTCACGAACAAAGCCGCCAAAGAGATGGCGGACCGCATAAAGAGCCTTACAGCCAGGAAGCTTCCCAGCCTGACCATAAGCACGTTCCATGCGTTCGGGGTACGCGTGCTGCGGCAGGACATAGAGAGGCTTGGATGGAGGCAGAATTTCTCAATCTACGACGAGACGGACCGCAACGCGCTCATAAAAGAGTGCGGGAGGGAGATTGGATTCTCGTCAGAGTCCATGGACATTTATGCCACCGGGGTGCTTTTCAGCGACATAAAGACTGGGCGCAAGAGCTGGAGCGGAGAGAACAGGATGTACGAGCCCCTGTACCAGAGCTACCAGGAGGGGCTCAGGCTGTACAACGCCGTGGATTTCGATGACCTTATAACGCTTCCCATAAGGCTTTTCCGCGAGAACCCTGATGTACTCGCGCGCTACAGGGAGCGTTTCCGCTACATAATGGTGGACGAATTCCAGGACACAAGCCACCAGCAGTACGAGATGATGAGGCTGCTCTCAGGCAGGAACGTGGCCGTGGTGGGCGACGATGACCAGAGCATATACAGTTGGCGCGGCGCGGACTATCAGAACATAGTGAATTTCGAGCATGACTTTCCCGACGTGCAGGAGATTCGCCTGGAGCAGAACTACCGCTCCACGGGAACCATACTGGCCGCGGCGAACGGGGTCATCAGGCACAACACTAACCGCAAGGACAAATCGCTCTGGAGCGGGAAAGGGAGCGGAAAGCCCATAGAGATATACATGCCGGAGAACGAGGCGGCGGAGGCGGATTTCATCGCGGAGAGCATACAGGGAATCGCCATGGAGGAGAAGAGAACGTACTCTGAATTCGGGGTGCTGATAAGGTCGAACTCGCAGAGCCGCGCCATAGAGGAGGCGTTTTTGCAGGCGAACATTCCGTACACCATGAGCGGGGGCACAAGCTTTTTCGAGCGAAAAGAAATCAAGGACATAATAAGCTACCTGCGCGTCATAGCGAACCAGGACGATGACATAAACCTGCTGCGTATAATAAACACCCCGAGGCGCGGCATAGGGCGCACCACCATAGAGGCGCTGAATTCCGTGGCCAAGGAACTGGGCGTGTCGTTGTGGGAGTCCATAAAAGCCGTGCTGGGCGCGGATGCGGAGGAGTCGCCCGTCAGCGAAAAAACACGCGCGGACCTGGAGGCTTTCGTCTCCATAATCGAGGGGAACAGGAGTATGCTCGGCGGGAAGGGTCTGGGAAAGAAAGTGCACGCGCTGGTGGAGCAGATAAATTACTTCGACTATCTTATAGGCGAATTCCCCAAGAGCGAGAAATCCGCGCGCTTCAAGTACATGAACATAGAGAGCCTTGTAAAAAGCATAGAGCTGTGGGAGTCGAACCCCGAGAACGAGGACACGAGCCTTTTCGCGTATCTTAACCGCATAACTCTGCTGAGCCGCGAGGACATGGACGACCAGCAGGACAACGGAAAAGTGAACCTTATGACAGTGCACGCCTCCAAGGGATTGGAATTCCCCGTGGTGTTCATAGCTGGAGCGGAGGAAGGGCTCATGCCGCACGCGCGCGCGGTGGAGGAAGGCGGGGACGATGCCGTGGAGGAGGAGCGGAGACTTTTCTATGTGGCCGTAACGCGCGCGCAGAACAGGCTTCTCATATCCAGCTGCCGCCACCGCCACAACCGCAGGACCACAGGCAGCGCAGAGTGCGAGCCTAGCCGTTTTCTGGACGAAATCCCCGGAAACCTGGTGGAATACCACGAGCCTGCCAAGGAGGTGGACGCCGAGGACGCGCACGCTCTTCTCCAGAACATGCTTAAGAACATGGCAAGGCCGCGCGTGCCTAAGATTTAGAGCCCCATGCCCGCCTGATGCAAGTGACAGCACGGCGGTTTTTATGGACTAGGGATTTTTTTTATGCTATAATCTTGCGAAGTGGAGTTCACGGTGAAAAGACTTTTTATGCGCGGTCCTCTCATTATCGCATTGGCATCCCTCTCTCTTACAGGCTGCATGTCCTCCAGGATAACGCTGCCTGAGGAGCCGGAGGAGGAGCGAGTGCAGTCAGAGGAGCCTCCCGCGCGAATCACGACCATACCTGTAATAGAATACGAGGATCCGGGAATAAAATACGAATTCGAGAACATGCTGCTGCATCATTTCATAGTGATGCAGGACAACACGGCCAGCGGACGGTTCGCGGCTAAGCTTCTGGACGAGAGCTCCACGGCGCAGCTTAAGGTAAAGTTTCCCGCGGGCACATACGAGTGCCTTGTCTCCGAGAAAGCGCATGACACGGACCATTCCGCATTCTACGTCTATGTGGACGGCATTCCGTACCGCGTGTATCCCTCAAACCCACCGCTGGGCTCATGGGAGCTTACCACAAGGGCGCCTGTTTATTTTACGATTGACGAGCCCCGCACCATACTTGTGACAGTGCAGGCGAATTCCGAGAAAAGGCTGGGCAACACGCAGATGATGCTGGACTTCATACAGTTCGTGAGAAGATAGCGCGACCTACGCCCGATTGGAGGGGCGAGCGCAGCGAGTTGCGGAGCAATGGAGTTTACGGAACCCCGGAAAGCGGGGAGTCAGAGAGAATGTCTGTTCGGCGCGGGAGATTTCATGTACAGGCCTATGATTCCGTGCATAAATTTAAAATAAAAATCATGCGCTATTTTCCCAGGTCCAGCACGCGGCGGTCGTATGACTGCGGTGGATCCTCAATGATGCTCCAGTCAAAGTCAAGTATTCCGTGGGGCGGGAACGGGCTTTGCGGGGAAGGCTTTCTTCTGGCGTTACCCTCCTCCACAAGCTCCTCCAGCGTCCTGGTGCCGTCAGTGAGCGTAAGATACGGCTCGCCGAACGCGCAGATTGTTGACGTGCGCACTGTGTAGGTCACGGCGTTTCCTTCCGGGTCAACCCCGTTTTTCTGAACAAGTATGGTGTTACGCGTGCTCGGGCCGGGGAGCTCGGAGCCGCGCTCTATGTTACGTATGCGCAGGCTTCTTCCGTTCACGCATGTGTATGTCTGGCCGTTGCAGATAAGGTGCTTGGGGACCTCGTAAACGGCGTCCCCGTCGGTGAAGAACGCGCTCACGCCCGGGGTGTACTCCATGTCCGTGCGCCAGTAACGCACATGGTACACGGCAGAGTCCGTCACGTAGAACGAGAGCAGGTCTTTCCTGTTGTGCACGGGGCTTATCAGGGTTCCGTTCGCCGCCGGGAGCCCCTGCCAGAATCCGGCCATCAGATTCCCGGACTGCACCGTGGTGCCGTTAAGCACGGCGTAGGACGGACCGGAGTCGCTGTCCTCCTCCTTGAGCGTGAAATCCAGATACAAGGACGAGCCTATGACCGCTATGGGGATGTGATATGTCTCCTTGAGTCCCGGGAACTTTACCTGCATATCCCACGCACCGCTCGGCGCGTCCTGCGCATAAATCACATCGCCGTCAGGCTGTGTGACGCCGGTGCCAGTGAAAAGCTCGTCGGTCAGCGGGACATAGCGCACGGAAAGCTCCTGCGCGGGTGAAGCGGCGGTGGCATCGTTAGCGGCGCGAGGGCTCCTCTCCGTGAGCGCGGCGCTCTCCGCGGCACGGTCGTTGTACCAGCCGTAATAGAGCCTCAGGACCACCTGAGGTATGTCACTGAATACCACGTAGCGCCCGCCGTTGTGCCATATGCCCTCAAGAAGCGCGGGCACCTCATCCTCCCGGGAGGCCTCAATGACGCCGCTGTCCAGGTTCTGAGTCATGGCGGACTGCGCAAAAAGCGATGACGTGAGCAGAGCGCCCGCGGCAAAAAACAGTGAGGCTTTGGGACCGATTTTTTTTATGCCACCAGACATACAAGGATTATCGGCCGTTTTCAGAGTTTAGACAACGTGTCGCGTAAAGAAAAGCGCTTTATCTTGCGCCGCTCGAACGCTTCCCTGACCAGCGCGTCTATCTGCAGAGAGCCGTAAATGGACATGGCATCCTCACGGCCCGCCCTGAGAACCGGATGACGCGGGCTGAAAAGCACGCAGCAGTCCTCGTACGGAAGGATTGATATGGGATAGGTTCCTATCCGGACCGCCGTGTCTATTATCTCCTCCTTGTCCATCCCCAGAAGCGGGCGAAAAAGCGGCCTGTCTGCGAAACTCTCCGTCACGGACAGATTCTCCACGGTCTGGCTCGCCACCTGCGCAAGGCTTTCCCCTGTTATGATGCAGTCGGCCTTTATGTGCTCGCAGAGCATGTTCGCGGCGCTCATCATGCACAGGCGCAGCATGAGCGTAGTCCAGGCGGGAGGAGACTTCTTTTTTATGGCCATCTGCACGTCGGTGAAAGGAATTATATTAAGATGTGTCACAATCCCGTAGTCACCCAGGACGCGCGCAAGATCCTCCACTTTCTGCCGGGCCTCGTCGCCGGTGTACGGATACGAATGGAAGTAAGCGCACTCCACCTGCATCCCGCGCCTCATCATCCTGTAGCCTGCCACAGGGCTGTCAAGGCCTCCGCTAAGAAGAAGAAGCCCCTTTCCGCTCACGCCCACAGGAAGCCCCCTGCATGTCCTCCGGCTGTCGGAATAAACGTAGCATTTGTCCCGCACCTCCACAGAGATAATCACGTCGGGCCTGTGCACATCCACTTTAAGCGCGCCGGAATCAAACAGCCTTCCCGCCGCCTGCCTGCATATCTCATAGGAATTGAGGGGAAAGCTTTTGTCCTCGCGCCTGGCGTCTATTTTAAAAGTGACGGCCCCCTGCTCTTTGGCCCGCAGGCCTAAATCCGTGACCGCCTCCGTTATTGAATCCATGTCCTTGGGCACGGCCCGGACTTTCGCCCAGCCCGTTATTCCGGTAAGGTGATCAAGGGCGTACTCCGCGCGCGCACATGCGTCCTCGCCGCACTCCACGTAAAGACGCCCGCTCTGTGTCCAGACGCGGCATTCCTCCCCGCCCAGCGCGCTTCTGATGTTCCTAACAAGCTGCTTCTCGAACATGTGCATGTTCGAGCCTTTGAGTGTGAGTTCCCCTACCTTGCCAAGATACGTATGAATGTTCCCTGTCATATCAGAATCTGTAGCAGATGCCAGCGTACATATAGCAGTCAACCGAGTCAGAGAGTCCCTCCGCCCACTTATCCTTGAACAGTTTGGCAAGTTCCGCTTTCTCATCCGGGGTGCTGTATGTCTTTCCGTTATAACTGTATGAGGGGTTATCGGGGTCACTTTCTTTGTTTTTATTCACAAGTCCGCCCGGATACATGTGTACGTCCACACCCTTGTTGCGCACGTACTCGAACGTGAATCCGCCTTTGAACGAAAGCCGGCCCCACTTAAACCTGGGAAGGCTGTACTCGCCTGTGACGGAGCCCTGGAACACGTACATCTTATGGGCCTGCGTCATGAAGTTAAGATGGTTCTGTGATGTGTAAGTCTGTCTGCCCCCGGCCACCGCGGTCGCCTCATACACGCTTCCGTCCGTGGCGTAAACGCCCTCATCAGAGGACAGATAAAACAGAGCCTCATCGTCCGTAAGGCTCTCGCTCACATTGGCGTGCCGCATGAACATGGTGCTCACTCCCAGGCTAAGGCGAGGGGCGGGCCTAAAATCCACCGAGAGCTTAAAACTGTCGGAGTTCGGCGGGATAGAGGCACCCATGGATATTCCGTTGTTAGTGTAATTCTGATAATTGCGTGTCCTTGCGCTCATCCTCATCGTGTCCCAGTTATCATACTCCCAGTGCGAGTAAGTGTACGGCGTGACGATAGTGTAATCCAGAGAGACGCGCGAGCAGAAAGAATTCGCGGGAGTGTATATCAGCCCTGTCCGGGCCGCTATGCGAATCCTTGTGTCCCAGTTGAATTTGACCAGACCGTTCACATCTATGTCGTCCACGAAAATGTCAGTGGCCCACAGAAAGCCGTCCATGGGCCTCACGCTCGCCGTTATCCCCATCTGAAGATTGTCATTGTTTCCGCCAAGCCCCTGCACCGCCATGTAAGGCGCGGGAATGAGGTATGACGGCTCGAACCTGTTCCCGTAAACGATGTTCTCATAATACGAGAAAGAGAATATCCTTGAGACCTTGAATTCCAGCACGTGGAACGCAAGGAATTTGTTCGGAAGGAGAGTGCCAAGTCTTCCGTCATAGCTGGACGTAGCGCCCAATGCGGATATCTGCTGGGCGTATGAGAATCTTCTGGCCGAGTACGTGAGGGAGAAATTAGCGGCATGATACGCGGTGTCGTTCAGGCAGAGCCCGTCGTCCAGAAACTGCCCGTACCCCGTCCTGTTAACACCCGCCTGCGCGAACAGCCTTGTGTTTCCCACGGCAATGCTGTCATCCGTGTCAAGATATAAGAACATGGGCCCTATGGTCGCAGGATCCTGAATGGCATCGTAGGCGTAGTTAGTGAACAGAGGATTAAAGTCCATGTAGTTTTTTTGGGTGCGGCCCACAAAGCCCAGTTTGTAGCCGAACGAAACTAAGTCATGGAAAAGGGAAAGGTCGCCCGTCACCCTGGGAATGGCGGTGAGCATGAACGCGCCGGAATCATTGAAAGTGGCGCCGTTGGCCAGAATCTCAAGCTCGGCGCTCCATGGTTTTCCAGTGACCTCCTCCCAAATCCGGGAGGCCGCCTCCGTGTCGCGCTCAGAGCCGCCCTGCATCACCTGTGACAGTATGTCTTTTATGACGGCGACAGGATATGGCCTCAGAGGCGGAAGCTTGGCCACTATGCCCCTTAGCTCCCATGACTGCGCCAGCGTGTAAAACTCGTGGGAAGGATCGGATGATACCTGCGCACCAAGAGCACAGGCGCACAGGACAAGACTGAAAAACAAAGCCAGTTTTTTTCGCATATCAGCATCTCCATAATAAAAGCCGGAGCCTGTGTGCCAGAAAAAGGCACGGGTATTCCAGCAAAAGAAATATATCCTAAAAATCCCGAAATGCAAAGTACCCGGCACACTCACTGAACGCAAGGTAGACAAGAGTGGCGCATTATCCCCTGCCCAGACGGAAAGTCCGCATCATGACGCGCTCGCATCGCAGTAACCTAACGTTAGGATATACTGACAGAGCAGAGCCCCTGCAATGCCTGACCGCATTCCGCGGAGCATGAGTGGCAGCGGCGGGCGCCGCGCGGTCCTTGAACCCGGGCCCCTTATGCGCTATAATCGCATCATGACCGCGCAAGAGAAAGCAGACATTTACAATCTCCTTAAAAAAGCCGCCTGCCACGCGCAGGGGTTCATGCCCAGGGAGTTCGCCTGCGAGCCTCCTGCTTTCATGGACGATGCGGAAACGGAAGTCACGGAGAATGACGCAACAACTGACGCGCGGCCTGAAATTCCCGCCGCTTACGGCGCTGATGAACGAACGTTAGCCATAAATTCAGTGCCTGACGGAGGCTCACGTCCGGCTAACGAACGGTCAGAGGCGCAGAATGGGCATTCTCCGGCCGATTCCGGGCAGGCTCCGGAACGTTCGGCAGGCTCCGGAGCCGAAGACTACCGAACGTTCGGTCAGAAAAACGCGCGATCCGGCATCACTTTGGACGAGATATGCGAGAGAATCCGCTCATGCAGCAACTGCGTTCTGGGCACCACACGCATCAACACTGTTCCAGGTGAGGGCGTGGAGAATCCGCTGGTACTTGTGATAGGAGAAGGCCCCGGAGAGGACGAGGATAAGACCGGCCGTCCTTTCGTGGGAAGAGCGGGACAACTGCTGGACAAAATGCTGGCTGCCATACAGCTTGACAGAAACAGAAACTGCTACATCGCCAACATAGTCAAATGCCGTCCGCCGCACAACAGGACTCCCATGCCGGATGAGGCGTCCGCATGCGCAGGATTCCTGCAGGCGCAGATTCACATACTCAGGCCCAAGATGATACTGGCGATGGGACGCACCGCCGTCCAAAATCTCCTCCACACAGAGCAGGGTATAAACGCACTGCGCGGAAAATTCTTCGATTTGGACGGCATACCCCTGCTGGCCACATACCACCCTTCAGCGCTTCTCAGGAACGAAACGCTCAAACGCCCTGCCTGGGAGGATCTTAAAACATTCAAGGCAAGGCTTAAAGAGCTCAGCCCTGATTACGACAAGATTTGACTCACCGCGGCCTCAAGGGACTGAGAGCTTACGACATCCGGGAAAACATCAAGCACGGCGTTGTAAAATGCCACATGACGCTTACCATAAGTTGTAAAAGAAAACTGTTTCGCCACAGTACGGGAAAACTGACCAAATTCCGCGCACTTCTCTTTCTGAGAAGCAAGTTCCAGAAGTGTCTCTTCCATGGCACCGTCTGTATCACACTGAAAGCCATTTTTGCCGTCATACACTGTGTCAGAGAAACTTGCGTCTCTTCTACACACTATAGGAAGGCCGGCAGCAAGAGCCTCCAATATGGTCATTGAGTGCATCTCTGAAAGACTTGCCGTAATGAATATATCTCCTAAAGCATAATAACGGGGCAGATTCTCATAATCCACAAAACCTGTAAAAATAATATTCTCAGAAAGATTGTTTTTCCTGACACTTTCCTCCAGATACTCAGCGGCACCTCCGGAACCCACGAACACGGTTTTTATATGCTGGTTCTTCTTAGTAATATTTATAATAAGGTCGCACAGTTCCTCCACACGTTTTTCCTCCACAACCCGTCCCACATACAGAAGCACAGTATCCTCAGGCCTCAGACCCAAGGAAGAGCGAAGTTTCTGTACATCCTCATCAGAAAGGTGCGCTTTGCTAAAACGCTCAATGTCTATGGCATTAGGAATAATCGCAGATGGTGTTTTAGGAAGCATGAAAGAGCGGTTAAAATAATCATGCGCTTTTTGCGAGACATTTATAAACGCATAAAACTGTTTGTATGCCTGCTGAACCATTTTCCTAACAACTTTACGCGGAATCAAATTGCCCAGTGTCAGATAATGGCGGTAATAATCTTCCCACATCGTATGAGTCGTAGCAATTACAGGGATGCCAAGCTCATGTCCTGCCACTATTGCCATGTGACCGATGGAAAACTCTGTATGAGAGTGTATAATCTGCACATTATGGGACTTAAGAAAATCCAAGACCCTAATCTTATGAGGCAACCCCAAATACTGGCTGTCTCCAACTGGAACAGTTATGGACTGTACTCTCAGCACCATACCGTTCTCTGTAATGTTTGTGGCTGAATGCTCTGACACAGTGACCACAACTACATGATGTCCCATGTCAGAGAGCACTTTGCGCAGCTGCATTATCACCGTAACGACTCCACTCTTAGTGGGAATATAACTATCTGAAAAAAGTGCGATGTTCATAATGATAGATTTTAGATTATTCTTGCGAAAATGACAACAACACAGTAAAATGCCCGGGATGACACGCTACATAGATGTGGTGCTTAATGTGCCGGTAAACCAGGCGTTCACTTACAAAGTTCCTCAGTCTGCGGACGGAGAGGAGCTTGAGGGGGATTTGTTCGGGCGGCGCGTGGAGGTGCGCTTCGGGAACCGTAAAATGCCCGGCATAATAAGCGCGTCTTACGAGGAGTTGCCCGGTACATGCGCCGTGGGAGAGGAGAGAATCAGGCCCGCGATACGCTTCATAGACAAGGAGCCTATCCTTACAAGGGAGCTGCTTTCGCTTGCGGAATGGATGAGCGCTTACTACCTTTCTCCAATCGGCGAGGCGGTTTTCACAATGATTCCGTCAGGAAGACGCGAGACAGACAGCCTTGGATTCTCTTTTCTGGAGGAGGCGGAGGACTTCACTCCACGGGCACTGAGCGACGAGCAGCTGAAGGCGGTGGAAGGAATACTGGGCGCGGAAAAAAACTCCTCCGCCCCATCCGGGCACCGGACGGACTTCCACTATCTTTACGGAATGACGGGCAGCGGAAAAACGGAAGTGTTTCTTTCCGCGGCGGAGCGTGTCCTTTCCTGCGGCGAGGGCGTAATTTATCTGGTACCTGAGATCTCCCTGACGTCGCAGGTGGTGGAGGCCGTGGTGAGAAGATTCGGTAACACGGCGGCGGTGCTCCATTCCGGCCTCACCCCCAGCCAGAAACTTAACGAGTGGAAACGGATACTCAGCCGGGACGCACAGGTTGTGATAGGCGCGCGCAGCGCAGTGTTCGCCCCTGTACCTAACGTTGGGTTAATAATCATAGACGAGGAGCATGACGGCTCATACAAAGCGGGCTCAAGCCCCAGATACCACGCCCGCCAGGTGGCCATGCACAGGGCAAGCACGCTCGGGATTCCCCTTGTCATGGGAAGCGCCACACCCTCCGTGGAGGCATGGAAATCCATGAGCGACGGCTCCATAAAAAAGCACACCCTCACCAGACGGCTGGCTGGCGGCGCGATGCCTCACATAGAGAGCGTGAATTTAAGCCATGAGCGCAGAAGCGACTCCTGTCTCTCCTCACACCTTATAAAAGAAATGAAGCGCACCCTGGACGAGAACAGGCAGATCATTCTTTTCCTGAACAGGCGGGGATTCACACATTTTTTCAGATGCAGCACATGCGGCTATGAGCTTAAGTGCAGGAACTGCTCCGTGAGCATGACCTATCACCGTGCGGAGAAAAGGCTCCGCTGCCATTACTGCGGCTACACTGTCTCGCCGCCCGCGCAGTGCCCTGAATGCGGCTCCCTGGACGTGGGATATTCCGGGTTCGGCACTGAGTACATAGAGGCGGAGGTCAGGGCGAAATTCCCGTCTGCGAGACTCCTCAGAGTGGACACCGACAGCCTGTCCCACAAAGGCGAGCTGAAGGAGAAATTGGACGCATTTAAAAACGGAGAGGCGGACATACTGCTCGGCACGCAGATGGTCGCAAAAGGCCTTAACTTTCCCGGACTGCAGCTCGTGGGCGTGGTCATGGCCGACACTGCGCTTCACCTGCCGGATTTCCGCGCGGCGGAGAGGACGTTCGCGCTTATCACGCAGGTGGCGGGAAGAGCGGGGAGATTTTTCCCGGACGGGAAAGTGATAGTGCAGAGCTACAGCCCTGAGCGGGAAC
Source organism: Treponema sp. (assembly GCA_022510925.1). Taxonomy (GTDB): domain Bacteria; phylum Spirochaetota; class Spirochaetia; order Treponematales; family Treponemataceae; genus Treponema_D. The sequence continues at coordinate 95,680 of JAFLSO010000004.1, forward strand.
CCATAGCCATGGCGGTAAAAGGCGACACGGAATCTTTCTACGCGGGCGAGATAATGCAGAGGGAGATTCTCTCGTTCCCGCCGTTCGTGAGGCTCCTTCGCCTTGTGTTCCGCTCGCAGGTTCCCGGTGCCGCAGAGACCGCAGCTTACGGGGCGGCGCAGATTCTAAGAAGCATATCAGGAGACGACGTGGACGTGCTCGGACCGTCCGCATGTCCACTGGAAAAAATAGCGCAGAATTTCAGGCACCAGGTGATCATGCGCTCAAAGAGCATAAAGTCCCTGCAGAAAGCGGCGGGGGCATTTATGACCGGGTACTCCGCGCCAAAGAACGTCTACATAGAGATAGACGTGGATCCTGTGAACCTGCTGTAATCTTAAAATAGAGATTTCTACACGTGGCGCCTTACGCCGTCGAACCGCACCTGATGCAGAAAGAGGCCGCATGCGGGCGCGGTAAAAAGCGTCCTGCTCCTGTCACGGCTCTCCAAGACTGACTTAAACCAGGCGGCATCGTAGCCTTTCTGCTCGCCCTGAATCAGAGTGCCCGCTATGCTTCTTACCATGCGCCATAAAAAGGCATTGGCCTCTATCTCAAACACCAGTGTGTCGTCTGTCTCCTCATAGAAGCGGGCGCCGTCTATGTAGCGGAACGTTGAAACGCTCTGGTCCCCGGCAGCCGAGAAAGACGCGCAGTCCAGCTCCCCGCGCAGGCACTCCGCCATCTGATTAAGAATACTAACATCAGGTTTATATCCTAAGTGCCACACATAGCGCGTCCTGCTTGCGGGTATGATTTTCTGCGTGAAGAAAAAATAGCGGTATATGCGTGAGGTGGCGTTAAACCTGGAGCTGAAATCCTCAGGAACTTTTTTCGCGGACATAACGCGGACATCGCCGGGAAGCATGTCGTTAAGCGCGCGCACATAATTCTCCTCAGGCACAGTGTCAACGGGCGAGAAAAAATTGGCGGCCTGCCCCAGGGCATGGACTCCGCTGTCCGTCCTGCCGCTGCCCTGCACCGCCACAGGCACCCTTAGCATCCTGCAAAGCGCGCCCTCAAGCTCCCCCTGGACAGTCCGCACGGGCTTCTCTCCGGGAGGAGTATCCTGCCTCTGCCAGCCGCAGAAATCAGTTCCGTCATACGACAATGTGAGCAGGATGTTAGTCATCTTCGCCGAAAACGTTATTCGCGGAAAGGACCGCGGTAATCTTGTCGTACAAGGCGCGGGCCACCTCAAGCAGAGGTCCGGGCTTGCTTTTGCTTGATTTTCCCAGACCGAAAATGCGCGCTATGGCACGCTTGTACTCGTCCAGTTTCTTAAGCCGCAGTGACTCGTCCTCAGTCTGGCCGTATTTGAACTCCAGCAGCCCGCACAGATAAATCACGCCGTCATAGCCGTAGTTCTTATCCACATCCGGGCCGAAATTCCCCACCGTCTCTATGGTCTCGATTCTGCCTGTCTCGTTTATGAGCGTCTGCTGGTAGAAGAAAAGCGCCTTGCGGTAAAAAGTCTCCGCAACGTAATCGTAATTATGGCCCGGGCACAGCCGGTGAATGTCTTTGCACAGCCATGCCAGGCGCAGAGAAATCATTGCGCGCTTAAACGTGGGCGCATACGCCAGGTCCACTTTCTCATAGGTCAGGAGAGCCAGATAGTACATGGCCGCACCGTCAAACAGAGTGCGCTGGTCATGCAGGTTATAGTACGGGAAAACAGCCTCCACTGCCTTAGTGCGATGCTCGCTGTCCGCCTGTATGCGCTCGAAACTCGCCTTGTCCTTTATCTCCGAGAAATCCTTCCAGAAAAACGCCACCTGGCACCTGGGGCAGCATCCTATGTCGTATATGAGGGGATACACGCGGCCGAATTTCTTTGACGGCTCGAATATCCTGTGCAGCTCGTCGGTAAGGTTCCCCGCTATCATGCGCCCGCCTCCCTTGTGCATGACCTCCTGCTGGAACGGCTTGTGGCAAACGGGGCAGTCTATCTTCTCTTTTGCCCAGTATGACACCACGGGCTTCTTGGGCTCCTGGGCTCCTCCTATAATCAAAGGATTGTTCTCTGCCATAAAATTCCTCCGTCAGAGTTATTATGAAAACGCCTCTATGATGGCATAGGCCACCGCATACTCTTTCTCATGGCTCATGGAGAGGCTCACGCGGGCGCTCTTCCCCGCGCGCTCATGAAGCAAATCCATTACGCGCGCGCTGAACTTGAATTCAGGCCTGCCCTCCTCCGTATGGACTACCCACACCTCGTTAAGCGCGAATCCCGACAACCCCGTTCCAAGCGCCTTGGCGAAGGCCTCCTTGGCGGCGAAGCGGACAGCATAATGCTCGCACGCGTGCGTCACTCCGCAGGTGCCGGAGCATCTCTCCTCGGCATGGAAAAACCTCTCTATGAGATCAGGATTATTCACCCAGCGCTCAAAGCGCGAGACTTTCGCAATGTCGCACCCTATTCCGTAAATCATCTCACAGCGCTCTACGCCTGCCACAGCCCTGACACAGGCTCCTCCGCTCCCGGAACAAAGCCCTGAAAGCCCTCCTCCGTCTCAGGGAGGACCGGCTCAGAGGCGCCTGACGGCTCATGCGCCCGGGACTTTCTTGTCACGGTAACAGGAACCGTATCCACGGACTGTGAGACCAGCGTCACGTTAAGAGGGACGCTCACCCTTACGCTCACGCTGTACTCTCCGGGCTCGGTTATGCCGCCGCAGTCCGCCGTAACGCTTAGCATCTCGGGGGTAAGAGAGTCAAGGACAAGCAGGTCCCCGGTAACGGCAAGCGTAACCACAGGCGCCTCCCCCTGAATCTCAAGCCCGCTCCTCAGGTTCCTGAGAGCCACCGGAATCAGGGCGAATTCCTTAGAGGAGCCCTCAGGCCTTATCACGACCGTCACGCGGACGCTGTCCACAGAGTCAAAGGTGATGAGCTTGTTCGAGTCCAGGATGCCCACACGGCTTTCCAGGCTTGTGCTCGCGTTCTGAACGCTTACCTCATCAGTATAAACGAACGACGTGCCCTCCACCAGGCTGCGCGGCCCCTCTATGCGCACGGTGGACGGGGTGACTGATGAGCCCGCCTGCTCGTAGCCGTACGCGGGGGAGCCTGAGATGCTGGGCCGTATCCCCACGAATTTAACGGCCCTCTTTTCCACGGCCAGCGGAACGCTCTCCGGGTTAGTGCGGATTTCAAGCGGCTCCATGAGCATTATGCGCTCCGACGGCTGCACTATCACGGGGAACACGAACTCACCCTCGTGCGTCTGGTATGAGATGTCCAGGTAAGTCCTGAAATCATTCTCGCTCACTGACGCAAGCTGATCCCTCATTCCGCGCACGGTTATTCTCACATAGCGGTACTTGTCCCAGCTTCCGCCGGGCACCATCATCCCGTCGTCCTTTATCTCAAGCGGAACGGTGAACGTCTTGCGCTCCAGCGAGGAGAGCTGGTGGAAGAAATAAATCATTATGCCCAGAACAAAGCATATTATCTTTACGGGCCAGTTCTGCAAAATGCGCTCAAGAAACTGTTTTATGCTCATCTATAGTGTCCTCTATCTGCTGCTCGTTAGGTGTGATCTCCAGCTGGCTCTCAAGGATGCGGGTAAGCTGGTCCATGGTAAGGTCATAATGCAGCTTGGAGTCATAGGCCAGGCTTATGGCGCCGCTCTCCTCGCTGACCACCAGGACCACGCAGTCGCTGGCCTCGCAGAGCCCCAGCGCCGCCCTGTGCCTGGTGCCGAACGTTTTCTTTATGTCGTACTGCTCGCTGAGCGGAAGGAAGCATCCCGCCGCCACAACCTTGCCGCCCTGAATGAAGCACGCACCGTCATGCAGCGGGGTGTCATGCCCGAAAATCGTCACCAGAAGGCTTGACGAAAGGTCCGCGTTAAGGCGTGTCCCGGTGTCCATTATGTTGTCCATCTTGGTGTGGCGCATGAACACAGCGAGCATGCCCCTGCGCTGCTTCGAGAGCATCTCCGCCGCTATAAGCACGCTGTCCACATAAGTGTGCTTGCTCCTGCTGCCTATAACGAACCACTCCGTCTGGCCCAGCTTAAGGAAAATCTTTCTCAGCTCGGGCTGGAACACTATGGCGAACGCCATAAGGAGTCCCGGGGCCAGCACATTGAAAATCCAGAGCAACGTGCGCAGATTCAGAAGAATGACCACTCCGTAAGCCACAATCAGAAGTATAGCCGCACGGACAATCTGCATGGCGTTGGTGCGGGTAATAAGCTCGTAGGCCTTGTACAGAAGGAACGTAAGGATGCCCACATCAAGCAAAGGCCTAATAACATCGTATATCCTCAGAAAGCTGTCAAACGTGTTCACTTTCACACCTCATAAATTTTTAAGCACATTAAGCATCTGCCGCGTGGCCTTAACGTCATGCACGCGGAGTATTCTGGCGCCGCTCTGAACGGCTATCAGATTCGCGCTCACGGAGCCGGGAAGCCTTTCCTCCGGCCCGGGGATTTCCTCATCAGCGTCCGCGGAAAGATACCCCACGCACGTCTTTCTGGACAGCGCCATAAGGACGGGATACTCTCCTCCGCAGAGGGAGCCGCAGCCCCTTATAAGCATGGCGTTGGAGCGCGTGTCCTTTCCGAATCCTATGCCCGGGTCCAGAATTATGCGGTCACGGGGAATGCCCCTGGAGAGCGCGAAATCCACGCGGGCGCGGAGATAGGAGTCCACTTCCTTAAGAATGTCGGCATAAAAAGTGTCGCTCTGCATATCCACGGGGTTTCCGCGCTTGTGCATAAGAACGACGGGACATTTTTTCTCCGCCGCGAAATCCGCCAGAGCCGCATCGTCCTCCAGCGCGGACACGTCGTTAAGAATGTCAGCGCCGCGCCTCCATGCCTCCCTGAAAACAGAGAGCCTCCGCGTATCCACGGATATGGGGACACCGCACCTCCTGCGTATGCCCTCTATCACGGGCAGAATCCGCCCTGCCTCCTCACTTTCGTCCGTATACTCCGCCCCGGGCCTGGTGCTCTCGCCGCCCAGGTCTATTATGTCTGCGCCCTCCTCCACAAGCTCAAGCGCCCTCTCCACCGCGCGCGCCCCGGAGAACCGGCTGCCGGAAAAAAAACTGTCAGGCGTGCAGTTCACTATGCCCATGATGAGCGCGGGCCGCTCCGTGCTGACCGCCCCCCGCGGCAGATTAAGCGTAAGAGACATAGGCCCATTATGAATGTTTATGAGAAATGTTGCAAGTGACGCATGACGGACGGAAAGAAAGCCGCCCCTCCCCGACAAAAAAAAAGCCGGCGCCCCAAGGAGGAAAGCGCCGGCCGCCCGCCGCGCCGCAAAGGGCGCGGAATGTCTCTTAGTGGCGCAGTGCCGCGTTCTTTATCGCGCCGCGCACAAGATCCTCTGTGTACATGGTGTAGAGCTTCTCGGCGTCGTAGTTACCGTACTCAAGAGGAATGCACTCCGGGCCGATGGCAAGCCCCACGTACTTGCCCCTCTTGTCCTTGTAGTCCGCCTTGTCCTTCTTGTTCTTCTCAAGCATCTCGCCGTTGTAATAGTAGTGCTTAGCGGGCACAGTACCGTTCCCGTCCTTGTCGCTTATGCGCACCGTAACCTGCACGGCGGGGAACAAATAGCCGTTCTGGCTCTTGGAGGGCTTGCCGCCGCCTATTCTGTCGATTACGTTCAGCGCCTTCTCAAGACGCGTCTCATGCTCGTCCATGTAATAGCCGAACCACACGTAGACTGAGGCAAAACCCCTCGCGCCGTGCGCCTTCTGGACAGCCTTCTGGGCGGAAGCGAGCTTCTTCTCATCGATGAGGCTCTTGAAGCCGCCCACATTGCCCTTCGTGTCGCTCTTTATGGACGCGTACTTCTTGGTGCCGGTAATCTCCTCGGCGGAGAGCATGGACTGGAATTCTGGGAAGCCTGCCAGCCCCTCCAGCACAACCTGCTCCACGTTGAACCGCTCCACGAAAGCGTCGGTGTACAGGTAGGGGCGCAGACTGCGGTCGGCCTTCTCGCCTACAGCGCCGGCAAGCTTACCGGCAATCATATTCTGGGCCTTGCCCTTAAGGCCTTTTTTCGGGGGAACCACATTACTGACGGCGGCATCCGCAATATCGTCCAGGCCTGAGCCGTAGTTGTAGAACCGCATGGTTTCGTTCATGTCGAACGAAATCACGGCCATGGGGCTGATGTCCTCCGGCCGGGGCTGCGGCACGGACGCGCATGAGACCGCGAGCAGAATGGACGCCGCAAGCGCGGCACATGAAAGCACTCTGATGAATTTCATAAAAATTACTCCTTTGCGTTTTACGTCCGCCGACGGTTGATTTTTTCGCATTCACTGCGATGTTTCCCCAGCACGGCTTAGGGCTGCCGCCCTAAGAACCCGCACGGGGCCGGAGGTTAGCTCTTCTTGTAGAGATACCTATTTCCATAAATTTCCGCGTCAGTCAGTTTCTGGGCCATCAGCGATGCATTGCTCATTGTATTTGAATCAATCGGAGAGCTGTTCGTATACTCGTAGCTTATGCCGTCAGGAGCCCAGTCCCAGTTGTCGGCGGCATACCAGTTGTTCGGGTCTTTAAATGTCACGGTCTCAAGATTAGAACGAGAAGAACCACAGTAGAATGCGAGCCTGCCAATATGTTTGACGCTGGCGGGGATTGTTACATTCGTAAGCGCGGTGCAATAATAAAAAGCAAGCTCACCGATCTCCGTTACGGTATCAGGAATCGTTATCTCTGCAAGATTATGGCACTCCTCGAACATATTGTTGCTTATCTGGGTGAGGCCTCTTTCAATCGTCACTTTGGTAATTCCTGAGCAGCCCTCGAACGCATTCCATCCCACGCTCTTTACGCTCGCTGGGATTTTCACTTCTTCAATATGTATACAATAACAGAACGCCCCTTTCCCTATGGAGGTAACGTGGCTCAGGTCAGGTAAAGATTTGAGATCTGTCGCATTGAAGGCATAATCTCCTATGCTGGTCACGGCGGACGGGAGCGTTATATTAGTGAGATTTGTGCTAGCAAAGGCATGATTCCCTATGCTCTTCACGCTGTCAGGAATCGTTACTGTCGCAAGCGTAGTACAGCTGAATGAAGCGCCTCCGATTTTCGTAATGCCCTCAGGGAGCGTGACCACAAGGTTATCTTTCTTAAGATTATCCAGGTCTTCCAGCTTCACGGTTTTCGCTATGGAAAGCAGTGAGTAATCCTTGTCAGCCTCCAGCCATTCTTTCAGCGTTCCCTTGTACTCCACGGTCTCTATGTTACCGCAGTACGCGAACGCACTCCTCCCCATTGTCTTAAGCCCTTTGCCCAGCACCACTTTATTAAGCTTCATGGGGCACGGCTTGCCTTCTTCATAATATGGTCCACTGAACGCTTCCGCCCCGATGGTCGTAACGCTGTCGGGAATAGTTATGCTTGTAAGGCCGGTGCAAGCACTAAACGCACCGTAACCGATTTCCCTGACGTTTGCGGGAAATGACACGCTCGTAAGGCCTATGCATTCAGCAAATGCATCGCTTTCTATGATGGTAACGCTTTCAGGAATGTTCACGTCCGTAAGGCTGGTGCACCTCAAGAACGCATCCGAACCAATGACAGTAACGCTGTCAGGGATTGTGACTTTCGTAATGGAGGTGTTGTACTTAAAAGCCGAGCATATTTTTGTAATGCCGGACGGGATTGTGACCACCGTTTCATTCCCTGTATACTCAGAAAGCTCACATCTGCCGTCCTCGTGGTTCCAGACAACGAAGCCGCCGTCCAGCGTCTCCTCGATGTAGCCAAACGGCCCATAAGGGTTATCTTCATCCTTATCCCCGCACCCTCCGAGCACGAACGCCGCGGAAACCACCGCCGCAAGCGCGGCATACCATTTCTTCCTCATCATCATGTTAACTCCTTTGCGTTTTTACATCCGCCGATGTTGTATTTCCACGCGTGGAAGCCCACGCCTCTCCGCGCCTGTTGCTCTTGGGGAAAGAATTTAGTGTGACAAATCTGTGTCTGTAGGTCTTGGGAAAGGAATTTAGCGCTAAAAATGTACGTCTGTAGGTCTCGGGAAAGAAATTTAGCGCTAAAAATGTGCGTCTGTAGGTCTCGGGAAAGAAATTTAGCGCTAAAAATCCGCGCCTGCCGCTCTTGGGAAA
>JAFLSO010000040.1 GCA_022510925.1 Treponema sp.
TGGAGAAATTCAGGGGGATTAAAAACCGTTCCCTTGACAACGACCAGATGCTTTTGCAGTGAGACAGCGGGAAAAATTTTTCGCGTTGCTGACGGCGTTCTGGAATCGCGCGTAAAAACTCCCGCCTGAGCGGGAGCGGTCTGGAGGCGGGCATAGCAAAAGAAGTCCGCGCGGAAGTGCTGAAATCTTTGGAAAAAAATCTGTAGGACGACAGGCGAAACCTTGCTGAGTTCGCCGCATGAAATCGGCAACGCTCTCACTCATTCCGGGCTCACGCGCTCCTGCGACACAAGCGGCGTATTTACTGCTGAATCTGCGAATCTCATAAAAATATATTTATCTGAATGAAACGCTCCGGGCTATTGATAAATTACATGGGGGGGGTATAATTACCCATAAAAAACTTCGGAGGTTTTCATGATAAAAAAAGTAAAAGGCTTCGTTTGCGCGGCGGCGCTTTGTTTGGCGGGACAAGCGGTATCTGCCTATGAGTTCAACCTGAACTATCTGATGGGAATGAACAAAATCAGGACAGAAGAAGGTAACAGTATTAACTACGGTTTCTCTCCCTTCGGCATAGGGCTGGACAACACATGGTGGTCAAAAAAGGCCAAGGGCATATTCGTGATGGGCTTTGACTTGGACCTTATGTGGGGCCTTTCGGGAGCGCCTTTTCTGGATGGCACAAAGCTTGACAGCGGATTCTCCATGACAGAGTCGCTTTCTGCCGGACCCGCCATGGCATGGGATTTTGGAAAGTCAATGCTGCGCTTTACGCCGGGCCTGCAGTTCACTCTGGATCAGGGCTGGGGATACATGATAGATTCTTATCAGTATGGAAGTTTCTATTCTCAGGATTTCTTCCTGGCCTTGTCACTGAACGTTCAGTATCATTACTGGTTCAAGGATAAGCTTGGCATTAATGCGGGGCTTGATTTGGACGTTCCATTGTTTGGCAGTGTTTCAATGAGTATGTCTGGTAATTATGATTCCTATGGCAGCTCCGCCGTCAGACCCGGCATAGGGTTCAAGATTTTTGCCGGACTGTCGTTCAGGAAAAGCTCAATGGGCACAGCCCCGCGCGTAACTAAAACTCCTGCCAAAACCAAGCCTTTGTCCTTGCCGCCGACTAATCCTGCCGACCGCCTGTACACCGTTATTATAAGCAATGAGGATGCCGGGCCGCTCAGCTTTGCCGTGCTGGGGCACCTTATCTCCAACGGAGTGGTGACGCGGGAAACGCTTGTGTGGCGCGATGGCCTTGCGGACTGGGTTGAGGTCGGCTCCCTCGTTGAGCTTAAATCCCTGTTCTCCGCAGTAGAGTAATCCGCAGGCTTTGCGCGTCTAAGGCGCGGCCGTAATCTCCGGGCATGTCCCGGGGATTTTTTGTTTTATAAGTTAAAGTTGAGCTTGCGGCGGGTTTTCTTTATGTATGCGGCGGCGCTTACGGGTATGGTGCGAGGGGCGGTTTTCTCGTCAGCGTCCAGGACTTTAAATGTAAGCAGCGAATTCTTTTTGTCCAGACTCAGCGGCATGCAGACTATGGGGTCGTCCTCCGCCCTTATCTGAATCTCCAGAATAGAGTCTGACTTCATGGCGCTCTCTATAAGATGAACTTTTGCGGAGAAGTCCATGCCGCTTGCCTCTGTGGCCTCAAACTGCACGGAGTTAGGGCTCAGCTGGTTTTCGTTGATTATTATCCTGCGGTCTATGCGGTCGGAGAGCTCCTGCCTTTTAGCGGGGGGCATGTTCAGGGCGTCAAGCTTCTTATGCAAATCATCCAGCTCTTTTTTCTGCGCATTGAAATCCACCGCGGGAATGCTCTTTGCCACGGAAGGCGTCGCGGGGATTCTCTGTATGGGCACGAACGTGTTCTGGACTTTTTTAGTTTTTCCTGTCTGTATGCGGCCTTTTAGCGCCATGCTTGAATTCTCCAGATGGACGAAAACTTCCTGCTCGTTCTCAAAGTCCGTAAGAAAGACTCCCGGCGAAAGCTCCCTGGATATGTGCGCGGAGATTCTCTTGTTGCTCAGGATTGCCTTTGAATTCTCAGGCGGCACGCAGATTATGAATCCGTGAAACACTGATACGGCCGAAAAAGATTTGTACCATTCCTCCAGAATGATGATTAGATTCTTAGGAAGCTCATGCGCACAGAAATTCTTTATGCAGCCGGCTATGTACCCGCAGTCATGGCCTTCGTTAAAAGAGCGGGTCACGCTTTGCTTTGTAAGCTCGAATGTGGACACGGTGTCGCACTTTATTACATCCATGCACTGCGAGAGGGGAAGCAGCTCGCGCAGGCTGAGCTCCGGCAGCACCGTAACGAAGAAGCCCGCGTCTATGCTTACGGCATTCTTTTTCAGCGGCATCTTTTTCTCCGCGCTTAGATTCCCGGAGAGGGCGTAAACGCTCTGCCCGCTGTCTGTCTCGGAGACTTTCTCTAAAAGGCCCAATGTGACGCACGCTTTTAAAGTGTCCTCCAAGGCGCCGGAAGAATTCTGGGAGGAGGGCGTGAGGAGCTTGGAGAACCTTGACTGTTCCTCCGAGGATTCTCTCTCTGCCCTTATGATTTTATCGCTCAGAAGGAACTGCTCCAGCGTGTAGCCGGATTCAGGCGCGGAGCACAGAAGCGCGCACAAGTCCTGCGCTTTGGATGCCAGGACCCTTGCCGAGAGTTTGTCCCCGCTTGCGGCGCATATATAAACTGCCTGCGCGAATTCCGTGAGCCCGGAGAAATACTCCAGCCTCTCCCAGTCCGCGCTTATGTTCTTTCTGCCCTCATTAAAAATCTCCATGTTAAAGAAAGCGGAGTTTATGATTCTTAAGGGCTCCAGATTGCCTGCGAACGCAGCGCCCAGCTCCTCCTCTGCGTGTTTTTTAAGGCTTCCGTCCGCTTTGGTGATGGTGCCGTGCGCGAGCGCGAAGCTTATGAACGACGCCAGGTACAGCGGCGTAAGATAAAAGCCGCCTGAATCCTTTGCGGGCCTTCCGTGTCCTTTCGCGGATGATTTTCCCTGTGCCGGAAAAAGATTCTCTTTAGCGCAGAAAGGGGCCAGTACATTCTCCAGAAAAGGCACCACCCTGTACTCGTATTCCACCGGGCCCTCTCTCTTTGTCCTGTAAAGGATGAGGCGCTCCTCCAGATTCTCAAGATGAGATAAAAGCTCCTGCCCGCTTATGGTGCCGTGGAAAAATTCGCACAGCCTGTCGAACGTGGGGCTGCCGGGCAGATTCACCGCGGCCAGAATCTTTATGTCTATGGGGCTCAGCAGCCTTACGAGCGTCTCCTGGTTCTGCGGATTTTTAAGGAACGCGCCCAGCTGCTCCAGAAGTTTCTGCTTGTTGTAGGGGGTCTTCACATCGCTCAGATAGGAATGAATTATCTTAAGAAAGAGTCCGGTGTCCAGGCCTTCCATGTGATTCCGCCATGCCATAATGCGCTCTGTCTGTGGTGAAACGTTCATGCCATTCCCCCGCTTTCTAAACTTAACGGCTCTAACAGTTCATCAAAGCTGTGCTCATCGTCGTATAGGATAATCCTGTAGGAGTATCCCTGCTCCGCCAGGAATTTCTGCCTGTTGCTTCCGAAGTCCTCCTCCACAGTGTCGCGCGTGATGAGAGTGAAGAATCTGGAAGTGCGCTCCTTAGGACGCAGAATTCTTCCAAGGCGCTGCGCCTCCTCCTGCCGGCTTCCGAACGTTCCGCTAACCTGAATGGCCATGCTGGCGTCCGGCAGGTCTATGGCAAAGTTCGCGACTTTGCTCACCACAAGCACGCTCATGTCTCCGTTCCTGAACTCCGCGTAAATCCTGTCGCGCTCCGCCGTGGGTGTCTTTCCGGTGATGATGGGAGCGCCAAGCATTTGTGATATTCTCTCCAGCTGATTCAGATACTGCCCGATGATAAGGATTTTGTTGCCTGAGAAAACCCTGACCAGCTCCGATACTATTCTCTCTTTGACGGGATTCTCGCTCGCCAGCCTGTGCTTTGCCCGGGAGCCCGCCGTGGCGTATTCTATCTGGTTCTGCTGCGGAAGGCTCAGCCTCACCTCCACGCATTCGGCCTTGGCAATCCATTTATCGCGCTCCAGCTCCTTCCACGGAACGTCAAAGCGCTTGGGCCCCACCAGAGAGAACACATGGCCCTCGCATCCGTCCTCCCTTACAAGCGTGGCCGTGAGCCCCACCCGCCGCACCGCCTGGATTTCCGCGGTGACCCTGAAGACGGGAGCGGGAAGCATGTGCACCTCGTCATAAATTATGAGCCCCCAGCCGTTTTCCCTGAACAGTGAGAAATGCGGATACGGCCCCGCCTTGTCGGGCCTCCATGTGAGCACCTGATATGTTGCCACGGTCACGGGCTTTATGGACTTGCTCTCTCCTGTATACTCCGCGATTTGTTCGGGGGAAAGGCTTGTCTTGTCCCGGAGCTCCTGAATCCACTGATGCACTGCGGATATGTTCGTGGTGACTATGAGCGTGTTGGTCTTAAGCTCGCTCATTATCTGCATGCCCACGATTGTTTTTCCCGCCCCGCACGGAAGCACTATGGTTCCGAATCCTGTGCCGGGACCTTTGTCTCCGATGAGCGCGCGCGCGGCCTCTTTCTGGTAATCGCGCACTTTAAAATCTTTTCCGCTCAGGGTTCTCTCCCGCAGGGATATTTCCAGCGGGCTTCCGTCCGTGAGCGGCACCTCATCTTTTACCGGCCATCCTGCCTGAAGAAGTGTCTGCTTTATTATTCCCCTGTCCGTAAGCTTAAGGCTGAAGCAGAATTTACTCTCCTCCTCGCTTACGTGTATGCCGGAGCCCTCCGGGGCCTCATACTCGCACGGGGTAAGGAATTTTTTTACCGCGGGATTAGCGGAAATCTCTTTGTGCACGTAGGCGGAGCCGCTGACTAAATAAAGCCTCTCCAGTCCTGAATCTTCCTGCGCAGACGGAATAAGGCGGAGCCTTCCGAATTTATTCGCGGTCTCCTTTATCCATGCGCTCACTGACTCAGGGACATCATAGCGGGAGAATTCTTCCAGCGCGTTTATGGCGCTTTCGGCAGAGAAGCCCGCGCTGGCCGCGTTCCACAAAGAGAGCGGCGTTATTCTGTAAGTGTGCAGATGCTCCGGGGAGCGCTCCAGCTCGGCGAACGGAATAAGGGCGTTCCTGCACTCCTCCGCCCTGGGCGCGTGCACGTCCAGAAGCAGAGTACGGTCAGATTGCACTATAAGAGGATTCCCAAATCTGCTTTCACCGTCAGCCATAGCAGAATATTCTACCGCAAAAGGACGGACGGTGCAATGCGTATGTAAGCGGACAGGCGGCAGCGCCCGGGATAAGATTGCATAAGTCACAAAATATGCTATACTGGACTAGCGGGCCCCGGTCTTTAAGCCTTAGTCAAAATCACCGTGATGCAGAGCAGAGAACGGATGCGCGGGATAATATCGCGGGGCCGCATCCCGTCCGTCTTTGAGGATTTTTAGAATGTACAAGAAAATTAAAAGGCGCGTATTTGAGATTATAGAGAAAGCGGAGAAGGGTGACACAGCCAGCAAGATTTTTGACACTTTCATAATGGTGCTCATAATCGTGAACGTGCTCTCTGTGTTCGTGGAGACGTTCAGGATTCCCCATGACGCGCGTGTGATTCTGTTTAAAGTCGAGGTGTTCTCGGTGGCCATATTCTCCGTGGAGTATATCCTGCGCGTGTGGACGGCGGACCTGCTGTACGAGGACCTGCCTCCGATGAGGGCAAGGATTAAGTACATATTCTCATTCATGGCCCTGGTGGATTTGTTCGCCATACTGCCGTTTTATATACCCCTTGTCATAAAAGTGGATTTACGTATTCTGCGTATGCTTAGGCTCATACGTCTGCTGCGCGCGCTTAAAGTGAACCGCTACACTAAGTCCATGCACAAAGTGCTCGATGTAATAAGGGAAAAGTCCGCGGAGCTTTTCTCTGCGGTGTTCATGCTCTTCATACTTATGCTGATTTCTTCCGTGCTCATATATTACATAGAGAGCCCCGCCCAGCCGGATGTGTACACGAACGCTCTCTCCGGGCTCTGGTGGTCCATAGCGATATTCACGTCAGTGTGGCTCGGAGACATTTATCCCATCACCGTGGCGGGAAAGCTTCTCTGCGCGGTCATGGCAATCCTCGGCGTGGCGCTTATAGCGGTTCCCACGGGAATAATATCCTCCGGCTTCGTGGAGAATTCCGATGAGGAGGATGACGAGAAGCTTAGGATTCTGAGAGAGTTAAAGGCAGAGATAGCGGACCTGAGGGAAAAGCTGGACCAGGCGGAAAGCCAGGGATAGCGGCCAGAGGCGGAATTTACGCGCTCGGGAAACCGCTCCGGATTTGCCGCGAGATTACGGGCAGACCCGGAGCGCCGCGCTCACTTAAGGCGGATTTTAGCCGCTCCGAATTCAGACTCATCAATATCGAATTCATTGGGGAACGCTTTCTTTATTGTAGTCAGAATCTTTCCGTGGAGACTTATGTTTGTCATGCTTTTTAGCATGAATCCTACCTGCGCCAGAAGGACATACTCATTCTTGCCGTCGCAGGAAAGTCTCTGCTTCTCTTTTATGGCATCGACCAGCTGCTCTTTTGTGAACGGCGGTTTTTTTGCGCCGGCGCTGTTCCTGGCGCTCTTGGGCCGCTCCTCGCTCTGCCTGGAGGGTTGATGGGCTTTTGCGGGAGGGGGAGGCGCAGGGTCCTTGTCATGATGCTGGTAGTCAACGAAAATGCTTTTTATTTTCTCCTCCACGCGCTCGCGCCTCAGGCTCTCAATGTCGGCCCGGAGGCTTGTTGAGTCCAGCAGCGCCTGGGCAGTCTGCGTGATTCCCAGCTCGGGGTCGGAGAAGTCCATGTAAAGCAGGAACGTCTTTACGCCCTCATCCTCAAGCCCCCTCACCAGAGGAACAAAATCAGAGTCTCCCGCCAGCAGGACAAGATAGTCATATTTCTCTCGCTTGTAATAATCCTGCGTGGCGAAAAAAACCAGGTTCGTGTCCACCGCATCCTCTTTAAGGCCGCCCGAGGCCCTGCTCTTTAAAGGCGTGGCATGCTTTGTGATTCTGGCGTGCTCCATCGCATTGAAAAGATAGTCGCGCTCGGGGTCAGTGGTTGTCTTCCCTGTTCCTACGAAAAACTGCGATTCAAGAAGGCATGTAACGGACTCCTCCTTCGCAATTTTGTCCTTCACGTATTCAAGAAGACAGCTCCAGTCAATAGTCTTCCCGAATTTCTTTGCCAGGTACTTGTGTATGTGCACGGTAAAATTGCCGTCAATATACAAGTTGGCCTTGATTTTTGTATCGCTCATAATTTCTCCTTATCAGCGAAAATGTAAAATATGAAACCCGTATAGATTTCATCTACGAGAAACGAAGGCCTTTAACAAAGGCATCGTTAATCGCCAGTTACAATATACTAGCAAAATACGCTGATAGGCAAGGCGGGGGGGGGGGGAGGTATAACGTCTTTCACCCCTCACTCAGTGCAGTCTGTCTGCTTCTCATCGAAAAAAGTTTTCATTGGCAATGCCGTTTATGACCAGAGGCGCGGCCGCCCTAAGGAAGCCGCACCCGGGTTTTGTTCCGCGTTACTCCACGCTTACGGTTTTGCTTATGGCCATGACAGGATTTTTAAGTTCCTTGCTGCCGCTGCAATACCTCGTGCGCAGGACGATGCGATAGGTATCCTGCTTAAGCGAGTCGGGCACATAGAATTCGAGTGACTTCGGGTTGTTGAAGCTGAGGGTGTTCTCGCTCACCTTTACCCAGAGGTCCTCGTCTTTGACTGCGCTGCCGTCCTCGTCCACAGGCGCGAACCAGATTCCGCTTGCCTCGCCTAGCAGTTTGAGTTTTTCTCCCGTGATTCGGACGCCCTTGCCCACCATGAGACGGCGCTCCTCATTCTGGTCGAACTTGTTGATGATTCTGTCTATGACGGGATTTGAGTCCGCCAGAATCACTTTGTCAACCCTGATACTCTCTACTGCCGCCTGCGCCCTCGCGCTCGGGGTGAAGTTCAGCTTGAAGCCCGGTATGCTCGATTCCCCTGGATTCTCGCCGACCACGCTTCCGTCAACGCTGATGTACATTGTTCCAAGCCCAAGCACGCTGACTGCCTTTCCGCTCTGGCATGCGGTGAGCACCTCCTCGCCCAGAAGGTTAGCCACGTGCTGAATCATGAACGGGCTTATGCCTTCGTTCCGCTTGGAGATGGATGCGATTAGGTTTTCAAGGGTTATTGTGTTCCTTGATACACGTCCGACAAATGAATTCTCTTCTGTAGAGAACTGGTTCTTGCGCAGTGTCACGCTCAAAATGCTGTCCGCATCTTTAAAAATCGATTGCATATAAATGCTCCCGGAAGGCATATGCCTTCCTTAAATGTTTGATGATTTGTCAAAGCCGTCCATACAGGACGGATGGAACCGAAAACTGTCTACGGAGCCGGTTTTCTCAAAGCACCGCAGGCAGAAAAAGTCTTTGACATGGAGCATAGATTATGATAGACTAGAAAAGTCGATATTCAGATTCCATCAGAGAATCTATGCAGGCTTCTGTCTAACGCCAATTAGACGGAAGCTTTTTTGTTGCATTGCCCTCCTTTTTGTTCTGGTGCGCCTCAATCCTCGGCAGGATGTTCCTCTCGAAGTTCTCGGCAAGCACCTTGTGATTTTTGTAATAGAAAAGCGCAAGAGAAATCTGGCCCTCGCTCATGCATGAGCCGTAGTCCAGGTCTCCTGCGCAATGTGCGTTCAGAAGCTCCTCCTCGCTGAAAAGAAACAGCGTGGTGAGCAAATCCGCCATGTTCTCATGGATTCTAATCAGGATTGATTCTAAAACAGGGTCAAGTACATTCGCCTCTGTAACACCGAGCTTAAGATTGAAGTGGTTGATAAGCCCCCAGTGCGATATTTCGTGCGCAATGGAGACAAGCGCTTCCCTGTCTCCGCCGCGCGCCTTGTGGTACACGGACTCCTTTATGGCTATCTCGTGGTGGCTCTCGGAATGGCGGTAGTATGCCTGCACACTGTCCTTGTGTCCCCACTCGCTGTCCGGGATTATGCTGAACTCGAACTGTCCGTCCGCCTCGCAGAGCTTGTTCTCCGCGATGCTGAGGGCGGGAAAGGCCTGCCCCGACGCAAGCCCGAAATGCCGCCTGAATTCCACCGCCATCTTCTTGAAATCCACGACCATCATCAGTATGACCGTGCCGATAACGCTGATTTGTTCAGCCATTTTGTAACCTCCTTGTTACATAGGCGTTGTTTCCGCCTTGATTCTTTGCAGAAGCTCCTTCACTTCCGCAAGCTGTGTCCTGTTCATCTGCGCAAGGTCATGCGCGAACAGGACAGCCGTATCCACATATTCAGGCAGGTTCTCCCTCTGAATAGCCGCAAGGCCGATTTCGACCTTCTTCCTTGATTCCGCCACCAGACGCGCGAACTCAAGCCGCTGCTCCTCCGGCAAATCGTATGCCTCGAACAGCCTTTCCTTCATATCCTCCGGCGCGGTACGCTTGTCGTTCTCAATAGCCGAAAGATACGCGGCAGAAAGTCCGAGCCTTTCCGCCATATCGCCCAAGTTCTCTTCGCTCTCTATGCGCAGCTTTCTAAGAAACTTCGCGATGTCTGTCATTCTCCGCCACCTTCCCCTCTTAGGTTATATAGTATCACAGACGGTTTATTTTGTCAACAGCAAAATTAAAAATTTTTTACAAAAAGTAAATAATGTATCCGCCGCCCCCCTGCGTTCTCGCTGTTCCACTGCCAGTGGATAAGCGGGGTCACAGGCGGTGGAACAGCGGGGAAGGGGTCAGTGAGCAAACACGGAAAAAGTCGCACGGCAAGCCGCACGGTAAGGCGCACATTCCGCCTGTTTT
>JAFLSO010000041.1 GCA_022510925.1 Treponema sp.
GCACGAACGCCTCCCACTCCGCTATCTTGGTGACCTGCGTTATGTTCTCTATCATCAGGCTCTTGAGGTAGAGGTATGTGTCGGCCTCGGTGAATTTGGGGTAGCGGTTGAACAGGTTGTTCACGATTTTGTTCCGCAGATAGTAGAGTGACTCCGGGCGGGAATTCTCGGGGATGGAGTCGAAGTCGAAGAGCTTCTTTACGTTCTTCCGCACGTCCTGCTCCGCCATGAGGTCTATGCCCGCTATCACTTTGTCGTAGGCGGAGTCCATGTCGGTGAAGTCCGTGACGGAGAGCTCCGGCTCGTAGCGGAACGTACCGCACGGCTCCGGGGAGAAATAAGACTTAAGGAACGCGGTGAAAGACTCGTGCCGTATTCTCCTGAGCTCGTTTATGTTGCGCGATGTACGGCTCACGCCCATGGTGAAGCCCTGCTCGCTCAGCTCGGGAAGGACGGAGAGCCCCTGCACGTCGCTAGAGGCCACCAGTACGGTCATGAAATTCCTCTTGCGGTCCAGAATATAATGCCGCGCGGACTGAAGGAAAGTGGCGTCCTTGGCGTTGCAGAGCGGAGAGCGCAGTGAGAGGCAGCACACGCCGTCCTTGGTGAATTCCTGCCAGTTAAAATTCGCGCCGCTCTCCAGTATGCCGTCCTGGATTATGGAGCGCAGCCTCTCCTCGTTTTTCTGCCTCTCATCGTTGCGGACTCCTGCCAGCGCCTTCTCCACCACATTAAGGAGCTCCGCGCTGTCTATGGGCTTAAGCAAATACGCCAGCGCCCCGCTGGATATGGCCGACTGCGCGTATGAGAAATCATCGAAGCCTGAGAGCACTATGATGGCGGGCTTCTGCGCCAGACCTGACACCTGCTCCATGAGCTCCGTGCCATCCATGCCGGGCATGCGGATGTCGGTTATGAGGATGTCGGGAAGCTCCTTGGCGCACAGGTCGAACGCCTCCCTGCCGTTCCTGGCCTCCAGTATGGTCACGGCCCTGGAGAGCGAGCCGGAGAGGATTTTCTTTATCCCGGCCCTGATAAGCTTCTCGTCATCAGCGATAAGAATTTTTGTCATGCTCGTGTGTCTCCTTCTATGGGGAGAGGAACTTTAACCAAAGTGCCCCTGCCCGGTTCTGAGAAAATTTTCAGGCGAAAATCTTTTCCGTAGAACATAAAAAGCCTCTGCTGTATATTTTTTATGCCTATGCTGCCGGTGGAGTCGCGCTCGTAGCCCTCGTCGTACAAGTAGCTGAGCATGCCCTCAAGCGTGGGCTCGTCCATGCCTATGCCGTAGTCCTCCACGCAGAGCCACAGCTTTCCGCCCTCCTCGTCAGGCTCCGCGTATATGGTTATGGCGGAATCCCTGCCAAGCGGCTCTATGGCGTGCACGAACGAATTCTCCACGAACGGCTGAAGAATCATCTTGGGTATCTTAAGGCCGTTGAGGGCCGGCGAGATTTTGTTCTCAAGGCTTATGGTGTAGTCGTTCCTGATGTTCAGTATGGATATGTACGCGTCTATGTACTCCATCTCCTTCTCAAGCGTCACTGTGTGGACCCTCCACCTGAGGCAGTAGCGCAGCATCTTTCCCAGTATGAGTATGCTCTTGGCCACGTCGTCGTCATCGGCAAGCACCGCCTGCATGTGTATGGTCTCAAGCACATTGTAGAGGAAGTGCGCGTTTATCTGGTTCTGCATGGCCTTCATCTCGGTGTCGGCTATGAGCTGCTGCTCCGTCTTTATCTGCTCCATCTGCGCGGACAGCTGGTGCGTCATGGAGTTGAAAATGGCCTGGGTCTCGCGGACCTCGCTTGTGCCGCTCAAAGGAATCTGCACGCTCAGGTCGCCCGCGCTCACCTCGCGCATGCCGCGCATCACGGAGTACACGCCGCTGAAAAGGTTCGTGGAGGTCTGCCGCACTATGAAATAGAATCCCATGGCGGTAAAGAGAAGCAGCACAAGGCTTCCCAGCATGGATGTGAGCACAGAGACGCTTATCATTCTGGTCTCGCAGCTGTGCACGATTATGAGGCCCAGCTCGGGAATCTCCCTGCAGGAGAACACGGACTTCTTTCCGTTAAGCACTGCGGAGTCCTTCTGCCGCAGGATTTTTCCGCAAAGCCTCTCCGTCTCCCTCTCGCTGAGCAGGGGCTGCCCCATGTTGCCGGGCTCAAGCACCAGCTGTGAGAGCACGGGCTTCCCGTCCCCGCCGTCATGGACAATCAGAACGAAGTCGTGCTCCTGCGGATTGTCGCGCCGCCTCACGAACGGGAAGAAATCCTCGGTGCGCATGGACACCTGGACCCATCCCACGGACCTTTTCCCGTTCACCAGCTCCCTGGTAAGCGTCACGCTGGGCCGCTCCTGCAGCTTAAGGTTCCCGAGGTATGTCGCCCTGTAGTTGAATTCCCACTGGGCCAGGGACCTCAGGTCCTCGCGGTCGGAGTGCAGGATGACGGGGAAACGCTCCGGCACTAACGGGCTGTTGGCGAAAATGCGCACCGCGTGCAGTGAGGGCGCCACGGATATTATGCGCTCAAGCATGGCGGAGAGCTCCTTGACGGTGTCAATCACCTCGGACTCGTCGCGGCTCTCGGGCGCGGTTATGAAAAGGGAGAGGTCCACGTCCGAGCGTATCATCTTGTCTATGAGCTCGTATGTCCGTATACTGGAGTAGATTTTCTCGGCGTTGGTCCCTGACTCCTGCTCGCAGATGCTCTTAAGGCCGCGCCTGGACTGGCTGTTCATGAGAGCGCTTCCTCCCGCAAAGAACATGAGCAGGGGGAGCAGCACTATGCTTGTGAACGACATGACGACTTTCTTTGAGAAATGAAAGTCGTCCTCCTTGGCGGGCGCGGACATTCCCGGAGAAATCAAAGAAATCAGGCTCACTTTCTGCGCTATGCGGAACTTCTGGCTCATTTGGAATATATTCTCTTCCATGACGCGGGAAACAGATAGTGCGGGTCTTTTCAGAAAAGTAGCGGTTTTTCGGCATAAGGTAAACCGAAAATCACGTACGGGCCTCATGCGGACTTCCCGAGCGCGGCATGCCCCTGAAAACGGCGTCCACACCAAAACGAAAAAAAAACACTGTCTTCGGCCGCGGAAGTCGCTTACACGGAGCGCGAATAATGGTAAACTGCAGGGCGTGAGGTTTCTATGACTTTTTCTGAGAAAATCTGCGAGGCGGCGAGAGAAGGCGCCGTACTTCTGATGAATGAGGCCACGCTGCCGCTCACAAAAGATGACAAGGTGGCGGTTTTCGGGCGCATACAGAAAGACTGGTACAGGAGCGGAACAGGCTCCGGCGGCTCAGTGCATATCCCCTACACCACGAATCTTATAGACTCACTGCGCGAGCTCAGGGCCGGCGGAGAGGACGCACCCGCGATAGACGAGGACCTGGCCCGCAGATATGAGGCATGGATAAAGGAGAATCCGTTCGACACGGGCGGAGGCGAGTGGGCGGCGGAGCCATGGGCACAGAGAGAGATGCCCCTTGACGGCGCTATGGTGCGGGACTGCGCCTCCAGGTGCGGCAAGGCGGTGTACGTCATAGGAAGGACCGCGGGAGAGGACAAGGACAACGCGGCGCAGAAAGGCAGCTGGTACCTCACCGACGGCGAGCATGACGCACTTCAGAGAATCTGCGAGGCGTTCGACAAAGTGTGCGTGGTGCTGAACGTCTCCAACATAATTGACACGGAATGGATATGGGAGCCCTGCTTCAGGGGGCATATAACGGCCGTCCTGTTCGCGTGGCACGGAGGCATGGAGGGCGGAAGGGCATGCGCGCAGATTCTGTGCGGAAAGGAAAGCCCCTCAGGAAAGCTCTCCGACACCATAGCGCGCCGCATAGAGGACTATCCCAGCACGGAGACATTCGGCGCGGCTGGCGACGTCCTCTACAAGGAGGACATCTACGTGGGCTACAGGTACTTCACCACGTTCGCAAGGGATAAAGTCAGATGGCCGTTCGGCTTCGGCCTGAGCTACACCACATTCTCCGTGGAGGCCGTGGAATGCTCCGCGCGCATTGCAGGCGGGGCCGGAGACCGGGAGACCGCAGTGTGCGCCACGTTCCCGGCCGAGGAGAGCGGCACCAGAACGCAGGTGAGCGTGAAAGTCCGCGTAAGGAACACAGGAGGCTTTACGGCAAAGGAGACGGCGCAGGTCTACATGGAGCCCCCTCAGGGAGCGTTGGGGAAACCGTCCAGGGTACTGGCGGCGTTCGCCAAGACAAGGCCGCTTCCGCCCGGAGGCGAGGAGGTCCTCTCACTCAGATTCTTCCTGGAGGACTTCGCAAGCTACGATGACTCAGGCGCAAGCGGAAGCCGGTTCTGCTACGTCCTGGAGCCGGGCCGGTACAGAATCTACGCGGGCACGGACTGCCTCAGCGCCATAGAAGTGTCTCCGTCATGCGGGGCGGAGCTCCTTGCGCCCGCTGAGTGCCGTGTGGTGGCGCGCCTTGAGCAGCGTGCAGCCCCCCAGAAGGAATTCGAGCGCATAAGGCCGGAGGCCGTATCAGGCGACGGCAGTGCTTTCTCCGAAACGCGCGAGAAAGCGCCCGCATACGAGGGGAGCCTTGAGGAGCGCATAAAAGTCGCCCTTCCCCCCTCCGGCACATACACGGGGGACCGCGGCATAAAATTCAGCGACGTAAAGAAGGACCGCTCAAAACTGGGAGCGTTCATATCGCAGATAAGCGACGCCCAGCTAAGCGCCATGGTGCGCGGAGAGGGCATGATGAGCCAGAAAGTCACCATGGGGATATGCGCGGCGTTCGGAGGCATAACGCAGACCCTGCGCGACATGGGAATCCCCGCGGCAGGCTGCGCGGACGGCCCCAGCGGCATAAGGCTTGACACGGGGAGGGAGGCCCACCTGATGCCCATAGGAACCCTGCTCGCATGCACATGGAACCCCGCCCTGGTGGAGGAGCTCTACGCGTTCGAGGGCGCGGAGCTCATGCAGTACAAGATAGACAACCTTCTGGGACCGGGCGCCAACATACACAGGAATCCGCTCAACGGAAGGAATTTCGAATATTACTCCGAGGACCCGCTCTTGACCGGCATCATGGCCACATCGGCGCTGCGCGGAATAAACGTCAGCGGAGCAAGCGGAACCATAAAGCACTTCGCCGCAAACAGCCAGGAATACTGCCGCCGCTCCGGGAACTCCGTGGTAAGCGAGCGGGCCCTGCGCGAGATTTACCTGCGCGGGTTCGAGATGGCCGTAAAGAGCGGACAGGTCAGGTCCCTCATGACAAGCTACAACGCTGTCAACGGCCACTGGACCGCGAGCAACTGGGACCTTGTGAGCGGCATACTGCGCACGGAATGGGGCTACGGCGGGCTTGTGATGACGGACTGGTGGGCCACCATGAACGACTGCGCCGGCGGCGGAAAAGAGACAATCAAAAACACGGCCAGCATGGTGCGCTCCGGGAACGACGTGTACATGATAGTGGACAACGACGGCGCCGAGGAGAACTGCTACGGCGACAACATACAGGAATCGCTGGACAGCGGAAGCCTCACCCGCGGGGAGCTGGAGATGGCCGCCTCCCACATACTCACGTTCATAATGGACAGCCCCGTGTCGGACCGTCCGCTCGGCGCGCTCAAGGAATACAAAAGCTTCCTGCCCCAGAGCGAGTCCGCTCCTGACGGCAAGGCAAAAATCTACGGTCCGGGAGAAAGCTTCCTCCCCGGCGATGACGGCGAGTACTACGTGCACGCGGAGGAGGACGGAATGTACACCGTATGCGGAGTGTACAGCAAGGCGGGCGATGACCTGTCGCAGAGCGTAACGCTCATACTGTTCGGAACGGAGCAGGCGGCCTCCCTGGAATGCAGGAGCACCGCGGGCGTGGAGACATTCGTGAACGCGGCGCAGGTCCACCTTAAGAAAGGCTACTACCGCGTCTCACTAAGGCACACAAAGCCCGGAATCACCGTAAAGAGCCTGCACCTTGTCTACAAGAGCGAGAATCCTGTGACCCTGGGAATCATAAACTGAAAGCCCGGACTCTCAAGCGGCGTGAAGATGCCGTCCAGTCCTTATGCAGGACGCGGCCCCTCTCCCCGCGCGCGGCCGGGTAAAAGAACACGGGCCCTGCCCCATCACGGTGTTCCGCCGCTCCGCTTTCGCTCCGGTGCTGCGCACGCGCTCCGCGCCGGCTCCATACCGCGCTCATGCCCCTGTCCCGGAGAGCCTCAGTCCTCTCCTGTCCAGCCAAGGTACTCCTTTCCGAGCGATGTGAGCGTACCGTCTCCTCCCTTCCTCACAAAAACGGAGTTGTACGGAACCGTGTCAGTGGCGCCGTGGCTCATGAACCATGAGTAGCGGAAAATTCCCTCCCAGCGGTCCAGGAAGAGCAGCTTCTCCTTCATGCTGTCTGTCTGCGCCCTCATGCTCTCAATCTGCGGGCCGTTGTTGAATTCCCACGCGCAGAATTCCGTAAGCCATATCCTCTTACCGTAAATGCCGTAGTATTCCCTGCAGAACCCCTCGACCGCCTGCGGCCAGTTCATGTAACTGTGAATCGCCAGGTAGTCGTAGCGCGGGGCGCGCCCGCCGTGCAGAGCCTTGTACTCATCTATGAACGCGTCCATCCATTCCCTGGGGGAGCCGTAGAGCTTACCGTCTCTCAGCGTGACGCCACTGTAAGTGAGCGCGGGCGATACCAACTCAAGGCCGAAGTCCTCCGCCACTCTCTCAAGCCGCTCCCAGTCCCGCGCGGCCTCGGCGGGGGTCATGAAGCAGCCGCCGAAATCCTCGCCCATGTTAGGCTCGTTGTAGCCCAGAAGATAGCGCGCGCCGGGATGCCGCCCGTAGTACGCACGCATGGCCTCTTCATCCCACTGTGCGCCCCACGCCATGGGAACGTAGTCCAGATCCGCCTCCATGAACAGGGCGTCCTCCTCCGGGGAGCACTCGTAGTGCCAGTTGTAGAGCCAGCGCACCTGGCTTCCAGAGAGCGCCTCAACCTCCGCGGCGTTAAGGGCATTATAGCACAGACCGCGCCTACCCTCCTCACGTTCGCCGTAATCCGGGCCCGGAAGCGGCGAAGTGTCGGGCGTGAAAAGCTGTATAAGTATGCAGGAGAACGTCACGGCCGCGAGCGTTATCAGCGTCATCGTCAGAGCCAGTTTTTTCTTTTCCATCATTTTATGCCTCCTAAAAATCATGAAGAGCGCAGTGCGGGCATACAAACTATATCCTGCCGCACATGCGGAGACAAGGTGGATGATTTTCTGTTTCATCCGCGGCACGGAAAGTGGTGATTTTCTCAGAATACCGCTACATATAAGGCAGGACACAAGGAGAGTAAAATGGGACCGTTCTCAAAGCCGTGGAAAGACCTGACATTCGCGGACAACTTCATCTTCTGCAAGGTAATGCAGGATGAGCGCCTGTGCAGGCGCATGATTGAGATTCTTCTGGGAATACACGCCGGCAGAATAGAGTATCTGGAGACGGAGAAGCCGCTTGACCCGCTCTACAGGTCGCGCGGGGTGCGCTTCGATGTGTACGTGGAGGACTCAGGCGGAAGGGTGTTCGACGTGGAGCTGCAGGCAGGAAACTACAGCGACATACTCATGCGCACCAGATATTACCTGGGGGCGAGCGACATAGCCACCACAAGGAGAAGGACCAAGTTCTCAAACATAAAGGAGACGTACATAATCTTCATCTGCAGGGACGACCCTCTGGGCGCGGGGCTCCCCGTCTACACCAGGCAGACCAGGTTTCTGGAGACTGACGCCGTTCCCTATGATGACAAAAGCCACGCGGTGTTCTATAATTGCAGCGCATACGGCAAAGTGCAGGACAAGGAGCTTAGAAGCGTCCTGCGCTTCATATATGAGTTCAGGGCGGAGTCCGGCTACACGCGGGAGCTTGAGGCATCCACGGCGCAGGCAAAGGCCCTCTCCGCCTGGGAGGATGAGTACATGTACTTCATTGACTATCTGGAAGACGAGAAAGAGACCGCCCGTGAGGAAGGCATACGAGACGCCAAGATTGAGGCAGTGCAGAATCTGATTCTTAACGGGGTCAGTGCGGAGATTGTGGCAAAGTCCATTGGCTTCCCGCTGGAGCAGGTCATGGAGATTCAGAGAGGGCTTTGAAGCCCGACGGAAGCCGGGCGCCCTCACAGCAAAGCCTTTCTCCGCGCGCCATGCCTTATCTGCGGCACGGGCACCATCACAGCAAAGATTCTCCGCGCACAGGCGGCAAAACCGGGCGGATTCCCTGAGCCGCAAAACCATCAGAAAAACTAAGCATCTCACCGGAAACTTCCCGTCTTTCTTGCAGTTTTTGCTCTCCGGGCCCTATATACTTCATTAGAGGCGCAGGGACAAAGCCCTCACAAGAACGGCCGCAGCCAAGGAGACTTATGAGCGAAAACAGAATGACACCGCACAGAGGAACAGACGTGCCTTCCATAGAGCCGTGGGAGACGCTCACGCTGGCGAACAACTTCATGTTCTGCAAAGTCATGGAGCAGAATCCCGACGTGTGCCGGGAGGTGGTGGAGCTGCTTCTGGGAATCGAGGTGGATCACATAGAGATTCCCCAGAGCGAGAAGGATATCCAGACCAACTACATGGCCAAAGGCATCAGGCTGGACGTGTACTGCCGCACCGGCAACGAGGTCATAGACCTGGAGATGCAGACCACCAGCAGGCCGAACCTCCCGCGCCGAGCGCGCTACTACCAGAGCGTAATCGACATGGACGCCATGCAGAAAGGCCAGGACTACGTGCATCTCAAGGACAGCTACGTGGTGTTCCTGTGCATTCACGACCCGCTGGGCGCGGGGCTGCCTGTTTATTTCTTCGAGAACACGTGCAGGGAAAAAAGCGGCCTCAGACTGAATGACGGCGCGTACAAAGTCTTTTTCAACGCGGAAAAATGTGATAGAATGGAGGGAGAGAATCTGAGGGCGTTCTTTGAGTTCCTGAGGGGGAGAGAGGCCGCCACAGAGCTGACAGGACGTCTGGACGCGATAGTGGAGCGTGTCCGGCAGGACACAAAGCTAAGGGGGCAGTACATGATATGGTCGCTGGCACTGGATGACGAGAGACGCGCCGCGCGTGAGGCGGGGCACATGGAGGGCATTGAAGAAGGCCGTGCGGCAGGCATACGAGACGCCAAGATTGAGGCAGTGCAGAATCTGATTCTTAAC
>JAFLSO010000042.1 GCA_022510925.1 Treponema sp.
CGATTCCCGGCTTCACGCTTGAAGAGCCGTACCACGGAGCGAAGCCTATGATTCTGGTGGACGATGTGGACAACCCGGATTTTCTCGTGGAGCTTTTGCGGAAGATTTTTAATGACCTTCCCGAGCCTAAGAAAAAATCCGCACGCAGAAAAAACAGCTAGCGGAAGGCAGACAGAGCTTGCATCCTCATCAGTTGTAATTTTCGCGCTGTTCTTCTATACTAAGGAATCATGGCCACCAGAAAAAGCCCCTCATCTAAAAAGCCCGCTCCCAAACCCAGAAAGCGAAAGTCCTCCAGAAAAAAGCACAAGGTGGTCCTTAGCGGCGGCACGGTGCTGGGCCTTACCATGACCCTGGCGGTTGCATGCGCCTCTTTTCTGGCTTACAGTTTTTTCACACGCGCGCAGGAGCCTTACGTGCTCGGGGTGGCGGAGAGCAGCAGAGATGCGGAGATAAAATCAGGGCAGACAAAAGAGGACAGTTCCAAAAAGTCTTCCGGCGCAGGTGAGGAGCAGAGACACACTGCGTCTCCCCGGAATAAAAATGACGGCCCGGAGGTCTCAGGTAAAAGCGGAGAAAGCCATAAGACACAGGAGCCCCCGGGACAATCCGTAAGCGCGGCCCAAGGAGAATCCAAGGACAAAAGCCAGAGGCCTTCAGTCAAGGAGAACGCGTCCCCCAAAAACAATGGCACCGCAAGTTCGAACGGCGTCTCCTCAGGAAGCGCGCAGAAATCCGCGGGCACAGCAGACAAGGGCGCCTCGCAAAACGCGCAGTCCGGCACTACGCAGAGGCTCGCGTCCGCAGGCGGCACGTCAGCTTCCGGCCCGGGGATTCAGGAGCTTCCGCCCAAATACAGCATACCGCAGGCGGTGAGCAAGGCCAAACTCTGCTTTGTCATAGACGACGCGGGGGCAAACGTGGCGAACGTCAAGCGCTACACTTCCCTTCCTTTTCCCATAACCATAGCGGTCCTTCCGGGGCTCGCGCACTCAAAGGACTGCGCCTACGTAGTCCGCTCATCCGGGCAGGAGCTCATACTGCATCAGCCCATGCTGGGCTCAGTTCCTAATCCGGGTCCCGGCGCGATTCTGCCTGACATGAGCACATCGGAAATCGCCTCCATAATAAAAAAGAATCTGGACGAGATAGGGCCCGGCGTAAAAGGATTCAACAATCACGAGGGCTCGCTCATCACGGCGGATTCCATAAAAGCAGGCGCGGTGCTGGAGGTGGCCATGGAGCGCGGCATATATTTTCTGGACTCGCGCACGGCTCTTGCTGAGAAAAACAAAGTTCCTCAGGCGGCGCTGGAGCGGGACATGACATACCTTGCCCGCTACGCTCCGTTTCTGGACAATGATATAAGCAGGGATGCCATGCTGAGGCAGCTTTACAAAGGTCTGGATGTGGCGAACAAAAACGGCTACGCCATAATAATAGGTCACGTGGATAAATCCGTGAAAATTCTTCCTGACCTGCTGCAGGATATATACCCGTATCTGAAAAATGCAGGATACGAAATCACAACTCCGTCTAAATTAAAATTATGAATTCAGCGGGCCATGAGAACCGGAGGATAAAATGATTGTTTTAGGAATAGAAAGCTCATGTGACGAGACCGCCGCCGCCCTGGTAAAGGACGGAAAGCAGATTCTGAGCAACGTGGTCGCCACTCAGATTCCGTTTCATCAGATGTACAAAGGCGTGGTCCCGGAGATTGCGAGCCGCAAGCACGCGGAGTGGATTCTGCCCGTGGTCAGGCAGGCGCTTTCTGAGGCTGGACTTTCACTGGAGCAGGTGGACGCAGTGGCCGCCACTAACAGGCCGGGCCTCATGGGAAGCCTTCTGGTGGGCCTTACGTTCGGAAAGACTTTGGCGTGGTCCGCAGGAAAACCATTCTACGCGGTGAACCACATGCTGGGCCACATGTATGCGGCTCATCTTTGCAACGACATTCAGTATCCGTATCTGGGACTTTTAGTAAGCGGCGGACACAGCATAATAGCCAGAGTGAGCGGCTTTGATGAGCTGGAGATTCTGGGGACCACCATAGATGACAGCGTGGGAGAGGCGTTCGATAAAGTCGCAAAGTACTACAATCTGGGATACCCCGGCGGAGTCATAATCGACAGGCTGTCCAAGCAGGGCTCGCGCGATGCGTATTCTTTCCCCGTGCCTAAAATGGACAAAGGGGAGCACCGCTACGATGTCTCGTTCAGCGGATTAAAGACGGCGGTAATCCATCAGAGCGGGATGTTTTTGAACCGGGGATTTGAGCCCAGCGTGGAGAACATAGCGGCGTCTTTTCAGGAGACCGCCTGCCGCACTTTAGTGAGCAGGCTACTGCGCGCGGTGGAGGACACGGGTCTTACCACGGTGGTTGCGGGCGGAGGAGTAGCGGCGAATTCCAGGCTGAGGGAAATGCTCTCAGAGCACGGAGAGCTTAACTGCATATTCCCGCCGCTCAAGCTTTGCGGAGACAACGGCGCCATGATTGCGGGCGTGGCATATCACTTTTTATCACGCGGAGAGACAAGTCCCCTCAGCACCACCGCCTGCGCCAGAATCCCGCAGTTCAAGAGGGGACTGGCGAATCTGGAGGCGTTCGGAAGAAGGCAGCCGCACCAGTAAGCCGGCGCCTACGCTATCTCATAAATCCAGCCGTCAGGGGCTTTCTCTGTTCCCATCTGAATGCCGGTCAGAGTGTCGCGGAGTTTTCCCAGCACGGGACCCATTCCGTCCATGCCGCTGGGAACGGTTATCTCCTGTCCGTGGTCCACTATTTTTCCGATCGGACTTATTACTGCGGCGGTTCCGCACAGACCTATCTCTTTAAATGAGGAGAGCTCATCCTTACGCACCTGGCGCTCCTCCACCTGCATTCCAAGATATTCCTTAGCCACATGCAGCAGCGAGCGGCGCGTGATTGAGGGAAGGATGCTGGAGCTTTTGGGCGTAACGAGCTTACCGTCATCCGTAACAAGAAGAATGTTTGCCCCGCCGGTCTCCTCTATGAAAGTGTGCGAGGCCGGATCCAGATACATGTTCTCCGCGAAGCCCGCGCGGTGAGCGTCCATGATATTATGAAGGCTCATGGCATAGTTCAGTCCAGCCTTTATGTCGCCCGTACCGTGCGGAGCCGCGCGGTCCAAATCAGATATGCGGACGGTGATTGGCTTCACCCCGCCCTTAAAATACGGCCCCACGGGAGTAACCAGAATGCGGAACTGATACTCCTCCGCGGGCTTAACGCCTATGACGCTGCTTGAGCCGAACATATACGGGCGTATGTAGAGAGTGGCTCCGCTTCCGTAAGGAGGTACGTAATCTATGTTCGCCTTGACCGTGTCTATAACGGCCTGAATCCAGCGGTCCTTGGGGAACACCGGCATCTCCAGGCGCTCGCAGCTGTCTTTCATTCTCTCCGCGTTAAGGTCAGGGCGGAACGTGACTATCTTGCCGCTCACAGTGGTGTATGCCTTAAGTCCCTCAAAGCATGTCTGCGCGTACTGCAGGACTCCGGCGCACTCGCTGATTCTCACGGTGTGGTCGGAAGTAAGCTCGCCCGCATCCCAGGCACCGCCCTTAAAATTCGCCACGAAACTTTTGTCCGCTGGCATGTAGTCAAAAGAAAGATTCGCCCAGTCAAGATTTTTCGCCATAATTTGTACCTCTTTGAAAATCACTTTAGCACTATTGCGTTTTTTTTACAATAAGCGCCCGCGCGGAAGGATAAAGCCTCAGGCAGACAGAGCGGCATTCCTCTTTTCAAGTGGCGCGCTTTACTGTAAAATCATTCCATGAACATAAACGCTTCACCACATTCGCTCAGCGGCACCGTAACGGTTCCCGGCTCCAAATCACACACCATAAGGGCGCTTATCCTGGCCTCGCTCGCGGAGGGAACCACGCGCATAAAGAATCCTCTCCCCAGCGCGGACTGCAGGAGCACCGCAGACGCCATTCCGCTTATAGGCGCGGAGGTCCGTTTTCTGAAAGATGAATGGATTGTGAAAGGCGCGGGCAGAAACATCCATCTGCCGCAGGACGTGGTGAACGTAGGGAACTCAGGCTCGCTGCTTTATTTTCTGGCGCCCATCGCGGCCACGCAGAAAGGCTGGAGCGTTTTCACAGGAGACGAGAGCATACGGAGAAGGCCCGCCGATCATCTGGCTGATGTCCTGGGTCAGCTTGGAGCGGAGGCGCACATAGCGAGGCCGGAGCAGAGAGGATGCCCGCTTTTGATACGCGGCCCCATCACTAACAGGAACACGGTGCGCACTCCGGGAAGCGTATCAAGTCAGTACATAACCGGCCTGATGATGGCGTCACTGCTCATGCCCGGAACGCTGCGCATTGAGCTCTCCGACCCTAAGGAGACACCATACCTTACGATGACGAAAGTCTGGCTTGAGCGTTACGGCGCGCGCGTGGAGATTTCAAATGACTTCAGGCACATAGAAGTTACCGCGCCCTCTGAGCTACGCGCGTTTGACACTACGATTCCAAGCGACTGGGAGGGCGTGGCGTTCCCGGTCATAGCGGCGCTGCTCTCAAAGGACAGCCGAATAACAATAAACAACATTGACGGCTCAGGCACACAGGGAGACGACGCCATAGTGGAGATTCTGAATTCCGTGGGCGCCGGAATCAAATGGGACAAGGACAGCGGAACACTGGAAGTGAGCGGGTCCAGGCGGCTGAGCACGGAATCTCTTCCCGGTGCGGAGCTTCACATAAACATCTCGGGCTTTCCTGACGCCGTGTGCGCCCTGGCGGTGGCGGCATGCTTTACGGAGGGAAAGACAGTTATAGAGGATGCCGCCATGTGCCGCAAAAAAGAAACCGACAGGCTCAGCGTGCTTGTCTCGGAGCTTACAAAGCTTGGCGCGAGCATAAGCGCGGATGAGGACTCCCTTACAATCTGCGGGCACTCGCCTTATCTTAAGGACGGAGGGGTGAACGCTGAGTTCGCCATGCACGGCGGAACAGTGGAAAGCTACGGAGACCACAGGATGGCCATGAGCCTTGCATGCCTGGCCCTGGGACTGAATGACGGACAGAGAGTGACTGTGAAAGACGCCGAGTGCTGCGCGGTGAGCTTCCCGGATTTTTTCACGACGATGAATTCTTTGGGCGCGGGATTTGAATTGCCCGAGCAAAAATAAAATCATCTCCCCTGCTAAAGCGGAGGACCCGCTTTAGTTTTCTGTGGAACATTTTATTTTCTACCGTGCCATTTCCAGCGGCACTACGCCTTGGGGAATTATCTCACCTGCTAAAGCGGCGAAGAGGGCGGAGAATGAGTAGTCGGAGTACGAGTAACCGCAGAGTATAGTGTCGGCGAAGTCCATGTCCCTCATCACGAACACGGGGGAAAGTATGGAGAGCACGATTACTTTTTTTCCGCTGTTCCGCAGCCTGCGCGCTATGTTCGCGGTGTGCTCGCTGTAAACGTTTATGATTATGGTGTCATAGCTGCGGCAAACCCACTCGAAGCGCACGGCGTTCCACTCATCCAGGTTGCTGTTATCAGAGTTAAGCTCATAGCTGTAATGAAACGTGCCCGCCTGCGGATAGCGTTTCTTCCCCTCGTTGTAAAGTGAAAGAAAAGGTCCCGCTATAAGAACGCGCTCTCCCTCCGCAGGACGATAAGGAAGGCAGTCTCCCGCCTTGAGCACGCTTATGGAGCGGCACGCCTGCTCCAGGAAAAATTTCCGTCCCTCCCTGTCAGGTATGTCCTCGTGGATTTTATTCTCGTCAGGATACAGGGGGGCCGCATTGCCGCTTTTAAAATACACCAGCTTGGAGAAAATCACCCTGCGGGCCGCGTCTTTAACACGTGATTTAAAATCCGCATCAGAGCGCATAAGCTCCAGGTTCCGCACCCACAGCTGCTCGTTGAGGCTCGCCGTGGTGGAAGATATTATTATGTCGTTCCCCGCCTCTATGGCCATGGTGAACGCACGTGTTACCGAGCCCGCGAACGTGGTGGCGCCGTTCATCATCATGTCATCGGTGATTATAAGGCCCTTGAACCCAAGCTTCTCGCGCAGAATCTCCGTAAGGAATTTCTTGCTCAATGACGCTGGAGTTCCGTCTTTCTCTATCTGCGGAAAAGAAAGATGCCCGCTCATAATCGCCGGAATCCCGGAGTCTATCAGGTACTTGAACGGAACAAGCTCCCTTCCGTTAAGCGTGGCGTAATCTATGTCTATAAGCGGAAGCCGTCCGTGGCTGTCAACGCTGGTGTCACCGTGACCGGGAAAATGCTTTGCCGTGGGAATCACTCCCGCCGCCATGGAGCCTTTTGCGAACGCCTCTCCCAGAATGCCCACGTTCTCTTTGTCGGAGCCGAACGAGCGTGTGCCTATGACAGTGGAGCGCAGGTTGGAATACAAATCTATGGTCGGCGCGAAATTCATGTTTATTCCCAGCGCCTTTATCTCGCGGTTTATGTAGTAGCCTGAATAATACGCGTCGATGGGAAAACCTGACGCACCTATGGCCATGTTGCCCGGGGTGTAGCTTGTCTCGCCCTTAACGTGCCGTATGAGCCCGCCCTCCTGGTCAGTGGCCACAAAAAGCGGGATTTTAAATCTTCTGCCCGCGGCCTCTTTCTGAAGGAATTTTATGGATTTGGCCACTTGATGGATGTCGTCCGTGTTCCAGCCGAACACTTTGACGCTGCCCAGCCCCCTCTCCGTCACCCATGAATTCAGAAGGTCGCTTGGCTCAGCCCCCGCCCATCCGAACATCAGAATCTGGGCGAGAAGCTCCTCGTCGCTCATCAAATTCACTATCGCATCGCTGAGCTCCTCAGGCGGATAGTCGCTCCAGAAATCCACGTTTGCGGGAAGAGCGCCCTGCGGAAAAACCATGCGCGCAGAGACAAGCAGGATAAGAAGCGCGGTCATTTTTCTGGCGCGCGTGAGCGCAAGGCGGAGAAGGCTCGGAAGCATTTATCTGTAAACCTCGTTGTTAAGCTCGCGGATGAATTTCTCCGCCTGATGAGCGGCTATGGCACCGTCAGAGCACGCCGTAACAATCTGCCTGAAACTTTTTGAGCGCACGTCACCTGCGGCGTAAAGCCCGGGCACTAAAGTCTCCATGTCCTCGTTGGTGATTATGTAGCCGCCCTCATCGGTCTTTAAAGTGCTGAAAAGATTTGTGCGCGGGGCCATCCCCACGAAAATAAACACCGCGCTCGCGGGAAGCTCCTCTTTGGCCCCGCTCTTTGTGTCAGTGAGCTCCACGGAGCCCACTTTGCCATCGCCCTTAATTTCGCTGACCACGGAATTAAAGCGCACTGTGATTTTAGGATTTCCAAGCACACGCTCAGCGACGGCTTTCTGCGCGCGGAACTGCGCCTTCCTGTGAACCACGGTCACATGCGAGCACAGCGATGAAAGATAAGTGGCCTCATCGCACGCGCTGTCTCCGCCGCCGACCACAACCACATCCTTGCCGCGGAAAAACGGACCGTCACACGTGGCACAGTAAGAGACTCCCCTGCCGGCGAATTCCTCCTCTCCTCGCACGCCCAGCTTGCGGTGCTCCGCCCCGGTAGCCAGAAGAAGGGTCCGCGAGCGGAAATCCCCTGAGCTGGTCCTTACCAGAAAACGTCCGTCCACTTTGTCCACGGATGAGACTATGGTCTGAACGATTCGGGCCCCGAATGTCTCCGCCTGCTCTTTCATGGTGGCGATGAATGAGAATCCGTTTACGGCGGGAAAAACTCCGGGATAATTCTCCAGGCCGCTGATGTTTGTGACCTGCCCGCCCAAAAGCCCCTGGTCAATCAGAAGGGTGCTTATGTTCGCGCGGGATGAGTACTGTGCAGCGGTGAGCCCCGCAGGTCCCGCCCCGATTATAATGAAATCAAAATCCGTGTTTTCCATGCGTCCAGTTTAACCCACTTTTTATTAATAATCAATAGTATACAATTTAATTTTCTACAATTTGTTTTTAATCTCCTCCAGGACGGCAAGGGAATTTATGCCGGTCTGCAGGGTAGATTTTAGCGCCGCAGTTCCGTCCAGAAAGTCCACCGCGTTCTGCACCATGTTGGCAAAGTACATGGTGCGCCTGGGCACTTTCACGGAGCCGTCCGACATAAGGGAGTAGAACCCCGTGTAGAGCGTGGACTCCTGGCGCCTGTACAGCTTGAGGTATCCGTTTCCTATGCAGATGCGGCCCTCCGTGCCGTCTATGAGTATCTCAAACCCAAAGAATTTGGAGCGGCCGCTCATGCTGATGGTAACGTCAGGGCAGACCGTAGTGATGTAGTGCGCGCTCATGTTCCGCACCGCGCCGCCCTCATCCTTGAACAGGCCCGTGATAACCGGATTTTTGAGGAAAGTGTTCTCGTAGCGGACGTCCTTGCTCATGCCCATGGCGCGTTTCAGAAGCCCCTCCCCGCCCGCGGTGATTTCGCGCACGGAGCTGACCTCTCCGTCATTCAGGGCCTCCAGAAAAAACAGCACGGCGTCCACCAGATGCGTTCCGTCGTGAATGAGGCTGTATGCGCCTGTATGCTCCTCCTTGGAGTTGTAGACCGCCATGCTGGAGGAAAGCCTTGCGTGAATGCCCTGCACCGTCCCTATCCGCTTTATGTACGAGCGGGCCATGTCATAGTCCAGTGCGAAACGCCTCTCATGGTTCACAAGCACCGGCACACCGTTCCTTTCCGCCTCGCGCTTTATGCGCAGCGCCTCGTCCATGCTCAGGGCTACAGGCTTCTCCAGTATCACCAGCCGCGGACGGGAGACGATGGCGCTCACAGCCTCTTTCATGTGCGAGCTCTCGTTCACCGCTATGACCACTATGTCCGGCTTATGGCGCGCGTAGAGGTTGGCGCTGTCTCCGTAGATTACCGCCCTGCGGTTAGCGGCCTGCCATTTCTGAAGGGCCGCGGCGTCAGTGTCGCAGCCCGCCACTAATTTTATCCTGGCATTCTCGTTAAGCGCCATGGTGTGGCTCGCGGGCTGCTCGCGCTTTTTGTCGAGCCCCAGTGAGTAGCCTATTCTTCCGCAGCCTATCAATGCCGCCTGGTATATTTTCTGCTGCATTCTCTTACCGGCTAAAAATCATGCGGCTCATCTCTCTCATCCAGTCCTACCTCATCAGCGCGGCGTACTTCTGCGCCAGCCGCTTTGACTTGACCG
>JAFLSO010000043.1 GCA_022510925.1 Treponema sp.
TGGGGGGGGGTAATTTACCGTGCGCTTTTCCGTCACGTGGGCTTTCGTCATGCCAGAAGTGTAGAGGATAGCCGTGCGCGTGTCAAGGTAGAGCGGTCACAGGCCGCACACGGCGTCTATCAGCCTGAACGGAGTAAGGGAGAAGTCATTCTTTATTCCGCGCGCGGCCACGGCATGGGCCAGGCTGGCTGTAATGGCGGAGTCCAAGTCACCGCGGCCCTGCGCCAGAAGTGCGGTTATGAGCCCCGTAAGAACGTCTCCGCTCCCGGCCTTGCTCAGCGCGCTGGTGCCCTCCGCGTTTATGAAAAGGCTTGAATTCCTCGCGATTATCACGTTGGCCCCCTTAAGGACCAAAGTCACGCCCGGGAACATGGAGCAGAATTCCCTCACCAGGTCCACCCTGCCCAGGACGCATTCCGCCACGGAAAATTCTCCCAGCCCGCACAGCCTAAGGAGCGAGGCGAATTCCTTCGGATGCGGGGTCAGCACCACTCCCGCCGGGCCCTCCGTTCCGGCGCGCCCTCGCAGAAAAGCCGCGGTCTCATCATAATAGAAAGCATCCGCGTCAAGCACGCAGGGAACGCCGCTGTTTTTCAGAAGCCAGTCATAAAACGGACCGGGGCTCCTCCCAAGCCCCATGCCCAATCCGACCGCCGTTGTCCTGTCGGGAAAAGCGCCGCCGCGCATGACCTCGCATCTTATCTCGTGCGGCACGTCAGCATTGTATTTAAAATCCTGCGACACCACAGTGCACAGTCCCGCGCCGAACCTAAGCGCCGCCCCTGCCGCCATGAACGCCGCGCCCTCCTTCTCTCCGCAGACAAACGCCGCGTGCCCGAACGAGCCCTTGTTCACGTTCTGCGATTTCCTGTGAGGCAGAACCATGTCCTCTCTCTCCAGAAGCCAGAATTCTGCGCCTGAGCCGCTTTCTTTCTCCGCTTCCAGAGCGCAGTCCTCAAAATTCCTGTCGCTCACGCCCAGGGAGGCAGACACAACATTCCCGCAGAAATCCTTGGCGTAATCACCGTAAAGAGCGAGCTTAAGAACGCCCATGGTGACCGTCCTATCCGCACGGAAAACCGAGCCGCACGCATTGCCATGGGAATCAAGGCCTGTGGGTATGTCACAAGAGATTTTTGCCGCGCTCATGGCATTCACTTTCTCTATCAGCGCCGACACGTCATCGGGAATCTTTCCGTGAAAGCCGCTTCCGAAAACGCAGTCCACCACGCACGCGCAGCCCTCAAGCGCCTCTTCCTGCGGCAGAATCCTTGCGCCAGAAGCCAGCGCCCGCTCTTTCTGAAGGACGCACATAGCGCTTTTAGCGGCCATGACCTCCACCGCGCGCGCATCTTTTTCCGCGGAAAGCCGTCTCGCAAGGGCATAGCCGTCAGCCCCGTTATTGCCAGGGCCGCACAGAACTGTGACCGCCCCGGGCCCTCTCTCCTTTAAGCAGGCGCGCACCTCTTTCTCCAGGGCAGCCGCGGCATTCTCCATCATAATGTCCTCGCCAAGAGAGAATTTTTCCCTGCATAAAGAATCCGCTCTCCGTGTGTCTAAAAAAATGCGCCTCATACAGGCATTATACCGCCAGCGCATTTGCGTGCCTACCGTTTTTATGGTATACTGCCCTCACAAATTTCTGGAGACTGCCATGGATAAAGTTCGCGTAATCGAGGTAAAGGAGAACATACTCAACAACAACGACAAGGAGGCCGCCCGCCTTAGGAGCGATTTGCGCGCCGGAAAGACTTTCCTTATGAACCTTATGTCCTCTCCGGGAAGCGGTAAAACAACCACGCTGCTCGCCACGATTGACGCCCTGCGCGAGAAAGTGAGGATAGGCGTGATGGAGGCGGACATAGACTCAGCGGTGGACGCGGAGAAAATCGCGGAGGCGGGCATAAAATCCATACAGCTGCACACGGGCGGAATGTGCCACCTGGACGCGGCCATGACGGAGCAGGGCCTTTGCGAGCTGGGAACAGAGGACCTGGACATGGTGGTGCTTGAGAACGTGGGGAACCTGATTTGTCCCGCGGAATTCGACACCGGGGCCGCCCGCAACGTGATGATTCTCTCCGTGCCGGAAGGACATGACAAGCCTTTAAAATATCCGCTCATGTTCAGCAAAGTGGACGCCCTCATAATAAACAAAATAGACGTCATGCCTTACTTTGACTTTGACATGGACGCGCTAAAAGAATCCGTGGCCCACCTTAATCCCGGCGTAAAGATTTTCCCCATATCCGCTAAAACCGGGGAGGGCGTCAAGGAATGGACGGACTGGCTTTACGGCGAGATTTCCGAATGGAACGCCTGACCCCTGCTACGGGCAGGCCGCTTTAAGTCCGCGCGGACGTCAGACGGCCGTCATAAAACAATAAATTATCGGATTTTGCATTACATTTTCTCAAAGTAACGGTATAATTAAAGTCATGAAGCACAGACATTTGCTTTGCGGCGTTTTATTTCTTTTATTCACGCTACATGCACAAGCAGAGACTTCCGTGGTGGATTTACTTGCAGGATATTTCAGGAACCATTTGGACTTACAGAATCTTGCCACCGAAGTGGAGCTTAAAATGCTCGCCCAAAAAAGCACAGGCATCTCCAACGGACTTTCATTCAGCATATCAAGCGGAACCATAATCCTGCTGCCCGGAACTGATGTAAATTCATTAGTACTGGAATTCTCGCCCTCCGCGAGCGTAGTCATCCCTCAGGCAAGCAATTTGAGCGTCTCGCTGTCAAGCACCATAGACATTCTTAGCGCAGATGAAAAAGTCTCGGACACAAGCCTCTACATAAGCGCGGACATAATCTCAGGAAATTCCGAGACCAGGAAAATAAATCTTTTAAAGGCGGAGCGGAATGTTCTGGAGGCACAGCGGGATTTGCAGAACGGATTCCTTTCCGCGGAAAAAGAATTCTACACCAACCTGCGCTCGCTTTATCTGGCGGCCGCGTCAATCACCAAAGCAGAGAAAGATTTGTATGACGACCAGATATCGTTCGATGAGGTAAAGGCGCGCGGCTTCACCACCAGCTCCAGCAGATACAGGGCCGCGCAGATGGCAGTCCTCTCCGACGAGCACACCATAGAGATTTCCAGACGTGAGCTGGAGCGCGAGATAAAAATCTTCGCCTCAAAATGCGGCGTGGATTATAATGAGAGCTACGCGATGGATTTTCTTCCCGCTGACATTCCCATGGTGGAGGCGGTGGACGTGCTTTCTTTTGAGAGCGACTCCTACACCAAAACGGAAAGGGCGCTGTGGACCCGGCAAATAAACGAGATGACCCGGAGCGCGAACAAGTCACTCACGCTGTCAGCGGGCGCGGGCTTCACGCTCTCCAATGACTACACAAAAAGCGACACCATAGACGCGGGGACAAACCTTACGTGGAACGGCACAGGCCTCATGTTCAACACGGTCATTTCGGTCCCGGTGGCGGCCCAGAGCGCCATGCCGGCCCTGTCGTTCGGAGTCTCCGCGGATCCCAACGCG
The DNA here is from genome assembly GCA_022510925.1 of Treponema sp. Classification (GTDB taxonomy): domain Bacteria; phylum Spirochaetota; class Spirochaetia; order Treponematales; family Treponemataceae; genus Treponema_D. The sequence continues at coordinate 3,513 of JAFLSO010000043.1, forward strand.
TTCCGCCTTAAAAGCATCACGGAAAGACAGGAGGACGTAGAGCGCAGGCAGGAGGAAATCGCAATCCAGTCCGCCAGAAACGACTACGCCACCCAGGTAATAGCGCAGCAGACTTCACTGGAGGACATAAGATGGAGCAAGGACATGAACACAGTCTCCTACCAGATGTACAGCGAGCTTGAGGCAGACAACGCCACATACTATGAGCGCGGCATAATAACAGAAAGCGAATGGCGGAACTCCCAGGTGAACAAAGAGAATTACAGAATCCAGTGCATTATAAACGACATAGATTTGATTCTTTACAACGACACCACATGCCTGCTTTTCTGCCGCGATGAAGAGCTAAAGACTGAGAACCTTAAAAATCCATTCTAGGAGTTAACGGAGAGTTTATGGCAAAGAAAAAACTTATAAGAACCCTTATCGCTTTATTTTTCTCTGCGGCGGTAATAGTCCTGGCTTTGTTTACAGCGCGAAAATTCATCTCCTCCAAAAACAGCACCAACGTCACGTACACGGTGTTCCCGGAGCTATATGAGAACGTGATAGAGATAGCGGGCGTGGTCTCCGCCGCGCAGGAACAGACTTTGCAGGCCCTGAGCGACGGCACCGTCATGGCGGTATACGTGAGGCAGGGCGACCATGTGAGGAAGGGAGACATAATTTTGCAGATGGACGACTCCACGCAGAAATACAACCTGGCAAAGCATGACTACGACATGGAGACCACCAGAATAAGCGGCTCCAAAAAAGAGCTTGAGCTCATGGAGACACAGCGCGAGGCGCTGGTGCAGAAAATAACGGAGCGTAAAGTCACCGCCACATTCGATGGCATCATCGCCGACATAGATGTGAGCGTGGGAGACTCGCTTGAGGCAAAGGACAGCGTGGGCACCATAGTGGACGCGTCATATCTTATAGCGGACGTGGAGGTGGCAGAGACGGACGTAGCCAAGCTTTCCGCAGGACAGACAGTGGAATTCAAATTCCCCGCCTACAACGGCATAGTCACAGGATACGTGGTGGGATGGCCCGCAATCGGGTCAGTAACAAGCCGCGGCGCCACCGTGGTTAAGGCCCGGGTCAGAATAGACGATTATCCAGAGCAGATACTCCCGAACTTCTCTTTCTCAGGAAAAATAAAAATCTCTCCCGACGAGAATCTTCTGATAGTCTCCCGCTATGCCATAGGCCGGGACTCAGGCAAAGCGTTTGTGGAGGACGCGCGCACAGGAGAGAGAATATACGTGACAGTCAGCCCCTATGGCAAAGAGTACGTTAAGATAGACAGCGGGCTTGAGGGCGGAGAAGTGCTTAAGGCGCAGAGCGCCCCGGCCAAAAGCGGAACAAATCGCACCGGCGGAAACGCAATGCCCGGCGGCATGTCTCCCATAATCCGGTAAGCCTTGCGGCGGGAGCGTTTATGGCGGAATCTGTTATAAATCTGGAGCACGTGAGGCGCTCATACATAATGGGCGACACGGAGGTAAAGGCCCTGCAGGACATCTCTTTCAATATAGTCCAGGGAGAATTCGTCACCATAATGGGACCGTCCGGTTCCGGCAAATCCACATGCATGAACATGATAGGATGCCTGGACAGACCTTCAGGCGGAATAGTCAGGATAAACGGAAAGGAGACGGCCCTTATGAGCGAGAAAGAGCTCGCGCGGCTCCGTAACGTGACCGTGGGCTTTGTGTTCCAGCAGTATTTTCTTCTTCCCTCCATGACGGTCCTGGAGAACGTGATGCTTCCCCTGCGCTACGCGGGCATAGAGCGCAAGCAGCGCAGGACTCTGGCGGAGGAGGCGCTCAGCAGCGTGGGGCTCCAGGAAAGAATGAACCATCATCCTTACGAGCTTTCAGGCGGGCAAAAGCAGCGCGTGGCCATAGCGCGCGCCACTGTAACCAAACCGCGCATTATTCTGGCGGACGAGCCCACCGGCGCACTGGACAGCGAGACAGGCAAGGCCGTGATGAGACTTTTCTGGGAAATAAATTCCACGGGAACCACAGTGGTAATAGTCACGCATGATCCGCGCGTGGGGGCCAGCTCAAACCGCTGCATAAAAATTCTGGACGGACTTATAAAATCTGACAAAACTCAGACGCCGCAGGAATGGGAGCCGGAAAATGCTTGAGGATTTTTTAAACGCGCTGCAAAATTTCCGCAGAAATAAAATGCGCACTTTTCTCTCGCTCCTGGGCATCATAATCGGCGTGGCGAGCGTAATCGTAATCATGAGCATGGGCCAGAGCTCCACAAAACAGATAGAGGAGACTTTCGGCTCATGCGGGCTGGACATGGTGAGCATAAGCTCCGGTTTCATGCGGCGCAGGCGGGATGCAATAACGATTCAGTTCGACGATTCCTTTAGGGAAGATATGTTCGGGCAGGTAAGCGGGATAAAAAAAATCTGGTACAAGAATTCACTCTCCTCCACGCTGTCTTACGGCGACATAAGCGCCACGGCCAGCTGCACCGCCATAGAGACGGAATACCTGCAGACATACGGCCTCACGCTTGAGAGCGGAGAATATTTTTCCGTAACTGACGACGTGATGGGCGCGCAGAAAATAATCTTAGGAAGCGAGATAGCATCATCCCTTTTTCCTAACGGAGACGCCGTGGGAAAACGAATCATGCTCGTCACCAGCAGCGTGCCGTTCAGCTTTGAGGTGTGCGGCGTGCTTAAGGAGCAGACAAGCGGCATAGAGAGCACCACCACAGGCTGCTACATACCGCGCGGATTCTACCTAAAAAAAATAAGCCCCAACTCCGCCGCCTCAGTGGTCATGGTGCAGGCCGTCTCAAATTCAAAAGCCCCTGAGCTGGTGAACACGCTCACAGAATACTGCGAGAAAATCTCAGGCACCACGGGCTCCGTGAACGTAAGCTCCATGCAGAGCATGATAGAGCAGATGAGCGAAATCACAAGCACGCTAAGCATCATGCTCTCGGCAATAGCGGCAATCTCCCTTCTGGTGGGCGGAATAGGAATCATGAACATAATGATTGTCACCGTAACGGAGCGCAAGCAGGAGATAGGAATAAGAAAGGCTCTGGGCGCAAGCCCCGCAGTGATAAGACAGCAGTTCCTTATAGAGAGCGCGAGCATTACGCTTATGGGCGGAACCATAGGCATAATCCTGGGAGTTCTTATAAGCGTGGCGGTGGAATATGTGCGCGGACAGAACTTCGCCATAAACTGGTTCTCATGCGTAATCGCATTCGCATTTTCCGTGCTGGTAGGAATTTTCTTTGGATTCAGCCCCGCAAGCCGTGCCGCCAAACTGGACCCTGTAATAGCGCTGAGCGGAGAATAGTTTTATATAAAAATAAACTCCTCCGCAAAAGAATTCTCCGTCCGGGCACAGCGCGGCCTTAACTATTTTCCGCGCAGTTTTCCGCGCTGAATAAAATCCATGCGCCTCATCTCTTTGTTACCAATGATTCTAGCATCAGAAAAATCCTCTTTATCAGGGCCGCCTTTATATTTTCTCTCAAGCCTCCATATCGGTGTCCTGGGACTGGGGTCTCCCGCAATCACATACTCCTCCCATTCCGCAGGCTCCGGAATCTCAAAGCGCATTCTCTCCTGCGTAACAGGATGTACAAATGCCAGCGTCCTTGCGTGCAGGCACAGGCGGCCGAACGGATCCGTCCTGGCCCTGTAATTCTCATCCCCCGCCAGAGGATAATGCCTGGAAGAAAGATGCGCGCGTATCTGATTTTTTTTGCCGGTGTCAAGCGAAAGCTCAAAAAGCGTATGTGTCTTTCCGCGGCGGATTATTTTAAAGTGCGTGCGCGCGGGAACTGTCCTGGCGTTATCGTCCGCCTTGTTCTTTACGTATCCCACATGATGCGCGTTCTGCGCAAGCGGCTCGTCTATCATGCCGGACTCAGGCAAAGCGTCAGGAGCATGACGCGGATTCTCCGCCACCGCGCGATAAAGCCTCTCAGTCACCATGCCGTGCCAGTCCCTCATTATTTTTTTCTGGACAGGCTCGTTCAGCGCGAACATCATGACGCCGCTCGTGTCGCGGTCAAGCCTGTGCACCACCAGAGGCTTATGGCCGGAAGAAAGCTCTCCCCTGGCACGGAGCATTCTCTCAAGCAAATCCTGCGCGGTCCGCATTTTGCTTCCGGGGTACGGGCAGGAAAGGAGCCCGCATGGCTTGTGTATTATGATGATGTCCTTGTCCTCATACAGGACATCTATTTTCTCTTTTCCGTAGTCCGCTTTATGTGCCCGCTTGTATGCCGTGCTGGGCCTCACGTAATGCTCAGTCTTTTGCATCGGGTCTCTCCGTTTTCAGCATGAATGAGAACACAGAGATAAGGACAGTGAGCGCGGCCAGATACGCTACCGCAAAAAATTCCGCCGCCAGACGGGACACGCTGTCTTTAAAAATCAGGGCAAGAATTCCGCTCACAAAAGTAAGCGCTCCTATTATATAGAAAATCTTCCCCGCGGGCCCCGAGACAGCCGCTTTCTCCACGGACTTAGGCAGGCTAAGAAAAAACGCTACCGCGCAGAACAAAATGCCCGCCGCCACGAACACAATGCCTGCCGCAAAAATCATATTCGCATTCATGCACGGAGTATAGCAGAACAGGCGCTTACGTTCTACTGCCCGCCAACGCCGCAAACCGCGGGAGATTGAAAATCATCTTTTTTTTCTCTATACTGGATGGCGCAAGAAACTGTCCGCGTCCGTGCGGAGTTCTTTCATTCTGCGATTTTAGAGGTGTTTTTATGGTTATATTGACGTTGAACTGCGGCTCGTCGTCCGCGAAGTATCAGGTGTACGACTGGGA
>JAFLSO010000044.1 GCA_022510925.1 Treponema sp.
CAGAGATTCCGCTCGTGCAGTACAACTGGCAGATTCGCGGCACGTTCTATCAGATTGTCGCCCGCGAGGAGCAGACCGCGGACGCGGAGCGGATTCTGGGCGAGGTGCCAGTGAGGTAGCGGACAAGTGATGGTCATCGCGGGGCATTAGTTTTATATAAAAAAACAACGCCCGCGGGCAGAAATGTCTGCGCAAAACCTCCTAAACAGGCCGCGCGTCCTTTCCGATAATCTAGGCAAAAGACTTTTTTAAATCCCGGAGCAAAAAATGGACATAGCATTACTTTACGGCGGAAGAAGCGGAGAGCATGAGATTTCTATAAAGAGCTGCTCCGCCGTGGCGCGCGGCATATCGGACAGGCACAGCATAACGCTCATAGGCATAAACAGAAAAGGCGAATGGTTCCTGCAAAGCCCATCCCGGCTCTCAGCGCTCAAAGAGAGTCCTGACGCGGAGCTTATCATAGAGGAGGACAGCCGCATGCGAGTGAGCGTCATACCTGGCGGAGGAGCGCACGGCGCGCTCTATGCGGGAGGCTCCCTCATAAAAGCGGACGTGGTTTTCCCCGTGCTCCACGGAACTTACGGGGAGGACGGAACGGTGCAGGGGCTTCTGGAGATGGCGGACATTCCCTACGTGGGCTGCGGAGTTGGGAGCAGCGCCTGGACCATGGACAAAGAGATAACAAAAATCCTTTTAAAGAACGCGGGGCTTCCTGTAGTGCCTTACGTCTGCGTGACACGCGCGGACGTGAACGACAGCGCCAGATACGACAGGCTTCTGGAGGATGCGGCCGGCCGCATGGAATTCCCGCTTTTCGTGAAGCCATGCTCGGCAGGGTCAAGCGACGGCGCGGCCAGGGCGGAGAACGAGAGAGAGCTCTCATTCGCGCTGGCTGAGGCGTTCACGTGGGACAACAAGGTTCTTATAGAGAAAGCCATAGACGCGCGCGAGGTGGAATGCTCCGTGACCGGGAACACAATCACCGCGAGCTGCGACATACCAGAGACGCTCATCACCGCATACGGTCCGGGCGAGATAATGCCCACGCACGCATTCTACGATTACGACGCCAAATACAACGACCCTGACGGGGCAAAGCTCCGCATTCCCGCGGCGCTGGACGAGCAAAGACTGGAGATGATACGCGGCCTGGCAAAAAAAGCGTACTCGGCGGTGAACGCGTCAGGCATGAGCCGCGTGGATTTTTTCATAGACCGCAAAACAGAGGAGATTTACCTGAACGAGATAAACACTATCCCCGGATTCACAAGCATAAGCCTCTTTCCTAAAATGTGCGCCGGGTCAGGGCTGGACTTCACCAATCTTCTGGAGCGCCTGTTCAGCCAGGCCCTGGCACGGCATGAGGCGCGCAGGAACCTCCGCACAAGCAGGGAATGATTTGCCCCGCGCGTAAAGTCATGGTATAATTTTAAAGGACGTGGCCCCTCCCATGCTCAGCATGGCATAAGAGACATGGCGCACGTCCTTGTTACGGGTCTCACACAGCCTAGGCAGCATGAGGCCCTCCTAACCCCCGCGTAGGTTTTCGGAGGTATTTCTATGCAGGAACCGCACATCTATACCAAGGGCTGCGCATTCAGCTCGCTCTCTGACATCGCAGGAAAAAAAATCACCGTAATGGGCCTGGGCCTTAACGGCGGCGGAGAATCCTCAGTGCGCTTTTTCCTGAGGCACGGGGCCATAGTCACAGTGACTGACTTTAAAACCCGCGCCGAGCTTCTTCCCACCATACAGTCGCTTGACAGCGATCCGTCCGTGGACAAGAGCCGCCTGACCTATGTCCTGGGCTCTCACCGCATGCAGGATTTCGCGGATGCATACTGCGTCATAAAGAATCCCGGCGTGCGCTACGAGGGAAACGAATTCCTTGCCGCCGCACGCGCCGTGGAGACGGACCTGAGCATTTTCCTGAGATTCACGGAGGCACCCGTAATCGCCGTCACAGGCAGCAAAGGAAAATCCAGCACGGTAAGCGCCATTCACTACGGGCTCACGCAGTGCGGCTTCAACGCGTTCCTGGGCGGCAACATCACAGTCAGCCCGCTCACGTTCCTTGAGAAAACAAGCCGTGACACTCCCGTGGTGCTTGAGCTTTCAAGCTGGCAGCTGCGGGACCTGCGCGGGCGCGGGCTTCTAAGGCCGCACATAGCGGTCATCACAAAAATAGTTCCTGACCATCAGAATTTCTACGGCGGCATGGACCCTTACGTGGATGACAAGCGCCTGATATACATGGACCAGAGCCCATCCGACTACACCATAATAGACGCGGACCCTGACGGCTACCTGAAGGAAAGCGAGGCCGCCCGTAACGGGGATACAGGGTTCAGCTCATGGGGAGACCTTTTTGCTTCGGAGACCAAGGGAAAGGTCCTGCGCTACTCAAAGAATCCTCTGGACAAAGACATTCCGGGGGCGTACCAGACGCAGGTAAACGGGGAGAGCGTGGGAATGGTGCGGCTAGAGGCGGGAAAAGACGAGCGGGTTATGGGAAGTCTTTTTGTGCCGGGAGAGCATAACCGCATAAACGTCCTTAACGCGGCGATGGTCATGCGCATTATGGGCGCCGAGCCGGAGAGAACGGAGCAGGTTCTAGGGACCTGGAGAGGCATACCCCACCGCCTGGAAAGATTCCATGAATGGGGCCTTTCGGATGACGGGCACGGCAAGCGGGACGTGATTTTCTACAACGACAGCGCGGCCACAGTGCCTGAGGCGGCGGCGGCCGCGAGCCAGTCATTCGACACGCGGGTGGTGCTCATCTGCGGAGGAACCGACAAGGAGCTGGACTTTCTTCCGCTGGCAAGGACGCTGCACGGCGAGTGCGGAACAAAATTCCCGCCGCTGGGCATATACCTTGTCTCGGGCACAGGAACCGACAAGCTTACCGGCATGCTGGACGAGCGCGGCGTGGAGTACGAGGGACCGTTCGACTCCCTGGAGGTACTGCTCGGCGTGCTGAAAAATGACATAGGTCCTCTCTCGCAGAGAGCGGACGCCCATATTCCGGTGGTGTTCAGTCCCGGGGCCACGAGCTTCGGAATGTTCGCGAACGAATTTGACCGCGGGAACAAATTTAAAAGCGCCGTGCAGAATATTTTTGTGTGAGGCTCTCTGCGCGCGGCACATTTACGACTTGCCCGCAGAGCATAAAAAATTATCCGTAAAAAGCCCCCGCTAATCACGGGGGCATTTTAAATTCCGCTCTATTTTTTCCAGGGATTCTTTCTTATGAAAGTCTCGTTCCTCTCGTAGCCCACGCTTATTATGTCCACCGGAGTGCCCGTGAAACCCTCGATGAATTCTATGTAAGCCTTGGCCTGCTTAGGAAGCTTGGAGTATTTCTTTATCTCTTTAAGCGGAGTTCTCCATCCCTGGAATTTCTCCAGGACTGGCTTGGCGCAATTAAGCTCGTCTATGTTTGCGGGAAAGTCCGTTACGATTTTTCCGTTTATGTCGTAGGCCACGCACGCCTCTATCTGCTCCATGGCATCGTATATGTCCAGATGGGTGAGTATGAGCCCGTCCATGCTGTTAACGCGGCAGGCGTAGCGCAGGGCGACTAAATCCAGGTAGCCGCATCTTCTGGCGCGCCCGGTGGTCACTCCGTACTCGCGCCCGGTGTCGCGCACATACCGGCACAGCTCACCCTCGCTCTCCTCGTTGAATTCTGACGGCATGGGACCGTTGCCCACGCGGGTCTGATACGCCTTGAACACGCCCAGGATTTTATCCAGATCGTGAGGGCCTATTCCGCAGCCTGTGGCAGCCCCCGCGGCGCAGCTTGCCCCGCTTGAGACATAAGGATACGTTCCAGAGTCTATGTCAAGCATGGCTCCCTGCGCGCCCTCAAACAGAATGTTCTCATTGCGGTACTCCCACATTTTGGCGGTAAGGTCCACGCGCATGTTCAGGAGCAGATCGCGGTACCTGTTTATGTACTCCAGATCCTCGTCGTCCATGTCTGCCATTCTCTCTTTCCAGTCCAGATCCGCGAGCCGTATGCCGTCGCGGTGGGATTTCTCGCTGTACGCTATTCCTATTCCGCTGCCGGTGGTTCCTATGGGACGCTTGCGCGATGAATCGCGGTCTTTGTCCATCTGGCGGTATTTGGGGAGTATTATGTGGGCGCGGTCAGAAATGAACACCCTGCCCTCCCAGTTGATTCCGTTCTCCTTGAGCATAGCCAGCTCCGCAAAGAATTTCTCGGGGTCTATGACCATGCCAGCGCCCAGGAAAACTTTTTTGTCCGGATAGAGTATTCCGCTGGGAACCTGATGCAGGGCGAACTGCTTTCCGTCCACAACTATAGTGTGTCCTGCATTGGGGCCGCCCGCATAACGGACCACGTATCCGGCATCCTCCGCCAGATAGTCCACGATTTTTCCTTTTCCCTCATCGCCCCACTGGGCGCCGATGATAACAACTTTCACTTTTATGCTCCCGTAAAAAGCCGCGTCAGGCTGAACCTGCCGGCAGGATTTATTAAAGTAAAATATACGCGGGATTGGAGGGGCGGCAGGGCCGTTCTTGCGTAGCAAGAATGAAGCGAAGCGCAACCCCGGAAAGCCCGTCCTGCACCAGACGCTTTGTTCCCGGCACTTTGGCATTACGGCTCAGGGCAAAGCGTCGTCCTGAAAAATCATTCCGCATGAATGGACGTGTTCTTTACGGTCACGTCATGTGCGCCGCTTTCCTGCACGGTAACGGCGGACACCAGCGTAATCTTTGCCTTCTCCTGCAGCTCCGGTATGCTCAGCGCCCCGCAGTTGCACATGGTGTGCACCACTTTGCTTATGGTCATGGCCACTCCGTCATGCAGATGGCCGGCATAAGGCACGTAGCTGTCCACGCCCTCCTCGAACGCCATTCCTTTTTTTCCGCCCAAGTCGTAGCGCTGCCAGTTACGCGCGCGGTTGGAGCCTTCTCCCCAGTATTCCTTAACGTAATTTCCGTTCACTATGAGCTTGTTTGTGGGGCTCTCGTCAAAGCGGGCAAAATAGCGTCCGAGCATAACGAAGTCCGCGCCCATGGCAAGCGCCAGCGTTATGTGGTAGTCATGCACGATTCCGCCGTCCGAGCAGATGGGAACGTATATGCCTGTCTTGGCGTAATACTCGTCGCGCGCCTTGGCAACCTCTATGGTGGCGGTGGCCTGCCCGCGGCCTATGCCTTTCTGCTCGCGCGTTATGCAGATGGAGCCGCCGCCGATTCCTATCTTAACGAAGTCCGCGCCGTTCTCCGCCAGGAACATGAAGCCGTCCCTGTCCACGACGTTTCCGGCACCCACCTTAACGTCCGCGCCGAATTTATCGTGTATGTCGTGAAGCGCGCGCGCCTGCCACTCTGAGTAGCCCTCGCTGGAGTCCAGGCACAGCACGTCCACTCCCGCCTCCAGAAGTTTGGGAACACGCTCCATGTAGTCGCGGGTGTTTATTCCTGCGCCGACTATGTAGCGGTGCTGCGCGTCATGAAGCTCGTTAGGATGAACCGCCGCGGAGTCAAAGTCTTTTCTGAAAACCAGGGAGACCAGATTTCCGCCGCCGTCTATTACGGGCAGCTGGTTCACTTTGTTTTTCCATATCAAATCATTCGCGTCGCTCAGAGTGATTCCGTCATTTCCGGTGATGAGGTCCTTGAATGGCGTCATGTACTCGCTGACTTTCGCGGACTTACTCACGTGGTTCACCCTGAAATCGCGCTCCGTTATGATTCCCTCCAGCTTTCCGTGGGCAGAGCCGTCCGCCGTTACCGCCACCGTGGAGTGTCCCGTCTGCCCTATGAGCGAGAGAAGCTCCTCTATGGTCTGGTCCGGCCTGATGTTGGAGTCGCTCGTCACGAAACCCGCCTTGTACGCCTTTACGCGTGAGACCATGGCGGCCTGATCCTCTATGGTCTGCGAGCCGTATATAAAACTGATTCCGCCCTCTTTTGCCAGCGCTATGGCCATCCTGTCATCAGAGACAGACTGCATGACCGCGCTCACCATGGGAATGTTCATGCACAGCGCGGGCTTCTCTCCCGCCTTTTTATTGAATCTTACAAGCGGAGTGCGGAGCGTTACGTTTTCCGGGATGCAGTCCGCGCTGGTGTAGCCCGGAATAAGAAGGTACTCGCCGAACGTGTGGGAAGGTTCTTCGTAAAAGTATGCCATTGTATGACCTCTATAAAAATATGCACGCCAGCCTTATGCCCGCGTCATCGGCCGTGACACCGATAAAGAATTATAACGAAAAGTAAAATGTAGCGCAACAAGGAGACCCCGTCTCCGCTTCCTTGTAATTTGCGCGGAATAGCGGTATGGTTTATCCTGTAGGCAGATACGGAGAGCATCGCCATAAAATCAGGAGGAACACAATGGACTTGTTCAAAGG
>JAFLSO010000045.1 GCA_022510925.1 Treponema sp.
CAGGGAGGTCACGGCCGCTCTGGACGCCAGAGGCACGCCTTACGACCGCGACGCGGGCTACATAGAGGAGGAGGTTTTCTTCTCTCAGAAAAATTCCTGCCCTGACTGCGGCATATCCATCCCCGAGCTGCAGCCGCGTCTTTTCAGCTTTAACAATCCGTTCGGGGCATGCCCTGACTGCACCGGTCTGGGCGAGAAAATGGAATTCGACAAAAAGCTCATCGCGCCGGACACGGGGCTCAGCTTTAACCAGGGCGCGCTGGTGCCGTACAACCCTGACGGCGCGTGGAACCAGGCGCTGTTCGGCGCAGTGGCGGAGACCGGCGGATTCTCTCTGGACACGCCGCTCAATAAGCTTACCAGGCGGCAGCTGGATTTTTTGTGGAACGGCGATCCGTCCAGGACCATGAGGTGGGTCTATCACAAGCAGAGCGGTGAGGGGCAGAGCACGTACAGCCGTCCGTGGATAGGAGTGCTCGCCGACATGAAGCGGCGCTACGCGGAGGCATGGGGCGAGAACATCCGCGAGAACATGGAGAAATACATGAGCCACAAGGAGTGCGCCGCCTGCCACGGGAAACGTCTGCGCGCGGAGGCCCTGGGTGTCACTGTGGGCGGAAAGAACATCTGGGAGCTTACGGAGCTTTCGGTTCTTGAGACCATGGACTTTTTCAGTGGCATGTCGTTCACCGCCACGGAGGAGAAAATCGCCTCTTCGATTCTTAAGGAAATCAGAAACCGTCTGTCCTTCCTTAAGAACGTGGGGCTTGAGTATCTTACGCTGGAGCGGAGCGCGGCCACGCTCTCTGGCGGAGAGGCGCAGAGAATCAGGCTCTCCACGCAGATAGGCTCCGCGCTTACGGGCGTAATGTATGTCCTGGACGAGCCGTCCATAGGGCTCCATCAGCGTGACAACCAGCGGCTCATCAGAAGCCTCACATATCTGAGGGACCTGGGGAACACCGTGATTGTGGTGGAGCATGACGAGCAGACTTTGCGCACAGCGGACTGGCTCATAGACATAGGCCCCGGGGCGGGGGTCCACGGCGGCTCCGTAATGGCCAGCGGCACTCCTGAGCATGTGATGAGTGTGGAGGAGAGCGTAACCGGGCAGTACCTGGCAGGAAAAATCACCATGGACATACCACGGTCACGCAGGCCCGGGAACGGCAAGAAAATCAGCGTGCAGGGCGTGACGGAGCACAACCTTAAGGGCATAAGCGTGGACATCCCGCTGGGAACGTTCACGTGCATAACAGGAGTGAGCGGAAGCGGAAAGTCCACCCTCCTGAACGACGTTTTTTATCCGGCGGCAAGCAACGCCGTAATGCGCACCAAGTACGCCGCGGGCGCTTACAAGAAAATCACAGGCCTGGACTCCATAGACAAAGTCATAAGCATAGACCAGAGCCCCATAGGCAGGACACCCCGCTCTAATCCCGTCACATACATAGGCGTGTTCGACAAGATACGCGAGCTTTACGCGAGCCTTCCCGAGGCAAAGTCCCGCGGCTATAAGAGCGGACGTTTCAGCTTTAACGTTCGCGGCGGAAGATGCGAGAACTGCCAGGGCGCCGGAACCATCATGATAGAGATGAATTTTCTCCCCGACGTTTTCATACAGTGCGATGTCTGCCACGGAAAAAGATTCAACCAGGAGACGCTGGACGTGCTCTACAAGGGAAAAAGCATCAGCGACGTGCTTGACATGACCATAGAGGACGCGGCGGATTTTTTCTCGGGCATACCCCACATAGCCAGAAAACTGGAGACGCTTAAAAGCGTGGGCCTGGGATACATTCAGCTCGGGCAGAACGCGCTCACGCTCTCAGGCGGAGAGGCGCAGCGGGTAAAGCTCGCGTCGGAGCTCTCTCGCCCGTCCACCGGGAACACGCTTTACATACTGGACGAGCCTACCACGGGGCTTCACTTCGTGGACATAAAGCAGCTCATGGGCGTCATACAGGCGCTGGTGCAGAAAGGAAACACCGTGGTTATGATAGAGCATAATCTGGACGTTATATGCCAGGCGGACTACATCATAGACCTGGGTCCTGAGGGCGGAACGGGGGGAGGCACCGTAGTGGCTTCCGGAACGCCGGAGGAAGTCGCGCTCTGCCGGGAAAGCTACACGGGTGCCTTTATAAAAGATATGCTTGGTCGGAGTTCATAGGGGTATGAGGCAGTCACGCGGCGCAGGACTTTTTTTTGCGCTAACAGTATTTCTTATGTTCTTTCCCGCAGTCATCCATGCGCAGGCTGCTTCCGCCTCCACCATAACTATTGAGAGCGCGGACAGAACGGAGTACCGCAAGAATCCCGCCACAGGTTACGAGGAGATTGTGCTGACAGGAGCGGTGTCCATCTCCGTCTCGCAGGGCAGCACCAGAACCACCATAACTGCGTCCTCCATAACATATACGCGCGCCACGGACATGCTTTTCGCCCAGGGCGGAGTAACGCTCAGGCAGACGGGAAGCTCCGCGGGGGAGCAGAACATAACCGCGGACACTCTTCTTTTCAACACCAGCACGCTGGAGGGAGTGTTCGACAACGGCCGCGTCATTCAGACAGAGACGGACGCCATAAACCTTCCCTCAGGCTCCACGCTCATAGTCGCCTCCGATATTTTCGGGCGGGACTCATCCGGCACCATCTCATTTAAAAACGCGGAGCTCACGTTCTGCGATGACCCCGACCCCCACTGGAAAATCTGGGCGTCACGGATATGGCTTCTTCCCGGCGGAGAATTCGCGTTCGCCAACGCGGTGTTCTTCGTGGGCCGCGTGCCCCTCCTGTGGCTTCCCGCGTTTTATTACCCTAAGGATGATTTTGTCTTCAATCCTTCGTTCGGCTATGACGAGCGCAAAGGATATTTTTTCCAGACCACCACATATATCCTGGGCAGGAAGCCTCTGGACACAGGCTCGTCCTCCGGCGATGACGACATCACTGCGGGGCTTTTTAATTTCATGAAGTCCAGCACGCTTAAGGAGCAGAGAAGGGAGGGGCTGGTACTGCATAACCTGGATGAGGATTACACGGGCGACACCTCCAGATACGTAAAGGTAATGGCGGACTACTACACCACTCTGGGCGCCGTCGTGGGGGCCGAGGCCATAATCACTCCGTCCGGCTTCATAAAGTCCCTGGAGGCGAGCCTGAGCCTGGGCTTCTCCAACACTGTATTCCGCTCAGGCAGCGGGGGGCAGTCCTATTACGTTCCTATGGCCGCGTCAGGAAAGACTTATTATGACACGTCGGATTTCCTGGGGCTCAGGCTTCCTTTCAGGTACGGCGCGGACATCAGCATCTCGCTCAGCAGGCCGTTCGACCTCACGCTTTCGCTGCCCATATATTCTGATCCGTACTTCACCGACGACTTCTCGGAGCGCAGCGAGTACCTGGACTGGATAGGCTTCCTCCTTAACAGCGAGGATGACAACGACACCACCAACACCATAACGTCATTCACATGGAGCGCGGGCGGCTCATACACTGTGCCCCTGCCTGATGTCGTTAAGCCCTACGTGTCAAGCCTGTCTCTCTCAAACTTCTCGTCCTCCATAGTGTTCAGCTCAAGCAGCGCGTCGTTCCCCAACCTTACCGATGAGCAGAGAAGCGACTCATGGTCATCGTACACTCCGCAGAGGATGTTCTACTATCCGTCACAGGTGGTGCCGTTTAAAATAAGCGGAAGAATATCCGGCACGCTCGTGGATATATCATCAAAAAAATCCGCGCCCAAATCATCGGCCGTGAATTTCCCTATGGCGCTGAATGTTCCGGAATACCTTAAGGACGAGGCTGATAAGACTGCGGAAGAGTCACAGGCAGGGGAGCAGGCTGACGGCGCGGCGGACGAGGAAGAGAAAGAGGAAGGGACCCCTGCCCCGGAGGAGCCCCCTCTTTTTTCTGACGCGTCTCTTCCAGAGCTTAGCGCAGTGAGCGCTCCGCCCGTGGTGGGCATGGACGGCATCTCATACTCCCTTACGTACTCCATAAATCCGCAGCTCACATCGCAGATAAACTACGACTCCTCCGGCCTTAGGATGCCCCAGGATTTCAGCTGGCATGACTATCTCTCCACTTACTACCAGATAAAGTCCCCTGTGGTGCTCACAAGCAGCATGGGGTACCGCGGCACTTTCCTCTCCTTGAGCAACGCCGTTACGTTCAGCCCGGTCTACCAGGCCCATCCGCAGACAAACGGCGCGTATTACTCCCAGCACGAGAGCACGCTCTCATCGCTCAAGAAATCAGACTTCAACGCCAGCCAGCTGGACCTGACCAACGCAAACAGGCTCTCATTCAGGCCGTTCCTGTACACCGAGCATTTCAAGAACACCGGGCTGGACTGGAACACTTCCGTCCATCTGGTGAACACCAAATTCCTTGGAGACGCGGAGGACTGGCAGGAGAACCCGCAGTGGAGGTACATAACCGTCTGGGACTATCTTACATCAAGCGAGGATATAAAGGACATGGAGCTGGACGACCTCATAACCGCCCATACTCTGAGCGGGACTTTCGCCGTAACGGAGGGCCCGTCATTCTCCCAGACGCTTACGCTCACAACCACGCTGCCGCCACAGAAAGACAAATACGACGCGTCGCTCAGGCTTGCGTTCCCGTACCTCACAATGTCGTTCGCCAGCGGAGTGGACAAGACCGAGAAGGACGACACAATCACATGGACGTGGGACGCCTTCCAGCAGTCCGCCACTCTTAGGCTGTTCGAGAAAAGCAGGTTCGGCGCGCTGTCGCTCACTGAATCCCTTAACTATCAGATAGAGGACGCCTACTGGGACTCATTCAAAGTCTCTCTCTCATGGAACAACATACAGTTCGCCTATACCATGAGCTACACCTATCCCTACGATTTCGACGACGGCTGGGTGCAGCGGAGCGAGAAGGAATTCATACCGTACAGCCTGAGCCTTGCGTACTCGTCACCCAGCAGGACTTTCTACCAGTGGAGGAACCGCATAAAAATAGTTCCCGCGCTCAGCACCAGCGTGGTCTACGATTTTGTGCGCCCCACAAGCAGCTATTTCAAATTCGTTCCGGCCCTCACTTTCAGCATAAACGAATTCTTCAACCTCACGTTCAGCGCGGAGTCCAGGAACAACGTCATCTTCAGGTACGTGCAGGACTGGTTCGGCTACGAGGATGTAATAAGCGGCGAGAAAAACATTTTCGTGGATTTGTACAACTCGTTCGCGTTCTGGGGCAACGGCTATTTTTACGACCCCGACCAGACCAAGCGCAAGGGCTCCGGCTTCAAGCTTAAGAGCCTGAACATAACCGTTACGCACGACGTGCATGACTGGGACCTGAACGCCACGCTGTCATTCAAGCCCCGCCTTGAGACTGACGATGCCGGCATGAACTACTACAACTATCACCCTTACTTCACTCTGTCAGTTGTATGGAGGCCCATGAGCGCTCTCAAAACCGAGATTGTCGATGACTACGGCGAATGGAAGCTGAACCCGTAGGCGGTATCCGTTTTGCCCGGCGGACTTTTGTTCCCCCGCCGTCAAAATAAGAACTTGTATTCTGCATGAAATTGTATTACATTTATAAAAAGAATTTCGGAGGTATTCATGTCGGACGAAAATAACGAGACCCCGCAGACAGCGGATGAGAATCAGACCGTATCGCAGGCGGAGGGCCAGCAGGAGCATGGCGCCGCGGAGGAGAAGGGGAACTCTTCTTTTAAAAATAAATTCCTTAAGTTCCTGGACTCCGGCGTGGAGGCCTCCAAGAAAGGCATAAACAACGCAGGAAAGGCCATAAGCGACTTCAGCGACAAATCAGTCGTGCGCATTGAGATAACGCAGCTTAACTCCAAGCTTGAAAAGCTTTACAAGGAGCTGGGGAAACTCACGGCGGACTGCCTTGCCTCCGATGACCAGCAGGCGGTAAGCGCGCAGACTTCAGGCGTCGGGCCCCTCCTCCAGCAGATAGCGGAGCTCAGGCTTAAGCTCACTCAGAAAGAGGAGTCGCTCAAGACGGAGACTGAGAAAAAATAGGCTCCCTTTCACACCGGGCACGGTCCTTGCGGGGCATATTCCGCAAAAAAATCATAAAAAAAGGTGAAAAAAGGGGGTCCTGGGGTTGACAAAAAAAGGATGAGGGTTTATAGTCACTGACACCCACCCGCGGAGCGGGCGGGGCGCTATTTGA
>JAFLSO010000046.1 GCA_022510925.1 Treponema sp.
TTCCAGCTTCAAGGAGTCGGGTTTCAGACTCCTATCCGGACTACGATCGCCTTTCTGCGCTTCGCTCCGCCTCGCGGCCTCGCTCCGCTCTGTAGCGACCATTGTAGCACGTGTGTGGCCCTGGACATAAGGGCCATGATGACTTGACGTCGTCCCCGCCTTCCTCCGGCTTGTCGCCGGCAGTTCCGCCAGAGTGCCCGCCATGACGCGCTGGCAACTGGCGGCAGGGGTTGCGCTCGTTGCGGGACTTAACCCAACACCTCACGGCACGAGCTGACGACAGCCATGCAGCACCTGTGCGGGGTGGCGTTGCCGCCCGCGCGCGTCTCCGCGCGCTCCCCCCGCATGTCAAGCCCAGGTAAGGTTCCTCGCGTACCATCGAATTAAACCACATGCTCCACCGCTTGTGCGGGCCCCCGTCAATTCCTTTGAGTTTCACCCTTGCGGGCATACTCCCCAGGCGGCACACTTACCGCGTTCGCTTCGGCACCCAGCCTCCTGGCCGGACGCCCAGTGTGCATCGTTGACTGCGCGGACTACCAGGGTATCTAATCCTGTTCGCTCCCCGCGCCTTCGCACCTCAGCGTCAGTCATCCGCTAGCAGCCTGCCTTCGCCATCGGTGTTCTTCCAGATATCTACAGATTTCACCCCTACACCAGGAATTCCGGTCCCGCTCCGCTGACTCCAGCGCGGCAGTATCGGGCGCCGCCCCGGGGTTGGGCCCCGGTATTTCACGCCCGACTCGCCGCGCCGCCTACATGCCCTTTACGCCCAATGATTCCGAACAACGCTCGCGCCTTACGTGTTACCGCGGCTGCTGGCACGTAATTAGCCGGCGCTTATTCATGCGCTACCGTCACGCCCCGGGCATTGCCTCCCGGGACCCCTTCCTCGCGCATAAAAGGGCTTTACAGCCTTCCGGCCTTCCTCGCCCACGCGGCGTCGCTCCGTCAGGGTTCCCCCCATTGCGGAATATTCTTAGCTGCTGCCTCCCGTAGGAGTCTGGGCCGTATCTCAGTCCCAATGTGCCCGTCCGCCCTCTCAGGCCGGGTACCCGTCATAGCCTCGGCTGGCCGTCACCCAGCCGACTAGCTGATGGGACGCGGGCCGCTCCCCCGGCGCGGCCTTGCGGCCGCTTTCCCCGCCGGGCATCCAATCCCGGCGGTCGTATCCGGTATTACCCCCTGTTTCCAGGGGCTGTCCCCGTCCGGGGGGCGCGTCGCCCACGCGTTACTCACCAGTCCGCCGCTCTCATGCGGGGCAAGCCCCGCAGTCCCGCTCGACTTGCATGCTTAAGACGCGCCGCCAGCGTTCGTTCTGAGCCAGGATCGAACTCTCCATCATTATTCTCTGGACCGAAGTCCGAAGATTTTCTCCTTACCCACGCTGTCTGTCTTCTTTCCTTCCCTTTGCTGTCAAATAGCGCCCCGCCCGCTCCGCGGGTGGGTGTCAGTGACTATAAACCCTCATCCTTTTTTTGTCAACCCCAGGATCCCCTTTTTTCACTTTTTTTATGATTTTTTTTGCGGGGTCATATTCTTTTGACAAGGGCAGTTCATATTATAGAAAAAACTAAACATCCTCTTTTAAAAGATGCCCGAAGCTCTTAAGATAGTCAAAGAAAGAAACATACGAGAACACCACGCTTGCCACGTAAAAGCAGACGTTCACGGTCCTGGCGGCAGACAAATCCAGCCCCCAGCTGGCGGCAAGGCCGGTGCGCGCCAGAGACTCAATGGCAAGCGAAATCAGAATGGAAGTTATGTAGAACACGGTCTTTAACTTGCCGCCTTTACGGGCCGCGATCGCGACTCCCTTTTTTGCCGCAATCATGCGCAGGAAATTCTGAGCGAATTCACGGTATATGACGAGCACGAGGACAGGAAGCGGACAGTAGCCCGTAAAAGTGAAGCATGTAAAAAGCGAGAGATGCAGAAAAACATCAGCGAAAGGATCGAACATCTTTCCGAAATCGCCGACCTCGTTATTCTTGCGGGCAAAGTGTCCGTCAAGGAAATCAGTGAACTCCGCGAACGCAAGCGAGGGTATGAGAATGCAGGTGGTTATTATTGAGAGAAGACTGCCGTTCTCCGCATGGAACCACAGAGGAAGAAAATACAGCACGAAAAAAAACGGCGCCGAGACTATGCGGACCAGCGTGAATTTATTTGAAGTTTTCATAGGGCATAATATAGCGTTTTACGCGCACAATGACAACGACAGGAGGCCATGCCGCATCCGCTACGCTTTAAAATCCTGCACTATGGTTATGGCGCTGCGTATCTCGCATGAGGGAAGAATATTGGCGGCGGTCTCCACAGCTTTCTGCGCTATGGACGGAGAGTCTGCCACGCCCTGCAAAGTGATTATATTATCCTGCACTGAGGCATGCAGGAAATTAACGTTCAGGCGGAAATCAAACAGAAGCTGGTTCACAAGGCGCTGCGCTTTCAGAAGCTGCTCTATCCTCTCTTTGCCCGCGGCCTCTGACTCAGGGCTCGCCTTTATCTTTACCAGGCTCTCCAGTATGCGGACAGACTCATCCAGAGAAAGGAGAGATGTGTTCAGAGTGAGCATGAAATTCTGGGGATCCTCATTCTGCAGGTTGAAGAAGCTTTTGTGGAAGCCGCGGCGGTTTGAGTCGCTCTCATCTATGCGGCTCTGCGCCTGACGGTCGCTCCATGAGAATTCATTCTTAAGGCGCTCAAGCCGCACGTCATCGCGGGAGACAAGGCGGACGGGGATGAGGTTCGGCACGTTCTCCAGAATAATGAATGAGCCGCGCCCTATAAGAATGCAGTTCCCTGTGGCGGCGGCCTCCAGGACAGCGACCTGCAGATAGTTCAGGTACTCATCGCGGTTTTTCGCAAGGCTCGCGAAGAATTTGGGCTTGCGCTCATCATACTCCGGAAGCTTGGACTGGGGGAAACCTAGCTCCACTATGCGACTCTCTATCTGCTTGCGGTCTATGAAAGTGTAGCCTAATTTCTGCGCGAGGGCGTCCGCTATCTCATCACCCAGTGCGGCGACTTGTCTGGATATTGCTATTACTGCCATAGTATCCCCTTTTGCATTAGATTTTTTGCCTTATATATTATAAACTGTAAAAGATGATTTTTCAAAACTTTTTTAACCTGCGGATTAAGGTAAGGAGAGCGCAATGGATTCTGACAAAGGGCTTGAATGGAGAGAGACGGGGCGGAAAGAGATTCTCAGGACCAGAGTTTTCACAGTGACGGAGCGCACGAGCGAGTCTCCTGACGGACATAAGGGAACATACATTGTGAACGACGCGCCGGACTGGGTGATTGTGATTCCTGAGCATGAGGGCAATTTCCTTATGGTGAGGCAATGGCGGCACGGTGAGCTTTCGTTAAGCACGGAATTCCCCGGGGGCGTAATGGACAGCGGAGAAAGCCCGGAGGAGGCGGCGCGCCGTGAGCTTAAAGAGGAGACGGGAGCCACCGCAGGAAAGCTCAGCCTTTTAGGAAGCCTTAACCCCAACCCCGCGCTTTTCTCCAATCACGTGCACATTTTCTACGCCACGGACCTGGAGTTCTCGGGGAAGCAGGATTTAGACGCCGATGAATTCCTGCATTATGCCCAGATGCCCAAAGATGAGGTCTTAAGAAGAATGGGAACCAAGGAATTTCCCCATGCGCTTATGACAGCCGCCATGGGGCTTTACATGACACGCGCCTAGCGGTTGGCGTTGTAAGGGGTGTAAGTCTCGTCGGGACTGTACACTCCGTCGCGGTATTCTCCTGTGAGCGAGGGAATCTCCACCTTCATGCCGGGAAGAATAAGGTTGGGGTTCTCCGGCTTGGGAAGGGCGCTTTTGTTCGCCTCGTACAGATTCTCCCACAGGAAAGGATTGTTGTAGACGTAGGGGCGGCCGGAGATGTTCCAGAAGCAGTCCTTTGTCTGCGCCCATGGCCTGACGATGTAATATTTGGGCAAGGGGGTGATTTCGTAAACCTCCGCGAGCGCGTCTATGACCTGCCTCGCCAGGGAGGAGGCCCCCTCATAATCCTCGCCGTCAAAAGACTCCTGCGCCTGCGCGTAAAGCCTGGACGCCGCCTCATATGCGATGGGAAAATTCTGCTCGCCGTGAATGGACTGCACGTACTCCAGCCGGTTCTTAGCCAGCGTCATGTTCTTGCCGGCCGAATCGCGCGACATCATGTGATTTATGTATGCCTCCGAGAGCGCGGCGTTCTCCTGCGCTTTGGCGGCGTAATCCTCTGCCAGAGCGTACTCGCCCGCATCCAGGGCGCGCTCGGCCTTTCTGGTGTACTCCCATGCGAGCTTCTGGTATGTGTTATTCTTGTAACTGGCGGCAAACAGACCGGCGGAGCACGCGGCCGCAATCGCAAGGGCTATAAACTTTCTCATTTCTCAGCCTCCTCATCTACAGTAGCATCCACAGAATTCTCCAGCTCCTGCGCCGCGCTCTCGGCATCAGAAAAATCGTCCTCCTCAAGAAGCATGGCGTCCTCATCCTCTATGCCCTCAAATTCTCCGTCACCCAGGGGAGACCTCTGGTCCGCCTCCTCCGCGACCTCCTCGCTCTGGGAGACACGGGCCTTAGCGGCCTCCACCGCACCCTGCGCCTTGGAGCGCGCCTCCAAGATTTCCGCATAAAGCCGCTCAAAAGTCTCCTTGGCGCCCGTGTAATTAGAAAGCGCGCCCTCGGGATTTTTTGTGGAATAGTTGGAGTCACCCCTGGTAAAGAATTCCACGCCCTTATTATACTCATCTTTGCGGGAGACCGCAGCCTTAACGCTGTCAGCATTCTTTTTAGCGTTGAACGCATTTATCCGCTCCGTGCGGGCCAGAGAGCGGAAAGCGGCGTCCAGGACTTTGTCAAAATTCCCTTCCGCGGAAATCGCCTTCTTGTTCCAGTCCGCGCCGGCCGCAATGTTGGAGAGAGGATTCGAGAGCTCGTCCAGAATCCTGCTTCCAGCATCATATGATGACTGGTCGTAAGAGGCGAAATCCAAATCATCTATCCTGTCTTTTTTGGCCTTGGCGTTAGCATAGGCGGAAAGAGCCAGATAGCGCTCGTTCAAATCATTCAGCGCCCCGCTCAGATCCTCATCGCTTCCGGCAGAGACGGCGGTCTTAAGAGCGGCGTATTCCAATTCCGCGGCCTTGTACGCGCCGGGATTAGCGGAGTCCGCACCGCTTTCCTTGGCGGCCTTGCGTGAAGCCTCAACTTTCTCAAGCAGCGCCCTATTCGCATCCGCCGCACCCGAGGAAGGCTCAGGGTCCTGCTCCTCGCCGGGCTCATTCTCAACGTCAGGGCCGGGCTCCTCAATCTGTACAGGGTCCTCCGCCACAGGCTCATTCTGAGGCACAGGATTTTCCTGCGGGGTAGACTTACAGGCCGCAAAGCAAAGCACGAAGAGCACGCCCGCCGCCGCCATCAGCATTCTTAATTTTTTCATATTTCCCCCAAAATATTCACGGTAAAAACTTCATATATAAAACAGATTAACACACATTTTAGATTATGGCAACTTCCACGGAACAGAGGAGGGGATGTTTTTCAGCGTCGTGCTTCCCTATTCTCTGCGCAGTTTTTCCGTGTTCGTGCGGTGCGGCTTGAGCGCGCGGCGGCAGGAATGCGCTTGAACTATGCACATCCTCGTTGTAAAATAAATTGCGGAGCGGAACAAGGATTTTTAACGACCCTGTCTGATAAGGCAGTATGACTAAGAAAACGCAGCAGCAATTTTATAAGACAATCGACTTTCCTCCGCTTACTGACGAGCAGAGAAAGGAGCTTGAGCATCTGGAATCTATGGATGACAACGACATAGATTATTCTGATATTCCTGAGAAACTGGATACGCCCGCTGTCCCGTAAACACGCTG
>JAFLSO010000047.1 GCA_022510925.1 Treponema sp.
GGGGAGAGTATCTGAGAATGACACTGCATGACTATGACGTGAGGCAGGAGGGGCTCCGTGAAGGCCGATTAGAAGGCCGTCTGGCAGGACTGGCCGAGGGCGCAAGCAGCGCCAGACAGGAGGCGGCCTGGAATTTGTCACGTAACGGCGTGGCGGAGGACATCATAGCGAGCTCGCTGGGCATGACCGTGGACGAGGTGCGGAAAGCAGCCGCAAGCCCCGCCACAGACCGGGAATGAGCCCCGCGCCCCCAAGTCCGCTGGAGTCTCTTCTATAAAACAACATTTAATTCCGTGACTCTGTGCATATCCCGGTTACAAGGAATACGGGCCGCTGTTTTGCTTTTAGAGTATATCAGATTGCTGATGGCGCATGAAACGCGTGGCGCTCCCCGGCGGCTCTCCCATCCGCGCGAGCATAACGGAAAATGTCGCCATAAAGGCCTCTGCGGGGGTCAAAATGCGATAAAATCCGCAGAAAAGTGGTATTAAATTATTAATGTATCAAAAAAAATCGATAAAAATCAAAAAAATATAAATTTTTTCTTGACATCTTTCTAAACTGGGCTTAGCATTGTAGTAGCAGGCTGGGTCCGTTCTGACGGACTACAGACTAGGACAAAAGACCCGCGCTGACGTGCGGGGAACACAAAAATTAGGAGGAAAATGGACATGAAGAGACTTAAGTTCATTTTAGGACTTGTCGCGGGGACCGCGGTCCTTTCGATGATGGGGTGCGATCTGGCGGTGCGGAATCCGTATTCAAATGACATCGTTGGCGGTGTTACGGAAGATACTAATAATCCTGGATACTTTGATTTAAGCATAGCAAATTTTAAAGGTGATGTTTATAACACGGACAAGACTGCCATAGACGCGGCTAAGGCTTACACAGTTTACGATGAAATAACACAGGCCCCTGTAAAATGGGACAATCCGTTAAATGGCGAAGATTTGGAAGGAGCCACGATAATTTACGAGATTTACAATTATGGCGATGTGAACGCACTGGGTAACTTATGGGGCTTTTATAGCACAGACGGAAAATTTTATATGACTCCAAGCATGTATCTGGGCTATAACGCGACAGGAGGATATTTCGATGCAAACCTTATAAACTATGGTCCCGGAACACACAAAATAGACAGCCAGACATGGGTAAAAATAGCTGTGGTTCTTACTGGTACTGGCTATGCTGTATATGCTGACGGAAATGAGCTTTACAATACAAGCACTTTAGTTTCTCCTAATGTTGCTATTGAACCTGCAGATTTCAATTATGAGTATGTCCTGGATTATCTTTCAGGCGCGGAGTTTTTTGTCATAGGTTCAGGTAACTGGTGGACTGTTGAAGCAAATTCTTACATCAAAGGCATAAAGCTTATTTCAAAAGCCCTTGACAAAGATGCGCTTGAGAATTTGTTCGATGGCGAAATAGAAGATGCTCCAGAGCCGGAAATCAACGAGCCACAGAAAGTAAACAAATTAAGTGACTACTACGAGTTAGCATACGATGCCAAATTTACAAAAAGCATTGGCGGAGAAACAGCAATTGACGCATACACCTATCAGAGTAACATAACCCTTGACTCAAATCCCCAGATATGGTGGGAATCACCGCTCTATGGCATGAAAGCCGAGGACTTAAGCGAGGGCATAACGATTCAGGCAGATGTATATGGCGATGATATTGATAATGTTAATGGATTTGACGCTTTGCTGACTTTCTACAATAATTCACAAGTTATTCCGCTGAATGTACTTTCAATAATGGAAGGCGGGGCTGTGCATATAAACAGCGATGCAATGGGCGGATTCTTTGATAATGTCACTTCCCTGAAAAAAAATGAGTGGGTCACAGTATCACTGGTGTTCAAGAATGACGGAAGTGTTGAGTTCTATCAGGATAATTCTAAAGTCAACGGAGGAAACCAAGACACTCTGCTTATCGGCAATCCAGCCACACCTGTAGATAAAAATTATGAAAAAATCACAGAGTACTTTACGGAAACAGCAAGGCATATTGCAATTGGTGTAGGTTTTGCAGATTTCTGGAAAGCTGGTTTTATAGACCTTGATAGCGGCATCAAAAACATCCGCATATATACCAAGGCCATCTCTGTAGGCGAGGACTGATTCTGGTCTTGGCACAGTAAACCTACGCGGGATTGGAGCCGTGCGCGAAGCGCAGTGCGCAAGCACCGGAGCGCAAGCGCAGCGGCGGAAAGCCCGTGAAGGAC
This sequence comes from Treponema sp., assembly GCA_022510925.1. GTDB lineage: Bacteria > Spirochaetota > Spirochaetia > Treponematales > Treponemataceae > Treponema_D. Next base: position 2,240 of record JAFLSO010000047.1, read on the forward strand.
GGCGGCAGAGGTTTGATGAGGGAGCATGGCGCGCGGGACTATGGCGCGTCCATAAAAAAACAAAATGCCCTGAGAAGGGCGGAACTGATTTTACAGGAGTTTTTAGTATGAAACTGAATAAACTGATAGCGGGCGCGGCGGCGCTTGCTTTGAGCGGGGCGCTCGCATGGGCGCAGAATGTGGGCCTGCACGGCTACATGGACTACACTAACTTTGGCGCGGCGCAGGAGTTCAACTTTGACGGGAATCCCAGCGATGTGTTCGCGGAATTCGGAAGCTTCTACAACGGACGCACCGAGCTTAACGCCAACGTGAGCGCGGCGAACTTTGAGTTCAACGTGGGAGTGCGCCTGGGCGCGGGCGGAAACAGCTGGTACAACCTGTACTGGGATGTTACGCAGACAGAGACGGACGCTGACGGTAATGAGACCGGCTACACCCCCAGCGCCATACATCAGATGAACATGAGGATAGGGTTCTTCAACGACCAGCTCCAGGTGTACACAGGCCGCTTTGAGGAATGGAACGCAGGCTACGTGTTCAACGGATACCAGCTGGGCGGACAGCCCATCACGGAGCTTGCGAACCGCGGCTCAGGCCAGTATTTCACCGGCCTTGAGTGCGCTCCGTTCCGCGTGCCCGGTCTTAAGGTGCTTGTCGGTCTCCCGATTCTTCCCATAAACGGAAACGGCGTTCAGACATGGTATGCCGGAAACGACTGGAAGAACCTGTACAAGAAAGTCATGTTCCGCGCAAGCTACGCATGGCTCAGGCAGAACATCATATTCAACGCGGGATTCCGCCCCGGCACGTACTTCACCGGCATGTATGACTATGACAAAAAGGACGGAGCCACCACAAATTACTTCATGGAGGGCTACCTGCAGGCGGACATGCCGTCGCTGGTGCCGGGTGTAAAGCTTAACGCCACATATGACTTCCGCGGACGCAAGAACGAGACTGTGGGGAAATTCACCACGGCGCACTACCTGGGCATAAGCGGCATGGTGGATCCCATGTTGCTTCCGACAGGGCTTAACATCACGTTCGAGAACCGCTTCGCCTACGCGGACGACCACTACACCGCCACCAACGAGAAATTCATCTACGACAAGATCGGAGTGGGCGGCCGCTACTCCGTGAGCGGAACACCCTATGTGGTGGGACTTAACCTCTCAGGAGCATACGCGCAGGACGCGAACGGCACATCGTTCCCGAACAATAACGGCCTCTCATACGACAACGCCGCAAGCACACCGTGGCTCGCCGCCTACGACATCACCACGGACTGGATTGTATCCGCGAATAACGCCGGCTCAGGCGCACCCGGACGCTACTGGGGAGCATACGCATACCCCTACTTTGAGAAGCCGTTCGCTAACGGTTTCTTCCAGATAGGAGTGGAGGTTCAGTTCTCACAGTATCACGTGACAAGCACCACACAGAACCTGACCTACCGTGTGCCGGTCAAATTCTGCTTCTGGTTCTAGCGCTGACGGCAGCGTAAGAGATTGAGCAGAGAGCGCCCCTTTACGGGGCGCTCTCTTTGTTTATGGATATGCCACGGCGGGCGCGGCTACGCTCCGTGCGGTTAAAAGGATGGCACGGGACAGGAAACAGTCAGCTTACGGAAAGCCCTCTCTGAATGTCCAGGACCTGGTCCAGCGGCAGCCCTATGGACTTTGCCACGACATCCGCGTCCACGCCGTTAAGGAGGAAATTCCTTGCGGCCTCCAGCGCCTTCCTGCGCTCACCCGCCAGAAGGCCCTCTGCCATTCCCTCCGCAAGGCCGGCCTCGCGGGCGGCACGGCGCTCATCGTCCAGTGCGAGCGACCACATCATATACTGCCCCCTGAGTTTGGAATCCTGTCTGGCTCTCTTTATCAAAGCGTCCAGACGGCTTGTCAAATCCGTGGCGGGCCTCTGTCCTTTGATAAAACCGAAGAATGCCCGCAGATTCTCCGTCTCCATGCTATCATACTTTTCCGCGTTGAAAAAGACCTTGTACGCTCCGTCATTCAGTTTTAAGTCCGGCCGTCCGCGGCACACGTCCTCAAAGAAGTACACAGGAAGAAATGCTCAGGAACCGCTCCGCCGCACAATTCACAAGGTTATGCCGTGAGAGCGCAGGAATATCTTTAAAGCATGCCCGATGATGTAATGAATACCGTCAATCACACGAACCTGAAATACATGCATAGAGGTGTTCTTGCATTTCTTGCAGAAAAAATGAACATTATATTTTGATGTTTGCGGATTAAGATGTTTCCATGCGAACCTGTCTACATAGCCGCCTTTGAAAAGACTCTCGAACACATCATCGGCAACGACAAAACCGTCCACTATGCGGCTCTCAGAACTGAATATTTTGCAGTGGGCTTAACGCCGTAAGATTTCATTATGTCTCTGACTATATGGGCTTTCAATTTCGTGACAAAATTATTCCCTAAATCCTTCTTCTGCTCCGCAAGCTCAAATTCAAGCACTCTGTACTCACGCCAGTACTCATCCATGGCGGTTGAGGACACTATGTCCCGAAAGGTTTTATAAGGCATAGTCTCAAGTGTCCTTTTTATGTACTCAATGAGCATAGTAACAAGGTCTTTGACTGCGGTATCGGCAGAAACATCAGATGCAACAAGCCCGAACTCAAGGTTCACCGCCTCTATAAATTCTCCAGTTCTGATGAAAATGAAATGAAGATGGGGGATGTTATAACTGTCCGTATTAAGCGACTCCAACATTATCTTTCCAATTCCAATCGCGTCCATTCCATACCTCTTGCCACACATTATACACCAGCAACCCTAAAAAAACAACAATCTGCCATAATCACCCCACAAAAATTTCTGTCTTTATACATATATGTAAAAGGAAAAAACAAAAAACGCAAAACCCGGGCAGAATAAACGCTAACATTGCATTTACGCGCCTTGTGTGGTACATTTGCATTGCAAGGAAAACCATGGACACAAAACAGATTTCTGCCGCGGACGCTCT
>JAFLSO010000048.1 GCA_022510925.1 Treponema sp.
TGTCTCACAAAGCCGTGCTATAATCTTGGCATGGCGGACGAAAAACTCTCTTTGTCGGGCGCGGCGCTCGCGCATCCATTCGAGCCGGTTTTTGACAGCAGGTCGCGCGTGCTGGTGCTGGGCAGTTTTCCGTCTGAGGCGTCGCGGTCATCGGGATTTTTCTACGGCCATCCGCAGAACCGTTTCTGGCGCGTGATGGCGCGGGTGTTCGGCACAGAAGTGCCCGTCTCTGTTGAGGAGAAATGCGATTTTCTTTTGCGCTCGCGCGTAGCGCTGTGGGATGTGGCCGCCTCGTGCGAGGTTCAGGGCTCGTCCGACGCAAGCATCCGTGGCGCAGTTCCGACCGACCTCCCGCGGATTTTCTCCACGGCGCAGATTGTCCGCGTTTTCCTGAACGGCAAGAAGGCCGCCGCGCTCTACAAAAAATTTTTCGGCGGCTCCGGGATTGCCTGGGAATGCCTTCCGTCCACCAGCCCCGCGAACGCCACTTGGACATTCGATCATCTGGTGGAGGAGTGGGAGCGCGTGGCGCTCTGGGCGCGGGAAGATGGGCCTGTTCTTTTATAATAATTTTGCTCCATGTGGTCCTTGAATTTCTTTTTCCTGCTATATAATATGCTGTATGGAGGGTGGCATGAGAAATCTGTTTTTTAAATCCTTTATCATCATGACGCTTGCGGCCTGCGCTCTTGGTTGTGACTTATCGGGGGACGGCATTATTTCTGCAAGTGATGGTGAAGAGGTTCAGGCTGTGCTCGCTATGACAAACAGTTTCAGAATCGGAGACGAGGCGTTCTACATTAACAAGGATAATGAAACTTCCACGGACCTTAGAGGTAAACTGGAAGCTCTCACCCTGGACAAGGAGCTGTGTGCGGCGGCAGAGATACGCGCCCGGGAGATAGTCAGAAAATTCTCACATACAAGGCCTAACGGAAACAGCTGCTTCACCGTGCTGGACGACCTTTCCATAAAACCCTCCGCTAAAGGCGAGAACATCGCCGCAGGAAATATGAGCGGGGAGGGGACATTCCTTCAATGGAAAGAGGACAAGAAGGATTATGACGGGCAGGGCCACCGGCGCAACATGCTCGGCGAAAAATATAAGCGTATAGGCATAGCGTACGCCCATGCTCCTGACAGCACTTACCAATATTACTGGGTGATGATACTTACAGACTGAGCGCACGTTTTCCTCTTTCCGTCACTGGTTTTCCCCGGCAGATAGTTGTATAATCTACGTGCTAGTTTATGGAGGCATCATGAAAAAGAATCTGCTGTTTGTCGTGGGGTCGCTTAGAGAGAAATCATTCAACAGCCAGCTTGCGCGCAGGGCAGGGGAGATTGTGGCTGACCGCGCGGACATCTCGTTCCTGGATTACGCGGACATTCCGTTCATGAACCAGGACATGGAGTCGCCCGAGCCTGCCGCAGTAGCCCGTGTCCGCAAGGCCGTGCTCGCGGCGGACGGAATATGGATTTTCACGCCTGAGTACAACGGCTCGTTCCCCGGCGTGCTTAAGAATCTGCTCGACTGGCTCTCCCGTCCTCTTGTTCCCGGCGACATGGCGAGCGGAACCGCAGTGGCGGGAAAACTGGTGACTGTCAGCGGAGCGGGAGGAAAGAACGCCACCCGCACAGTGCGCTCCGACATGGCCAGATTGCTTTCTTTTATGCGCATGGATGTGATTTGCGGCGAGGGAACCGGCGTGGCCCTGGCAGCCGAGAATTTCGCGGATGACATCCTCACTCTGTCCGCCAAGGACGAGGATGCGCTTTCAAAGCAGGCGGCGGAATTCCTCTCGGCCGTCATGAGCATGCCGCGGAACTGAAAATCCGCCGTGGGGCGCGGGGCCGGCTCAAGTTACGCTGGCCGCATATAAAAGAGCCTCTCTCTGCGTCCGGCACACGGACTTTCATGACGGGGTGTTTTAAATTCATGGACGGTATGTGCCCTTGACGCAGGACATTCCCCGTGCCTTACATCCGCGCTCACAGCCTGAGGTCCTGAGACACCGGCCTTTAAGACAAGGCGCATGCATTCTGATTGTGCTCAAATCTCCCGGAAAAAGCGCGGCCCTCATTCCGTGCCCCGCTTTCCGCCGCTGCGGTGCCATGCACTGGGCAGGGCCCACGGCTCCAATCGGGCGTATGTTCCCCGGATTTTTAAAGTCAGCCTTCTCCTGTCCACGCGGGCTTTCTGCAAAGCCGTGACGTAACATGTAAGCTCAGAATTCCTGGCCGCCCGCGGATAAGCCCGGGTCTGAATGGGGCGGGGGAGACTGTGATGTTTTATTTATTATAGAACAAACTTCAGCTTCAACAGCCTGCGCATAACCTGTTTCCTTATAGAAAATTCTGCTCTATGAGCCATGCGCGGAGATCCTCGTTCCAATGGGTGCGTCTCATGAATTCGCCGTTTTTCATTCCGAAGCCGTGGCCGCCCTCATCATAGACTACGAACCTGTGCGGTATTGCCTTTGCCGAGAGCGCCTCGTCCAGCCGCACGCTGTTCTCGAACATCACCACTGGATCGTCCCTGCACGCAAGAAGATAGACCGGCACCATGTCCTCGGGAACGTTCAGCTCCATGGAAAACTCGTCCTTCATCTGCTGGCTGTATTTGTGGCCGAACGGATTCAACGGCGAGAATCCTTTCTCCGCGTTCTTGTACTGATGTCCAAGGAGGCTTTTTCGCGACCATCTGTGGCCCACATCGTCCTGCATGGAGACCACCGGATAAATAGGCATCACGAAATCGGGGCGCAGCGACTCCGATGTCTCCACGCCGAGCTTATGAAGCTCATTCCGCGTCTCTCCGAATTCCGCCGCCATGGTGACAAGGTGACCTCCCGCAGAATAGCCTATCGCGCCTACCCTGCGCTTGTCTATTCCGAAGCGGCCGGCGTTCTCACGCACATATTTTATTGCCATCTGTATGTCCTCCAGCATCGCGGGAAAATGATGCTCGTTGTACGCCACGCGGTATTGCAGGACGAACGGCACGATTCCCTGGTCCTTGAACCATTCCGCCGATGAGAAGCCCTCGTGGCTCATTCCCAGATGATGGTAGCTTCCGCCCGGACAGATGATGACCGCGGTTTTCCCGGAGAGACTTTCAGAAGCAGGCAGTGACTTTTCGTCAGGCTCAAAAAGGACCGTGTCGCGGACCTGCGTCTCCATCCGCTTTATTCCGTCCCATAGGAAAATCTTTTTGTAGCCTCTCTTTGAGTATGAGTGCGCGGACTGGACGGAGGCGAGCGTCACAAAAACGAGCAGAGCGTTCCGTACGGCGCGCGAAAAATTTATGGTTTTCATACTTCATAAGGTATCAAAAATCAGAAAAAAATGATACTATAAAAACGTCCTTGAGACTCACGGACTTTCTGGAGCGGATATGCGGAACCTTAAGAGAATTTTTACTGCGCTTGCCTTTGCCTTCCTCTGCGCGTGGCAGGCCCCTGCTAGAATCGGAATCGGAGCGCAGGCCGGGATAAATCTGGGCGAGCCGGACTTTATTTTTTTCTCGGCGACGGTAAAGTCCACGAAATCACCCTGGGCATTCTCACTCGACGCGGACATAGGAAGCATGCAGTTCGCTCTCAACGCCGACGACTGGTTCATCCACAAGGATCTGGCGTATCCGCTCTCGGGCTTTGTTTTCTGGGGAATCTCAGGAACGCTTCAGATTAAGGACGACTTCCACATAGGAACCGGCGCAAGGCTCGGCGCGGGACTCAGCCTGCTTCTTTTCGGGCATCTTGAGATTTACGCGCAGGGAGCATGGAACCCCTCGCTCGGAATAGAATGCTCTGACGAAATCAGGCTCATGCTCCGTCCGCTGTGCTTCCCCGTCTCCTCAGGCGCGAGGTTTTATTTCTGAGACAGGAAGAAGGGCAGGGGAGCGCGGGTTGCCCGCCTACTGCACGAGAATATATAAATCATTGTTTTTCTTTTCTGCATGATAATTATAGGAGGCCCCGTTGTGCGGAAGCAGCGCGAAATATCGGTACGCTGCCATGCTCTCGGGCAGAATTGATTCCACGGTATCCGTGTCGCCGGCGGATTTCACGAACGCTGTGCCTGCCTTCTGCCATCCGTCATTTTCCGTTTTGCGCGCGTACACGTCAAAGCCTATGCCGCTGTCTTTGGACATATTCATTATTTTCATGTTGTCCTCGAATTTTCCGCTTACGGAATTCGCATCAATCACGAAAGTCCCGCCGTCAATCGTCTCCTCTGAAATCACATAGATGAACAGGTCGTTGTTCCGTTTTGCAATTCTGAAAGCAAGCGGAGTCTCCGAGGAGGGAACGACCGCCACGTGCGATATTTCCTTTATCTTACCGCTTAGCGGGGAACTGATGCGGTCCGTGTCACTTATGGACGTAAGGTTCGCGGTCCCATAGAATTCCCACCGCGCGTTTTTCGGGCTGTAAACGGAGACGAAAATGCTCAACAGGTTTTCATGGCTGGCATTTACAACGCGGATTTCGTCTTTGAGCCTGCCGGGAGATGCGGCCACATCGATTACAACCGCTTTGGGATTGTCGAACGCGGGTTGGGCAGACAAGACTGCGGTCATTACAAGCATGGCGGAAAGAATCAGATGTTTTTTCATATCCGCCCCTCCTACCTAATCATCCCGTGGTACTCCTGCAGCGAGCACACGCCGCCCTCGCCGCCGGTGCCGTTCTTCACGCTCTCTATGCCCTTGACGGCGGCGGTCGCGCCGGCGAGCGTGGTGATGTAGCTCACCTTGTACTTGAGGCAGGCCTTGCGGATTGTCTTGCGGTCCTCGGCGTAGTTGCGCTTGGCCTTGGGCGTGTTGATGACCAGGCACACCTCCTTGTTCATAATCAGGTCGATTACGTCCGGGCGGCCCGCGCCGATTTTGTTCACGGTCTGGCATCTGATGCCGTTCGCGGCGTAGAAATCGGCCGTGCCCTTCGTCCCGATGAGCGTGAAGCCAAGGTCCGCGAGCGTCCGTCCGATTGAGAGCACCTGCTCCTTCTGCCCCTCCTTGTTGCTCAGGGAAATCAGCACCTTCTTGTTCTCCCAGGCGGCGGGGGCGTGGGGACGCTCGCTGCCGGCGGCCTCCTGCGCCTTGTAGAAGGCGAGCGGGAAGCTC
>JAFLSO010000049.1 GCA_022510925.1 Treponema sp.
GGCGCGACTATGGCAGTGTCAGGCGCGCTTCACGCTCTAACAGGTTTCTTCGCCGTCTGCGGAACATACTACACGTGCCACAAAGGCTTTGCCACAGGCATGGGATGGAACGCATTGAGCGCCGCTCTAATCGTCTCCTCGAATCCGCTCGCGCTCATACCATCTGCTATTGTCCTGGGATGGCTTTACACCAGCGCGGACATAGTGGGGCTCACGCAGGGCTTTAATTTTGACATAAGCGGCATAGTTCAGGGCTGCGTGCTTTTCTCAATCGCGGTTCCTGTGATAATAAGACGGACAAAAAAATCAGGAGTAAAAGAATGAGCGCAATCATCTCGGTAATAAACATAACCGCTCCCCTCCTGCTCATAACGCTGGGCGCGCTGGTAAGCGAATACACCGGACGTCTGGCCATGTTTCTGGAGAGCATAATAAATGCGGGGGCGTTCCTGTGCTATGCGCTCACCATACTGACAAAAAGCGCGGTCCTGGGAAGCCTGTCATCCGTCGTGGTCTGCATGTGCGTTATCTTTGCGGCCGAGCGCACAGCCTCCAGAAGCGGCGCCAATATGTTCCTGCTCTCGCTTGCAATGAACCTTCTTCTGGGAGCGCTGGTCACTTTTTTCTCCGTCATGATTTTCAACACGCGCGGAGTCCTGTACAGCGATGATTTTTATTTCAGGCCCGCGGCAGCACGTACTGCCACCAGCATAGCCTGCTACGCTCTGAGCGCGGTTCTGGTCATAATGCTAAGAAGGACACGCTGGGGACTGGCGTTCAGAATAACCGGAAGCGGAAAGGATGTGCTTAACGCCAACGGCATATCAAGCGCGGCATACAAATGCGCGTCATGGGTAATAGCGGCGGGATGCGGAGCGTTCGCTGGATGCGTGCTCTGCCTGAGGCTGTCATCTTTTGTGCCGGGACTCTCAAGCGGACGCGGATGGACGGCTCTGGCGGCAGTATACCTGGGAAGACGGCACCCCGTCTGGGTCATAGCGGCGGTGCTGATTTTTGCCGTGGCGGAATACCTCAGCTCTCACATACAGAACATAGGCATATTCAGCGCGGTGCCTTCCAGCGTGCTGCTCTCCATGCCGTACCTGCTCGCCCTGGTGCTGCTGATACTGTTCGGGAACAAGGGCGCGGCGGAAAAATAAGCGCGTGCCCGGAATCTGTCCCGTCATCAGCCTTTAAATCCGCGGCAGCATGCACTAATCATGCGTACGGCGAAAGAATGCCTCTCAGTTTCTCCACGCCGATTATGCGGAGGAAGCTTCCGAGCCTGGGCCCCTGCTGCTTACCCACGAGCGCCATATACATCGCGTTGAACAGTTTCTTGCTCTCCTGCCCCGCAGCGGAGGCCACGTCGTAGAGCGCCTGCTGCACTCCCTTATCATCCAGGTCAGGAATTCTTGGAAGGACATTCTCGTAAACGGCCCTCAGCATGTCCTCGTCCGCATCGTCAAGTCCCGGGATTTTAGAGCCGTCCGTCCTAAGGGAGAATTTAAAGTCCTCGGGGGCGCACTCGGTTATCCAGTACCACGCGCAGACCGCACGCTGCCTCAGGCGCTCAACCTGGAACGGCCTCACGTCTCCCAAAGAAGCAATCACAGCGTCTATGTCACCGGAATATGTCTGAAGCAGAGTGGTAAGCAGACGGAACGGAATCTGATACGGCATGCTCTCCGCAGACGACAAGTCCACGTCAGCGCTCACCTGCGAAAGCTCGTACACCCGTCTCTCCCTGCGCGCCATGTCATCATTCTTAGCCTTGTCTACTCCGTACGCTATTCTCTCCGTCCTGTCGTAGGCCTCATACTGAGTTATTACATCCAAATCAAAGCTTATGGCGAACTCATGGTCCACTTTGTTCACGGCAAAAATATAGCGGAGCACCTCCGGCTGGTACACCTCCAGCGCGTCAACCAGAGAGATGACCTTACCTTTTGAGGAGGACATTTTTCCGGGAACGCCTTTAAGCGTAACAAAGTCGTACTTCATCGTAACGGGCGCGTCCCAGCCATAAACTTTCTTAGAGACAAGCTTAGCGGTGTCATAGCTTCCGCCCGGACTTATGTGGTCCTTTCCGCCCGGCTCAAAAACAACCTGCTCCTCTTTCCAGCGCATGGGCCAGTCCACGCGCCAGCCAAGCTTGAACTCCTTGCTGGTGCGCACATCGCCCGTCTCCTCGTGACCGCAGCTGGTGCACTTATAGCTTACTCCGTACTCCCCGTCGTAGCCGGTTATCTCGGTGGTATCCTTATTGCACTTGGCGCAGAACGCCGCCACCGGCCAGTAGACATCGTCGTCCTTCATCTTATGCTCGTCGTCACGGTAATTATTCAGGCACCACTTTATAAGATCCCTGTTCTGCAGGGCGTTCCTTATTCCCTCCGCATAACGGTTCGCCCGGTAACGGCTCGCCTGATACAAAAACTCAGGATAAATTCCCACCCGCGGAAGCTGCGTCTCAATGTCCACCTCATGATGCCGCGCATAATTCTCATCGCGCCCGAAAGTGTCCGGCACCATGGTTATGGGATAGCGTATGTATTTCTCAAGCACATCAGGCTCAGGCATGTTTCCGGGAACCTTGCGGAACACGTCGTAGTCATCCCATGAATAAATGAAGCGCACGTTTTTTCCGCGGTCGCGGAGCGCCCTGACAATTAAATCCACAGTGATAATCTCGCGGAAATTTCCTATGTGCACCGTGCCGCTTGGCGTAATGCCTGACGCGCATGTGTAGCTCTCCCGCTCGCCCTTCTCTTTTATAATGCGGGCGGCCTGCTGATCCGCCCAGTGACATAATGATTTCTCGTCCCTGCCTTGCATACTCATAATGCGACGATTATAATGATTTTCAAAGATTTATACAATCTGCCATGCCGGAATGACATGCACCATGCAGCGGAGCACTTTCTTTCCGCATCGGGCGCAGGTCATACGTGCTCCAATCCCCGCCGAAGACAAAAAAAAGCCGGCCCGCCTCCGCATAAGCGGCCGCAGACCGGCGTCTCTCACACTGCTTTCGCAGGCTTATTTGTCGTCATGCACCTCGTACTGAACGTCATCAGCGGAGCCCTTGTCAAAACCTGACGCTCCTCCTGTGCCCGCGGAATTTCCCGCGTCCCCTGAGGAACTGCCGTCCTCGCCCGGATTCGCTCCAGCGGCGGCGCTCTGGGCCTTGTACATCTCCTCCGCAAGCTTATAGGAGGCCTGCTTCAGGGCCTCGGTCTTGGACTTTATGTCCTCGATGTTGTCGCCCTTGTTCGCCTCTTTCAGCTCGTTGCACGCTTTCTCTATGCTCTCCTTATCCTGCGCGCTCACTTTGTCGCCATAGTCCTTAAGGGATTTCTCCGTGGTGTAGATAAGGCTGTCTGCCTCATTGTGGGCGTCCACCGCCTCGCGTTTCTTTTTGTCGCTCTCAGCGTTAGCCTCGGCATCTTTCACCATGCGGTTAATCTCCTCCTCGCTAAGACCTGAGGAATTCTGAATCTGAATCTTCTGCTCTTTTCCTGTGCCCAGGTCCTTGGCAGATACCTTCACGATTCCGTTGGCGTCTATGTCGAAAGTGACCTCAATCTGAGGAACTCCGCGCGGCGCGGGAGGAATTCCCACCAGGTCAAAGTTACCCAGCGTCCGGTTCTGCGCGGCCATCTCGCGCTCACCCTGAAGGACATGGATTGTGACGGCGGTCTGACCGTCAGCGGCGGTGCTGAACACCTGGCTCTTCTTGGTGGGAATGGTGGTGTTGCGGTTGATGAGCTTAGTCATAACGCCGCCCATAGTCTCAATTCCCAGTGAGAGAGGCGTCACGTCCAGAAGCAGCACGTCCTTGACATCACCGCCAAGAACGCCGCCCTGAATCGCAGCCCCTATCGCCACAGCCTCGTCCGGGTTAACGGCGCGGCTTCCGTCCTTGCCGAAAATGCTCTTCACTATCTCCTGGACCTTAGGCATGCGGCTGGAGCCGCCCACTAAAAGAACCTCGTCAATCTTGTCGGACGTAATCTCGGCATCTTTCATGGCTTTGATGCAGGGCTCGCGTGTGGCCTCGAAAAGGTCATCCGTCATGCGCTCGAATTCCGCGCGTGAGAGGCTTTTCTGCAGGTGCTTGGGCCCCGTGGAGTCCGCGGTGATGAACGGCAGGTTTATCTCCGTGGTGGTCTGGTTTGAGAGTGAGATTTTAGCGTTCTCAGCGGCCTCGCGCAGGCGCTGCATGGCCATGGCGTCCCCGGAGAGGTCTATGCCTGTGTCCGCCTTGAACTGGTCTATGAGCCAGTTCACTATGCGGCGGTCCCAGTCGTCTCCGCCCAGATGTGTGTTTCCGTTGGTGCTCTTAACCTCAAAGACTCCGTCTCCCAGCTCCAGTATGGAGATATCGAACGTGCCGCCGCCCAGGTCATACACGGCGATGGTCTTCTCGTTTTTCTGGTCGGTCTTGAATCCGAACGCAAGGGATGCCGCGGTGGGCTCGTTTATGATGCGCTTAACGTCAAG
>JAFLSO010000005.1 GCA_022510925.1 Treponema sp.
TCCTTGCCAGCCACATTCTTGTAGCTCGCGTTGCGCCAGCGGATGTCATAGCTCACCGTCAGGTCCACCACGTCCAGCAGCCCCGGCAGCACCGCCTGCACGTAGCCCTCGCCGAACACGCTCTTGGTGAAGTTCTTGGTCGCCCTTGCAAGACCCAGTTCCGTTTTATCAGCCTCCTTGTCCAAGTCTACAACAGCCTCAACGCCGTCATAGTATGTTCCCAGGCGGAAGCCCGCGTTCACCGTGGCGTCCAGGTCCTCCACGGGCAGCTTGTACTGCGCCGCCAGCTTGAACTTCTGTATCATGTTCTTCCACTGGTTGTACTCGTCAAGCTGTATACCGTTTCCGTGTATGGGCAGGATGGGGAAGCCCACGAACGCGCGGAGCCCTTTCACCACGTAGGGCGCTATCTCCACGCCCGTCAGGTACTGGCCGTAGTCGCTGTCCGCCAGGTTGGTTATGCTCTGGTCCCCCAGCACGGCGCCCCCCGCTATGTAGCCAGCGTTGAAATTCTCGAACTTTCCGGTGTACAGGTTCACCTGGTCGTTCAGGAACCCCACCTTCATGTTGCCCTGATAGAAAGGCGTGTATATCTGGTCCGAGAAGTCGTAGTACTCCTCGTCGCCGCCGTCCGCGTTGAAGTACAGCCCCAGGTTGAACTCGAAGTTCGCCGCCGTGACGCTCGCGTCCACCGTCATGCTCCCGTCCGGGTCGTATCCCGCCGAGGGCTCGCTCCTCTTTTTATCCCCATTGGTGTCCCTGAAATCCTGCGTGACCCCGTAGGTGGTGAAGTCCACGCCCGCATGGAATGTCACGCTCTGCGCGAATGCCGCGCCCGCTACCAGGCACAGCGCCGCTCCTGAAATGAACCTCAGTCTCTTCATGTCCATTTTTCCTCCTGATTTTTATCCGCCACCAACAGGTGGCCTCTCTGCCACAGTCTGCCCTCCGTCAGAACGGACCGCCGTGCCGCACCCGGGCGCCCTCCGCCTCCAGGAGCCTCCGCACTCTCCACGCCGCGCTCCGTATCAACTCCGCCCGATACACTGCCCAAAAGTACCCTAATAGGACCTTTTCTTGAGGAATTTCCGCGCCATATGAAACGGGTTCTGTCGATATGAACGAAAAATCATGCGGGGGCAGGAAGAATTGACGGCAGGAACGCCCGGTAACAGGCTGAGAATTTCCCGCGGAAAGCCCCGCTCCGGGTCTGCTATCCGATAGCGATGAGACGGATTCTGAGGCAATGGTCACAATAAACAGAAAGCCCCGCCTGGAAAACAGGCGGGGCGGTACCGGAAGAAAATCTGTCCTCTGGTCTAATTACAATTACAGCGTGCCGTGGCAGGTTCTGGCGATAACGTCGTCCTGCTGCTCCTTTGTAAGGTTTATGAAGCGCACCGCGTAGCCGGACACGCGCACCGTAAAGTTAGCGTACTCAGGCTTCTCGGGATGGGCCTGGCAGTCCTTGAGCTTCTCCACGCCAAAGACGTTCACGTTAAGGTGATGCGCGCCCTTCTCAAAGTAGCCGTCCATCACATTCACCAGATTGTCTATGCGCTCCGTCTCGGTGTGGCCGAGCGCGTCAGGGTTAATTGTCTGGGTGTTTGAGATTCCGTCAAGCGCATACTCGTAGGGAACTTTCGCCACGGAGTTAAGGCTCTTCACAAGGCCCTTGGTCTCCGCTCCGTATGAGGGGTTCGCTCCGGGACTGAACGGCTCATGAGCCTTGCGTCCGTTGGGAAGCGCGCCGGTCGCCTTTCCGTAGACCACGTTAGATGTGATTGTGAGGATTGACGTAGTGGGCTCAGCGTCGCGGTAGGTGTGATGCTTCTTGATTTTCGCAAGGAACGTCTTAAGAAGCCACTTCGCTATCTCGTCAGCGCGGTCATCATCCTGGCCGTAGCGCGGGAAGTCGCCCTCCACCTCAAAGTCTTTCGCCATGCCTTTGACAACCTCCACCACGGCGCCGGTCTTTTTGTTCTTCACCTCTATGTCGCCGCGGATTACCTTCACCTTGGCGTACTTGATGGCGCACAGGGAGTCCACCACATGGCTGAATCCCGCGATTCCCGTGGCGAACGTGCGGCGCACGTCAGTGTCAATCAGGGCCATCTCAGCGGCCTCGTAGTAGTATTTGTCGTGCATGTAGTGGATGGCGTTCAGCGTGTTCACGTACAGCCCCGCAAGCCAGTCAAGCATTATGTCGTACTTGCGCATCACCTCGTCATAATCCAGATAATCCGATGTGATGGGGGCTATCTCGGGACCAACCTGCACGCCCGGGGTAAGGCCAGCCTCCTCGTCGCGTCCGCCGTTGATGGCGTAAAGGAGCGCCTTGGCAAGGTTCGCGCGGGCACCGAAGAACTGCATCTCCTTTCCGGTCTGCGTGGCGGATACGCAGCAGCAGATTGAGTAGTCGTCACCCCAAATCGGGCGCATGACATCGTCGTTCTCGTACTGGATTGAGGATGTGTCTATGGAGATTTTGGCCGCGTACTTGCGGAAATTCTCGGGAAGGCGCTTTGAGTAAAGCACGGTGATGTTGGGCTCCGGGCTGGGGCTCATGTTCTCCAGAGTGTGCAGGAAGCGGAAGTCGTTCTTGGTGACCATGGAGCGTCCGTCCTGTCCCAGGCCCGCCACCTCAAGCGTGGCCCAGATCGGGTCGCCGGAGAACAGCTGGTTGTAGGACTCTATGCGGGCGAAGCGCACCATGCGGAACTTCATGACTATGTGGTCCACGAGCTCCTGCGCCTGCTCCTCGGTGATTGTGCCGTTCTTAAGGTCACGCTCTATGTAGATGTCCAGGAAAGTAGCTATGCGGCCCACGGACATGGCGGCTCCGTTCTGCGTCTTGATTGCGGCCAGGTATCCGAAGTACAGCCACTGGAACGCCTCCTTGGCGGTTTTGGCGGGCTTGGAGATGTCGAACCCGTATGACGCGGCCATCTCCTTCATCTGGTTAAGGGCCTTTATCTGCTCCGCGACCTCCTCGCGCAGGCGGATTACGTCATCGGTCATGGTGCCGTCGCCTATGTTGGCGAAATCCTTCTGCTTCTGCTCTATAAGGAAGTCTATGCCGTAGAGCGCTATGCGGCGGTAGTCTCCCACTATGCGCCCGCGGCCGTATGTGTCGGGAAGACCGGTCAGTATGTGGCTGGAGCGCGCCTTGCGTATCTCGGGATTGTACACCTGGAACACCGCGTCAGAGTGCGTCTTATGGTATTCGGTGAAGATTTTGTGCAGCTCAGCGCTGGGCTTGTAGCCGTACATCTCGCAGCTCTGCTCCGCCATGCGTATTCCGCCGAACGGCATGAAAGCGCGCTTCAAGGGCTTGTCAGTCTGAAGCCCCACCACCTGCTCAAGGCTCTTTCCTTCCTCGCAGATGTAGCCGGGCTTGTGCGCCGTTATGCCAGTAACTATATCCGTGTCCAGGTCAAGGACTCCGTGCCTCTCCTTTCCGTCAAGACCCACGGATTTTTTGTTGTACTCTTCTTTCTGAAGACGCTGCAACTCACCAAAAAGCTTGTTGGTTGCCGCTGTGGGACCAGCAAGGAAGCTAGAATCACCGTCATAAGGCGTGTAGTTCAGCTGAATGAATTCACGGACGTTTACCTCGTCCTGCCATAGTCGGCCTGTCTTAAAGCCGCTCCATTCTTCTCTTACGCTCATCTTGAAACCTCTTTCCTATGTGGTTACTGAAATAAATGACCCGAAGTGCTTTACTTCGTCCTTTAAAATATAATCCACTTATAGGAAATATTCAACTGAATTCAGGGCTTTTGACGGCGCTTTATACGGCTTATTTAGTGTTTCCCGTCCTCCGCCGGGCGCGGACACCGCTCCATTTAGCGTGCGGGGACTTCTCCGTGGAAGCCATGGTCATTTTCTTGCGGAAAGACGCATCCGGGCCTCAGTATTCCGCCCCGCCGCAGGCACGGCCTCTAAAAAACCGTAAACCGAGCGCCAACGCCCGCCGATAATCTAATGAGATTTTTCATATTTAAAGAGGTGAATATGGCTTACGCAAACAATCCTTACGGCGGATACAACGCCTACCACGAGATAGGCGTAAAGACAGCGAGCCAGGGGAAGCTGGTGGTCATGCTCTATGAGGGCGCGGTGCAGCATCTGGAGAAGGCCATGGCACTCATAGACGACGGGAATAAAATCTCCGCGGGAAAGATTGAAAGCTACGGGAACCACATACAGAAAGTGCAGGACATAATAACGGAGCTTCAGGTGAGCCTGGACCTGGAGAAAGGCGGGGAGATAGCCAGGAACCTTATGTCCCTCTACGTTTACTTCAATAAAATACTGCTGGACTCCACGCTCACCCACGACAAAAAGAGCCTTACGGATGTGCACAGGATGCTCGCCGAGCTAAGGGACAGCTGGGTCACGGCGGCAAGCAGCACGGCGAACACAGAGGCCCCCGCGCCGCAGGACAGGCCCTCCGTGAACATAACGGGCTAGCGGAGCCAAGGAATACCGGGGGAGAACATGGAAAGCAACCTTACGCAGCAGGAGCTCGATGAGCGTGTCGCCATACTGCGGAAATACAAGGACCTTCTAAGGCAGCAGCGGGATAAATTCCAGGCGTACCTAAGGGTGCTTGAGAGCCAGGAGAAAAGCATACACAAAGAGGACGGGGAGTCCGTGGAGGCGCACACCATGTTCGCCGAGCGCCTCATAGGGAGCATAAAGGAGCTTCAGAAAGCGATAATCCCCATGCAGGGGCTTTACGACACATCGCCCGCCGCAGACGATGACGCTGACGGAAATTCCGTGGAGAAGCTTAAGCGCGACCTGAATGACCTCAGGAACAGGGCCATCTCGCAGAACGACAAAAACCGCGCCCTGCTCCGCACTCAGATTGAGCAGATAACGGACCAGCTGTCCAAATTCAAGAACCCCTACTCGTCCGTGCACAGCATATACGCGGACCAGGACGGCGCAGGCAGCATGATTCAGATAGAGATATAGAATCAGGCGCAGAAAATCACATCACGCCCGAAAGCTCACCTATAACGCAGGATGCCATAAGAAGCCCCGCCACTGAGGGCCCGAACGCTATGCTGCCCGGCGCGAATCCCTTACCCTTGCGCTCGGCGGCGTCTCCGTCCTCTATCTTAAGCGGAACGGGAGGCTCCTTTGAGTACACCACCTTAAGATGCTCCACGCCGCGCTTTCTCAGTTCCCGCCGCATTACCCTGGCAAGCGGGCACACGGACGTCTCGGAGATATCGGCGAGCGTAAAAAGCTCAGGATGAATCTTATTGCCCGCGCCCATGCAGCTTATCACAGGAACATCCGCCTCCATGGCCTGCATCACTATCTGTATTTTCCCCGCCACGGTATCTATGCAGTCCACCACATAATCAAAATCCCCGAACTTGAATTCACCGGCGGTCTGCGGCGTAAAGAAAACCTTACGCGCGCTCACGTCGCATCCGGGGTTTATGTCAAGGACACGCTCCCTGGCCGCCTCAGCCTTGCTTTTTCCCAGCGTGGAGTGCAGGGCCAGAATCTGCCTGTTGATGTTAGTCACGCTCAACACGTCGTCGTCCACTATCTCCATGGCGCCCACTCCGCTCCGTGCCAGGGCCTCAATCACATAGCCGCCCACACCTCCTGCCCCGAACACAAGCACCCTGCTCTTATAAAGCCTCTCCATGGCGGACTTCCCCAGAAGAAGCCCCGTCCTTGAGAATCTGCTAAGACAGTCACCGTCCATAACTTTCTCCTTGAAATTATCATGTTGACTGAAATAATGATTTTTGCTACTATTATCTCACGCCGACTTAGCTCATCCGGTAGAGCAACGCACTCGTAACGCGTAGGTGGTTGGTTCAAGTCCGACAGTCGGCTCTATCTACCGCATCCATAAATTATCACAAAATCATTCCCGAGCACAACAAACGCATCTGGCTTTCCGCGCGCAGAAAAGCGAATTCCTCCGCGCCCTCTTGACATGATACTGGGGGGGGGTAAAATAGAAATCAGATTTTTACTTTGAGGAGTTCTCTATGAAGAAAAAACTGATTGTGCTTGCTGCGGTTGCGGCCGTGACAGCAGGGTTCGCCGCCGCGGAAGTGTCTGTGGGAATACGCGGAGGCACGGGTCTTATGCTCGGAACGTCATGGTCTGACAAGATAACAGCGTCGGTGAAGGACACTATGGAGCCCTCCATAATAAACAGCCTGGCAGCGGGAGCGGCGGTTTTCGCAAAAATCCCCATATTCAACGGGCTGGGCATTCAGCCGGAATTCGGCATCTCATACAACGAGATGAGGCTCGGACTCAATAAAGAGAACAGAGAATTATTACAACAGTTCTCCTCAGACAAGGACTACCAGACATGGTTCGCATACTCCGCGCTGGACATTCCGATTCTTGTCTCCTATGATTTTAAAGTCGGCAAAAAAATCACGCTCACGCCGCTTGCAGGACCCAAGCTCTCCATACCCATAGGAAAGATTAAGGAGGATGCAAGCCGCACCTCCTCAGGCGGTCCTCTTCCTGCGGAATATGAGACAGGCTCTCCCGTTCTGTTCAGCATGGTGGCGGGCATGGACGCGGCGTTCGGGCTGAGACACGGCGCGATAGTAACGGACCTTCGCTACGACATAGGAATCTCCTCGCTTCGGATTAAAACAGGCAGCTCAGAATCTGACGTGGCGGTTCCCCGCGCGCTGTTCCTAAGCGTGGGCTACCAGCTGACCTTCTGACAATCTTAAGTCCTCCGAATTCAGGTGCGGCTCCACGGAGCCGCATTTTTTTTGTCCCGCGCGCCGCCATTGACAATATGCCAGGGGGGGGTAATATAATAAAAGCATTTTACGTCCGGGAGTTTTTATGAGAGGAAAGATCCTTAGGGCATCGTCATTTCCGCGTGAGCCCTGCGCATGCCCCATCACTTGACTTTTTTAACCCTTATGATATTCTATCTTAATCATATTGCGGAGGACTCAAGGTCATTAAGGACACAGTCTCTCCGCTTACAAAAAAAGGAGCATCAAAATGACAAAAGAAGAAATCTTTGAGAAAATCAAAAACATACTGGTAACAAAATTCGAAATCGCTGAGGACGACATAAAGCTTGAGTCAAACATGGCGGAGGAATTCGACCTGGACTCCATAGATTTCATAGACCTGGTGGTTGACATGAAGAACTGGATTCCCGGAAAAATAAATCCCGACATCTTCAAGACAGTCAAGACAGTGCAGGATGTGGTTGACACGCTCTATCCCTACACGCAGGGACAGGCGCAGTAACATGAGCATGGCGGTCCGGGCGGGCCGCCGCAATCATTCCACGCGCGAGGTAAGTCCACGCTTGTGTTTTAAGGGCAGGAAAAAGATGGCTGACGGTTACGGCGGTTCAATTCAGCCGGAGGCATAAGATGAAAGACTCTTTTTTTAGCGCGGAGATTATCATTAACGTAGAATTCTACGACGTAGATTCCATGCGTGTGGTGTGGCACGGAAATTACATAAAGTTCATGGAGCAGGCAAGGTGCGCCCTGCTTGAGAGGCTTAACTGCGGCTATCTGGAAATGGAAAGAATAAAATGCCTTTTTCCTCTCACAGACCTGCGCATAAAGTACATACGCTCATTCCGTTACGGGGAGCGTGTACGCGCGGTGGCTCACCTTACGGAGTACGAGACCTGCTTTAAAATACGCTACGAATTTTTCAACGCTGACACAGGGGAGCTTGCCACAAAGGCGGAGAGCACGCAGATGGCGGTAGACGCGGAGACAGGAGAGTCGCAGTTCTCCACTCCCAGGGTGTTCGTAGAGCGCATAGAGAGAATTATCGCAGAAAAAAATCAGAGAGAGTCTTAGACGGACAGTATTCAGGCTCAATTTTTTTAATGGTTGGACTTTCATAAAGGCAGGAGGCAGTATGCAGGACGAGCAGAAGAAAATTCTGGTGACAGGAGCGAGCGGCGGAATAGGACGCGCCATAGCGGTGGCGGCGGCCAAAGCCGGCTACTATGTCATAGCGCATTACAATCGCGGAAAAGAGAAGGCGGAGGAGACCCTCTCCCTTATGAGCCAGGCCGGCGGAAGCGGAGAGCTCATTCAGTTTGACGTCTCGGACCGCAATGACTGCAAGGCAAAGCTGGACTCATTGCTTGAGAAGCACGGCGCGCTCTGGGGAGTGGTGAGCAATGCGGGCATCACGCGCGACAACACTTTCGTGGGCCTTACAGGAGAGGACTGGGACAGCGTGGTCCACACGAACCTGGACTCATTCTTCAACGTAATACAGCCGCTTGCCATGCCCATGTGCAGGAAGCGCAAAGGCCGCATCATAACGGTGTCATCCGTGAGCGGTGTCATGGGAAACCGGGGGCAGACAAATTACTCTGCGTCCAAAGCGGGGCTTATAGGAGCATCCAAGGCGCTTGCCGTGGAGCTTGCAAGCCGCAACATCACAGTGAACGTGATAGCGCCCGGCGTAATCGAGACGGACATGATAAAGGACGCGCCGCTGGACATAATACTTGAGACCGTGCCCATGAAGCGCGCAGGAAAAGCGGAGGAGGTGGCATCGCTTGCGGTGTTCCTTCTCTCCGAGGACGCGGGATACATAACGCGTCAGGTTATCTCTGTTAACGGTGGTATTATATGAGCGAATTCACAAGACATGACGGTAAACGCAGGGTTGTGGTCACTGGCGGCGGAATGCTTACCGCGCTGGGAGTTGACTGGCAGGAGGCGCTGGCCACACTGCGCTCAGGAAAAAACTGCATACAGTACATAAAGGATTTTGACCGGCTTGAGAACATGAACACCAGGCTGGGCTGCCCCTACGACAGGGAGCTGAATAAGTATCCCAGGAAAAAGGTCCGGGGCATGGGGCGCGTGGCGCTTCTTGCGGTGGAGGCCACGGACCGCGCTCTCTCCATGGCGGGCTTCACAACTGGCGAGCTTGAGGTGGCGGATGAACTTCACAACGGAAGGACAGGCATAGCGTACGGCTCCTGCATGGGAAGCCTTGAGTCCATAGAGGACATGGTGTCTGTAATACACGGCACGGACGCCAGCAAGATAAACTCGCAGACTTACATAAAGTGCATGCCGCAGACAACGGTCTGCAATCTGAGCGTGCTTTACGCCATACGCGGAAGGATGATTACCACGAACACGGCATGCACCTCAGGAAGCCTGGCGGTGGGCTACGCATACGAGGCCATAGCCAACGGCATACAGGACATAATGATTGCCGGCGGAGCGGAGGAATTCAACGCGCCTGACGCGGCCACTTTTGACGCCATGGGCGCCACCGCCATACTGAACGACACGCCTCATCTGGAGCCAAAGCCTTTCGACAAGGACAGGGACGGGCTTGTAATCGGAGAGGGCGCGGGAACGCTCATTCTGGAGGACATGGAGCATGCCGTAAAGCGCGGCGCCAGAATCTATGCAGAGGTGGCGGGATTCGGCACAAACGCTGACGGTGTTCACATAACATCCCCGAATTCCGAGACGCAGGCCGTATGCATGCGCCTGGCACTGGAGAACGCGGGCATAAGCGCCGACCAGATAGGCTATGTGAACGCTCACGGAACCAGCACCCACCATGGAGACATAGCGGAGACGGCGGCCACGTACAGCGTGTTCAACCGCGCGGTGCCCATAAGCTCCACAAAAAGCTACATAGGCCACACTCTGGGAGCGTGCGGCGCCGTGGAATCATGGCTCTCCATAAACATGATGAACGAGGGCTGGTTCCACCCCACGCTTAACCTTACTAACGTGGACCCCGAGTGCGCGCCGTTAGACTACATAACGGGAAGCGGACGCGAGATAGACACAGAGTACGTGATGAACAATAATTTTGCTTTCGGCGGAATAAACACGTCCCTGGTTTTCAAGAAATTCAAGGCATAATGACACGCGGTCATCGGGCGCATGACTCAAACAGCCTGATGACCGTGCATGTTTTTAAATTCAGCGAGTCCTTTTAAGGCGGGCACAGAAATCCGTCACTGCTCCAGATTAGAGAAGTATTTCTCCACAGTGCGCTTCATGTCGTTTATGTTCGTAACGTTCATGTACGCGTCATAAATCTCAAGCTTTTTCTTGCTCACATATTTGTTAAGCTCATCGCGCGCATCATCCTGCGATATGCCGGTCCACTGCGCCACGTCCGCCACGGTCAGATTGAACCTGCGATGCGAGTCCATGGGGTCTCCGTCAGGGTCATCCTTATGCGGAGTAACCTCATCGAACATAACGAAGACATCCGCTACGCGCGCCTGTATGTCCTTTATGGTGAGTATGCGTATTCCGCGGCGGGAGTCGTATATGCGCTTGCAGAAAAGCTTAAGCAGATTTATGGCTATGGTGGAATTCCCCAGGACAAGCGCCTGGAAATTCTCCTTGTTAAACTCCAGGCACTCCACCTTGCCGCGCGCCATGCACGTGGCGCTCCGCGGAGAGTTATCCAGTATGGCCATCTCCCCGAAAAATTCCCCGGCGTGCAGTATGTCCATGTTCTTCTTGGTGCCGTTCATGTCCTTCACAATCTGCACATCGCCGCTTTTTATAAGATAGAACGTGTCGCCCGGCTCGAATTCGGAGGTGATGACCTGCCCCGGCTCAAAAGATTTAGTGAAGCGCTCGAACACAGGGAGCGAGAACTGCTTGAGCGTGGCGGCATCAGCGGCGCGCGGCTCCGGTTTTTCCTCAGCATCGGAGGATTCCTGCTCAGGCTCCACGTAAGGCGGCTCTGCTTTGGCCTTCTCTGTGTATGACGCCAGAAGCTTCTCCACCTCAGCCTTGCGCTCGCCCTCAGGGAACCTGCTCAGAATAAGATTGCACACTGAGCACGCCGAGCGGTACTCCTCCGCCTGCTCAAATGATTTTGCCACGCGGATCATGCCCTCCTCGGGCGAAACAAAGTGCTCCTCAGACTTTAAAAGCTCCTCCGTCCTCTTATGCAGATCGCGCAGATTCTTGCTGAACACATGCAGCATTTTACCTATGACCGCGGGGTTGCGTCCGAATATCTTCTCGAATTCCTGCGGGGTAAGGAGCACCACCACCGCGTCAGACTGCACGTTCGCGGTCTCTATGCGCGGCATGTGCGAGAGCGCGCTCTTGACACCGAAAAATTCCCCCTCATGCAGATTCTCTACAATCTGAGCCCCTGTTTGCAAATCCTCGCCGGTAAGAGTTATGTTTCCTTTCTGCAGGATAAAAATGCGATCGTCTTTGTCGCCGGCAAAAAAGATTATGGAACCTTTTTTATAAGGAACAGCTTTAGGCATAAAGTCTAACCTCTCAAATCTCTAATCTAGCGCCTTAATTATATCACAAAAAGAGTAAATATGCTATTATTAAAACGAATATGACAGACTTACATACGCATTCTTCCGCATCTGACGGAACGCTGGAGCCCGCCGCCCTAGTAAAATACGCATGCGGCAGGGGAATAAAGACACTGGCGCTCACGGACCATGACACCACGAAAGGCCTGGAGGAGGCACAGGCGGAATCCTTAAAGGCGGGAATAACGTTCGTCCCGGGAATAGAGATAAGCGTGCAGTGGCCCACGGGTGAATTCCATCTTCTGGGACTGGGGCTGCGTCATGTCTCGCGGGAGCTTTCGGAGATAATATCCTTTCTGAGAGAGGAGCGGCTTAACAGGAATCTTACAATGGCGCAGAGGCTTAGGGAAAACGGGGCGGACATAACGTTCGAGGAGGTCAGGGAAAAATTCAACACCGACAACATAGGCCGCCCGCACTTCGCGCAGGTGATGCTTGACAAAGGAATCATAAGCCATAGGCAGGCCGCGTTCGACAAATATTTTGCAAAAGGCAGGCCGTGCTATGTGGACAGGCGCGGGGCGGATCTTCACGACGCAGTGGAGGCCATAAAGTCAAGCGGCGGGATTCCGGTGCAGGCGCATCCTCTTTCGATTTATGTATCCTGGGGAAAGATGGAGGAGACAATGCGCGCCATAAAGGACTTTGGCGTGATGGGTCTGGAGGCATGGCATCCCGCGGTTCGCATAAGCGAGGCCGAGCGTCTGGAGGAGCTGGCGCACTCGCTGGGGATGATTGCCACGGGCGGAAGCGATTTTCACGGTGATAGCGTCAGGGCAGACCGCCACATAGGATTCACGGCGGGAGGCCTGCGCGTGCCTGAGAAAGTATGGTCAGAGGATCTGGGCCCCCTGCTGGACCGCTGGCATGAGGACGGAAGCCTCACGTTCACATCTTCCAGTAATGCTTAAGAAGATAAAAGACAAACGCCGTTATGAAAAGCGCGGGCGGCACCACATAGAACAGGAACTGCAGCACAGGTATGCCGAACAGCATGGCTGACTCAAAGTAAGCGAGCCCCATGGACAGAAGCATGTCGTAAACCGTGCCCGCGAACTGCACCACCATTCCCAGAGCCAGAGTGGTCCACATCCTGTCCCTGGTTTTGCTCCACACCAATATGGCGAAGAATGAGACCGCGCCGCCCAGAAACAGGCGCACAAAAAACATAACTACTCCGGCGCTATCCATCAGAACCTCCCGTTATTTTAGAGAAGGGATTTTTCTTCAAGCAGGCGAGCACTCCCCTGTCCGCGCCGAACGGCACTATGCTGGGACTCTGGTACACGGGGCTCACCACTATTCCCAGGTCCAGGCAGTGCAGGACAAAGCCCGCGTAACTGTCCTCATCAAGCGCGTCTTTCCTGGGATAAAGATACGGTCCCCTGCGCTCCCAGTACTGCGTGAGAACCGTGTCCCATAAAAACCAGTCTTTCTCGGAGCGGGCCTGCAGCGCAGAAATCAAATCATATACGGAGCGGGTGACGGCGGCGCTCAGAGGGGCGGGAAGCTTTATTCCCGCAGGTCTCGCAACCACGCTCACAGACTTAAGCACAGCGAGCAGGAAAATATTCTGCCCCCACGGGAAAGGCGGCTCAAAGACCACGCAGTCCACTGAGCTTACCGGTGGCACCGCAGTGCCTTCGTCCGCGCGCGCGCACTGCCATGGTCTCCACACTGACGTGCTGTCCCTGGATATGGCAAGGGCTTCTGAAAGCGCCCTGGACTTGTCGCTGAAAACAAAAACGTCCCTCTCTGAGCCGAGCAGGGCGCTGACTGATTTTTCAAGCCTGTAATCAAAGCCCGTAATGTATGTGCCGGTGATTCCGCGGTTAAGGACGTTCTTAAGATGTGTGGACGCGGAGCCTGCGCCCCAGCCCAAAATCGCCCTTCCGTTCTCCTGGTACAAATCAGTGAGGCGCACATTTTTCTCCGTGTACAGGAAACATCCCCTGGCACGCCTTATGCTTCCGTAGCGTTTATAAATCTCACCGGAAAATTCAGGAAGTCCGCTCACAGTCTCTCATGTCCTTACAGGGCGGCAAGTCTCTTAGTCACAAGCTCGCTGGCAAGCCTAGGGTTCGCCTTTCCCCGGCTCTCTTTCATGACCTGCCCGGTAAGCCAGCCCACCACGTTCGTCTTTCCGCTCTTAAAATCCTCCACGGCCTTGGCATTGGCGGCTATGACTTTATCCACTATGGCATCGATGGCGCCGGCATCGCTCACGACCTCCATGCCCTCCTCTTTTATGATTTGCTCCGGCATTTTGTTCGTCTCAAGCATTCTGGCAAAAACGACTTTTCCCTGGGCGCCGCTTATTTTCCCCTCGTCTATGGCGTTCACAAGCGCGGTAATGTGCCCGGGCGTAATGGTCACGTCATTTATGGTCTCGTTCTTTTCGTTAAGGACAGCAAGCAGCTCCGCCAGAATCCAGTTGGCCACTTTCTTTACGCTCCTGGCGCCCTTGGCCGCCTCCTCGAACCAGAGGCTCAGCTCACGCGTGCCTGTAAGAGTCTCCACGTCAAAGTCAGAAAGACCGTACTCTTTTTTAAGACGGTTCCGCTTTGCCTCGGGAAGCTCCCCCACTTTTCCGCCGGCCCGCGCTATAAGCTCCTCGCTCACGCTGAAAGGTTTTATGTCAGGCTCAACCACAAACCTGTAGTCCACGAAACTGTTCTTAGTGCGCTGCACCACGGTCTGGCCTTTCTCCTCGTCCCATCCCATGGTCACTTTAAAGCCCGGATTAAACTCCTGCCTGTCCTCCTGGAATTCCCTTAGCTGCCTCATGGCCTCGTAAGCGCATGCCTCTTTTATGGAGCGGAATGAGTTTAAATTCTTAATCTCGCTTATCGGTGTGTGATGGAGCTTTCCGTCCTCCCACACATTAAGGTTTATGTTGGCGTCGCAGCGCATGTTTCCTTCCTCAAGGTTTCCGTTCGTGACTTTCACATAGCGCAGAATCTCCTGAACGGTCTCCATGAAGAGCGCGGCCTCCTCTGGGCTTGTCATGTCCGGCTTGGTCACAATCTCTATGAGCGGAGTGCCGGATCGGTTGTAGTCTATGTATGAGTGGCTGCCCGGAAGATGCAGGGATTTTCCCACGTCCTCCTCCAGATGTATCCTCTCCACGCGGACACGCCTGTAGCGTCCGTCATCCGATATGCAGTCCTCGCCTATGAAATTTTTCTCACGGCATTTATCTCCGCCTCTCTGCTGGTCCTTGGGATACTTGGCCATGGGAAGATCCACGTAGCCGTTGTCGCAGAGCGGAATGTCGTACTGTGTAATCTGATAGCCTTTTGTAAGGTCAGGATAGAAATAATGCTTGCGGTCAAATTTCGTAAAGCGCGCTATGTGGCAGTTAAGCGCCTGGCCCGCCACCGCTCCCAGCTCCACGTAGCCTTTAGAGATGCGCGGCATGGCCCCGGGAAGTCCCAGGCACACAGGGCACACGCGGGTATTCGGCATGCCGCCGTAACGGTTCTCGCACGCGCAGAACGCCTTTGTATTAGTAAGAAGCTGAGTGTGAATCTCGCACCCTATCACAATCTCCCATTTATCTATAGCCATAATTTTCCCCCGGAAACATCCACGAATTATTCCTGGACAGGCACGCCGCAGAGAGGATGGTCATTCTCCCATGCCTGCGCTATGCGCAGTATCCTTTTCTCGCCGAACATAGGTCCCGCAAACTGAATTCCTACGGGCATGATGTCGGAGCGGCCCGTGCGCGCAGCCTTTATGAATTCGCTTTCCGCGCCGCTTATGATTCCCGCCTCCAGGCCCTGCCCGTGGGTATGCCCGCACGGAACTGAGAGTGAGGGGATGCGGGAGAGGTTCACGAACGTGGTGAACAAATCGCTCAGATACATCTCCAGAGGATCGTCCACTTTCTGTCCCAGCCTGAAAGACGGCGTGGGGCACGTGGGGCACAGAATGAGGCCGTAAGTCTCAAAAAGTCCTGCCACCTCGCGCTGTATGCGGGCACGAACGCTCATGCCCTTTTTGTAAGTGGTTCCGCTGAACTGCTCCGACAGCACGTAATTTCCGATTATAATGCGGCGCTTCACCTCAGGTCCGAAACCGCCGCTCCGTGTGTCCACGTAAAGCTTGTCATAGCCCTCGCCGTTATCCCTGCGCTCACCGTAGCGTATTCCGTCAAATCTGCTGAGGTTGCTTGCGGCCTCGCTGAGCGCGATTACATAGTATGACGCGATTGAGGCATCCAGCACGGGAAGGTCCACCACGTCCACTTTGGCGCCCTTGGACTCAAACCATGCGCGGGTCTCGGCGAACACTTTTGCCACATCAGGGTCCATGCCCTTTGTCTCCAGGAACTGCTTGGGGACGGCCACTTTAAGCGCTGAGAATTCCTCATCAGTATACGCCTCCAACTGTGAGAGGCTTTTCCCGTCCGGCAAATCCACGGAGGTGTCGTCGTACATGTCCACGCCGCACATCACGCTTAAAGGAAGCGCTATGTCACGCGGTGTATGTCCTATGATTCCCACCTGGTCCAGGGACGAGCCGTATGCCACGACGCCCCACCGGCTCAGGACACCGTAGGTGGGCTTAAGGCCGTAGACACCGCAGTAGCTGGCAGGAAGCCGAACTGAGCCTCCTGTCTCCGTGCCGAGCCCGAACAGAACCTGATTGGCGGAGACCGCCGCGCTTGAGCCGCCGGAGGAGCCCCCCGAAACATAATTGCGGTTAATGGGATTACGTGTGGGACCGTAGCTTGAATACTCCGTGGATGAGCCCATCGCGAACTCGTCCTGATTGCAGCGGCCCAGCGGAATGGCGCCTGAATCCATAAGGCGGCTTATGACAGTGGCGTTGTACGGAGCCACATAGCCCGCCAGAATCTTAGAGGCGCAGGTAAGTCTCTTCCCGCGCACGCTTATATTATCCTTGTTAGCGAACGGAAGTCCCAGAAGAGGCTTCCTCTCAAAAAGGCCGTCCACCGTACCTGACGCGCGCGCCTCCGCAATCTCCTTGTCAGCGGCGTCGGCCAGGCTGAGGGCATCGTCATACATCTCTATGAACGCATTCAGAGGAAGCTCGGAATTCCTGTCGGCCTCGAAAGTGTCCATGGATTTCTTTACAAGCTCGCGGCTGGTGGTCCTGCCATCCTTAAGGGCGGAAATCGCCTCGCAGATTGTATACATAAGTCACGCTCCCTCGCCCAGAACTTTAGGCACCTGGAAATAACCGTCCAGGAAATTCTTCTCGTTTATTTTCTTGACGTCATGCATCTCAAGGCCGGGCACAACCTCATCCTCGCGCAGTTTCTCCGCCTGCGTCACAGGATACGCGTCGTAGGGATTCTCGCTGTCATCATATTTAGAAAGAATGTCAAAATAGCCCACGATATCGTCCACCTGCTTTTTAAGGATGGCCATGTTAGTGCTCTCAGGGCTAAGGCGCGAAAGCTCCAAAAGATTCTCCAGAGTGGTCTCATCGACCTTTTTCATCTCGTTGCTCATGGCAGAGGATTATATCAGATTGCTCCGCGTTGTGGAAGATACAGGCTTTCAGTGAGCGCGGAGCCAGGCCGCATCAAGCCTAATGTATTAAAGCCTGTCAGCGCAGGATGCTCTGAATTAGTACCGTCCGCTTTCCCGCAGTCTAATCCTCCAGCATAAGAGAGGAGCCCTGGTACTGCGGCAGAAACTTTTTTATTCCGCCGGACTCAAAGCTCACGCTTATAAGATACTCGCCCTCCTCAGTTACGGCCGCGCGGACTATCTGACCGTGCCCCCACTCGTCGTGATAGACGCCCGCGCCCACGTGCCATTTTTTTGAGAGCGGATGGGAGGCCTCACCAGCGCCCGGTGACGGCTGAAACCCGGGATTGAAAAGAAAAGGACGCTGTCCCAGCACGCGTATATTATCCTCTCCGAGCTCTGACAGGAACGGACTTGGCGCCATGCTTTTTGTCTGCCCGTACATTCTGCGCATGGCGCAGCACGTAAGATACAGCTCCTGCCTGGCGCGCGTTATTCCCACGTAGCACAGCCGCCTCTCCTCCTCCAGCTCACCCGCGGTCTTGTTCTCCCGGGGAAAAATCCCGTACTCCATGCCCGTCATTATAACGCGCGGAAATTCAAGTCCTTTAGTGTTGTGCAGCGTAATCAGCGTGACCCTGTCCTGCAAGTCATCCTGACCGCTGTCCTCCTCAAGCGAGCGGTCCAGCTCTATGCTGTCCAGAAAGCGCAGGAGCCCTTGCCTGGAGCACGGATAAAGGACCGCACCGTTCACAAGCTCCTGCAGGTTCAGAAGTTTCTGCGTGCCGGATATATCATCCTGCGCCTTGTGATAGTCCTCAAGGCCTGATTTTTTTATCACACTCTCCACGAACTCAGAGAGCCTTTTTGTCCGTGTGCCCGGCAAGGACGCATCGGGCGCTGTGATTTTCCCGGAGGAGTCTCCTGCGGCCCCGCCTGAAAAAGATGCAGTGCCGTCATTGAAATTCTCCGCGTCACCCGGAACGTCAGGCAAATCAGAAAGAAGGGCAGACACAGTGTCTGAGAACGCGCTCATCCCTTCCATTGCTTTTTTGCTCAGTTTCAGACCTGCGCAGCCATCTATAAGTGAGCGGCCCGCGCAGGAGGCTATGATTTTCTCCTGCGTAACAGAGCCTATGCCGCGTCCGGGCTTGTTCACAATCCGCCTGAACGCCACCTCATCCTTCTGGTTCATAAGAAACGCGAGCCATGACAGAGTATCCTTTATCTCCTCGCGCTCATAGAATTTAAGGGACCCCACCACGGTATACGGAATTTTCTCACGCAGGAAATCGCTCTCAAAGCCCAGGGACTGCGCGTTGGTCCTGTAAAGAATCGCCCAGTCAGAGTAAGGCACGCCTTTCTCATGGGCATTCTGAATGAGCTCCGCGCAGAACTGCGTCTCGTCATCCTGAGTAGGCAGAAAAACCAGGGCAGGCTTTTTTCCGTCAGTATGGGAGGACTGCAAAGTTTTCCCCAGACGCTCGCTGTTATTCGATATGACTGAATTGGAGCAGGAAAGAATCTGCGGAGTGGAGCGGTAGTTTGTCTCAAGCCGTATGATGTCAGTGCCGGGGAACAAATCCTTGAAGCGCAGGATGTTCTGAACCTCGGCCCCGCGGAATTTATATATGCTCTGATCGTCGTCGCCCACCACGCAGACTTTTATCCCCGCATTGTCATTCACTCCCGCAAGCTGCTGCAGAAGAAGGAACTGCGCCACGTTTGAATCCTGGTACTCGTCCACCATTATGACGCGGTGCCGCAGATGGGCGCTGTGCCGTATGCCGTCATTGTCGCGCAGAATCTGGTACGGAAGCAGAATCAAATCCCCGAAGTCCACGTTGCCGGTGGCGCGGAGCCTTTTCTGGTAGAGGCCGTACTGCTCCAGAAAAACATGGTCGGAAAGCTCCTCAAGGCCGGCGGACTGCGCCACAGAGAAATCGGTGGTGTCGGGCGTTATGCCGTAGTCCTTTGCCAGGGAGATTCTCTGCGCCACCACAGCCGCATCCTTTCTTGTTATGGACGGAATGGATTTGCTGACCAGAGTAAGCATGTCATCGTCATCATAGACGGTGAAGTCCCTGCTCACGCCCGCAGCATCGGCATGGGCCCTGAGGAAATACGCGCCCCAGGAATGGAACGTCCTGAGCTGGGCGGATTTAGCACGCTCCTCCAGAAGAACCGCCCGCTCACGCATCTCGCCGGCTGCCTTTTTAGTGAACGTGACCGCCAGAATGGAATAAGGGTCCACGTGTCTCTGAGATATAAGGTATGCGATTTTTGTGGTGATTACCCTGGTCTTGCCTGAGCCCGCCCCCGCCAGAATCAGAAGCGACGGCCCCTCATGCTCCACTGCCTTTCTCTGCGACGGATTCAGCAACGATAGATACTCTTCTGCCTGCAAAACGCTCTCCGCCTAAAGGACAAGCTCGCCGTCCAAATCCAGCGCCGAGGATGCCACTGCCCTTACCCGCACGAATTCACCCTCCCTTACGGCATTCACCGCGCGCTCATCGTCCAAGTCGTAGCGTATTACGAACGAGCCGTCCACCTCCGGGGCGCTGTACCATGCCCGCCCTATCGCAAGCCCCTCGTCGCTTCCGGCTCCGCGCTCTGGATTCTCCACAATCTCCTCCACAAGGACATCGTAAATCTTACCCACGCGGTCCTTAAGGCGCTCCGCGGTAATGTGCGTCTGGACGCTCCTTAGTTTCTCAGCGCGCGCGAGGGCAGTTCTGCGCGGAACCTTTCTTTTCATCTTGAATGCAGGGGTCCCCTCCTCCGCGCTGTAAGTGAAGCACCCTGACCAGTCGCTCTGCACGGCCAGCAGGAATTTCTCGGTCTGAATAAAATCATCCTCGGTCTCTCCCGGAAAACCGGTGAGGAACGTGGTGCGTATGCAGCTGTGAGGGAATGCGCCGCGTATGCTTTTTATAAGAGCCACATAGGACTCGTGGCTGCCCCTGCGGTTCATGGCGCGTATCACAGGTGTGGAGCCGCTCTGGAACGGAATGTCAAAGTACGGAAGAAAACGCTCGTCCTGCCTCATCACGTCCAAAATGTCAGCGTTAAAATGGTCGGGATGAATGTAAAGCAGGCGCACCCAGAATTTTCCGGGAAGAAGCGATATTCTCCTCATGAGGCGCGCAAGCGGAGAGAGCCCTGCCCCGTCGGACGCGCTCACATCTGATTTTCCGCATCCGTAAGACGCCAAGTCCTGGCCTATCAGGTTGAACTCCTTTACGCCCTGCTCTAAAAGCCCCTTTATCTCCGCCACAATCTCATCATCTGTCCTGGACCTTAGCGCGCCGCGAATAAGAGGAATGGCGCAGAACGAGCAGCGGTTGTCGCAGCCCTCCGTAATCTTTATGTACGCGCTGCCTTTGAATGAGAAAAGCATGCTCCTGTTACCGCAGCACACTCCGCTCTGCGCGGGCTTTACCACGGGCCGTCCGCCTGCCAGAACAGAATCCGCCACGTCCGCTACTTTGGACAGGTCTCCGTTCCCGAAAATGCCGTCGGCCTCGGGAAGCTCGGTTTTAAAGACATCAGCGTAGCGCTCGGCAAGGCAGCCCGCCAGAATGATTTTTTTTCCGGGAAAAGATGAGCGCGCCTGCATCAAGGAATCTAGGCTCTCCGCCTTGGCGCTCTCTATGAATCCGCAGCTGTTTATTATTATGAGCTCCGCGTCCTCTGGATTTTCCGCACGCTTGTATCCGCGCGCCTTCAGGTGGGAGACTAAAAGCTCACCGTCCACCTGATTCTTAGCGCAACCATGCTGATCCAGGAAAAAAGTCCTCACGTCCATACGGTCACCGCTCAGGCACTAGTCCAGCTCCACCACCACAAGGCGGTACTTTCCGTCCTCGCGGATCCATTTTATGTCCTCCACCTGAACCTGCCCAGCTCTTCCTACCTCAAGGTCATAGGTATTGACGCCCGCTGTGACCTGTATCTTGAGCGCGTTGATGTTGCTGGCCCACAGGCGCACTCCGTTGCTTGCGGTTATGTTCACTATGTCGCCGTTTTTCAGAGGATTCTGCACGTAGGGATTCCTGTCAGTCCTGTAGCGGAAAAGGCATGGGCCGCGGAAAGTTATGTTAAGAGAGAACGGATACGCCCTGCTGTCCTCCAGAATCACAACCTGCCGTCCTGTGCCCGTCGGAATCACGCTGGCGCTCTTAGAGGGCTCCTCGAACTCGCCGTCCTCCGTCTGCGTGTCAACCAGATCGAAGTTCTCATTGGCGCTGTCCTTGAGCAGCATGCGCACCTCGGCGCCGTGCTTCTCGTCAGACGTGCTCACGTCGCTGAGGTAAATGATAAAGTCGTTCCTGCCGTCACCGTCAGCGTCAAGCTCGCGCTCCTCGCTCAAATCTATGACCTGCGGGCCCACAGGTGTCTCAAGCGTAAGGGAGCCTATGGTGCTGACCACGGTAAGAACCGCATTGCCCTTGCCGTCACCGTCGGGGACAAGAATCTGGTCGCCCACATAAAGCCTGTGCGTCTCTATTTTTCCGCTGAACGTATACTGATGAACTTTCTCGGTCTCGGCCACAAGCAGGGCCCTCTCCTTAAGCATCTGCGGCACTTTGAACACGCCGAAGTACAGGTAAGCGCCGGTGCCCAGAATCGCCGCCAGCACAATGGAAACAACCAGCGGCAGAATGAATTTGGGCTTGCTGCGTTTCAGAAGCTCCTCGGGGACGGGGGACTCCTGAATCCTTTTGGCATGATAGAGCTTTATAAGCTCACCGCTGTCCACGCCCAGATATGCGGAATAGTTCTTAAGGAATCCCACCAGATACGGCTCGCCGGGGAACGCGTCAAAATCCTCGTTCTCAAGGCCCAGTATGTACTGGCGTGTTATGGACGTATCGCGCTCCACCTGCTCCACAGTGAGCTCTTTTTTCTCGCGCGCTTCTTTCAGAATCTGGCCGTAGCTTTCCATACGTCACTCCGAGAAAAGGAAATTGTTGTAATTGTTCGCAGATGACGGCGGATCATAGATAAAGCGCTGGTCCGCAATGTTAGTGTTCAGCCTGTAATTATAGAAATCAAACGTGAACCTTTCGTTTTTGGGAGTGACGGCCTGCACGCGTCGGATAAGGTTGTCGGACGCGTCCACGGATATTAGTATGGAGCTGAACGCCTCGGAGGATGCCCGCCTGGTGAGAAGGAGCTTTATGACCATCTCATCGCTTCCCTCCTCAAGCGGAACCGCGCCCTGCCCCGACTCGTATGCCACGGAGTAATAGCGCCTCAGAAGCGACAGTCCCTGCGGCGTAACGGACACGCCGGAGCTTTCCACAGACTGCTCCAGTATGGCGCTTGAGCCCGGCAGATAGATGGTCAGGTCAGTTCCGTTAAAAAGAATGACCTGCTCCGCCGGCTGGGAAAAATCTATCCTCAGCATCTCGGGCCGCTTGAAGCTCACATGCCCGCTCATTAAATTCCCCGCGGTCTCTATCTCCACATCAGCCTCATAATCGTTTATGCCGGCATAAAAATCGCTTACGTTTTTAAAGAAATCGGCCGCGGTCATTATGCTCTGGGCAGGGCAGAACGACACGGCAAAAAAACAGACGCACACCGCGCAAAACAATTTTCTCATCATGGAACTCCGTCCGCCATAGTAAACAAAAATCATTATAACGTCAATAAATAAGAAAACACGGTGCAAAAGCGCCCCGCAGCCTGCAAAATCAGAAAAAAATTGTAAAAAATTACATTGTATACAATCTTTTTTCTTGCATTTTTATTTCTCTTGTATTATATTTGCGGAGTAGATTCTAAATTCTGAGCATGAGATGCCTGGAGGTTATTTATGGCTGTTCAAGTAAACGGAGAGAATTTTAAAAGCGAGGTTCTGGAGAGCACGATTCCCGTCCTGGTGGATTTCTGGGCGCCGTGGTGCGGTCCGTGCCAGATGACGGGCCCCATAGTGGAGGAGCTTTCCGCTGAGCTTGAGGGCAAAGTAAAAGTCTGCAAAGTGAATGTGGATGACAATTCCGAGCTTGCGGAGCAGTACGAGGTTATGAGCATCCCCAACTTCGTGCTTTTCAAGGACGGCAAGGTCGCGGGGCAGACCGTGGGAGCGGTAGGAAAAAGCGGGCTTCTTTCGCTTGTAAATGCGTGAGCTGTGCCTGCGCTGTCTGCGGCCTCAGAGCAGCTGCTACTGCCGCTACATAAGGCGCGTGGACAGCGGAATGAAATTCGTTTTCCTTATGCATCCCAAGGAGGCCAAACGGCAGCGGACCGGAACCGGAAGGCTGGCGCATCTGTGCCTCCCGGAAAGCGAGATTCTGGTGGGCATAGATTTCTCGCACAACGAGAGGCTGCTCTCCCTTCTGGAGGACCCGCAGTACTATCCCGTGCTGATGTATCCCGACCCCGGGGCAAAGACGGCGCGCTCCCCGGAGCTTAAGGACGCTCTCTCAGGACGGACGCTCCTTGTAATCATAATAGACTCCACCTGGTTCTGCTCCAAGAAAATAATCAAAAGCAGCGTGAGCCTCTCGGGTCTTCCGCGCATAAGCTTCTACGGAGAATACAAAAGCATCTTCACGTTCAAGCGTGAGCCCGACGAGCACTGCGTAAGCACCATAGAGAGCTGCTACTATCTTATAAAAGAGATGCGAAGCTCAGGAGTGACGCGCGGGGATGACTCCCCCGAGCCGCTCATGGACGTCTTCAAGCGCATGATTCAGTTTCAGCTGCAGAAAGAGAATGACCGCGTGGAGGGCCGCATTCCGTCAAGCCATGCGACCGACTGGAAATACAGCAGGACACGCGACATCCCCGAATTCGAATTCTCCCTCTGAAAATTCCCTGTTTTTTTTACGGCGGCATGAATTTTCCGCGCGCGCTCCGCTACATATAATGCGGAGGCCAAAATGAAAACTTTTTTCAAGGACATTCTGCCCAGAACCATTCTGCCTGCGGTTCTGATAACGGGAATAACGCTTATAATCGCGGGCATGCCGGTGGGCTGCAAGTCCACCGCGGAGGGCATAAGGATTCTGGACGGTGATTTCTCCGTGCCGCAGCTGGAGCACGTGGAGATTACGGGCAGCACCTCCATGAGCCTTACGTTCTCCAAAAGCGTGCAGATGCAGAGCGCGCTTGTAGGGAGCCAGGACAGCACGCAGGAGGAGGCCGCCTGCGCTTACAGCGACGACTCCCGCACGGTGACGCTGGAATTCCCCGCCACCACGGTGGGCAGGAACTACCTTATGGAGGGCGTCGTGCGCGACGGTAACGGCAACTCGCTCACGCTGAGCATTCCGTTCACAGGCTACAACGACAACATGGCGCAGCTGGTTTTCTCGGAGGTGCGGGGCGACGCGGACCTGCAGAACTATATGTACGAATTCGTGGAATTCTATGTCATACGGGGCGGGAATCTTTCAGGGCTGGAATTTGAGAGCGCGGGAGACGGCAGCGCGAGAAAATACGTATTCCCCGCCATAGACGTAAGCGAGGGGGAGTACATAACGCTGCACCTGAGGATGCCCACGTCCGCCAACTCCGACTCCCCGGTGCAGACAGGCATGGTGGACGAGCTCGGAAGCGACCTTACGGCAAGCACGGCGCGGGAAAGCTGCGACACGGCGCGGGACCTGTGGACAGGAGACTCCAAGTACAGGATATCTCCCAGCGACGTTCTGGTACTCCGAAACGCACTGAACGGCACGCTCCAGGACGCGCTTCTTTTCGCACTTTCAAGCTATTCGGTGTGGAATTCAAAATACGAGTCCATCTTAAAAGAGGTGGATAAAAACCAGATGTGGACTGACGGCGAAAGAAAACCGAGCACGGAGGTCTCAAGCGCGGCAGGTGCCGACAACATGACCGCAAAGCACACGCTCTCCCGGCAGAACATCCCGCAGATTAAGGAGCTGCGCGCGGGGAACGCCTCGGAGTGGATTGTGACGGGCGTCTACGGAAAGAGCGACAACTGCAGCACGCCCGGTTATGAGAACAGCAGCACCAGATACACCAAACCATAGCACGGGCGGTTATATGCCGCTCAGCGTCTCCACCATGTAGCGTATGGAGGTTCCGGTCTCATCCTCCAGTGTTTTCTGAATTATGAAAACAAGGCTCTTGCCGGATACATCCTTGTAGATGCGCTCTATCTGGTAAGAGCTTATGCCCTTCCGCCATAAATCCGGGGTCCCCACTTTCCAGCTGCTGAGCACATCGGAATTCCCGTTGATTTTCTCCAGATTTATATAATATTTGGAGCGGACATTCTTTCCGCTGCCCTCGTAAGTGGGTACCAGCCTGACCCTGTAATAAATGCTGTTTGAGCCAGAGGAGCCCTCAAAATCCTTGAACTTAATCTCGTCAACAGGACTTTTGTTCTCCGCCTCACGAATATAAATCAGAGTGCTGACGGTGGAGGGAACGGCGTTGTACTTGGCGATTTTCCATTCCGTTTTCTCGCGCAGGTCAAGGAACGCCTTTTTGCCTGACAGCCTGGATGTCTGCTCGCTGGGCGCAGTCTTGTAGACCTCGCCGCTCACAAAATCATTCTTAGCCACATCCACGGTATAAATCTCGGCCCATGCCTCGAACTTGCCGTCCGTGCGCCCGTACTGGCCGAACAGGTAGGTTTTACCGTCAGCGGAGAATCCTATGTCCTCAAAAACCGCCGCATCGCCCGCGGAGGCAGGAAACGAAATCAGTAAAGCGGAGGCAAGCACCGCGGAAATCGCCAAAGATTTTCTCATAATTCCTCCCATAGAAGAGAAAGGCAAAAGCCTTTGTTAGAATTATCGGCGAGCGAAAATAAGTCTTTACTAAAATTTAGCCATAGGATATTCTAATGCCATGACCCTTAAGACTCGCAACAGGTTGTATCTGTTTTTCGCCATAGCAAGCGCCGCCGCGCTCGTACTCTGCGGCATAATATTCACGCTGGCCGCCATAAGCTCCAACATCGTACCCCCGCAGGACGCTGTGCGCACGGTGAAGCTGTTCGGGGGAAAGAATGTTTTTGACCAGAATTTTTACGCCGTAATCACGAACATTTTCCTGCTCACGGCATACGTTCCTGTGGTCGCATTCATAGTCTACCAGAGCTTTGAGAAAACGCAGTCCCTGGAGGTGATTTATTTCGCGGGATTTCTTATGGGCGTGCTGGCCGAGAGCCTTAGGATTTTTGTTCCTGTGGCGGGATTATGGAGGGGATTCTCCTCGCTGCTGCTTCTTTCCGGGCAGGGCGTCATATCAGGAAGAATTCTGTGCTCATTAAGCCTTTTGTCTGCGGCGCTTTTCTCTGAGAACGACCAGAGGAAGAACATAGAGCGGAACCTTATAGGCATAATAGTCTGCTCCGTTTTCGCAGGGGTGATTTTTCCGTTCGACACATCGCAGACATCCTCCACGTGCATGGTGCTGTGGAGCTTCAGGCCTCTCCTTACGACTCTGCGCGTGCTGATTTTCCTGGCCACAATCTCTGTCCTGATAATAAACGGCGTGAGCAAAGGAAGCAGGGAGATGTTCCTCATGGCGCTGGGATATGCGCTGCTTTTCACAGGATACACCATCCTATGCGCCACGGACTGCTTTATGCTAACCGGGGCAGGAACCGCGCTGCTGGCGGTCGGCACATCATTCTATTTAAAGTCCACGCACAGAATTTACATGTGGCATTAAAGGCACAGCTGCGCAAGGCCTCCGAGCGCCACCGGGATTATAAGGTTATCAAAATCCTTTAAGGGCAGAACCTCTATGAACATTCCGGCGGAGGCAACGATGAGGGCCACCCCGGCATCCCCTCCCGTAAGAAACGCGGATATGAAAATGGCGGAGAAGCAGGTGAGGCTCCCCGCGGCGGTCTTTCCCTCCGTGAGCGGTATCCTTATTTTTCCAAAAAGTTTTCCTGCCAGACTGGCAAGCCCGTCTCCGAACGCCAGCGCATAAACTCCTATGGCCGCGGGCAAGGGCTCCCACATAAGAGAGCATATTATTATGCCCATGGAAAGCGTCACAGGTCCCAGCACGAATTTATTCTCATCGCGCTTACGGGCGGCGGCGGCGGTTATGGTAGAGATTACAGGAATGTGCCTTCCTTTAAAGTGGGCGTACTCGCACGCTATGTAAATCACTGTGACCAGAGAGAGCGATGCCAGCACGGGAACGTACATGTACTTTAAAAGAAGAGGTATAAAGGCGCTGCAAAGATGGATTGATTTTCTGAAAATCTCTTTGGCGATTAAAATAAAACGCTGCCTGCTTACGATGTTCTTTCGCATAAAGGCGGCGGTCATTCTTCGCTCATAAAACATCAGTTCAGGCCTTCCTCACCTAAAAGTGTCCTGGGGATTTCAGTGTAGATGGCAGGCTCGTATTCAGACACGGGCCTGGTTATGTATTTAATGTTCTGCTCCGCCAGATTTGAGCCGTCCAGTCGGATCATGGTCTCCTGGTTCCGGGAAAGGGCATCCCATGCGCGGAGGCTTTCCTGCAGATACACTATGGCCTGCGAGTTCAGGTTGCTGTTGCCTGTCATGGCGGCCAGCCGGTGCAGGGTCACGCCCAGATTGTTGGAGCCTTTCATGTATGTGTCCACTATGTCAGCATGGTCCGACCTGACCTGAGGAAGCATTATGTCATAGCGCTCGCGCTCCGCGTTCAGAATATTCAGTAGGCGCTCGTAATATCCGCGCGCCACATAGTTGTCGCTGCTCTGAACCAGAGTGTTCGCCAGTGCCAGAAGCAGATGGGGATCCCCTCCGCTTGAGTCCTGGCTGCGGATGAATGAGCCCAGCGCCTCCGCGTAATTCTGCTTTCCGTACTGGATGTAGCCTATCCTGTAGCGCACTGAGGATGTGTCGTGCTTGTTGTTCACGGCGTTTATGTAATTCACAAGCGCCTGCTCCGTGTCCCCGGAGATAAAATAGTCCAGGTCCGCCACGTCCGCATAAAGCCGGCCCACATTCTCATCGCTCGCAAATCCGCTGGAGGCGTGCTCCCTCTCAAAAATATCTATGCCGTTCCTGTACGACTCCTCCGCGAGGATATACTCCCGCTCATCCCTGTACTCCTCGCCCAAAAGCCTGTACGCGTTTATGTAGCGGTAAGTGTCGCGCCTGGTGCGGACGGCGGCGTTCTCAAATCGGAAAATGGACTGCTGCAGGAATCCTTTGGCGGCCTTGCCGTTGCTGGTCTCCACGAAATAGCGGCCCATGTTATAAAGCGCCACAGGATTTGTGCTGTCCGCCTTAAGCGCGCGGTCCAGAAGCTCCCTTACGTTCTCTATGGATGACCTGAGCGACTCTTCGCTGGGACGCAGTGAGCCGAAGCGTTTGTCCAGCAGATAGCCGCTAAGCTCCGTAAGGTCCTGCGCGCCCAGCGCTTTTTTCTGCGGAAAGAAAATCTCCTTGTACTGAAGGACCTGGCGCAGATTGTCGGTGCGTATGTAGTAGCGCATCTGACGCGAAAGATATGTGTTTGAGCTGGACGTTCCTCCGTAAAGCTGCACCAGCAGATCGTACTGAATCTTTGCGTCCTCGAATTTTGACGGGTCCCGCTCCGTGGCCCAGTCCAGGTACAAGTCGCCCAGAAGCAGGATTGCGTCCGCGTCATTTATGTGATAGTCCAGGACCTCACGCTTCAGCACGCGCTCGGCCTCCTCGTAATTATATAAATCAGACATCTCCATGGCGGCCCACGACAGTCCTGCGGGCTTATCATGCTTGAAGCGGCTCAATATGGCGCGGTACATCATGCGGGCCCTGTCGTACTGGCGGTGGTTCCTGTAGCCCTCCGCATACGTGTAGAACCATGACTTGGTGGAGCGGTACGCGAGCGCCTCGTTGAACTTGTCCTCTGACTGCGGGTACTGGCTTTCCTGAAGAAGCTCGTATCCCTGCTTGTAAAGGTTGTGGGCATGGAGCGGATAGTAAATGAAGTATTTTGAGAACATGAATATTCCCATTACTACCAGCGTGGCCACTGTGGTAAGTATGGCGCCCGGAATTATGCGGTTCTTAAGCTGGTACTCTATGGACTTCTTGTAGGCCTCGTATTCAGTGGCGGAGCGCCTCTCAAAGTCACGCGGAACGCTGAGCGGTATGTCCAGCATCTTCTCAAGCTCGCTGGCGAGCTGCCGTGCGGGAACTTTGCGAAGGACTTTCTCCAGTACCGCGAAAACCGCGTCATCCGTGAATTCATTTTTTACGACCAAATCCTCCAGCGCTATCCTGACGTTAAGCGGATAAAGCTCCAGATTCTCCTTAAAGCGCTTGTACTCGGCATCGGTGAAAGTATTCTTGGGCTTGGAGTCACCCTCAACCGCGCCGGAGAAATCCGGGGTCTGGACATTGGGCGCTTTGTTAAGGTCCGCCGTGGTGGTGTCGGAGAATCCGGGTATGCTGAACAGGTCATCGTCATCGCCCTCGGTGCCTGTTATGGAGCCAAGCTCGAAATCGCTTCCCCCGAAAGGATCGCTTGAGTCTGAGGAGAAGTCCAGGCCGCTCATGGCAGAGGTGTCGAACGTCTCAATCCCGTCCTCCTCGGGAACCTCCATGTCAGCCGGAGGAGCCTCGGCAGGACCTGCATCCGCCGCAGAAAAATCGTCCACTGAGCCGAGACCGCCGTCCATTTCGCCGGAGTCAAGGCTGTCCAAATCAAGGCTCGCAAGCTCATCGGCGGTATCCGTCTTCAAGGAGGAGCCGTCGTCCACGGAAAAGTCCGTCGAATCAGCGCTCTCCCCGGATACAGGACTGTCCGCCTCTGAGACCGGCTCTCCGTCTGCGGGCAGGTCAGTGGACATGTCAGCAGGACCTGCGCTTTCAATGCCGTCAATGTCAAGGCCGTCTAAGCCTAAATCCTCAGCAGGGGCGCTCCCCTCATCCTCCTCTGCGGAAAGGGCATCATCCTCCGGTAAATCAAGCCCGCCGCCGGACTTAAGGGCGCTGTCCAAGTCCCCGGGTAAATCCCTGCCCTCCACCTCGGAAATATTGTCATCAAGTGAGAAGTCTGTCTCACCGAGCTCAGGCAGAGAGTCAAGCCCGTCAGCGCTCATGCCGTCGATAGGCTCATCCCCGGAATCCGCAAAAGAGGGAGCGTCCTGAGCATCAGAGCCTGCAGTTCCTGTCTCAGGCGCGAAAACGGAGAGGGGGTCCTCTTTGACAGGCGTCTCGAACGCGGCAGGCTCAGCTTCCGGCAGC
Source organism: Treponema sp. (assembly GCA_022510925.1). GTDB lineage: Bacteria > Spirochaetota > Spirochaetia > Treponematales > Treponemataceae > Treponema_D. Next base: position 30,039 of record JAFLSO010000005.1, read on the forward strand.
GCATCATCGGGCTCTTTTTTTGAGGGCGCAAGAAGCGCGTCCAAATCCAAATCCTCTATGGGGGTCTCTTCTTTCTCAGGCTCAGGCGGGGCCACGGGAGTCTCAAACTCGCTCAAATCCAGGTCGTCCAGCCCTATGTCAGCGGACGGCTCCAGAAGGTCTGACATATCAGGAACGGTCTCTTTCTCAGGCTCGCCATCCGCGCCGTCCTTGGTGCCGTCATCTCCGGTTATATCAGAGAAATCGTTTTGATCGCGCTCAGCGTCATCCGACGGCTCCTGCTCTGTCTCCTGAATCTGCGGCATGCCATTTTTAAAATCGTCGGAGTCATCAAGAATTTCTATACCAGAGGGAATCGGAACTGTAACAGGTTTTTCTCCGCGTGTAGAACGAATACGAACTTCATCGCCTAGCGTAAGAAGATCCGCGTTCAACTGCTTAAGCTGGTTTATTCCTGGCATGGCGCTTTGATTATACCCCGCATTTTTGTAGACTTTCAAGTAAGCCCCTGAGGACTTATTTAAACATCGGAAAAAACAAAAAGCCTGTTTACATAAAAACTTTTAAAAGAATAAGAAATAAAAATTAACGCGCCCGCATGAAACAGCCGATACCAGAAGCATGAGCAGACGATTATTGGCGCTGGCGTCATCCATGGTGATTCTCTGCGGGATGATTTTCGCCGCGAAAGCAGAGCCCGTACTCACAGAGGAGGAGCTGGACTTCGCGCAGATAGCGCTTGGCATAGACAGGGTGCAGCCGCCTTACCTTAAGGGCGACTATGTTATTTTCACGCAGGAATACGACTCCAGGTTCGTGGGAATAGCGTTTGACTTCGAGAAATTCAACACCATACATCCATTCCAGAGCCGCAAGATGCATGACGCTGACGGGAACGAGACGGGCGCCGTGTATTTTTTCGTCCTGCGTCTGCCTAAGTCCGTGCAGGAATTCAATTACCGCATAGTAGTGGACGGGCTATGGACCACGGACCCGCTGAACAAAAGCAAGTCTTTCAGCCGCGAGGCGAACCTTACGCTGTCACACTTTGACGCGAGCAGGTTCATTCCGCCGGTCACGGAGAAACAGCAGGAAGGCTACGTGCGCTTCATATACCGCGGTAAAAGCGGACAGAGAATCCGTCTGGGCGGAAGCTTCACAAACTGGGACAGCTGGATTTATCAGCTTAAGGAGGTATCGCCGGGGCTTTACCAGCTGGACCTTCCGCTTCCTCCCGGAACATACGAGTACGCTTATTTTGTGGGAACCACGTCTTTCATAGACGAGTCCAATCCGCAGAGATGCTACACTGCGGAGGGAAAGAAAGCGTCCCGGCTGGTGGTGAACTGAGGTACGGGTACCGGGCATAAGCACTCACGCGCGGACAGGGCCCCTCACAAAGCGCCTTTATATCCGCCGCAAGAACAGAGGCCTAGCGCCGCATCGGCAAGTTTTTTCACCGCTGCCGTTGATACAAATCTTTTTAAATTATACAATTACGTCATGAGCCGAAACAAACGGTGCGACCCCCGCTTCGACAACATGGGCCGTGTGGAAAGCTATCAGATATGCGCGCTTCCGGGCGTTTTAGAGGACATAAGCAAGTCCGGGTGCAAGGTAAGGTTTCCCATTCCCACTGAGGTTGACATGGAGGACGACTATCCTCTCACAATAAGATTCCCGCAGAAAGAATCGTCGGTCTCCCCCACGCTGGAGCTTATAGCGCGCCCCGTCTGGAAAAACGTCACGGAGAACGGCAGCCTGCAGATAGGCTTCAGTTTCCTGCTTTCCCACGACACGAACGCCCTCAACGCTTTCATAGAGAAACTCAACATAACCACAAAGACTCCCGAGGAGCAGCTAGAGGAGCTCATAATTTCGCCCACGGTAAGTTTCGTCCTGTAATATGAGCGCGGAGAGAGAGCCTGTGGCGGGCGCGGCATTCCTTGCGTTTCCGCAGATGAAAAGTCTTCTGGTCTCGGAACTGCAGGAGAGGCTGATGGCGGATTTATCAGGCCGGAAAGACTACGGGGATTTGCTCTGTCTGCCCGGGTACAGCCTGCATGAAAGAGATGTTCCGTACTGGTGCCGAACCGCGCTAAAGAATCCGTTCATGCTGCGCTTTGACTCCATAGGCGATGCCGCCGCGGAGCTCAGGGGAATGCAGCGCTCATGGGCGCCCTACGGACTTACATGCTTCAGGCGCACCGCCCTCATACAGGAAAAGCTTCCTTACGTGAATTTAAAGAGCAGGGATTTTCCGTTCGAGATACCGCGCTCGCCCATAGGAATTTACACACTGCTTGACGAGCACACGATGCTGGCCAGCGCGGACACCACCAGCTGCCTGCCGCTCGGAACAGTCACATGGAACGAGGACCACATAAACCCGCCCAGCAGGGCATATCTTAAGCTTCAGGAGGCTCTGGTACTGGCGAGGCATTTTTTCGGCGCGGAGCTTCCCGGGCCGGGCACCACATGCTTTGAGGCGGGGGCATGTCCCGGCGGCTGGACATGGGTGCTCGCGAATTCGGGGGCCAGCATACTCGCCGTTGACAGGGCTCCTCTGGCACAGAGCCTCATGGAGAATCCGCTGGTAACGTTCAGGGCCCACGACGCGTTCACGCTCGCCCCCGAGGAGATAGGACAGACGGACTGGGTGCTCTCGGACGTGATATGCTACCCCGAGCGTCTTCTGCAATGGACGCGCAGATGGCTTTCAAGCGGGCTCACAAAAAACATGATATGCACCATAAAAATGCAGGGAAAAATAAACTGGCAGACGGTGAGGGAATTCGAGTCAATCCCGCACAGCCGCGTGGTGCATCTGAACTACAACAAGCACGAGCTCACATTCATCCACTGCGAGAAATCCGGGGAGAATAAAATCCGCGCGCAGGCCTGCGACTGAAAGATGATTGGCATTCAAATGTCGCCAAGACGGTACGGAGTCGCCTGGTAGACGTAATAATTCAGCCAGTTAGAGTAAAAAAGATGCGCCGTGCTCCTCCACTTGGAATACACGGGGTTAATGGGATTGTCATCCGTAAAATAATTCTCAGGCATGGCGGGTTCCAGCCCCTTGTCCATGTCACGCCGGTACTCCTTCGCGAGCGTGTCCGCGTCGTACTCCAAATGCCCCGTCATAAAAATGGAGCGGTTGTCCCTGGACTTCGCTATGGTCATCCCAGTTACCGCAGACGTGGCAAGAAGAGTAAGGTTCTCGTTCGCAAGTATATCCTGCGTGCGAATTTTCGTGTAGCGCGACGTGGGGACAGGAAAATAATCGTCAAACCCGCGCAGAAGAGGCTCCGTGGGCGCTATGAGCTTGGAGTAGTATACGCCTGAGATTTTCTCGCCCAGAAGGACCTTGTCTATTCCGTGCAGGTGATAGAGCCCCGCCATGGCCCCCCAGCAAATGTACAGCGTGCAGAAAACATTTTTCCTGGCGTAGTCCATTATGCGGCAAAGCTCCGTCCAGTAATCCACCTGCTCAAACGGAAGCTGCTCCACGGGCGCGCCGGTTATTATCATGCCGTCGAATTTCTTATCGAACACCTCATCGCTGGTTATGTAGAACCTCTCCAGATGGTCCTGGTTCGTGTGCGTGGAGACATGACCCTCCATCTGCACAAGCGACACGTTTATCTGCAAAGGCGTGTTCGCCAGAAGCCTCAGAAGCTGCAGCTCCGTGGCCTCTTTGGTGGGCATAAGATTTATTATGGCAATCTCCAGCGGACGTATGTCCTGCGCCACCGCGCGATCAGAAGTCATCACGAATATGTTCTCGTTCTCCAGTGAGCTTCTTGCCGGCAGATCCGCGTCTATTCTTATAGGCATGGGAGCATTATAGCACAAGCAGACTAAATATGCTACACTGTACAGCCATGGTACTCAAAGTAGACTACAAAGCCGCGGTAAAAAAACTAAAGGCCCTCTCTCTTTCCGGCAAAGTCGATCTGGAGACTTTCAGGGCAAAAATCGAGCAGGCTTTCTCATCAGACACAATACCCGCAAAAGTGGAATTCTCACAGAAAGAATACGGAGGCATAAAGTGCGACATTCTTTCGCCTGAGATTTACGCGTCAAACAGGCTGCTCCTGTACATTCACGGAGGCTCCTTTGTGGCAGGCTCCCGTGAAAGCTGGAGGCCGTTCTGCGCGCAGTTGGCATCCGCGTCATCTTGCCGTGTCATAGTCCCGGAATTCCGCCTGCCGCCGAGCTATCCTTTTCCCGCAGGAATAGACGACATCCAGGCCGTGTTCAGGCTTCTTCTGGCGGAGCTGGAGATAATGCTGCAGATGGAGAGCCAGGAATTCAAAAGGCGGCCGGAGATAGTCATAGCCGCAGACGGAAGCGGGGCGGGAATGGCCACAGCCCTTGTGCTCAGGCTCACGGAAAAAGAGATGGAGAGCCTTCACACGCTCGCGCTCATATCGCCGTGGCTGGACATAAGTGACAGCGCGGAGATTCTGACGAACAGGCGGCTTAAGGATGAGATACTGAGCTCAGAGAGCATAAGGACCGCGGCGGACTTATACACTTACGAGTCAAACCTGGGGAACATATACGTTTCCCCGCTTCTGGCCGGCGCGGAGAGATTCAGGACGTTTCCCCCGGTGTTCATACAATGCGGGCAGAAAGAGATTCTTCTGGAGCAGAGCGAGCGCCTTAAGCAGATTCTGGATTCCGCGGGCGTAAGATGCGAGCTTGACGTGTGGCCCGACATGATGCACTATTTTCAGTTCGCGGACGAGTATCTGTCAGAATCCCACCTTGCCATAGAGAGGCTGGGCAAATTCATAAGCCGCAGGGAAGAGGAGAAAGAAGAGCGCGCGGAGCGGCAGAGAATCCTCAGGCTGAACAACATAGCCGCGGAGTGACATGCATGGAACTTCTGGCTCCCGCAGGCAGCGCGGATAAACTTTATTACTGCTACGCTTACGGCGCCGATGCCGCGTACATAGGACTTAAGAATTTCTCGCTCAGGGCCAAGGCCGACAATTTTTATGAGGACGAATACAGGCGTGTGGCGGAGCTGAGAAAAAAGTTCCCCTCAAAAAAACTTCACTGCGCGCTGAACATAAGCTTTCATAATGATGAGATAGATAGTTTTATATCAAACATTCCGTATTTCAAACTTTATCCCATAGACGCATTCATAGTGCAGGATCTGGGCATAGTCCCCATACTGCAAAAAGAATTTCCCGACGCGCAGCTTCATCTTTCCACGCAGGCCAGCTGCATGAACCGCGAGGCCGTAAGAATGTACAGGTCCCTTGGATTCAGTCGTGTGGTGATGGGAAGGGAGGCGTCATTAAAAGAAATCGCGGAGATAAAAGACGCCGTGCCGGAGATGGAGATAGAATGCTTCGTGCACGGAGCCATGTGCATAGCATACAGCGGACGATGCCTTATGAGCGCGTACATAAACGGCCGCAGCGGACAGAGCGGATTCTGCTCCCACACATGCAGATGGGATTACGATGTTCTGGTGGGTGGAGAGCAGCGCGACACGGGCAGGATGCTTGCGCAGAGCGGGGATTTGGTTCTGCGCGAGAGGAAGCGCCCTGACGAGTATTTTCCTGTGTATGAGGGGGAGAATTTCACGGCGGTTCTCTCCTCCAAAGATTTGTGCATGATAGACCATCTGGCCGATTTAAAGAAAGCGGGCGTGGACTCCCTTAAAATAGAGGGGCGCATGAAAAGCATATATTACGTGGCACTAATCACGCGGGCATACCGCAAGGCGCTGGACGCTCTGGACGGAAAAATAACTGACGGACAGGCGCGGCCTTTCATAGACGAGCTTTACAAAGTAAGCCACAGACCTTTCACCACTGCGTTCTATTATGACAGGGCAAAGGCGGACGAGACTGCGAGCGGCGCGAGCGAGAGCCCGTGGGATCTTGCCGCAGAGACAGGGGACATTCTCTCAGAGCAGCAGAAAAAAGAAATCCTTGGGCGCGGAGAAAAACTTTCCATGAGACGCAGGGCGGAATACGAGGGCATGGTCCCCGAGGCGAGGGCTGCATACGATGAGCGCGTGAGAGACAATCCCGGCCGCTATCTTACGCCATGCACGGAGAAAGAGGGCTGGGAGATGTACGCCCTCACCGCGCTAAACATGATGGACAAGGACACCGAGCTTGAGATAGTCACGCCGGACACCGTGTCGCAGAGACTGGACGCAGACGATTACGAGCTTATAAATCCCGCCACAGGGGAGATTTACTCATGGTGCTGCAACGGGCATCCGTGCGTAATCTACACCTGCATGAACCTGAGCGGCGGCGCTCTGCTAAGGAGCCGCAACAAAAACTGGAAGGACGACGGAGCTGCACCAGCGCCAGGAGCATGATTTTTTAATGCGGAAAAATTCAGTCCACCATGCGTATGCTCACCGTCCGCGATGAGCTTCTTCCCTTGCTGTCGGTTACGGTAAGGGTGTAGGAGCCGGGCTCAGGCCTCCACAAAAAAGATTCGCCCGGAGACGTGCGCGCTATGAAATCTGACTCGCAGAACCAGAAAAGCCCGCTCGCGCTGGCATCCGCCGACGCCTGCAAACTTATCACATTCAGGGCGGGAGTGCTTCTCCTGAAAACATATTCCGTGTTCCTTAAAGGCGAGCGTATCTCGGGAGCGAATCCCGGGGATGCCCCCGCAAGCCGCTGCTCTTCTGGCGGATAATCCGGCGGTGAGAGCCTGGGAAGCCCCGCCTGCGCGAAAAGCTCCATGAAGTCGCTGGGCCAGAATTCCCTTACCACGGACTGTATCCACGGGCGCTCTCTCATGTCAGGCGTCTCGTCAGTGCGGTACCCCGTGCGGGTGTCCACGTTTATGCGCCGGTGAATGCGGCATGAGGCTATGGGCGAGACTCCGGGAATGAACCATGCCTCCTCCGTCTGCGGGCAGTCCTCTCCGGGCAGCGCGCCCGACACCGAGCACACCTCCACGAGCGAGACGGCATCGGGCCTCGTCAGATTCTTATCCTGCGCGATAAGGCTGCATTTTCCCTGCGACTCCAGGGCGGCCTTTATGCTGAAAAAAAGCGGTGCGGACGCGGCGCGACCTATAAAAGAATTGTTGCCGGTTCCGTCAAAATTTCCTATCCACACGCACAGAACATACTGTCCGAAAAATCCCACCGCCCAGCTGTCCCTGAAACCTATGCTCGTCCCGGTCTTGTAGCCGGCAAGAAATTCATGCGCTGAGCCGGAGCCTCCCTCTGGCGGCGGATTCTGCTCCAGCATCCTGCGGACTATGAAGCACGACTCCTCAGAGAGAAGTCTTACGCCGTCCGTCCTTGATATATCCGCATGAGGAAGTGTCAGGAACGCGCCGTATTTAAGCCCGCCGTTAAGAAGCATGGCGTAAAGCTCGCACAGCTCCATGGGCGTAACGTCCGCGCTGCCGAGGACCAGTGAGAGGCCGTAGAAATCCTCATCCAGCAGACGGGAAATTCCCGCGTCACGCAAGAAACCGTACAGGTTGGGATTGCTAAGCTCCTGCGCTAGGGCAACGGCGGGCACATTCCGGCTCTGAACCAAAGCCTCCCACGACTTAACCGGCCCCATGAAAGTGTTCCCGTAATTATCGGGACTGTACTCGCTGAAGCTTGACGGCGCGTCCTTAAGCATGGTGCTGTAATGGATTATCCCCTGCTCCAGAGCAAGCGCATATATGAACGGCTTTAAAGCCGAGCCGGGGGAGCGCTTGGAGATATTGCCGTCAACCTGTCCCTGAATGGCATCATCATAGAATCCCCCCGAGCCCAAATACGAGAGCACCTCCATGCTGCGCCAGTCCATAAGCAGGACGGCCGCGTTATTCATGCCAAGCGTTTTTTTCTGGCGCAGATAGGAATCGGTGCAGAGGCGCACGGTCTCCTGCAAAGACAAATCCAGCGTGGTGCGCACCATGCCCCTGGAATTCTTTCCGCGGTTAAATTCAAGAAGCCTGGTAAAATGAGGGGCCTCGTCGGGAAAGCGGCACACCAAGTCAGGCTCGGCGGACATAAAATCTCTCAAAGCCAGGTCACGCGGATTATCCCTGCACCACTGCTCGAACAGCCGCATGCGGGCATCCATGAGCTCCCGGGGAACATTGCCGGAGGACGGGCATCTTTTGGTGGGATTCTGCGGAAGAACGCAGAGCATGAGCATCTGGCTCAAATTAGTCCTCTCTATGCCGCATCCAAAAAAATATCTGCTCGCCGCCTCAAAGCCCTCTATGTTACGGCCGCACGGCGCCAGATTTATGTACGCCTCCAGAATCTGCTGCTTTGAGTAAACCGCCTCAAGCCTGAACGCAAGGAAAATCTGCCTGAGCTTTCCTGCAATGTTTCTGGTATAGAGCCCGTACTTAAGCTTTGCCACCTGCATGGTGATTGTGGACGCCCCGATCCTGCGCGAGCGCCTCACGTAAGTCTCCCATCCGGCCCTTATGACGGAGCCGGGATTTATTCCGTGATGAGCATAGAACCTGCGGTCCTCCTGCAAAAGAAGGGCCTCTATGAATTCAGGGGGATATTCCGTTATGGGCTTGTAGACCCTGTATTTCTCATCATGCGTAAGATAAATCCTGAGCATGGAATTCCCGCGGTCCAGATACGCGCCCGAGAATTCCACGCCGTCATAGATGCTCCTCCGTCTGGCAAGCAGAATGTCAGCGCAAGCCACGGCGGAAAGAGCGGACACAAGCGCGCACGCTAAGATTATCCATTTTCTCATGCGAGAATCATTCCGCTATGACCACAGGATCCTGCGGCTGAAGCCCGCGCACCCCGTTGTCGTACATGGCCTCCGCGTAAAGCGGCGGGCTCACGAAAGTTCCGCAGTTTATGGCGTCAGCCTTGTAGACGAAAGTCCTGGCGCTGCCGTCCGCCGTGCCGAACAGAACCAGCCTGTCCTCGCGCACGTCCACGTAGTCAGGCGTCCACTGCTGGCCGGAGCTCCGCGCGGATTCTATGTCTGCCTCAAGCCCGGCAGGAAGCATATCCACGACCGCCACATTAGCAACAGTTCCGTTCGTGGCGCGGATTCTAAGCGTGACTGTAACTTTGTCGCCCAATTTGAACGATGACGTCTTTTTTCCGTCCACGGAGAATTCCCTGTACACCTCAATGCCGTCTTTCTGCGCCTTCTTAGGAATCTCCCTCAGGAATCCCGCCTGCGTCACCTGATAGAAAAGGTTGGTGCTCTCGTCATTCCTTATCTCAATGCTTCTGGCATCTCCCCCGAAATCTGCGGTAAAGATTTTATCTCCCTTCACTGTCAGCGGCTCAGGATTCCTGTCCTTAGAGAAATTCTGCGTCACGGTGAATTTCCCTGTCTCCGCGGAGGGAACAGCCGCCAGATAAGACTCAAGTCCCATGAGGGCAAATGATGATGAGAGCGTGGTGTACCTGCGCGATGCGATTTCTGACTCCAGCGCGGAGAGAAGCTCGTCGGAGACATTCTTAAGCTGCTCGGGATAATACGATGAGAGCAGGTACAAATATGCGGACGTGAAATACAAATCGTTTGCGAAGTCCTGCGCAGTGTCCGCCCTGGAGGCACCGCGCCTCACACGGGAAATCATTCTGCTTCCCTCATTGTCCATGCGGAGCATTTTGTACGATGCCGCCATGTACACTCCCGCCACGGACATTTTGTCATGACGGTCCATCTCCTTTTTCAGATTCTCCAGATAACTGGTGGTGACTATCTCATTCCGCGTAAGGACGTACACGGCGAATGCCCTGTCATGCGCCGATGCCTTGTCGTTCTCGGCAATTTTACGCAGGGAGCCAAGCAGGCGGTCCAGGCAGGAGGACGGCACGTAATATCCCCTCTCCTTGGCCTCCGTAAGAAAGAGCGCGCAGTAGCAGTCTATGAAATCATAGCGCTCTGATTTGTATGTCCAGAAACCTATGCCACCGTCATTTTTCTGGCGCGACTGCAGGACTGACACCACGTTGTCCACGGTCTCCTGCGCCTGTGCCCGGGTCTTTCCGCTGTCCGCAAGCAGGTCAGGATAAAGGTACGGGAATGCCTGGCTCGTAATCTGTTCGGAGCAGCCGTAAGGATACTTTTCCAGATAGAATTCAAGTCCGCGCGCTATGCCTTTCGGAAGGTATGAGAGCGCGACCTCACGTGTGGAAAGCTCATCGTAGATATTCCTGTCAACGCTAACGGTCTCGGTCCTGTTCTTCTCTCTGCGCACAACTCCGCTCTCAAGCCACACTTGATACGGCATGGAAGGCCGCACGCTCATGGACTTTGTGATGCGCGATGACTTGTTCCCCGATGAGGCCACGAAAGTCAGATCCGCGCTGCCCAGAACATCGGATGCCCTCAGCCTTACGGTCACAGTCTCATCGCGTCCCTCCGGAATCTTTAGCGAGAAAGAACTGCCCTCAAGAATCTGCAGCCCCTCTGATGATTCTACGCTGAGCGTCACGGGTGTGTTCCCGTCAGAGTCCCTGTCGTTGTTCGTGACGCTTACGCTCACAGAGAATTCATCTCCCGGGGAAATGAACGTGGGAACGCCGGGCATTATTATGTAGTCATCCCTCACCTCGCAGGAAGTCTCAGCCACGCCCAGAGTGTCGCGGGAGACAGCCACCGCCATGACGCGCAGCCTGCCGTTGAAATAGTCGGGGACGCGGTATGTGACAGTCCGCTTTGTGCTGTCCGCGTAAAGTATCCCCGACCAGTATGCCACGGGCTCGCTCTGGTTGCGCTTGAACGGATTAAGGTTCCGCGCAAGTGCCATGTCGTATGCGCCGCCTCCTGCCGCGGTAAGCGTGCGAAGGATATTGTAGTCCGGTAAAATAAGGTCCAGCATCTGGGCGGTTGAGACCTCCAGCGCGCGTTTCCTGAAGAAGTGCGAGAGGGGGTCCGGGGTTGAGTAGCGCGCCACCTGAAGTATTCCCTCGTCTATCGCCATCACTATGATTTTTCCGGGCCTGGAGGAGCTGTAGGAGATGGCGCAGTCCTCCCCTGGCCTCACCTCCGCCGGAACGCCCAGAGAGACCCTGTTGGTGCGGCTCTCAAGGCTCACGCTGAACGGAACCGCCGCGTAGCAGAACGGGCTCATATAAATCTCCTGCGAGCCGTAGGCGCGTGTGTACATAACTGTTATGTAGCCGTTTCCTTCCAGTCCCGCCGGAATGGTAATCTCCTGCACGGAGGAATTCTCCCGGGAGTAGAACCATTTGTACGTGTAGACTTTGTCGCGCTCCACCGCTATAAGCCCTGCTCCGGCATAGGGCGCCTTTATGAAAAGCCGCGCGGTGTCGCCGGGCTTAAAGTCAGTCTTCTCGCATTTAACCTCAAGCTCCGCCGTGCGCGAAAGGCTCCGCTGAATGTTCTGCGCTCCAATCACAGAGAAAGCGGTGCGGCTGAATTCGTTTCCGTCCTTATCTTTAACGGTCAGAATGAAGTCGCCCTCCTGCGTCACAGGCAGCGCGTAATCCAGGCCTCCCGCAGGAATGCTCACGGTCTCGGAGAACACAGGGTACTCCTTAAGCACGGACTGATATTTGTACATTCCGTTAGGCTGCTGCATCAGGACGGAGACATAGCGCTTCTCCACCACGGAGACCTCTATTCCGCTGACCGCGGTCTGCTCCAAGTCAGGGTCCACAGCTATCATTCTGATATTCCGCGCGCTTCCACGGTTTATGTATGAGAGATCCCCGTCCGCCTTTATGCCTATGATATAATCAAGCGGAGAGATATAAACGGTCCTGCTCGTGCTCACGGAGCGTCCGCCTGACTTCTCGTAACCGTCCGCGGTGAACGTAAGGCGGTAGCTGGCCCGCGCGAATTTGCTCACGTCCAGGTTCCATTTCGCCCTTCCATTCTCATCGGTCACGGCATCATCCAGGCGCTGCGTGTAGCTGTCTTTTCCTACGAACGGATCTGTGAATTTAAATCCCTGGTACTTAGGGAATGTCATGTAGCCGGGAGTAAGCGTGAGCTCGGCCTTGACTGTGTTCCCCACGGCATCGGTTCCGAACAGATTCTTAAGCTTTATTCCCGCCGTTACGCTCTGTCCCTTTATCCATCCGGACTGCGGCAGGGGGCTGAACACGGAACTTATCGTAAGAGTGTCGGGAAGGAATTCCTCCACGCTCACATGAGTATCGCCTATAAGCGTGCGGTAATACGTTCCGTCGGAGCGCTGCCTCTTAAGGTAAGCGTAAACGTTGTATGTGCCGGTGGGAGAGTAGTCCTGGGTTTTGAATTTTATCTCCTCAAAGCCGTCCTCTCCCAGAATGAACTCACGGTCATAAATCTCCGAGCCTTTGCTGTCCGTTATCACATATGCCGCAGGAAGCCCGCCCAGACTGCGGCCCCAGTCGCCCGCCTTGACTATCATGCCCACGCGCACCTCCTCGCCGGGACGGTATATCCCGCGGTCCGAGAAAAGATACGCGCTCAGCCTGTCAGGGTCCTCAGCGCCGTAAAGCCCGCCCGTGTCAAAGTCCGAGTAGTTCAGCGTGCGGCCGTTGAGCGAGTACGGCATGAAGCACAGGTCGTTCCCTTTCTGCGCTATGAACGCCACCGGCCTTTTAGGGCCCGAGTCCTCCTTAAGCTCTGGAATCAGTACATGCCCGTCCTGACCCGTGTAGGCGGAGGCCACGGTGTCGCCGTTCAGGCTTATCACGCGGACGTTTGAATTCGCCACGGGGGTACCGTCCGCAATGGACTGTATGAAAATGTCGCGCGTGCCGTTATTGTTTCTCTTTACAATCATTCCCTGGTCAGTAACCAGCATGAGCCTTTTGTCACCGTTGTAGCCGTTCCTGTCGCCCGTAACGTTAAACACAAAAAGCCCGTAGCGCAGATCCTGGCTGGAGATGGTGTCCAGATAATCAGAGAAATCAAAATCTATGTAAGACGGTCTTGCCGGGTCGGAGGACCTCAGGCTGCGCTCAAAAGTATAGCGCTCGCTCACGTTGTCCTCGTTAAACGCCCAGCTGTTAGAGAATTTAAAATTCCTCATGTTTCCGTTGGACTGCGAGACAATGTGGTTTATCTCAGCGGGCTTAAGCCTGTACACGGTGATGTAGATTTTATCCAGACCGCGTGTGAGCACGGGAACTTTCTTGGAGCCCCGCATGGAGAGCACTGTTCCCTCGGAAAGAATCTTAGCCTCCTTGGGATACGACGGAACTTTCCTCGCGGTCTCAAAATCCTCCACCAGATAATAATTCCCGTAGAACTCTGTTCCCTCCGCCACCTTTATGTACACATAGTCGCCCGGACTCACATTAAGCCTGAACGTCTGAAGGCTCTCATACTCATGCTCGGTCTCAAGCGGCTCGAACGTCACTTTCTCGGACAAATCTAGCACCTGCCTCACAAAGAAACTTTTCTCGGAAAGCTCCCAGTTGAAATTCTTCACGCCTTTTATTCCCGGAAGATCCGGCAGGTCCTTGGGAAGCTTGTACACGGTGAGCGCCTCTGCCATGCTCCGCGTGCTGATTTTTCCTGTGCTCGTCACGGCAAGTATCTGCTCGTAGACCTCCTCCTGATTCGGGATTACTTTTATCTCCGCGCTTTTTATGCTTATGAATTCCGCGGAGCCGGGTATGGTGACGGTGCTTTTCTTAGCGGGAAGCGGAGAGCCGCCGTAAGTAGACTTTAAGCCGGCCGCCACAGAAATCTGAATGTCCACCGAGCGGGCGGGAACTCCCAGAGGCTCCGACGCCACAGACGCCACAGTGCGGGTCTCGTCAAGGCTTACGCTCGCGCCATATTTTCTGTTCTCCAGAGTGCCGTTCTTAGGAGCGCTCATGGACGGGGAAAGCGATATAAGGCCCTCCATGCCCTCAGCATCGATGGGAAAATTGGAGCGCAGGGTGAACGTTATGCATTTCTTCGACGGATCGGTGTCATCGATTATGAACTCCTCGTCCTCTATCTCCGCGGAGAAATCCTCCGTCTCAAAATTCAGCGAGTAGGAGGAAAGCTTTATGTGCCCCGCCACCAGGCTTTTGTCCAGCGTCACTGAGTATTTGGTGCCAAGCTTCCATGGCTCAAGCGGAGTGAACACAAGCCTGTCATCGTCAGCCCATTTCCATGAGCCGGGAGTCTCGGGTCTCATGGTTATGCCGTCCTGCACGCTCTCCCCTATCTGGTTCAGGTTCGCCACAGAGCCCATGAAGCGCACGGTAAGGCTGTCCCGCATGTCGGCGGTAAGCTCAGGCGCGTCAGCCTTCACGGACACCGTCTGCATCACGGGCCGCTTTGACAGAATAAGTGACACGACAAAATATATTATGAGCGAAAGGACCGCGGCCCCCAGTATTCCCAGAAGGACTTTCCATATCACGCCCCAGTTTTTCCTGAAAGCCGCCCCGACTTTTCCGCACCATTCTGGCGGAGTGTAAGTGCCGAAAATCTTTTTTAGAACAGAATCTTTTTTTGCCATGCGAGAGCCTCTTGTAGCAGCGGATAAAATACGGCCTCAGACGGAAAACGTTCAGGGACCTTCCATGATTATATGAGAAAACACGGCGATGCTCAACGTGACAAGGTGCCCCTCTGCGGACACACGCTCACCTCGCATAGCCACAGGACAGCCGCCTTAAAAACCGCTGCTCTCCGTCCGGGAATTCACCGCGCGGAATACCACAGTGTTGTAAAAACGGGAATCCCATGCTATACTTATGCCACAGGAGTTTCTACATGGAAGCAAAAAAACAGAAAGCACCGGATACCTCCAAACGTATGGTGCTCGTTGTGGATGACGAGGAAATAAACCGCGAGATTCTGGGAAACATTCTAAAGCAGCGTTATCTGGTTCAGTATGCTTCTGACGGCATTGAGGCGATGCAGATAATACGCCGGGATCACAACGAGCTTTCCGCCATTCTGCTGGATTTGTCCATGCCCCGCATGGACGGCTTTGAGGTGCTGAAGGAACTCCGCACGGACAACATGCTGAGCCATATTCCTGTGATGGTGCTCACCGCGCATTCAGAGAGCGAGGTGAAGAGCCTGGAATTCGGCGCATACGATTTCATAACAAAACCTTTCCAGATGCCGGACCTCATCCTTGCGCGCGTCGCAAAGACAATACGTCTGGCAGAGGACACTTACATAATCCGCGAGACAGGAAAAGACTCACTCACCGACCTGCCTAACATGAGCTACTTCCAGCGCCTGTGCCACATGGAGAAGAGCCGCATGGACAAAGCCGGGGAGAAGGCGTCGTTCGTTTACTTTGACGTGATGAACATGACCGCGTACAACAGCCGCTACGGATATGCCGAGGGCGACAATCTTCTCATACACATAGCGCAGCTGCTTCAGAAAATTTTCGTGGACATGCCTGTATGCCGTCTGGCGGATGACCATTTCGCCGTGATGACGGATCAAAAGAATGTCTCGGAGCAGCTTCAGAAATTCACGGAGCAGGTGAAGGACTCCGGCAAAGGGCGTTTCATAAAAGTGCACGCGGGCATTTACAACGAGGAGGAGAAAAACGAGACGGATCCGGTGATTGCCATAGACTACGCCCGTCTGGCATGCACGTCCGTCCATGACGACTACAGCACCGACCTCTGTGTATTCAACGGCGCTCTCCTTAACAAATACAATAACGCCCAGCATGTCCTGGAATACTTTGACCAGGTCATAGCGGAGCATAAGATTCACGTGCATTACCAGCCCATAGTTCGCGCCCTTACCGGCGAGGTGTGCAACTTCGAGGCGCTCGCGCGCTGGGAGGACCCGGTCCTTGGAAACCTTTCCCCCGGAATGTTCATCCCCGTACTGGAGGACTACAAGCTTGGCGCGCGCATGGATCTTTACATGGTGGAGGAAGTCTGCCGCGAGGTGGAGCCCAGGAAAAAAGCGGGCTTAACACAGGTTCCGGTAAGCGTGAATTTCTCGCGCACGGACTTCGACCAGTGCGACATGGTCCAGGCCATAAGCGACATAGTGGACAAGTATCATGTGGACCACAGCATGATTATCATAGAGGTGACGGAGAGCGCGTTCGGCAACAATCCTGAGTTTCTGAAAGAGCAGATAAACAGGTTCCACGAGCGCGGATTCAAAGTGTGGATGGACGACTTCGGAGACGGCTACGCATCGCTGAATGTCCTTCAGGACAATGACTTCGATCTTATAAAACTGGACATAGGCTTCATGCGCAACTTTGACCCCGAGGGAAAGAACGGAAAAATTCTTACGGACATAGTGCGCATGGCGCAGCATCTGGGAATACACACTCTGTCAGAGGGCGCCGAGCGTCCCGAGCAGGTGGCGTTCCTTCAGAAAATCGGCTGCGAAAAAATCCAGGGATTCTATTACGGAAAGCCCCGCCCCACTCCTGAGGCGATAAAGGAATTCCAGGAAGGAAAATCTCTTCCCATAGAGAGCTTCGACAGCGCGGAGTATTATGAGAACAACTGGAACTACAACTTCGCGGAGGAGATTTACCGTCAGATTCCCGGAGCGGTCCTGGTCTACCGCGAGGAAGACAACGTGATTCTTTTTGCGACCAAAGAGCTGGTGGACATGTTCGAGTGCGACAGTCTGGGAGACTTCCTAGCATACACGAACCACAATTTCGCTAACATGGTTCATCCCGATGACTTGCAGAAGACAATCCGCAGCATAAAGAACCAGATAAGCGACAGCGCCAACGAGAACGTGGATTACATAACGTACCGCATCATCACTAAAAAAGGAAATGAGAAGCTCATAGACGATGTGGGCCGCCTGATGCACGACAAGCACTACGGCAATATTTTCTTTGTCTCGCTTTACGACATGGCCAAGAAAAAGCGCGCGCTTGAAAGCGAGTGACACGCTCACTGCCTGTAATCCTAAGCCATTCAGACTGCGGAAACACACGGAGAATTTTTTATGCTGACAAAAGAGACCTTACTTGAATACGGCGCGGATTACGATGCCGCCATGAAACTCTGCATGGACAACGAGGCGTTCTATTTTAAGCTTATAGCAAAGTGCGTGGAGAACGAGAGGTTCGCTTCCCTGGGGGAGCATCTGCGGAGCAATGACTTGAAGGGAGCGTTCGAGGATGCGCACGCTTTGAAAGGCGCGGTGGGAAATCTCTCTCTAACTCCCCTGTACAACGCCATCTCAGATATAGTGGAGCCCCTGCGCTCCGGGGAGCAGAAAGACTACGGCGCGCAGTACGAGGCCATCATGACGCTGCGCGAAAGACTTGCGGCGCTGGTCTGAGACTCCCTGCTGACAAATCCGGCCCCTTATGCTATTGTAGGACTGAGGCGTAAAGGGGGAATGCAGAATGAAGGCAGAGACATTCGAGACTAATACCCGCGAGAAAAATCCTCAGACTCTCATCGACACTTTCTTCAGGACTTTCCACGACGAGTATTCACAGCAGGACGAGGCCAGAATCCGCGATGCCTGGGATTTCCTTATAAGCAGGACCAAAGACCTTAAGCGCAAGACCGGGCTTCCGTATTACCTGCATCCCATGCGGGTGGCGTGCATACTGGCGCAGAGCCATTTTGACACGGACTGCGTAATCGCGGGCTTTTTCCATAACATACTTGAGGTGGAGCCCGAAAGCCTGGAGCAGATCCGCGCGCAGTTCGGTGAAAGTGTGGCAAACGTGTGCGACGGAACAGCGAAAATAACCGCGCTTAAATTCAACACCACTTCGCTCCAGCAGTCGGACGCCATACGCAAGATGCTGTTCGCGCTTGTTGATGACATCCGCGTTATCCTGGTTAAGCTTGCGGACCGTCTGGACAGCATGAGGAATTTAAAGACCGTGGCTCACGAGGCACAGAAAGCCATAGCCCACGAGGTCATAGAAATCTGGGCGCCGCTCGCCGGCCGTCTGGGCATGAAGGACGTCAAGAACGAGCTGGAGGATTTAAGCCTTAAATACTCAAACCCCGAAGCCTTCCAGCAGATAAAATCCATAGTCGCGCAGACAAAGGCCAAGCGCAAGGAATACCTGGACAAAGCCGTGCACAAGATTTATTCCGCCTCGGAGAAAGCGGGAATAACCGTCAGCATATCCAGCAGGGCAAAGCACTTCTACTCAATCTACCAGAAGATGCGGAAGAGAAACAAAGAGGCAGGTGACCTCTACGACCTTCTCGCGCTAAGGATAATATGCTCCACCGTGAACGAATGCTACACGCTGATCGGCATAGTCCACGGCCTGTGGAAACCTCTGGACGGACGGTTCAAGGACTACATCGCCATGCCCAAAGCGAACGGATACCAGTCGCTTCACACCACTGTGCTCTGCGAGGGAAAGCCACTTGAGATTCAGATACGCACGCAGGAGATGCACGATGTGGCGGAGCACGGAGTCGCAAGCCACTGGCTCTACAAGAAAGGCACAAACCGCGACATGGTGCGCGCCGAGGATCTCAGCATCATAAACCAGCTGAGGGAGCTGCGCGACAAGCACCTGGACGACGAGGCTTTCTTTACGGAGTTAAAGAACGAGCTTCTGGGAGACAGGATATATGTGTTCACTCCGCGCGGAGACGTGAAGGAGCTTCCCGCAGGCTCATGCGCCATAGACTTCGCCTACGCCATACATTCCGCCATAGGAGAGAAAATAGTGGGCGCCAAGGCAGACGGAAAAATCATTCCGCTCACCGCGCCGCTTCACAACACGCAGATTGTGGAGATTCTCACAAACCCTCAGGCGCATCCCACGCAGAACCAGCTTAAGGCAGTAAAGACGGGGAAAGCCCACCAGAAAATACACTCATGGCTTGCAGAGAACGACCCCACGTTCATAGACAAGGACGCACTCGCAAAGCGGGAGGCGGAAATCGCCGCGAACACACAGCACTCCAAGGAAGTGGCGGCGCAGCGTGCATTGCAGGGACGAACCAGAAAAAGCAGGGCCCCGTCACTCAGCTACACGGGAAAAATTCTGGTGGAGGGCTCATCAAATTTCGTGGTCAACATAGCGCAGTGCTGCAAACCTCAGCCCGGCACTCCCATAATGGGATACATAAGCCACAAGCGCGGGCTCATGGTGCATTCCGCGGACTGCCTCACATACCTAAGGATTCCGAACATAGAGAGCCGCTCCGTGAACGTAAGCTGGGCCACTGACCAGAAATCCGTCACCGCTAAAGCGGAAAAAGAGATGGCCGCATCGCGCATGCAGAAAGAGAAGGCCAAAGAGAAATCCGCGGAAAAAAACCGCTACCGCACGCAAAGATAGCGGTCTGACGCTTGAAAAACAGGGCTCTTTATAGTATGCTCGCAAAATGAGTACAAGATGTTTTGCAATGTTAAAGCCCGGCGTTCTTAACCGCCGTCTGGTAGGAGAGGTAATCAGCCGCCTTGAGAAAAAAGGCCTTAAGCTTGTGGGCCTTAAGCTGATGAACATAAGCCCCGAGCTCGCCTCAAAGCACTACGCCGAGCACAAGGGGAAGCCCTTCTATGACCCGCTTGTGGATTACATAACGAGCGGTCCCGTGGTAGCCATGGTATGGCAGGGAGACGACTCAGTGGCCCTGGTCCGCAAGATGGCGGGAAGCACCAAGCCCGAGGACGCGCAGCCCGGCACAATACGCGGGGATTTCTGCATTCACACCACGAACAACATAATCCACGCGAGCGACAGCGACGAGAACGCGGCGCGCGAGATATCGCTTTTCTTCGAGGACAGCGAGCTTATAGACTGGGAAGATCAGGCCGCCAAGTGGTACTAGACGCAGGGCCGGCACGGAGTTAGAAATGGAACATCATTCAGTGGGCATAATAGGAGCAGGAGCATGGGGCACCGGACTTGGAGCGGCACTGGCGCGCGGCGGGCATAAAGTGGAGCTTTGGGCGCTGGAGGAGGATGTGTGCCAGAGCATAAACATGGAGCACGAGAACACCCGCTACCTTCCGGGCTACAAGCTGCATCCCACGCTTTCCGCAAGCCAGGATATAAGGGCGGTGGCCACGGGCAAGGAATTCATCATCCTTGCAAGCCCCTCGCTCTACCTTGCGCCCACAATCGCCAGATTCGCGGATGTTCCTAACGTGGCGGACGGCACCTCAATAATCGGCTCGCTCACAAAAGGCTTCGTTCCGTCCGAGGGAGACGCTCTTCCGCACTTTGTGCTTGACACCATGGAGTCCTCGCTCCCCGGATGCTACAAGGACTCCACCGTATACATAGCGGGGCCCAGCCATGCCGAGGAAGTCGCCATGGGAAAAATCACGGGCCTTATCAGCGCCAGCAACCATCACAGAAACGCCGTCCGCATGCGCGACATGCTCCGTGTTCCAGGGCTCATGGTCTACGCCAGCTTCGACACCATAGGCGTGCAGGTATGCGCCGCGGTCAAGAACGTGATTGCCACCGTTTACGGCGCACTGGACGCCATAGCCGAGACAAGCGACATTTTCGGTGACAACACGGAAAGCCTTCTTATGGCGGCGGGACTCAACGAGATACAGACCATAGGTTTCGCCATGGGAGCAACTCACCCTGAGACATTCACGTCAATAAGCGGAGTGGGTGATTTGGACGTAACCTGCAAGAGCAAGTACGGCCGCAACAGAAAATTCGGGCAGGACATAATCAAAACAGACATGCTCTCCCGTTTTGCGGATTTGGACGACCTGATTGCGAACGTTAACAAAGTGGGCTATCTTCCTGAGGGTGCAATCGCTTGCAAATACGTGCATCAGATAGCGGAGCAGAAGAAACTCAGGCTCCCTATATGCAGCGCATTATATAAAGTCCTGAATAAAGAGCAGTCCGCGCAGGACTGCCTGTATGATTTGGTGATGGGACAGTAAATCCATCCCGGAGCCGCAGATATATGCCGTTCTCCGGGGTTTAGAATTTATTCGCCGGAGGAATCCTTGCTTCCCACCAGGCACATCCATTCGGCCTCGGCGCACAGGACATCTCCCACATACGCCTTTCCCGCCTGCTTGACCATGCGCGGGCTTGTGCGCAGGTTCGTAATCTCCATGCGGACAGTGTCTCCCGGGCGCACCTGATTCCTGAACTTAACTTTATCCACGCTGGCCAGAAAGAACAGGCTTCCCTCCGCGAACATTTTCTGATAGCTGAGCGCGGCGCCTCCCGCCTGGGCCATGGTCTCCACAAGAATCACGCCCGGAACCACGGGATACTCGGGGAAGTGTCCTTTAAAGAAAAAGTCCTCGTCCGTGAATTTTCTGGTGCATACGCATCCGTTTCCGTCAAAGCTTTCGATGGTGTCCACGAATAAAAAAGGTTTCCTGTGCGGAAGAAGGGACTCAATGTCGTTTGTAATCATAAGATGAACTCCTAAAAATAAAATCGCGGAGGCATAAAATCATAAAGTCTCCCGAAAGCCCCACCCGCCAAGGGAGCGGGGCTCCTCATAGAATCAGACGCGCTTAAACACAAGGCAGCCGTTATGTCCGCCGAAGCCGAAGTTGGCGCTCATCGCCACATCCACTTTGGCCTCTACGCCCTTGTTCGGAGTGTAGTCCAGGTCGCAGCCGCCCTCCACGTCCTGGTCGTCCAGATTTATTGTGGGAGGAATGAAATTATTCTCTATGGCCTTTATGCACATGAGCGCCTCCAGGGAGCCCGCGTTACCCAGGCAGTGGCCGGTCATGCTCTTGGTGCTTGAGACATGGAGTTTCTTTGCCGCCTCACCGAACGCCGTATGGAGCATCTTAGTCTCGCCCGCATCGTTCAAATGGGTGCTGGTTCCGTGCGCGTTGTAGTAATTCACGCTCTCAGGGCTTATTCCCGCGTCTTTCATGGCGAGCGTCATGCATCTGCCGCCTATTATTCCGTCAGGGTTGGGGGCGGTAAGATGATAGCCGTCGCTCGTGGAGCCGTAGCCCGCCACCTCGGCATATATGTGCGCGCCGCGTGATTTCGCGTGCTCGTACTCCTCCAGTACCAGTATGGTAGCGCCCTCGCCCATCACGAACCCGTCGCGCTGCTTGTCGAACGGACGGCTCGCTTTGGCGGGGTCATCCGCCCACTTGGAGCTAAGCGCCTGCAGAACGGTGAAGCTTATGTTGGAGAATCCGTTGATTGTGCTCTCCGCGCCGCCTGCCAGAAGTATGTCATGCCTTCCGCAGCGGATGTTGTCCAGCGCATCTCCTATGGCATCAGTGCCTGAGGCGCAGGCGGTGGCCACAGTGTGCGTGGCTCCGTGAAGCCCGAACGCCATGCTTATGTTCGCGGCAGCCTCGTTTGGAATGAGCTCAGGTATGGTCATGGGGGGAACGCGCTGGAAATTCGTCTTGAAATAACTTCCTATGCTGCTCTCGGTCACCTCGAATCCGCCTATGCCCACGCCCAGGAACACGCCCGCAGCATCCAGCGCATCCTTGTCATCAATGAGCCTGGAATCGTCCAGGGCCATCTTGGCGGCGGCCACGGCATACTGCGTAAAAAGAGCCATCTTGCGGGCGGCCTTGGGGTCCATGTAATTGTCGGGATTGAAACCCTTCACCTCAGCGGCATACTTCACCTTAAAAGGCGCCGGGTCGTAATGCGTGATTGTAGCGATGCCGCTTTTTCCGCTTGTGACGGCCGCCCATGTCTCATCCACGGAATTTCCCAAGGGCGAGACACATCCTAATCCAGTAACAACGACTCTTCTCATTTTTTTTCTCCTAGCTTTGTACGGTAGCCTTTCCGGCGCAATGTTTTATTTTGACAAATTATATCATTTTGTCATTTTAATGTCAAACAAGAAATTCCGTTCTCGCAGGACCGTAGAAAAAACGCGGAAAAACTGATAGCATTCAGATATGACGTACACATACAAAACAAGCGGAACCTGCTCTCAGGAAATCAAATTTGATAAGGACGAGAACGGAATCGTGACGAACGTGAGCTTCAAGGGCGGATGCAACGGGAACCTTAAGGCGGTCTCAAAACTTGTGGATGGAATGAAGGACACGGAGATAGCCGGTAAGCTTTTAGGGAACATCTGCGGCTCGCGCGGAACATCCTGCGCGGACCAGCTTGCGCGCGCGGTGACGAGCGTCTGACCTTAAATCCTGCGCGCGGAATAATGCAGTAATCAAAAAGACTGGAAGGCTCCCCTTAAATCACATGGTGACAGGGGAGCCCTGATTCTTTACGCGGACACATCCTCGCATGCAACCAGGTCTATCCCGGTGTGGAGAAGATCTTTTACCAGCACGTCGTTCGCCTTTACGGGGGCTTTTACCGTAAGGCGGCGCACGGCCTGCATGCAGTCAAGCAGCCTCTCCTTGGGCACCTCGCCCGCTGTCTTGGCCGTAACCAGGGGGCGGCTTCCGTCTCTCACGGCGACCGTGCATGTAAGGGTCCGCTCCGGCGTGGTGAGCTCCTTACGCGCGTAATCATCGCCGCGCCTGCATGTGTTGCCCGAGACTTTGAAAAGCCCGGGGTCCACGGTGCGGGCATTCTCCGGTGAGTATCCTTCCGGAAGCTCCACCTCCAGCGCGCATCCTATGGGGCAGATTATGCATGTAAGATGCTTTACCTGTGTCTCTTTTTTCTCTGTATCAGTCAATTGAGTCCTCCGGAAGTTCTATGGAAACGGTGACAGGCTGCTTGGTCTCCCTGAGCCTTATCATGTCCTTAGCCTTTAAATTTATCGTCTGCATCTCGCCTGGACGAACCACACGTTTTTTCTGCTGGGCTATCAGAGTGTTCCCGGAGTAAACCATCACGGTGACGCTGTGATACACGTCCGTGGCGCGGAACATGAGCATCACGGTGTCATCATCAGGATTTGACGGAGGCTCCGCGCTAAGATCCACATGCTGCGGGACAGTGTAGCGGACGCGGTTTCCGGGAGTAACTGTAAGGACTGTGGTTCCGCCTTTCTCCAGCGCACCGGCTTTGACGCCCTTCACGTAATCCGCCGCGCACTTTCCCGCCAGAAGGCTTTCCTCCGTGACGTAGTCCACCAGGTCATGCACATGGACGCTGTTACCGCAGGCGAAAATTCCGGGCAGCGAAGTCTCCATGTTCTGGTTCACCGCGGGGCCGCTCGTGATGGAGTCCATCGCCACCCCCGCCGCTATGCTAACCTCGTTCTCAGGGATAAGGCCCACGCTCAAAAGCACGGTGTCGCACTCTATGTACTCCTCGGTGCCGGGAACAGGCTGACGGTGATTGTCCACCTGCGCGATTGTAACGCCGGTAACCCGGTCCGTTCCGTGAATCTGCACTATGGTGGTGGACAGCCTGAGCGGAATGTCGAAGTTGTACAGGCACTGCGTCATGTTGCGGGCAAGGCCTGCCGAGCAGTTCATAATCTCGCAGACAAGCTTAACCTCCGCGCCCTCCAGCGTGAGACGGCGCGCCATGATAAGGCCTATGTCCCCGGAGCCCAGGATGACGACTTTTTTGCCGGGAAGATATCCGTCTATGTTCACGAATCTTTGCGCGCTTCCCGCAGTGAAAATTCCGGCAGGGCGAGTTCCCGGAATCACCAGCGCTCCGCGCGTCCTTTCACGGCAGCCCATGGCGAGCGCCACGGAATAAGTCTTAAGGCACATGAGCCCGTCCGCGGAATTTATTGCCACGACCTCATGCACAGGGGAGCCTTTGTGAATCTCAAGCACCATGGTGTTAACCTTGGTCTCCACGCCAAGCTCGTCCGCCTGCCTCACGAAGCGGGCGGCATACTCAGGTCCGGTGAGCTCCTCGCCGAAATGGTGAAGCCCGAATCCGTTATGAATGCACTGCAAGAGGATTCCGCCCGCGCGGTTGTCGCGCTCCAGGACAAGAACTTCTTTCAAGCCGTTCTGTTTTGCGGCTATGGCGGCGGCAAGACCTGCGGGACCACCGCCCACAACTATCAGGTCATAAATTTTTTCTGAAAGGTCGCTCATGCGTTCGCCTCCGTTTTTGTATTCTGCGCAGCCACATCGCTCACGGTGGCGCGCGTCTTTGAGTCCAGGATGTAGCTTGTTCCGCCGCGCTTGGTGATGCTGACCATGGGAACGTTAAGCTCGCGGCTCAGAATCTCAGTCACGCGCGGTGAGCAGAATCCCGCCTGGCACCTGCCCATTCCCGCCCTGGTGCGGCGCTTTACTCCGTCCAAGTCCACCGCTCCCAGGGGACACTTTATGCTCGCCACAATCTCGCCCTCGGTTATCATCTCGCAGCGGCAGATAATCTGGCCGTAGCGGGAATCTTTTTTTATCAGCGCGACTTTCTCCTCCTGGCTCGCGTTTTTAAATGACGGTATGCCTTCCCTTTCCTCTATGAAATTTTTGTTGGGCATGGCGTCAAGTCCCGCTTTCTTTAAAATATCTGCGACCTCCTCTCCGATGGCGGGCGCGGATGTGAGGCCCGGGGAGCAGATGCCGGCCACGTTCACAAATCCTTTAACAACGGCATCCTCCTCCACTATGAAGTCATCCAGGGGCCTGAGCTCTCCGGCCGAGTCTTTCTCATAGGCGAGCGCGCGTATTCCAGAGAAAGAGTTTATTATGTTCCTGCGCGGAATCTCCGTCACGCTAAGTCCCGCGGTCTTAAGTATGGCGTTCTGGGAGGCGGCTGTGGTCCCCGTGTAATCTTTTGTGGCAAGGCCCACGTCCTCAGCGCTGGGGCCTATGAGTATGTTCCCGTCCACGGACTGCGTGACCAATATGCCCTTGCCGTAAGGTCCCGGTGTCTGGAAAAGCACATGGTTCACAAGGCTCTTGCATTTGGAATCCAGCAGGCAGTACTCTCCACGTCTCTGGACTATGGTGAAATCCCTTGCGCCCGCCATGCGGCTTACGCTGTCTGCGGCAAGTCCCGCGGCGTTCACCACGAAGCGGCTTGTGAGAGTGCCTTTGGAGGTCTCAAGCGTAAAAGTCCTGTCCGCCTCCTGCCTGATTGAGTGGACCATTGTGTCGCGCATGAAAGTCACGCCGTTAATCACAGCGCTCTCCGCTATCGCCCATGTGGTCTGGTACGGTGCTATGATTCCCGCTGACCTGGCGAACAGCGCGCCCACCGCGTTCTCGCTTATGTTGGGCTCCATGGCGCGGAGCTCCTCCTGTCCTATGACTGACATATCCTTCACGCCGTTCTTAAGCCCGCGCTCGTACAGGGAGCGGACTTTTTTCATGCCCTCATCATCGAAGGCCAGCACAAGGGAGCCTATGGGATTGTAGTCGAAGTGCAGTTTCCTGGCGAGCTCCGGCATGAGAGCCGCGCCACGCACGTTAAGACGTGCCATGAGAGTGCCGGGCACAGGATCGTAGCCCGCGTGGACTATGCCCGAGTTCGCCTTGCTTGTGCCGCAGCTCACGTCATCCTCTTTGTCCAGCATGCAGACTCTGGCCTGCGTCTTTGAGAGTTCCCGCGCTATGCACGCGCCGGAAATACCCGCTCCTATTATGACTACATCATACTGTGTGTTCATTCTGAGCCTTCCTTATCAGCGTTTGATTTTGTTCTTGTAGCGGAGGAGCTTTTCCTGCCCGCCGTTTTTCTTGCGGCAGATTTTGCACGTGATCTGGTGCCGGAAGCCTTTTTTTCCTCGGCCTCCGCATCCGCCTTTATCCAGTCCTTGCTGCGCTCCACCGCATCCTTCCAGCGGTCATAGAGCTCATGACGCCTGTTGCCCGGCATCTCAGGAGTGAAGATTTTGTCCACGGTCCACACGTCCAGAATCTCCTCCTTGTCTTTCCAGAATCCCACCGCAAGCCCCGCGCAGAATGCGGCGCCCAGCGCGGTTGTCTCCACGTTCTTAGGACGGAAGATGGGCTTGGCCAGGATGTCGCTCTGGAACTGGAGCATGACGTTCGACACGCTCGCGCCTCCGTCAACCCTGACCTCTTTTATATGAATCCCGGTGTCCGCCCTCATGCTCTCAAGAAGGTCCTTCACCTGATAGCAGATGGCCTCCACTGTGGCGCGGCAGACGTGGGCTTTGTTCACGCCGCGTGTAAGCCCCATGAGGACGCCGCGCGCGTATGGATCCCAGTACGGAGCGCCCAGGCCTGTGAACGCGGGAACCAGTATGGCGCCGTTCGAGTCCTGCACGCTTTCCGCAAGGATGTCGCACTCATGGGCCGTCCTTATGAGACCCAGCTCGTCGCGCAGCCATTTGATTGTGGCGCCGCCCATGAACACGCTTCCCTCAAGCGCGTACTGGACTTTGCCGTTGATGCCGAACGCTATGGTGGTAAGCAGATTGTTCTTGGACGTGATGGGCCTGCTTCCTATGTTCATGAGCATGAAGCAGCCCGTTCCGTAAGTGGTCTTAACGCTTCCCCGGGTAAAGCAGCCCTGCCCGAAAAGCGCCGCCTGCTGGTCGCCTATGCAGCCCGCTATGGAGACCTCGAACCCGCAGACATCTTTGTCCGTGGTGCCGTACACGCATGAGGAGTCTTTAACCTCCGGCAGAATGTTGCGCGGAATGTCCATGAGCTTAAGAAGATCGGAATCCCATTCCAGAGTGTGTATGTTAAACAGCATGGTGCGGCTCGCGTTAGTGTAGTCAGTAACGTGCGCCTTTCCGCCTGTCAGCTTCCACACAAGCCACGTGTCTATGGTTCCCGCAAGAATCTCGCCCTTACGCGCCCTGGCCCGCAGCCCGGGAACATTGTCCAGAATCCATTTTATTTTTGTGGCGCTGAAATACGCGTCGGGGATGAGCCCGGTCTTGGACTGAATCATCTTGCTTTTGCCTGACGCGATAAGCTCCTCGGCCATGTCCGCGGTGCGCCTGCACTGCCACACTATGGCGTGGTAAACAGGTTTCCCCGTGGACTTCTCCCACAGGACCACTGTCTCACGCTGATTAGTGATGCCGATCGCCGCAATCTGCTCGGGCGGGATTTTCGCCTGACGCACGGTCTCCTGCATCACAGTAAGCTGCCCCAGAAAAAGCTCGTCGGCGTCGTGCTCAACCCAGCCCGGCTTAGGAAAATACTGCGTAAATTCCCTCTGGCCGGACGCCACTTTCTGCGCGTGCTGATTGAAGATTATGGCGCGCGAGCTTGTGGTCCCCTGATCCAGAGCAAGAATGTACTTTTTTGCTACAGACATATACAGCCACCTTGTAAATTATGCTACATCATCGTGAAACTAGGCATTTCAGCATGATAGTAACACTATCAGTATAAAAGACATTATAGCACACCTTTTAAAAAAGTGTTAGAAAACTTTAAAATTTTAAAAGATTTTCAGCAAACGGACCGGAAGGGATTTTCCGCACCGCGTCAGTCCTTCAGCACAAGGGAATCCTTACCCGAAAGAAGCGCGCTCACGAACGGGCGGCCCAGCATGACGCACGAGACCCCGTAGCCGGCGGCTTTCCTTACATCGGAAAGGCTCCTTATGCCGCCGTCCGCCCACAGCGCCCCGCAGCGCAAGAGAATCTCATCGGAGCGGAGGGCAAGGAAGGCCGCGGTGCTTCCTCTTCTTACGGGAACACGGCCCCCGTGGTTCGATACCACTGCTATGTCAGGACACAGGTCCCGCAGAATATCCATGTCATATTCCGTGAATATGCCCTTCACGGCGAACGGTATTCCGCGGGCGCGGCTCCAGTCCATAAGCTCCTTAAGCTGAGCGGATGATTTTCTCTCAAGGCGCGCCTTATCCCGCATGGTGACTATGTTGAACGCATCCGTGTCCACGCCGAGGACCTCCGCCACGTCCATGGCCATCTCCATGCGCTCCAGTATCTTCTTGTTCTCATATGGCTTGATGAACACCGCGGCCTTTACGCCGGGGTTTGTCATGCGCGCGTCCCTTACAGCCTGAATCCCGTACAGAAGCTTCTCGTCTGGAGTGCCGTCACCTATGCTGAGCGCGAAACCTGAGCGCAATGCCAGGCCCACAAGCGCGGGGTAAAAGCTCCGCTCATCGTGCCAGCCCGCGTTCTCCACGGCGCCGGTCATGGGAGCAAGGCGCACCTGCGGAATGCGGCCTGAATCCTTACGCCCCGGAGGGATTTCCCGCCATGCCCCGCAGTTGAGTATGAAATTCTCGCTCTGATTCACGCCGCCCATTCCGGGAAGCTCGCCCCTGCACACAAGACCCGCGCAAGGCTCGCACAGCCTGCACTTCCCCGCCGCGGACATCTCAGTCTCCCAGGCAGGTTCCCACTTCGCGCGCGGTCTGCAGCATGTAGTGGCCCGCAGGTATATTCTTAACCTGGCCCGCTATGTCAGAAAGAGGAACGCCTTTTATCTCGCTGTTCTGCAGAGCCACCAGCTTTCCGAAATCACCGCGCGCAAGGAAATGCGCGGCCTGCGTGCCGAACTGCGTGGCAAGCACCCTGTCGTATGGGCTCGGGGTCCCTCCCCTCTGCAGATAGCCCAGCACAGTGACGCGGCTCTCAAGACCGGTCGCCCTCTCAAGCTCATGCGCCACCCTGTAGCCTATGGACTCCGGCATGGACGCACGGAGTTTCTTAAATTCTTTCTTGGAAAGAAGCGCCTCCTCCCGGCTCATGGCTCCCTCCGCCACAACCACTATGGAGAAATTTTTCCCGGCGTTGCGGCGCTCCATGATTTTATCCGCCACGCTCTGTATGTCATAGGGAATCTCAGGAATCAGTATTACATCTCCGCCTCCCGCTATGCCTGAGTAAAGCGCAAGCCATCCCGCCTTATGCCCCATAACCTCTATGACCATTATCCTTGAGTGGCTGTGCGCCGTGGAGTGCAGGCGGTCTATGGCATCAGTCGCCACATCCACCGCGGTATGGAAACCGAACGTCATGTCAGTGCACATTATATCGTTGTCTATGGTTTTGGGAAGCCCGATTACATTAAGCCCCTCCTGCGCAAGGAGACTCGCAGTGGTGTTGGTGCCGTTTCCGCCTATGCACACAAGCGCATCCAGATTCCATTCCCTGTAATTCTTTTTTATGGCCTCTATGGGAAGAAGCCCCGTCTCGGGATTTGGCTGCGGATTTTTAAAAGGCTTCTCGCGGGAAGTTCCCAGTATGGTACCGCCCACCGTAAGGAGACCTGAAAGCTGAGAGACGTCAAGCGGAATCATGTCTCCCTTTACCAGACCCCTGTAGCCGTTCTTTATACCCACGGCTCTCATACCGTACTGGACGCTGGCAGTGCGGCACACCGCCCTTATGGCGGCGTTAAGTCCGGGAGCGTCTCCTCCGCTGGTAAGAACGCCGAATGTTTTTACGCAAGAAGTTTTCATGTTACAAGTATAGCAGACTAAGTTTCACAAGTCTATCGTGCCCACCACGGTCTCATTCCCTGTTCCGTGGCGCGGTGAGGATTTGCGGCGCACGCTCTGCTCACGGCGCTCATTCCGCTCCTCATAATAATTCTCTGAGCCGTAGCCGCGGCCCTCCCCCCTGACGGTTCCCGCATCCGATGCCGCGGCGGCTTTCCGCAAAAGGCCCGAGGACTTTCTTTTCTTGGGCGACGCCATGAACGCGAAGAGGCTTCCCGCAACTCCCGCTACAAGGTTTATGAAAGTGGGGACATTCGCCTTAAGGAAATCCAGAAAGCTCACAGCGGAGCCGTGCCCCGGAGCGGACGCATACATCCTGAATGAAGTGTAGAGCACAAAGACCAGTATCCACGAGAACTCTATGGTCCTCCTGCTGAACGCCGTGATGGACGCAAGAAGTATCAGGGTGAAGATTATGCAGCCCGGGCCGTTAAGCGAGACGCCCGCGCACACAGAGAGCACTCCTGCCGTTATCCCCGAGACCACGGTCATAAGGGCGAACATGGCAGAGCCGTAGCGCTCCTCCTGTGCGGGCCCCAGAAGAAGGATTATGGTGGTGTTTATAAGAAAATCCTCCCAGCCCGCGGAGCCGAAGATATGCGTCAGAAGCCGCAGGTAGTCAAACCCGTTCTTAAAATCAAACGCGGGCATTCCCCCAGAGCCCCTTATGCCGCGGCAGGTAAACACATTTTTCGTAAGCCATCCGCGCAGGACAGTATAATCCAGTATCATCGCTAGCGATACCACAAGGACGAACGTTATGGAGACTGGCGCGTCGTAGGAAAATTTAAACTGACCTTTTCTTGCCATCGTATTATATGCGGTGCATGGCGCTGAAAACTTTCTCGGCCATGACGTTAACGTCCACGCCCAGGGCGGAGCATTCCGCGGTGAGATCCCTGCGCGCGCCGTCTATGTCAATGTCCGCGCCGGAGAAATCCACCATCATCATCATCACGAAATTCCCGCTCAGTATGGTCTGCGTGATGTCCGCTATGTTTATGGAGTGCCCCGCAAGATACGCCGAGACTTTCGCAATGATTCCGACTTTGTCTCCGCCCACAACTGTTATTATAGCTTTCATAAATATGATTTTACTGAAAACAAAAGGGCACGGCAAGCGTCTCTCCGGGCCATGTCATCTTATTTTCTGCAATCCGGCCCGCCACCTTGCAGTGAGGCTTTTCTGCGGACCGCGCAAAACACATCCGCCCTTGACATCAAAATGACAAGGCGTCATAATTTGTCGCAAAGAGGTATTTATGGCTATCAAGTATGCGTTTTTGTTTCCTGGTCAGGGCGCGCAGGCGCCGGGAATGGTGAAGGATGTCGCAGAGAAATTCGGGTCCGCGGCAAAAGTTATAGATGACATCTCCTCAATAGTGAACGTGGACGTTAAGAGGCTTTTATGGGAATCAAGCGCTGAGGATTTAAGCCGCAGCGATAACAGCCAGCTCGCTATCACGGCGGCATCGCTTGCCATAATGGCGGCGCTAAAAGACAAGGGAATCACCCCTGACGCCGCAATGGGTTTCAGTCTGGGAGAATTCCCCGCCCTGTATGCGGCCGGAGTCCTCAGCTTTGAGGATGTGATAAAAGTGGTCAGGGAGCGCGGGCTTATAATGCAGAAAGTGTGCGAGGAGATTGCCGCCGAGAACGAGGGGCACGCGCCCGGAATGAGCGCCATAATAGGTCTCCCGCCCGATAAGGTCAAGGAGATTGCATCGCAGATTCCTGACGCCTATGCCGCCAACATGAACAGCGCCAAGCAGACCGTAATCAGCGGAACGTTCGATGCCCTTACCGCCGCGGAGAAAGCCGCCACGGAGGCAGGTGCGCGCCGAGCCATACGGCTTAAGGTGGCGGGTCCGTTCCACAGCCCCCTCATGCAGAAAGCCGCGGAGCAGTTCGGCCCCGTGCTGGACAAAGCCACGTTCGGCGCTCCTAAAATAGCGCTCTTCAGCAACGTGAGCGGAACTCAGGCCACCACCGGCGATGAGGTAAAGACAAGCGCCGTGCTCCATCTTACAAATCCCGTGCAGTGGACGGCGGAGGAGAGCGTGCTGGCATCCCTGATTCAGGCGGACAGTGCCAACGAATGGCGTGTGCTTGAGGTGGGCCCCGGAAAAGTCCTCACAGGGCTCTGGGGACAGACATCATTCGGCGAGACATTGCCGGCGGTTCCGGTAAACACCGCTGAGGACATAGAGGCGCTGTAGTCCAAGGACATACGCCGCGCGTGAATGGCGCACGGCTTTCAGAGGGATTCATATTACAGGAGAAAAAAAATGCTGCTTGAAAAAAAGAAGGCGCTTGTAACCGGCTCCAGCCGCGGGATAGGACGCGCCATAGCGGAGGAGTTTCTTAAGAACGGCGCGGAGGTGTGGGGTCTCTGCTCCAAGCCCAGCGCGGGAAAAGAGGAGCTTGAGGACCTGGCACAGAAAAACGGCACTGCTTTCCACGAGATTCACGCCGATGTGGGAGACTCCGAACAGGTAACGCAGGCGGTAAAGGACGCGCTCGCGGAATCCGGCGGATTTGATGTCCTGGTGAACAACGCGGGCATCACACGTGACGGCCTCAGCTTCAGAATGAAAAAAGAGGACTGGGACGATGTGCTCCGCGTGAACCTTACATCGGCCTTCCTTATCAGCCAGATTGTCTCCAACGACATGATACGGAAGCGCGCGGGAAGCATAATAAACATGTCCAGCATAGTGGGCATCCACGGTAACGGCGGGCAGGTCAATTACGCCACGAGCAAGGGCGGTCTCATAGCGTACTCCAAATCGCTGGCCGCAGAGGTAGGAAGCCGTGGAGTGCGCGTTAACTGCATAGCGCCGGGCTTCATAACCACGGACATGACCGCAGTGCTCAAGGAAGACCTTCAGAAAGCGATGATTGACCGCATACCGCTGAAACGCGCGGGAATCCCGCAGGACATAGCGAACGCCGCCCTGTTCCTAGCCAGCGACCTAAGCACTTACATAACGGGCCAGGTTATCGGCGTAGACGGCGGCATGGGATTCTGATTAAGGCGCCCATCTCGCTGACGGCACAGCCCCCGTGTTTGACACAGGGGCGCTATTATTGTACTGTAGGGCGCATGAGAAACGTTGATCAATCCCGGAACTATAAGATAGCCGTGACCGGTGTGCTGGGGGCACTGAGCATAGTCCTGGCCCTCACTCCCATCGGGTACATACAGCTGGGCGGACTTGCCACCATAACCATCATGCACATTCCGGCCATTCTGGCGGCTCTGTTCGCGGGCCTTGTTCCCGGCATGAGCGTGGGCTGCATCTTCGGGCTGACAAGCCTTCTCAGAACCATAATGATGGGAGGCGGCGCGAACCCGTTTTTCATGAATCCGCTTGTCTCAGTCCTTCCGCGCATAATTTTTCCCGTGGCAGTTTGGGGAGTGAACCGCGCGCTTCTTCTGATTCCGCGTTTCCCCAAGACATTAAGCGGAGCGCTGTCAGCGGCGCTTGGCACCCTGATTCACACAATGCTTGTCATGCTTTCGATTTACGTCCTGTACGGCGCAAGGCTTATCGAGGGGCTGGCAGGAAACCTGGAGAGCCTGGGCCTCAACGTCTCAGCCCTCAGCCCCATAGGCGGTTACTTTGCCATACTGGCGGTGATGGAGATTTCAAACGGTCTGTGGGAGATTCTGGGAGCCGTCCTCATAGTGACCGCGGTGCTCTCAAGCGTGCATGCGGCAGGCGGAAAAAAATCCAAGCTCAGAAAACTGGAGGAGGACGGGCATGAATGAGAATTCATCCTCAGCGCATGCCCCTCTCCCGAATAAAAAAGGAGGCTCAATGCCTCCCTGTAAAAGACTAATTTAAAACCGACTCCACCAGCGACATATTCTCAGGCCCAGTTATGACAAACCAGCGCGAGCTCTCGTCTATCCAGTATTTTCTGAAAACTCTCAGAATGTCCTGCGCGGAGGCCTCACGGACCTGCTCCAGCTGGACCTTATCATGCAGGGCGTCATCAAACTGCAGCAGATTGTACGCCATGGATGATACCTGCCCGGAGCTTGTGGCGCCGTCAGAGTACGCGGAGTTTATATAAGAATTCTTATATCCCTTAAGCTCAGACTCCAGCGTGGTGTATGTATATGAGCCGGATGGGTCCGCGCTCTCTATGAGCACCCCGTCCCGCATAAGATTCCTCGCCTCCTCCACGCAACTTGCAAAGTCCGTGAAGTCCGAGAGCCTGTAAAGATACTCGCAGCCCACGGGAGCCGCGGAGCCGATTACATAGCTGTACGGTGAATAGCACACGCCGTAATGCTCGCGCACCACGTTGAACAGAATCTGAGTATAGACATTGGCCGCAAGCTGCGCGGGAACAAAATCAGGATCCGTGTTCGCAGGGCTCCTGAAATAACGGTATGCGAAACCCGTCCCCGCGCACGAAGGATGGCTCATCACCACGTTCTTTCCGCTTACAGTTACAGGAGGCACGTCCGAGAGCCTGAAACTGCCGCCGTAAGAATCCTCACCCTCGCCGGAGCAAGGCTCCCCGAAAGCGCCCAGAGTCTTGTCCAGGGCCGCGGTTATTTTCTTTGAGTCCACATTCCCTGAGACCACCACGAAAATCCGCTCCGGCCGCACAATCTTCTCATGCAGCGCCATAAGATTATCTATCGTTACGGAGGAAACTGAGTCAGGAGTGACGGTGGTGCGCGTCATGAACGGATGGTCCGCGTAAATCTCGTTCATCGCCTCGTATGAGAGAAGAGACGAGGGATTGTTCAGCATAGTCTGAATGCTCTGGCTGTACATGGTCATCATGTTGTCGAACACATCCTGGGCATAATCCGGCTCCAGAAATCCGTCCACAAGCACGGGCAGGGCCTCATCCAGATAGTCCTCCAGAACATCCAGATAAAGCCATGACCCGCTCTGACGCGCGGCATAGCTTATTTTCATGAGCGTCTTATAGCTCAGCGCGTTGCGCTCCGCGTAGGAATACTTTTTTGAGGACTCGGACATGATGTTGAAAAGCGCGCCCTCAAGCCCCGATGTTCCGGGAGTAAGATTCTTAACGCCGCCGCGCACGCACAGCGCCACGGAGACCATGGGGCTTCCCGTCTCCTGCATGTAAACCGGTATGCCATTTAAAAGACGCGACACCTTAAGCTCAGGTGAATCTTTTCCCGCGCCTGACTGCGATTCCCGCCCTCCGTCCTCGCGTGCCCTGTAAGACGGCTCCGTCTCGGGACTTTCCGTGCGGTCAGGGGACGGCATGAGGCTGAAATCCGGAGCGAACCTCTCCTTTTTCCACCAGAACGCGTTCTGCGAATTTATCTCCTTGTAGCCGCGCGAAGAAAGCTCATCCCTGCATTCCTCATAAACCGCGGGATTCACCAGCA
The DNA here is from genome assembly GCA_022510925.1 of Treponema sp. GTDB lineage: Bacteria > Spirochaetota > Spirochaetia > Treponematales > Treponemataceae > Treponema_D. Next base: position 65,581 of record JAFLSO010000005.1, read on the forward strand.
CCGTAACCAGCGGGCTTCTTTTCCTCACGTACTCGTCCACGAAATTCTCAGCGTCCTTTCCGGAGACTTTTAAAAGATTCTTTTTGTAGCCCTCGTAATATCCCGGGGCGGCGCTCGCCCACCAGAAGCGCGTCACGGAGAGTATATCCTCCGCGCTTTCGGAATTTATTTTCTCAGAATCAGATATGCGCCTTACCAGAGCCCTGGCGCTTTTTTTTGTGAACGATTTTCTTTCCTTTGCCACGGAACACAGCAGATCATCCTGTATCAGACTCAGGAAACGCTCCGTCCTGTCCGCTATATTGTCATAGGGATTTAGCATGACGGCGTTGAAGCTGAGTATGCTGCTTGCCCTGGTGGTTCCATAGGATGCGCTAACGTAATCTGTCTCGGGGATTTGCAGTAAAGGATCCTGCGTCAGAGTCCGCTTGAATATTCCCTGCGGGTCAGATATAAGATGAAGAAGATAATCCGCGGTGTAAGTGTCGGCCTCGTTAAAGTCCACGTCGGGGCCGCGGAAATTCACCGCCACCTGCGCAATCTGCTCTGAAATCTGATCGTAGGGCATCACGCGGAACTGCACGTCGTCAAACGGCGTCATGGTGGGCTGCGCCATGCCCTCCCCTGATGACGGGCCGTGATTTTTCCAGCCGCCATAAATTGTCCGCACCAGAGTCCTTGTCATCTCAGTGTCTATGTCGCCGCCCACAAAAAGCGCGGCGTTGGACGGAATGTAATATGACCTCTGAATCTCGCGGAGCTGCGCTATGGTGGCGTTCTGAACCACATCAGGCGAGCCGCCGGCATCGGTCTTGTACGGGAAGTCCGGGAACATGTCCAGATGAAGCGCGTCATAAAAAACGCGGGCGGGCTTTGCCTCGTCACCCCTTATCTCCGATAGGACGACTTTTTTCTCGTTCTCAAATTCCTTCTCGTCCATGAGGGGATTCCTTATGGCGGCGTTCCAGAACGCAAGCCCCGCCTCCAGCTGGTCGGACGGAATGGTAAAGAAATAGTTCACGCAGTCTGTACCGGTGGTGCCGTTCCAGTCCGCCACGCCCATGTCAGACAGCGCCCTCTGCACGCTAGCCGCGCTCGGATACAGGTCGTTCCCCTTGAACATCATGTGCTCATAAAGATGGAAAAGACCGGCGTTCTCCGGGGTCTGAGTAATCGCTCCCGCCCTTACGGCAATCTCTATGTACACCAAAGGAACAGTATGGTTCTCCACGGTGAACAGGCTGAGTCCGTTTTCCAGGCGGAAGACCTCCACGCCGTCAACGGCGCTTCCCTCATCAGACGCGCATGACATGACCGCGGAAAAAAGAAGCAGCGCCGTCAGAAGAGCGGCCGCGCGGCACAGAATATAAGCAGTCCTTTTAAAGCTCATGCCAAAGCGAAGCCCGCGTTTTTAACTGCGGCCGCTATCTGCTCGCGGTCTATGGGGCCGGAGCTTTTTATAACGGCAGATCCTGATGCGTGGTCGGCGGAGACGTCCTTCACGCCCTTTATTTTTTTCAGCTCCGCCTTAACGGCGTTCTCACAATGCGCGCACTGCATGCCCGTAATCTGCACGGTCTGCTCCGTGAGCTCTTTTTTAAAAAACATAATTCGCTCCTGAATCGTGGCGCGCAGGAAACGTAACGTTCCATAACTGCGCGCGTGTCCGCTCAAAACGGACGCCTTTATTTGCGGCCCGGAAAGAGACCGCAACACTGACAGAGACTTCTGATTCTGGCGTCATGTCCTACTTAAGCAGTTTCTGTACCAGTTTGGAAAGCTCGGTGATGGCCTCGTCGTTTCCGGCGCGTATGTCCTTTGCGAACGACGTCCTTATGTGGACCGCTATCAGCTCTTTGTTGAGCGCGTTCAGCGCGGAATTCACGGCTGAAATCTGCACCAGAATGTCCTGGGAGTTTATGTCCTTCTCAAGCATTCCTTTTATTCCGTGAATCTGCCCCTCAATCCTGTTAAGGCGATTTAAGAGCAGATGCAGGTCATCGGTGTTTCTTCCAGCCTTGGGCCGGCTTTTCTTTGTCTTTGATTTCTCGTCTTTTTCCATAATAAATCCTCTGCGTACAGTATACTTACCCCCATGTAGTATAGTCAAGTAGTGAGGGCAAAAAAAATAAAAAAGCCCGCGCGAATTTAACCGCACAGGCTCATTTTATGTGGATTACAGCGCCCAGAAAACCTAGTGCGCGCCTCCCTGACCGTAATACGCGTTTGGACCGTGCTTCCTCTGATAATGCTTGTCGATGATGTAGGAGGGAAGTGTCGCGGCTCCGGGGCTAAGCAGAAGAGTGTTCAGCGCCATGTGGCTCACTTCCTCCAGGACAGCGGCATTGTACACCGCCTTGGATGCGTCCTTTCCCCAGCAGAAAGGTCCGTGCCCGCCCACCAGCACCATGTTAACCTCAGCGGGATTAAGGCTCAGGGAGCGGAAATGGCTCACGATAAGATCCCCCGTCTCTTTCTCGTAGTCGTTCTTAACGGCCTCCTCGGAAAGATACGGCGTGCAGGGAACCTCAGTCTGTATGTGGTCCGCGTGCGTGGTGCCGAACAGGGGAACCGGCCTTACCGCCTGCGCCCAGCTTACCGCGAACGTGGAATGAGTGTGTATGATTCCGTTAATGTCGGCGCCGTCTTTCACTGCGAATTCCTTGTAGAGGACCACGTGGGTGGGCGTGTCGCTTGAAGGCCGCAGGGAGCCCTCCACTACATTGCCCTCCAAGTCCACCACCACCATGCTGTCGGCCTTAAGCTCGGGATACGGGACACCGCTGGGCTTTATGGCGAAAACTCCCGCCGCCTTGTCAAACGCGCTTACGTTTCCCCATGTGTACAGCGCAAGATGCTGCGCGGGTATCTCCATGTTCGCCTCGTAGGCCTGCTCCTTAAGGGTCTTATACTTAGCCATTCTGCTCCTCCAGATTTATGCTGTTTTTGTTTTCCTAGTCCAGTGACTCCACCGCGGCGCGCTCCACAGCGAGGCCTTTCTTGTAGTTCGCGAAGAACGCGTTGAAACCCTCCACATCCGCGGCGGCAGGCTGCACTGTCTCGACTTTGGCGCTCTTGAACACGTGAGCGTTAAGCCAGTCAGGAAGGCTCTCCTTGTTTCCGGCCGCCACATCCGCGCTGTAGGAGGCCAGGAGCGCCATGCCCCACGGCCCGCCCTCGCCGGCAGTGCTCAGCGCGCTGACGGGAGTGTGCATGGCCGCCGCCATCACGGGGAGCCCCACTCCCTCCGCCTTAAAGAATCCGCCGTGGCCCGTAAGCCTGTCTATGCGCACTTTCTCCTCGTCAAAAAGAATGTCCATTCCTGTGCGCAGAGCGCCCAGCGCCGTGAACAGCTGCGCGCGCATGAAATTCTCAAGCGTGAAATTCGCGTTCTGCGTGCGCACGAAAAGCGGCCTTCCGCTGGCAAATCCCGTCATGCTCTCGCCGGAGATATAGTTGTACGGGATGAGCCCGCCGCAGTCCTTGTCGCCCTTCATGGCGGCCCCCAGAAGCTTGTCGTAGAGGTCTCCCTTGCTGAATTTGGCGCCCATAAGCTCCGCGGCCGCGCCGAACAGCTTAATCCATTTGTCATACTCGCCTGTGCAGTTATTGGCATGCGCCATGGCTGTGGGCTTTCCGTCGGGAGTGGCCACTATGTCTATGAGGCCGTTGTACGCTTTTCCAAGCGCCTTCTCCAGAACCACCATGGCGAACACTGATGTTCCTGCGGACACGTTGCCCGTGCGGGGGGCCACGGAGTTAGTGGCCGCCATGCCGGTCCCCGCGTCTCCTTCAGGGGGAGCGAACAGCGCGCCCGCCTCCAGGCTGCCCTCCGCGTCAAGCCAGGCGGCTCCCTCCGCGGTGAGTTTTCCCGCGCAGGCTCCTGCAGGAAGCACTTTGGGAAGGATGTCCTCCAGTTTCCAGCCGTAGTTTTTATCCGCCACAAGCGCGTTGAATTTATCTATCATGGATTTGTCCCAGTCGCCAGTGCCGGCATCTATGGGGAACATTCCGCTCGCATCCCCCACGCCCAGGACTTTCTCTCCCGTAAGCTTACCGTGCACGTAGCCCGCGAGCGTGGTGAAGAACGCCACGTCAGGCACATGCGGCTCGCCGTTCAGAATCGCCTGGTAAAGGTGCGCTATGCTCCAGCGCTCCGGGATGGGATAGTTGAACAGCTCAGAAAGCCTCTCGCTCGCCTCTCCGGTGATGGTGTTGCGCCATGTGCGGAACGGAACCAGAAGATTATCGTCCTTGCCGAACGCCAGATATCCGTGCATCATGGCGCTTATTCCGAATGCCTTAAGTTTTGTAAGTTTTACGCCGTACTTGGACTGCACGTCCTTCTTAAGCTCCGAGAAAGCCACAGAAATTCCGTTATGAATCTCATCCAAGGAGTAAGTCCACACGCCGTCCACAAGCGAGTTCTCCCAGTCGAACGCGCCGCCCGCAACGGGGTTGTTCTCTGAGTCAATCAGCACCGCCTTGATGCGGGTTGAGCCGAATTCAATGCCTAAAACCGCGCTACCTGCACTAATTTCGCTGGCAATCTGTTCGTTGGTCATTTATGCGCTCCTTCAAAAATAAAACGTAATCATCTCATTATCAGACTATTTTTTAAAAATAGCAAGTGTTATCTTAGTTTCTTAGGTATTTATCAAGATTTCCCGATACGCAGAGGACTCACGGGCCTTTCCCTGAGCAGAGCGCGCCCCGCACCGGTCCCAAGACCATCATCCTTACTCGCAGTACAAAATCAGAAAACTTTATGGCGTCATATTCAAAACTATGCTAGAATAAAGCCATGAGCAATAAGATAGACGATAACGCGGTCTTTAAACGCCATCTGAACGTATGGAAGATAAGCAGATTACTGGCCCCGCTTTACATAAAGAACAAGCTTGGATACACATACGACATAGCGCCCGAAACTTTCAAGGCACCGTACCTGGTGCTGTCAAACCATAACTCTAATTTCGACCCGGTGCTGCTGGGGCTCAGCTTTCCGCAGCACATGTACTTCATGGCAAGCGAGCAGGTTTACCGCGCGGGATTCAAGTCAAAAATCCTTAAGTGGACGTTCGAGCCAATCTCAAAAATAAAGGGCGCGACCGACGCACTGGCCGTGGCCAAGGCCCTGCGGAAATTACGCGCCGGAAAGAACGTGTGCCTTTTCCCGGAAGGAAACCGCTCGTTCAACGGAAAGACATGGCGCATAGAGAATGCCACAGGAAAGCTGGTCAAAGTCTCAGGCGCGGCTCTTGTGACCTACCGGCTTGAGGGCGTGTACCTCTCAAACCCCAGGTGGGGAACAGGCGGCGTGCGCAAGGGCAGAATCCACGGAAGGATAGTGCATTATTACACCGCGGAGGAGCTTAAGGGCATGAGCGCGGATGAGATAACCAGAATCATCCACGAGGACATTTATGAGGATGCCTATGCCATTCAGGAGAAAAATCCCGTAAGGTACAAGGGCAAAAACAAGGCGGAGGGCATGGAGTGCGCGGTATGCGTCTGCCCGGAATGCAGGAGCATAGACTCCATAGCCACCAAAGGCGACACAGTGTTCTGCAAAAAGTGCGGCATGAGCACGCAGTATGACGACTACGGCTTTTTCGGAGACGGATTCAAGTTTCACAATCTTACGCAGTGGGACGAATGGCAGACGGAATTCTACAGGCAGTACATACAGGATTCCGCCGGCACGGAGGAGCCGCTTTTCTTTGACACAGACGTAAGGCTCTCCAAAATCACTGACGACCACAGGGAGACCCCGGTGGGGAAAGGCACGTTCAGGCTGTTCAAGGACAGGATGGACTTCCTTGCGGTAAACGGGGGGGGGTATTTACTTCATGACATCCGGTCCGCAGAGGAAAGCGGCAGCCCCATGCTCAGCATACCGCTTGAGAGCATAACCGCCATCTCGGTGTTCAACAAATGCGTGCTGTGCTTCTCGGACAAGGACGGCACGCATTACGAGATGCGCCCCACTGACAAAAAGCAGATAAAGAATTTCAGGAAATACACCTCGGCGCTGGAGATTCTAAAGGGCATAGGAAGCGACTAGTTTTCCGCGCGGAAAAGAACGGCCAGGACGCGGAGGAAAAATTTAGCGCGGAAAATGTTCCGTCCAATTTACCCGCGCCCGCTTTTGCGGTATAATTACCGTGAGGTAAAAATGGCGGACTGCAAAACATTCCCGGACGTGCCCGCCGGCACCCCGGAAAGTAAATTCGTTCATCTCCACGTTCACTCAGACTACTCACTGCTGGACGGGGCAAGCAAGATAGACACCCTTGTGGCGCACGCCAAAGAGCTTAACATGAAAGCGCTCGCCATAACCGACCACGGCAACATGTTCGGCGTGCTTAACTTCGAGAAACTCTGCCATAAAAACGAAATAAACCCCATCTGCGGCGAGGAATTCTATATGGCGGAGGGAAGCCGCAAGGAGCACACTCCCCTGCCGTACAGCCGTAACGGAAAGAACAAATACTCATATCATCTGATTCTCATTGCGAAAAACCAGAAAGGCTACGAGAATCTGTGCTGGCTCTCAAGCCTGGCGTACACCGAGGGCATGTATTACAAGCCGCGCATAGACTGGGAGCTTCTTCAGCGCTACCACGAGGGCCTTATCTGCCTGAGCGCGTGCGTCCAGGGGGAGATTCCGCAGGCTCTGCTGCACGGCGACACAGAGAGGGCCTATGAGACCGCCCGCAAATACAAGGAGCTTTTCGGACGCGACCATTACTACATAGAGCTGCAGGACCACGGTCTGGAGGACCAGAAGGAAGTTGCGCCCAAGCTCATAAAACTTGCGCGCGACCTGGACATTCCGCTGGTGGTCACGAACGACATACACTACAGCCGCAAAGAGGACGCGGAGGCGCAGGACGTGCTGGTCTGCATAGGCACCAAGAAAAGCCTCAAGGACACGAACCGCATGCACTTCCAGGGCTCAGAGTGGTACATGAAGACTGAAAGCGAGATGGCCTCTCTTTTCCCGCAGTGCCCGGATGCCATTGAGAACACGCTTAAAATCGCAAGCATGTGCGACCTTACGATTTATCAGTACAGCATACAGGCTCTTAAGGACACACTGCCCGTGTACCAGATTCCCAAGGAATACGTAAGCCAGGACGCGTTCATGCTTCACATAGTAGAGGACGGGCTCAGGAAACGCTACAAGGAGCTCACAAAAGAAATCATCGACCGCGCCATGTATGAGCTGGGCATAATCTTCAACATGGGTTTCAGCGGCTACTTTCTTATAGTGTGGGAATTCATAAACTGGTCCAAGCAGAATAACATCCCCATAGGACCGGGACGCGGCTCCGGGGCGGGAAGCCTTGTGGCCTACGCCATGACAATCACCGACATAGACCCTTTCAGGTACAAGCTGATTTTTGAGAGATTCCTTAACCCCGAGCGTGTCTCCATGCCTGACTTCGACGTGGACATGGACTTCGAATTCCGCCAGAGGATAATACGCCACACGGAGGAATGGTACGGGCTTCCGCAGGTGGGCCACATAGTCACGTTCGGAACGCTTAAGGCCAAGGCGGTTATAGCGGATGTGGGGCGCGTCCTGGACATCCCGCTCAGCGAAGTGAACATGCTCAAAAAATGCATCCCGGACAGCCCCAAGGCCAGACTCAAGGACGCCTTCAGCGAGCCCACGGACAAAATGCCTGACGGCGGAAAGCTCATCCCATTCAAAGACGACCCGCGCTATCAGAAACTCTTCGAACTGTGCTTTAAGCTTGAGAACATAAACCGCAACACAGGACTGCACGCAAGCGGCATGGTCATAGGAAAGACACCGCTTCCCAACTGGGCGCCCGTATTCCACGACGCCAAGACAGGCAACACGGCCGTACAGTACACCATGGACATAATAGAGCCGTGCGGTCTTGTGAAATTCGACTATCTGGGACTTAAGACCCTCTCCCTTATACGCTACGCGGAGGACATAATAAACAAGCACAGAAAGCCTGACGAGCCTCTGTTCCGCGCGGAGGATGTATGCGAGACGGACGAGAAGACGTTTAACCTTTTCAGCAACGGCGACACTGTGGCCGTATTCCAGTTCGAGTCCCCCGGCATGCAGAAATGGCTCAAGCAGCTTAAGCCGCGCAGCATAGAGGAGCTGGTCGCCATGAACGCGCTCTACCGTCCCGGGCCCATGGACTACATCCCCAAGTACATTCAGGGCAAATGGCATCCCGAGACCATACAGTACCCGGACCCGTGTCTGGAGGACATACTGAAAGAGACTTACGGAGTCATGGTATACCAGGAGCAGGTTATGCAGGTGGCGCAGAGGATAGCGGGATTCAGCCTGGGCGGAGCGGATATGCTCAGGCGCGCCATGGGTAAAAAGAAAGAGGAAATCCTCATAGGAAAGCGCAAGGAATTCGTGGAGGGCGCGATAAAGAACGGATTCACAGAGGAGCATGCGAAGGATATCTTTGAGATAATGATTCCGTTCGCCGGCTACGGATTCAACAAAAGCCACGCCGCGGCATACTCAGTGGTGGCGTACCGCACCGGCTGGCTCAAAGCAAACAAGCCCGCAGAATTCATGGCGGCGAACCTTACGAACGAAATCACATCCACGGATAAAATCCCATTGTACATAGAGGAGGCGCGCAAAATGGGAATACCCGTGGACGCTCCTGACGTGAACAGAAGCGACTCCATTTTTGACGTGATAGACGGACGGATTGTGTTCGGTCTGATGGGCATAAAGGGCATGGGACAGGCGGCCGCGGAGAAAATAGTGCAGGAGCGCAATCAGAACGGCCCGTACAAATCTTTCCAGGATTTTATAAGCCGCACGGATTTCCGCACCGTAAACAGAAAAGCCATAGACGTCCTTATACGGACAGGCGGTTTCGACAATCTGGACAAGACTCGCTCCACCCTGCTCCTTAACTATGACAAGGCGATAGCATACGAGGAGAAAATCCGCTCGGGCACAAGCAACGGACAGGCGAGCCTTTTCGGCGACACCGACATACAGGAGTTCATGGAATACAAATATGAAGAGGTGGAGGAGATGCCCAGAATGGAGATGCTCAGCATGGAGAAAGAGCTCATAGGCTGCTATGTCTCCGGGCATCCTCTGGACGCATGGAAACCCATCATAGACAAATGCGTTACACTTAGCAGTGAGAACATGGACAGGGCCGCCAGACTGGCCAAAGCCGAGAAAGAGGCGCTTGACGCGGATCCCAGTATAAGCTGGAAGCAGAAGCGCAACGCCGGTAAGATATACACCGCCCTGGGCATGATTCAGGATCTGCAGGTCAAAGTGAACAAAAAGGGCGAGCAGATGGCATTCGCAAAGCTCTCGGACTTCAAGGGCTCCATAAACATCACGTTCTTCTCAAACGTCTGGGGAACCGTCCGCGACAGGATTCAGGAGGAGGGAGTCTATGCGTTCAAAGGAAGGGTGGACGGCTTCAGGGACACTCCCGCGTTTCTGGTGAACAGCATGGAGGACCCTCAGAATCTGCAGGAGCAGTCCATCACATCCCTGCACATACAGATGAATTCAGGATTCAAGTCCGCGAAAGAAATTAACGTTATAAAGGATTTTTTATTTGGCGAGCAGGGCGGATGCTCAGTATATTTTCATATAGAGGCAGGCGGTAAATCATACACAGTGAAGGGAACCAGCATGCTTACGGCACCACACACACAGAGCTTCGAGCAGAAGCTTAAGGACATGCCATTTGTTCAGGAAGTGTGGTATGAATAAAGATTACATCACGGGCGCCCCATCCCCGGAGGCAGGGCCTTCGCACGGCGGAGCATTCCACAGGAGATTCTAATGCAGATTGTATTCAGTACGCTTTCTATTTTGCTTTCAGTATACACTTTCCTTTGCTTCATAAGGATTATACTCACATGGATTCCCGGGCTCGCCTACAGCAGGTTCACATACTTCCTTGCAAGGATAACGGACCCGTACCTGAATTTATTCCGCGGAATAAAGTGGCTCCGGCTGGGAAGCTTTGACTTTACGCCCGCGGTGGGATTCTGCCTGCTGAGCGTGGCATCCACCCTGCTGGCGCAGTTCTCCCGGATGGGACATTTCACAGCAGGCTCCATACTGGCCATGGCGGTGAGAATGTTCTGGTCCATGATATCATCCATCATCACTTTCATAATCATACTTTTTCTGGTGCGTTTCATAATAATCCTCATACGCAAAGACAGCTATTATTCCGGCAGCTACATAATGGAGCAGATAGACCATTCCATAGCGCCGCTGGCCCATAACATCTCAAAGGTGTTCACTGGCGGAAGAAAAATCACGTACAAGACCGCGCTTATAATCTCAGCCGCGGCACTCTTTCTTCTCCAGCTTGCGGGCGGCTTCCTGTTCAACTGGATAGCATCGCTTCTTATCATGCTGCCGCTGTAGCCGCCCTGCCCCGCATGAGACTTAAAGATTTTTGCGCCACCGTGGAATCCCTTAGCGGCGTAGGTCCCAAGGCCGCAGGGCTTTTCGCCAGAATGGGTATATTCACAGTGGCTGACCTGCTCTCCACTTTTCCGCGCGACTATGAGGACAGGACTAGGCGTGTCTCCCTGCATGAATTCGCATCGTCTCCCAAAGTGAACACAATCTGCAAAGTCACGGCGCACACATGGTTCGGCTACGGCAGGATGAGGACTCTAAAAATCGCCGTAACGGACGGAAGCGCCAACGCCTGGCTGGTGGCGTTCAACCGTCCTTTTCTGCAGCAGGCCCTTCCGGAAGGAAGCATAATACAAGTCACCGGAAAATTCGAGGTAAGGTATAATGAGCTTCAGAGCACATCGTTTGAGGCGGAGCGCATAGCCTACAGCGGGGAGCTTTCCGACTGGCAGGACAAAGCCATTCCAAACGGTGCCGTGCTTCCAGTCTATCCGCTCACAGAAGGACTCTCCCAGAAAAAATTCCGAAGCGCCATAAAAACCGCACTCAGGCTGTACGGCAAGAGCATAGAGAACGAGATTCCCGGGCACATAATAAAAGAGCGGGGGCTCCTTCAAAAATCACAGGCCGTTCTCCTCATACACGAGCCGCAGAGCATATCGCAGGCGCAGGAGGCGCGGCAGACCCTCATCTACGAGGAGCTCTTTCTGTTCGAGAAAAAAATGGCGCAGCGCGCTCTGGAGCACAGGGGAACTCTCCCCACGCTCTCACAGGCGGCGGTGTTCGACAGCGCGCAGGGTGCGCCTGACGCAGGAAAAGAATTATCCGTGCCGCAGGAAAGCGGGCGCATTGCAGAGGAGCGGTTCATAAAAAGTCTTTCTCCGCGCCAGAAGCAGCTAATGGACCGCCTGCCGTTCAAGCTCACTTCGGGGCAGATGGCCTCCATAACGGAGATGAATTATGAGATTGACAGGAGCAACGAGGACCTGAACACGCTCAAGAACTTCCCGGAGAAACTGACCGGCAATCCGTTCAACATGCAGCGCCTGGTTCAGGGCGACGTGGGAAGCGGAAAAACACTGGTTGCATTCTTCGTGTGCCTGCGTGAGATAGACTACGGCGGACAATGCGCGCTGATGGCGCCCACGGAGCTTCTTGCGCGTCAGCATGCGGAGAACGCCGCAAGGCTGCTTGAGCCGGTGGGAGTTAGAGTCGCGTTCCTTACGGGAAACCTTAAGTCCAAAGGCAGGGAGCTTCTGGTAAACGCGCTTAAAGACGGCGACATAAACATAGTGGTGGGAACACACGCGCTTTTCAGCAGAAACATAATGTACAAGAACCTTACGCTGGCGGTCATAGACGAGCAGCACCGCTTCGGGGTAGCGCAGCGCGATAGCATAGTGGCAAAAGGCAGGGTGACAAACGGCATCCACACGCACGCGCCCGACACCGTGATGATGAGCGCCACGCCCATCCCCCAGACACTTGCGCTCACGGCGTTCGGAGACCTGGACATAAGCACCATACGCACCATGCCCGGCGGAAGGCTTCCCATAAAAACATACCTAAGCGTCATGGGCCACGAGCAGAATGTCTATGCGGCGGTGCGAAAGGAGATTGACGCGGGGCATCAGGCGTATTTTGTATATCCGCGTATAGGAGACGATGATGAGGACGCCACGCCCGGAACAGCGCAGGCAAATCCCGGCAGGGACACCATAAAGAGCGCGGAGGAGATGTACGGTTTTCTTAGCGGCTCGGTGTATCCCGGAACAAAATGCGCCCTCATCCACAGCAAGATAGACGAGGAGGAGCAGCACAGGATTCTGGATGATTTCAGGGAAGGGAAGATTCAGGTTCTGGTCGCGACCACAGTGGTGGAGGTGGGCGTTGACGTTCCTAACGCCACATGCATGGTCATAGAGCATGCCGACAGGTTCGGGCTTGCGGAGCTGCACCAGCTGCGCGGGCGAGTGGGGCGCGGAAACTTGCAGGGCTACTGCTTTCTAATCTACGGAAAAAACATAACGCCCGACGGCATAGAGCGCATGAAAGCGCTCAGAGAAAGCACGGACGGCTTTAGAATCGCGGAGCAGGATTTGATTCTGCGCGGACCGGGACAGGTGTCCGGCACACAGCAGTCAGGCTACCTTACGCTAAGCATAGCGGACCTCGCGCGCGACAAGGACATCCTCATAAAGGCCCGCTACGATGCGTTCACGGAGCTACAGAAAAACGGGGGCGGTATGAGTCCTCAGAATCCGCCAGCGTAAAATCACGCCACGTATGACTCCAGGCGGCTCATGCGCGCGGGATGCTGCATGCGCACAATGGCGCGTTTCTCTATCTGGCGGATCCGCTCCTTGGTAAGATTGCAGACATCGCCCACCTCCTTAAGGCTCATGGGCTTTGTGCCGTCCAGTCCGTAGCGCAGGCGGATGACTTTCTCCTCGTTAGGCTTCAGAGAGCCCAGCACATCGTCTATGTCGTCCCTCATGGCGCATGATATGGCGGCCTCCTCCGGGCGGGCGTTCTGCGTGTCCTCAAGGAAATCTCCCAGCCTGCTCACGGAGCCGTCAGAGCCTGACACCTGAGAATCCAGGCTGACCATCTCGCGGCTTAAGTTTATCATCTCGCGCACATGGGATGTCTCCATGCCCAGCATGGCGCCTATCTCCTCTATCTCCTGCTCCTCCGTCTTACGTCCCGCTACCGCTTTCCGGGCCTTCTCTATCTTAACCAGCTCGTTGGCGCGGTTCAGAGGCAGACGGATGGCGCGGCTTTTCTCGCACACGGCCTTAAGTATTGACTGCCGTATCCACCACACCGCGTAAGATATAAAATGATAGCCCTTTGAGACATCGAAGCGGTCTATGGCGGTAAGGAGCCCCAGGTTCCCCTCGCTTATCAGATCGATTAAATCTATGCCTTTGTTCTGGTATTTTTTAGCCACGTTCACCACGAATCTAAGATTCGCGCTCACAATCTTATCCTTGGCGGACTTATCTCCGGCGGCAGCCCTCACGGCAAGCTCGGTCTCCTCCTCGTGGGTCAAAAGCGGAATGCGGTTAATCTCTTTAAGGTACATGTTCAAAACATTCTCATCGTTAAGCATTTTTCAGCCTCCCTTGTCTGCGCTTATACAATAGCAGGAAGCATGCCAAGTCCTGAGTTTCTGCTTTTTTCGCAGATAAAACGGCATTCTGATGAGTTTCCGGGGATTTTCTGGGCATTCTTGCGGCAGACAAGTGGCATTTTGACGCCATGCCGCACTCAGAATAAAAAAAGTGCGCCATTATGACGCACTTTATTGCAAACAGAGGACAGAATTATTCGATTACAGCGATTATGTCGGACTGCTTAAGGATAAGATAGTCCGCGCCGTCCACTTTTATGCTCGTGCCGGAGTATTTATCGTACAGAACCCTCTCGCCCTTTTTCACGATGATGGGATCCTTCTCGGTTCCGGGTCCCACGGCCTCCACCACGGCCTCCTGGGTTTTCTCCTGGGCCTGGGCGGGGATGATTATTCCGCTCGCTGTCTTTGATTCTGCCTCAACCTGTTTTACTAGAACGCGGTCAGCCAAAGGTCTGATTTTCATTATGCTCCTCCAAATACGGTTTTAAATTTTCTGTTAGGTATAAGATAATAATTCCGCGGCAAATCGTCAACTTTCCCCGGCTTATTTTTATCATTTTATTTGGCGCGGATTTTTTTCAGCAGGACCCTGGCCTTGTTGTGGTTCTCGTTCAGGCTGAGCGCGTACTGAAGGCTCCTTATGGCGCTGCGGTCATCTCCCGTGCCGGACTGAAGCTCCGCCAGGCGGTAAAGAATCTCCGCTTTCTGCGCGGCGTTCAGGCTAAGTCCGGACGCCTTGTTAAGGCACAGAAGGGCCTCCGATATGTTTCCCACAGCGCTGTAGACCGCGCCCAAATTCACCAGAGCGCGCACCACGGCATCGCTTTTCCCGTAAGTCTCCGCGATGTATGAGTACAGCCGCAGGCATGACGAGCTGTCACCGCCAAGCGCGCTGAACCATGCGGCGCACTCGCATTCCCACAGCCTCATCCTGCCGGGATTCTCCGCCCACACAAAATCCGCGCCGTATTTTTGCAGTATATAGTTCCTGAAAAGCTCCCCGGCGTCCTCATGCGCGTCGTTCTGCAGAAGGGTAAGCACACAGTACCTCACAATCTCCTCGGGATACTCGGCGGGCCCTGTCTGGTTTCGCTCCAGAAGCTTCCACACACGGCTTGTCCTCTGCAGCTTCTCGGAGTCCTTGTCCAGCATGTCTTCCAGTCTTTCATTGAGCACTATGATTTCAGGATCGTGCACCGCCTCTATGGCCAGCCGGATGCGGTCCCGCGCATCCTGAATGAGCACGGCTGGACGCATATCATTCCTTTCCATGCCCAGGGTCTTAAGCCCCGCTTTTCTTATGAGCGAGTAAACCTTATCCTCACCGGGCCTGCCTAAAGTCTCAAGCGCGCATTCCGCGTACAGGGCAAGCGCGGGCTCATACAGCGGAAACTCATTCACGGCATCCCCGGCGAGCAAGAATTCCGCCTGCACGTTTTCGCCACGCTTCTCGTAGAGCGCGCTGTTCACGTAAAAAAGAGGAAGAACGGAGATTCCTCCCGGAACGGCAGACTCATCCTCCGCGGAGCCTGAGTTCATTACGGCGTCAAGAATCTCCGTGCGGACGGCATGGCACTCATCCTCAAAATCCAGCAGGAAAAGGGAGTCGCACAGAAGCGCACGGCTCTCAAGGCTAGCACCGTTCTGAAGAATTGCCTCAGACTCCGCATAGCCTGCGCTGTCATAAAAAACGGTTCCCCAGAACAGAATGTCTTTCTCGGAGGAGGCCCTGCCGGGATAAAGGGAGCGCGCACCATGGGAATCTCCGCGCATCATAAGAAGAGACGCGGAGTTAACCAGCCAACGAGGCTCCCTGCTGGTGCGCCATGCCTGATTGTATATGTCTATGAAACGCTCCCCGTAGAACGACTCCTCGGGCATTCCCTCCGAAAGTGCCTTCCTAAGGACGCATTCCGCGTAGATTCCTGAGTATTCAGTGGAAGAAAGGCATTCGGAAAATTCCAGCGCCTCATCCAGGCGGTTATCGTGCAGCAGGAAATTTGAGTAGACTGCGGAGAGTTCGGGATTTCCCTGCAATTTCCTAAGGCTCTTAAGCATGTATTTTTCCGCGCGCTCGGCCTCTCCCAAATGAACGTAGCGCCTGTATATTCCCAGGCGCTCATAGGATGAATACGCTTTTTTCTCCAGCCGCTTAAGCTCTTTCATGGCATCCTGCGCGGAGCCTGACGCCACCATGGAGTCCACCAGCTCCAGGCGTGTGACTAAAGACGAGCCTTCCGAGCGCGAGGAGCATGAGGCTAAGAAAATAAAAAATGGCAACGCAACGGCTACCATAATTCTGTCTCTCCTCATCCGCTAGGCAATCTCTTTCTTAACATTATCAAGAACGGCATTTATGAACTTAAATGAATCGTCCGAGCCGTACTCTTTGGCTATAGATATGGCCTCGTCTATTATTATGGGCGCGGGCAAGTCTTTCTGGTACAGCATGCAGAACACGCTTATACGCAGAATGGCCACGGTCACGCGGTTAAGCCGCTCAAAATCCCACTTGGCGGAAAGATGGCGTTTTATGATGCCGTCAACTTCCTCCAGATGACCTATTGTGCCGGAAATCAGAATACGCGCGTAATCATCGCTGTCTGACGCGGCCCCGTTTCCCGCGCGCGGAGCATTCTCTATAAAACCGTCGTTTCCCTTGGCCGCATCATCCTGCTCCACGGAATTCCCGTGCGCCCACTCTAATTTAAGGAGCTCCTCTAAAGGCTCATTTCCCAAATCATAAGAATACAGCGCCTGAAACGCCAGGACCCTTCCTTTTCTGCGTGACACTTCTTTTCCCTTAGGCTACCAGTCCAGAAGCTTGTCCAAAGCCTCACCCGTTTTCTTGCGGTCCACGTTCTCCGGGGTGTCCAGGCCCTTCGCTATCTCCTGAGCGGCGGCCGTAAAATACTGGCTCTGCTTCTGCTGTGTAAGATTGTTCTTTATGTAGTCATAGACGGTGATTGTGGTTTCAGGCTGAACTATGTCGCTGAGGGAAAGAAGCTTGGCGTCATACTTCTGCAGCACCGCATAGAACTGGAAGTCATTCTCCGTCTCGGTTATATCGCTCACGTAGTCCACTTTGTTTCCGAACAGCTCTATGATTTTATCGTATGTCCATCCGAGCTGCTGCGCCTGCTGCGCGGTTTTTGCCACGATAAGTTCTCCCGCACGGTACTTCTTGTTATTGTCCGCGGAATTCTTTATGGAACCGGCGGAATTCTTATCCTTCACATATTGGTTGCGCAGATTCGTGGCCAGCGCCTGTGCCTCCGACGAGTTAGTTGACTTGGGCACAATCACCAGGAAGAGCTTTATCATGTCGTTCCAAACGAAAGTGGACTTATTCAAATCGTAGGCCTTGCGTATCTCCTCATCGGTGGCGGCCACCTGCTGAAGCTCGTTCTGTTTCTTAGCATAGACATACTGCTGCGCCACAAGCTGGCTTTTAAGGTACGCCTTGTACTCAGGCACCGTCATGCCGGCGTTCTCCTTAAGATAGTCGCTGAGGCTCATCCCCATCTGCTCCTGCAAAAGTTCGTTAAGCTGGGCCTCCGTGACCTGCTGCCCCAGCTGCTGGCTGAAAGTGCTCAGGAACGCCGCGTCCACCTGGGAGTCGCTTATGGTAAGACCCTCTTTTGTGGCCGCCTGCGCAATCAGCTTCTCTGAGATAAGGCTGTCCAGGACAGTGCGTTTATCCGCCACGGACATAGAGCGTTTCATGCCGTAGCCTTCGTATTGTTTCTCTACAAATTCCACACGGGATTTAAGCTGCCTTAGCGTGATGGTCTCTGACTTATTAAGCTTAACCACCGCAAGAGGCTGCAGGTCCGCCTGCGCGAACGCGCCCGCGGCAAAAGTAAGCAAAAGCGTAGTTACAATAGCAAAACGTTTCATAAAAACCTCTGATATTAGATTACGGAATTAAGAGAATCCCGGTCTTTACCTATTCTTAAACCTCTTATTAACGCCGAGGTTACAGCATTGTCAGGCGTTTTCCAGAGGAAGCCCGCCGCTTATGACCGCGCGTATACGCCTTACGCCCGCGGAGGATGACTGCTCCTTCTGTATTTTAAAGTCTCCTATCTGCGCGGTGTGCTGCACGTGAGGCCCGCCGCAGACTTCCTTTGAGTACCAGTCACTCTTAGGGTCACGGCCTATGGTGTAGACTTTAACGCTCTCGCCGTATTTGTTCGTGAAAAGCGCGCGCGCTCCCTGTGACTGCGCGTCCTCCAGGGACATTACCTCCATGGTCACGGGCAGGTCCTCTTTTATTTTCTCGTTCACGATGGACTCCACTCTCTGAATCTCATCGCCTGTCATGGGACGGCTGAACGTAAAATCAAAGCGCATGCGCTCGTTGTTTATGTTACTGCCTTTCTGCGCCACCTCGTCCCCGAGCACATCCACAAGCGCCTGCTGCAAAAGATGCGTGGCGGTGTGATATTTGGTGGTGATGTCGCTCTGCTCGGCGAGCCCGCCCTTAGCCGCGCCAGCGTCAAGGCTTTTTGACGCCTCCTGATGCTTTTTCTCCGCCTCCTTGAAGCCCTCGGTGTCCACGGTGAACCCGTGCTCCGCGCCAAGCTCCTGTGTAAGCTCCAGCGGGAAACCGAAAGTGTCGTACAGGCGGAACGCAACCTTTCCGCTTATCTCCTTCTTAGGATTCTTCATAAGGTTGGGAAGAAGTTTCTGGAACTCAGCCTCGCCCTTCTTGAGGGTGTCGCCGAATTTCTCCTCCTCTTTCCTAAGCTCAGAGCGGATTTTCTCCCTGTTCTGCTCAAGCTCGGGATACGCGTCCTTAAAGTTCTCTATCACCACGTCCGCTATTCCCGAAAGAAACACGTTCTCTATGCCGAGCTTTCTTCCGTGGCGCACAGCGCGTCTTATTATGCGGCGCAGGACATAGCCCGCTCCCAGGTTTGACGGAGTCACTCCGCGCTGGTCGCCCAGAATGAACGCCGCCGCACGGATATGATCCGCTATGATGCGCACGCTCTTGTCTTTCTCTGAATCAGTGCCGTAGGAGTAGCCGGAAAGCGACTCTATCTTGGCGATTATGGGCTGGAAAACCTCAGTGAGATACACGCTGGTCTTTCCCTGCAGAATGCAGTTAGTCCGCTCAAGGCCCATGCCGGTGTCCACGTTCTGCTTGGGAAGCTTCTCCAGGGATTTGTCCTCTTTGCGGTTATACTGCATGAACACGTTGTTCCAGATTTCCATCCAGTTACCGCTGTCAGTGCCCTTGTTGGAGCCGGCGGGAGGAAGTCCCTCCCCCACCCAGTAGAATATCTCCGTGTCAGGACCGCACGGACCTGTGGGACCTGCCGCCCACCAGTTGTCCTCCGCCGGAAGATACGCGATTCTGTCCTCCGGGATTCCGTTCTCCTTCCAGTAAGAGGCCGCCTCCTCGTCGCGCGGTGCGCTGTCATCTCCCGCGAACACAGTCACGCTTATTTTCCTGGGATCCAGGTTAAGCCATTTCTCGCTCGTAAGGAATTCATAGCTGAAAGCAATGGACTCTTTCTTAAAGTAGTCGCCCAGAGACCAGTTGCCGAGCATCTCAAAGCATGTAAGATGGCTGGGATCCCCCACCTCGTCAATGTCGCCGGTGCGGATGCACTTCTGATAGTCAACAAGACGTGTTCCCGCAGGATGCGGCTCGCCCAAAAGATACGGCACCAGCGGATGCATGCCCGCCATGGTAAACAAAACGGACGGGTCGTTCTCGGGGATAAGGCTCTGCCCGCTTATAACGGAGTGCCCCTTGGACTTAAAGAATTCAATATACTTAGAACGTAGCTCGTTTGCGGTCATAGTGGCGTAATAGTAGAATATTGCCATAGTTTAGTCAATCAAGACCGCGGACGGAAGCGGAGCGGACAAACCTCCCTCACGCCGTAATCCCGGGAGCGCGGCATTAAAATCGCTGGACAAACCGCCTGAAATATAATATATTATTTTGGTAGGAAATATTCGGAGTTAAAAGCAGGCTTCTATGAAAATTTCAACACGCGGCAGATATGCACTTCGTTTTATGATTGATTTAGCCCAGCATGATTCCAGGGAATTCATCGCGCTGAAAGACATCTCCGAGCGTCAGGGAATCTCCATAAAATATCTGGAGCAGATAACATCCCTTCTTAGCAAATTCGGCCTGCTGCAGAGCGTCCGCGGACCGCAGGGAGGTTACAAGCTGGTAAAAAGGCCCGAGGAGTACACCGTGGGCGAGATTCTTCGCATAACGGAGGGAGACCTTTCTCCTGTGGCGTGCC
This sequence comes from Treponema sp., assembly GCA_022510925.1. Taxonomy (GTDB): domain Bacteria; phylum Spirochaetota; class Spirochaetia; order Treponematales; family Treponemataceae; genus Treponema_D. The sequence goes on from JAFLSO010000005.1 coordinate 85,430, forward strand.
TTGCGCAGAAAGTGAACACATGCCCGAGGAAAGGTGAGTGCGCCACGCTCAAATTATGGGAGGGCCTGTCCGCGGCTATAAACGAGTATCTGGATTCAAAAACTTTGGAAGATCTGGTCTCCTACATGAAAGAGCCAGAGGCGATGGACTATTCCATCTGACCGCGCGGCCACGCAGATTATTAAAATCCGCCCCGGAAATCCACATGGCCGGCAGCACAGGCCTAAAGTTTTATGCTTACGTTCACCGCGCCGGGAAGAAACTGCAGGTTAAAAGTCTCATTCTCTGTTTTCTTCCGATCACGGCTTTTTGCCAGCAGGCTGTGTGCGAACGGAACCAGGAATCCGCACGCGCTTCCCAGGACCGCGCCCGAGAGCACATCGGTCAGGAAGTGATTTCCGCTTGCCATGCGAAGCGCGGCCGTGCCGAACGCCAGGGAATAGCTTATGGCCACCACCGGGATTCTCCATGAGGAATCAGGATAATATTTGCAGAACATGTAGCTTGTGAAAGCCGCGCTCATGAACACGTTGGTGGAGTGACCGCTAGGCCATGAGAATTCAAAGTCCTTGCTCTCCATGGCGCCGGGCTCGCATTCTCCGAAATACATATACGGCCGCACGCGATGCACCGCGAATTTGAGTATATTCTTTATTCCCCATGACAGCGCGAAGCTTTCAGCGTACATAAGGCCCGCCACAGCGAATTCCCTGGCGGGAAAATTACTGCACGCCCACCATTCTATGCCCAGAATCATCGCGGGGAGGGCAACGTCAAGCACGCACGTTACGTCCCCAAGCGTATTCAGTACGGAATTATACGGACGCGCGAAAAATGCATCCAGCGCGTTCACATCGCTAAGTTTGTAGCTCTCAAAACTGGCGTCCGCGTCAGGAAGCGGGCAGAGTTTCTGCAGCAGTATCCCCGTGACACAGCTGGCGACTCCCGCCACGGCAAGCGGCGCGTCCAGCGCGGGGCTGAGCGCGAACGGCTCGGCATCAGTAAAATCCTCGGAGCCGGCAAAAACATTCTGCGCGCAGAAAAACAGCATTGCGGCCATAAGGCACAGCGCCGGGATTCTCTTCTTAAGCTCAGTCATTTTCAGATTCCTCCTTGAGCAGATAGTTCATAGCAGATTATAGAGGCGGCTTGCGCTACATTCAGACTTTCTATGGGCGAGTTTTTATTTCCGCCAGGTATGCTTAGAAGGACGTCACAGTTCCTGCGCACTTCGGACGATATGCCGTTCTCCTCATTGCCCAGAATCACCACGGCGCCCTGTCCGCGCGTCATTCTGGAGATTCCACGTATGCTTTTCCTGGCATCGGGAGCGGTTCCCGCCCTAAGCATTTTTCCGTCCAGGTCAGCGAGCAGGCTGGGTATGGATTTTATGGAATATATGCTCACGAATTCCATGCCGCCTTCCGCCACGCGGTAGCTGCTGGTAGTGACGGAGCTCTGTGACTCGTCCAGCGGAATGACTATGTTATGGATTCCGAAAAATGCCGCGCTGCGGACTATGGCACCCAGGTTATTGGCGTTACCCACCCTGTCCAGAATAAGGGCGCTCTCCTTCTCCTGCACCCATCTGCCCACAATCTGCCTGCTCAGCGGAAGAATTTCCGGCGTCTCTATCATGGCCACCACGCCCTGATGATGCACGCTGCCGCACAGTTTCTCCAGCTCCTTCTCATCCTGCACCTGATTGTAAGGGCGCTTTGACGCCGCCATTTTCTTGCACAGCCCGCCGAATTTGGGAGCCTGGTCCTTGCTAAAATAGAGTCGCATTATTTTATGCGCGTTCTGCTTCTCCAAAGTCTTTACGGCCGCAAAGCCGCATACGGCAAGTTCGTTACGCTCGGTGTTTCTCATAAGAGCGATTATAGCGAATTAGTTTTTTAACCGCAATGCGGAAGGAGTGAGGCCGTAATGTTTTTTAAACACCCTGTTGAAATAGGAGGCGTCATCAAAACCGCAGCTTTCCGCCACGGCGCCCACGCGCTCTCCTGTCTGAAGAAGCATGGTCCTTGCACGCTCCAGGCGCAGCGTGGTCAGATAGTCCCATAGGGTGAGCCCCATCTCCTGCTTGAAAATGCGCGAGAGATAATCACCCGCCACACCCAGCTGGCCCGCTATGGACTCACGTGTAAGGCGACGGCCTATGTTCTTGTTCATGTAAAGTATCGCGTATTTGACTATGGCGCCGGTCCTGCACGGAAGCACGGGGATTTTTTTCTCCGCCACAAGCAGGATGTGCCTGACGAAATCCTCATGTGTCGCCACGCACGAGTTGCACAGAATCACGCGCGGAATCATTGTTATGGAGTTAAGATTGTTCTCCTGCTCCAGGCTAAGGACAGACACCAGAACCGGAACACCCAGAAGGCGCTCCGTGCCGCGCACGTCTTTTATCTCAGGGGAGGGCAAGGAGTCCAGGACTATGAGGTCAGGAAAAAAACGCTGCGAGATGCTCTCAATGAAACTTACGGAGGAGACCACCTCGGTAATGTTGTCCCTGGAGAAAAGGCTGAGGAGCGGCGCGTTAGATGACATTCCCGCAAAAAGTATGCGCTTCTGCTTATACATTCCCATTCTCCCTAAAGCCACGGAACCGCGCCGTACAATGAGTCATTGTAGCGCAGGAAAGAGCCGATGCACTCCGCGGTGCTTGAATCAAGCGATGAGATTCTGCGCGCGTCATCACGGCCGCAGGAGACCAGGGGGTCCACATAGCGTCTTTTTACCGCCAGTGAGACATTGTACGCTCCGGGCAGAGGCTTCTCGGAGCGCACGATGCGCCTCATGCCGCGGAAAGTACGGTAATGCCTTTTAAAATCTCCGCCCGCACTTCCATGGCTTTCGGAGGACGCCAGAACCGCGTCAAATGTCTCTATAAGATTACGCTCGCTTTTTGTGTAAAGGTCAGCCTCCTCTATGATTCCGGCGTCCAGCGCGAGCGACACCACATCCGCAAGAAGCTGCATGGAAACTTTATCCTCGTTCCGCTGCAGAATCATGCTCACCTCGCAGAATTTCCGGGCATACTCCGCCGCAGCCTCCGCGGACAGGAACCCCAGCTCGGGAAGCCCCCTCTCATTTTTAAGGAGGGCTATCTGGCCGTAATTTCTCTCCACGTCATCGATGCTCCAGATTCCCGCCAGAGCCGCGCCGCTTGGATACATATACTCAAGCCTGTCGGCGCTAAGGCCCGGAATATCGTTATCCGCCACTGGATATTTATGATAGTCGTCAACCTCATGCATGTATATCCCGTCATTAGAAAGCCTCTGCACAAGCTCCGCGTCATCATTCAGAAATTCGGACGTGAGCATTTCCGTGCTCTGCTGCGTGAGCGCGTCCCCGTTTTTAAAGTCCATCACGTGGCTGAATGCAGGAGCAGAGATGTCATGGAAGAGTGCCGCCAGACTCTGCCGTTTGTCATGCGTGAAATTCCACACTATGAGGGCGGTGCCCACGGAATGGTCCAGGCGCGAATAAAAGAACTGATTCTTAAAAAGAGGTGTCCAGTCCGTTCCGCATAAAAGCCCCACCCCGGCAAGGCGCCGCATCGCGGGAAGAAGAGCGTAGTCATGCAGGAAATCCGGCGCGTCCTTGCAGAGAATATTATGGTAACGCCGCACGGAAAATCCCGGGCCCTGCATGCCTTAGTTTCCGCCGGTCACTATGTTATAAATTCTGTCCAGGTCGTCGCCTGTAAAATAATCTATGGTTATGGTTCCGCGCGAAAGGTCGCCCGCGAAACGGACTTTTGTTCCCAGGACCTCTATGAATTTCTGCTCCATGGCGGCATAGTTCGGGTCGCGCAAAGGCTCCTTGGCGGCGGGAGGAGTTTTCTTAGCGGCGCGGGCACCTCCGTTGTACTCCTGCGCCATCTGCTCCGCCACGCGCACGCTTAGCCCCTGCCCCATTATGCGCCCGAAAAGCACCCTCTGGTCCGCGGGATTCACTACGCTGAGCAGAGCGCGCGCATGCCCGGAGGAAAGCTCGCCGCTTGCCACAGCGCGCTGCATGTCCTCGGGGAGCTTCAGCAGCCTCATGCAGTTGGCCACAGTGGACCTGTTCTTTCCCACACGGCGCGCGACCTCATCCTGCGTTATGCCGTTAAGCTCCATGATTTTGCCGTAGGCCATGGCCTCCTCTATGGGATTCAAATCCGTGCGCTGCACGTTCTCTATGAGAGCCACCTCCAGCTTGCGTATGTCCGAGAATTTGCGAAGCTGCACGGGAACTTTCTCAAGCCCCGCAGCACGGGCGGCACGTGTGCGCCGCTCACCGGCGATTATGTAGAATGAGCCGTCACCCGCGTCCTCTATGATTATGGGCGAGAGCACACCCTCCTCGCGCACGCTCTCTGTAAGCTCGGAAAGTTTCTCCTCGTCAAAGTAAACGCGCGGCTGATGCGGATTGGGCTTTAAAAGCGCGGGATTCACCCACAGAGTTCCGTTTTCGTCCGCGGTGATTCCCTCGGGCAGCTCCGCCCTCACCTGAACAGCGCGGGAAGAATTCTCCGCACCGCCGGAATTCCCGTCTGAAAGAGAGGGACTGCTCTCTGAGAAAGGCGCGTCATCCTCATTACCGTTATCCATAAGGGCATCCAAGCCCATGCCAAGTCTCTTAGCCACGACTTATTACCTCTTGAGCAAGTTTCTCATAACTTTTAGCGCCCACGCACGCGGGGTCATAAATGCACACCGGCTCACCATGACTCGGAGCCTCACTCAGGCGTATGTTGCGCGGGATTATGGTGTTGAACACCACGTCCTTGAAGTAGCCTTTCACCTGCATCACGACCTCCTGCGCCAGACGTGTGCGACTGTCGTACATGGTGAAGAAAATGCCGCCTATGCTCAGATCCTTGTTCAGATTTCTCTGCACTTTCTTAACTGTCTGCAAAAGAAGAGTTATGCCCTCCAGTGCGAAATACTCGCACTGCATGGGAACAAGCACGGAGTCCGCCGCCACGAGCCCGTTCAGTGTAAGAAGTCCCAGCGACGGAGGGCAGTCTATCAGAATGTAATCGTAGCGGCCGCGCAGTGGGGCTATGGCATTCTTAAGAAAGTATTCGCGGTTCTCCTGCTCAACCAGCTCTATGGCGGCGCCAGAAAGGTCTATGCTCGCGGAGATGGCGTCCAGATTCTCCACGGAGGTATGGCGCACAGTCTCCTCCACGGTGGACATTCCTGCCATAAGCTCGTAAATGGTGGGCTTCTTTTTTCCCACGCCCACGCCGCTGGACATATTTCCCTGGCTGTCAAAATCCACAAGCAGGACTTTTTTTCCCGCGAGCGCTATGTACGCTCCTATATTTATCACGGACGTGGTTTTCCCGACTCCGCCTTTCTGGTTTACGAACACAAATACTTTACCCATGGTAGACCGATTGTAGCATTTTTTTGAATGTAAGTCTATGTAATGCCCGGTGCCGCACGGCAAGCAATATGCGGCTGATGCATGCTTATCTTACTTCCACGCGCTCTATATGCGCCCCCACGCTCTGCAGGCGCTCCACCAGATGCTCGTAGCCCCGCTCTATCTGGTACACGTTGCTTATGGTGCTTTCGCCGCGGGCTGCCATGGCCGCTATGACCATAGCCATTCCCGCGCGCACGTCAGGTGACACCAGATGGTCGCCATGAAGGACGCTGGGCCCGCTGACCACCGCGCGGTGCGGGTCGCACAGGGTGATGCGGGCGCCCATGCTTATGAGCTTGTCCACGAAGAACATGCGGCTCTCGAACATCTTCTCGAAAATCAAAACCGTTCCCTCCACCTGCGTGGCCACCACGGTCATTATGCTGGTAAGATCGGGCGGAAATCCCGGCCAGGGCGCGTCATCTATTTTGGGAATCATTCCGCCCAGGTCCGTGTTCACCCTCATCTCCTGGTCCGCCTGCACGGTGAGCGTCTCGCCTTCAATCTGCCACCGTATCCCCAGCTTGCTGAACGCTATGCGCAGCGGCCGCATGTCCTGCGCCTTAACGCCGTCTATTATTATGGAGCCTTTGGTGGCGGCGGCCAGACCTATGAACGAGCCTATCTCCATGAAATCGGGGCCTATGCAGAAATCCGTTCCGTTAAGCTTCTTCACTCCGTCTATGTGGAGTATGTTGCTTCCTATTCCAGATATTCTTGCGCCCATGGCGTTGAGCATATTGCACAGGTCCTGCACGTGAGGCTCGCTGGCGGCGTTGTTTATTATGGTCTTTCCCTCCGCGAGCACGGCGGTCATGACGGCGTTCTCAGTGGCGGTGACGGACGTCTCGTCCAGAAAAATGTCCGCTCCCACAAGCTTGTTCGCCGTGAATTCAAATTTCCCTTCCGTGGTCACGCGCGCACCCAGCTCCGTGAGCGCCAGAAAATGCGTGTCCAGCCTGCGGCGGCCTATGACATCACCGCCGGGAGGAGGCATTACGGCCTTGCAGGTGCGCGCCACAAGCGGTCCCGCGAACAGAATGGATGCCCGGATTTTTTTGCTCAGCTCCGCCGGAATCTCGCTGCCGGTGATGCACGCGGCGTCTATCTTCCACACATGGGGCTCCACTTTCTCCACGCCCACTCCCAGCGCCTGTAAAATTAAAAGCATCACGCCGGTGTCCTCTATGTCTGGCACGTTGCGAAGGATTACAGGCTCCTTTGTCAGAAGCGTGGCGGCAATGCACGGAAGCGCCGCGTTTTTGTTTCCGCTGGCGGTTATGCGCCCTTTTATGGGAAATCCGCCCTCTATATGATACTCGTACATAATCCGCTCCGTAAGTATTTATTCTAAGCGTGACTCAGGTCCTCCCTGAATACGCCGCGCATGATGTTTCCGCTAAGCGGCCCCTGCCCAAATCCCGGCCAGCATGACCAGAACCTCCGCGGCCTGCGCCATCTGCGAAAGGCTGGCCCACTCGTAGCGGGAATGAAAATTATGCGCCCCGGTAAAAATGTTCGGCGTGGGAATGCCCATCTCCGTGAGCCTTGAGCCGTCAGTTCCGCCGCGTATGGGAACAATCACTGGCTCTATGCCGGCGGCCCTGTATGCCCTGATAAGATTCTCCTTTACCAGCGGACTTTTGTCCAGCCCGTCCCTCATGTTGCGGTACTGCTCCTCGAACTTAACCTCGGCAGTTCCGCCGAAAGCCCTGGCGGTGGCATCAGAAAGAAGCGTCACCAGATTCTTCCGCTCCTCCATCCCCTGCCAGGAGAAATCCCTGAGTATAAGGCTCACGCTCGCGCTCTCTATTCCCCCGGTCATGCTCATGGGCGCGTAGAACCCCATGTATCCGTCGGTGGTCTCGGGCATCTGATGGCGCGGAAGGCTTCCCACAAAAGACGCCGCCATGAGCAGCGCGTTCACCATGCCCGGCCGCGCGCTGCCTGTGTGCATGGACTTTCCTTTAAAGACCACGTCCGCGCGGAACGCATTGAAGCACTCGCACTCAAGCTCACCGCGGTGCCCCCCGTCCACAGTGTACGCCATCCTGGACTTTATAAGATTAAGGGGAACATGGTCCATTCCGTGGCCTGTCTCCTCATCGGGAGAGAACAGCACCTCTATCATCCCGTGAGGCGCATCCTTGTTTTTAAGAAGATACTCCAGCGCCGTCATTACGGCCGCTATCCCGGCCTTATCGTCCGCGCCCAGAAGCGTGCTTCCGTCAGAGGTAATCACAGTGTCATGCTCCGTGCCCGCCTGCGCCAGCGCCTCATCCTGCGCCGGGTCCAGAACTACGGGACCGGAATCCTTTCCGCCCGGCAGATTTATGGGACCGCCGTCGTAGCCGCGGAACACCCGGGGGCTCACGTCCTTTCCCGAAACCTCGTCCACAGTGTCCATGTGCGCCAGAAGGCAGAAAGACGGAGCGCCCTCAAAGCCCGCAGAGGCGGGAAGAACCGCGTAAGTGTAGCAGAATTCCGTGGTCTGCACATCCTGCATCCCCATGTCCTTAAGCTCCGTGCTTAGCGCGGCGGCCATGTCGAACTGCTGAGGAGTGCTGGGCTGCCTGCCCTCATGAGCAAGGACGCTGTCGCTCTCGCTGAATATCCTCACATAGCGCAGGAACCGCTCCAAAAGATTCTCTTCCAGATTTAGCATACGCCTAAGTTTAGCGCATTTACCGAATGTTCGCAACTTATGTTTACGGACGGCACTTTGCGATGGCGGTTAATTCCGCGCGTCAATCATAAAGAGCCCGCCGTGCCCCGCTTTACGGGGTTTCATTCCGCGGCAGAACGGCACGGTCACAAGCGGCCGCAGACAAACACAGGCACGGCCCCGAAAGCCGCGGAACGCCTCCGGCGCCCCTGCAATCGGGCGTATGTCATTCCTCCGCTCGTAATCAGAAGAGTGATATATAATCTTTATAATCAGATTGAATTTTTACACCAGATGTGATAAATTCTAGAAAAATATTTCTTTTCAAAGGAGTAGAAAATGAGAAAATTTGGCATTAGTTTTGCGGCGGTTTTAGTTTCAATCGCGGCAATGTTTTCTATAACAGGGTGCGCGCTAGGAAATGTCTCACCAAAAGATACTTGGTGCAGTACGGAAATAAATTACAAGGGAGACAATAATGCAAAATTAAACGTTGCATTTATATACACAGAAGATGGTCTTGTTGGTAAAGGTGGGAAAACCACCCATTTAAAGGAAGGTATTGAGTTACCAGCGGATAGTATAACAGTAGTTATTTGGACAACACAAAAAATAGAGAGCTTAGGAATGGATGCGAACCAGTATTACCTTAAAACTTATAGATCCACCAGCGAATTACTAGGTGAGTCCGGCTGGAATAAATCCGTCAGTGGCATGAGAAATCTTTGGACTCTTATATACCTTGCAAAGCCTGATTTCACTGAAGCAGCGAACCAATATCCGTATCCTGAGGCAGTAACGCCAATGACCCGGGATTATAACGGAACTGACATAAGTACTTTAACAGAGACTTTTGAAAATTTTAAAACGAAATTTAACTGGAAAGATCTACTTAAATCTGTAGTAAACGCGCTTTAGTCTTTTACATAAAAAACTGAATCGCAGTTAAAAAAATGCCTC
>JAFLSO010000050.1 GCA_022510925.1 Treponema sp.
GACTTGTAGAACCCATGGTAGACACTTCAATTTTTGTCGCTTTCCACTCGGAGACAACAGAAGGATTATTCTTGCACCCCGTGAACGCCAGGGCCAGAACCAGGGCGGCAAGTACCGCCATAACAGTTGCGAATCTTTTCATAAGATCCCTCCTAAAAATAAAAGTTAGTTGATTATACCCCCCCCAGCATATTGTCAAGCGGTTCCGCGATTTTTTCTCTGAATTCTTCCCTTCACTGTGCCGCGCGTAAAATCGCCTCTAAAATATTTGACTGCCGCGCATTTACGCTGTATAATTGTGTGATAGTTTTACTATCAGCTAAAACAGTCCGCTATCAGTTTTTTAAGGAGACCTCTTCAAATGAAAGAATCAGACTACAAACCTAAGCGCACCAACTTTGATCAGCGTCCGCTGATTCTGGAGCTGGGACAGAAAATCACGGACCGCCTGGGACGCAAGATAACTTACGATGACCCCGAGTACTGGGGGCTTGCGGAGGTCGTCACCGATGAGATGGCGGAGGTGGCGCTTAAGATGAAAGTGCGCCATCCCGTGACCATTGAGCAGATGGTGAGGCTCACGGGAAAAGACAAGGACTATCTGGAGAAGCTTCTTTTTGACATGGGCATGGTGGGCCTCATAGAGTGGAACTGGGAGAACCCCAGGCACGAGAAACAGTACGTTCTTCCCATGTTCGTGCCGGGAAGCGCGGAATTCACCAACATGAACGAGAGGCAGCTGAAGGAGCATCCTGCGCTGGGCCTTTTCTTTGAGCGCATGACGCGCGAGCCGCTTGAGAGGGTGACCCCGTGGGTTCCGCAGGGTGGCGCCGGCATAGGCATGCACGTTATTCCCGTGGAGAAGGCCATAGAGGCTGAGCAGCATTCCGTGAGCGTGGAGCACATATCGCACTGGCTGGACAAATACGACGGCAAGTATGCCGCGAGCCCGTGCTCATGCAGGATGAGCCGCCGCACTTACGGCGAGGGCTGCGCCGATGATCCGCATGACTGGTGCATAGGCGTGGGAGACATGGCGGACTATCTGGTGGACACTCACCGCGGCCATTACATAACGCGCGAGCAGGTGTATGAGATTCTGGAGCGCGCGGAGCAGAACGGATTCGTGCATCAGATTACGAACATAGACGGCGAGAACAAGATTTTCGCCATCTGCAACTGCAACGTGAACGTATGCTATGCGCTGCGGACATCGCTGCTTTTCAACACGCCGAACATGTCACGCTCGGCATACGTGGCGCGCGTGAGCAGCGACAACTGCGTGGCATGCGGGAGATGTGTGGAATACTGTCCTGCGGGCGCGGTTAAGCTTGGGCAGAGGCTCTGCACTAAAAACGGGTCTGTAACATATCCCCGGCACGAGCTCCCCGACCGCGTGAAGTGGGGCCCCGAGAAATGGGACTGGAATTACAGGGACAATCAGCGCAACGAGTGCTATGACACAGGAACCGCACCCTGCAAGACGGCATGCCCCGCCCACATAGGAATAGAGGGCTATCTGCATCTGGCGGCACAGGGCCGCTATACGGACGCGCTTGCGCTTATAAAAAAGAACAATCCTCTTCCCGCCGTCTGCGGCCACATCTGCAACCGCAGGTGCGAGAGCGCGTGCACGCGCGGCAGAATAGATGACGCGCTAGCCATAGACGAGGTTAAGAAATTCATAGCCATGCGTGACCTTGACGCAAAGACGCGCTACGTTCCCCCGGTGGTGAGCCCCACGAATCTGGGAGGATTCAGCGAGAAAGTGGCGGTCATAGGAGCGGGGCCGGCAGGTCTCTCATGCGCTTTCTATCTGGCAGAGAAAGGATATAAGCCCGTCATCTTTGAGAAAAACCGTGAGCCGGGCGGCATGCTAGTCTACGGCATACCCAGCTTCAAGCTTGAGAAGAGCGTGGTGGCGGCAGAGATAGACATCATAAAGGCCATGGGCGTGGAGATAAAATGCGGCGTGGAGGTCGGAAAGGACGTGACCATACAGCAGCTCCGCGAGCAGGGCTTCAAGGCGTTCTACATAGCCATAGGATGCCAGGGCGGAAGAAAGGCGAACGTTCCGGGAGAGGACGCGCAGGGCGTGATGACCGCCGTGGATTTCCTGCGCGCTGTGGCCGACAGCGTATCTGACGGAAAGGACTATTCAGTAAGCGGAAGGACCGTGGTTGTGGGCGGCGGCAACGTGGCCATAGACGTGAGCAGGACCGCGGCACGGTGCGGCGCGTCGGAGGTGCTGCAGTTCTGCCTGGAGAAGCGCGGAGAGATGCCAGCCACCAGCGAGGAGATAGAGGAGGCCGAGGGCGAGGGAATAAAAATCAACTGCGGCTGGGGCCCCAAGGAGATACTGACCGAGGGCGGAAAAGTAAGGGGCATAGTCTTCAAGAAATGCACCTCCGTTAAAGACGCTGAGGGAAAGTTCAACCCGCAGTATGACGAGGGCGACACCATGACCGTGGAGTGCGAGAACGTGCTTCTTTCCATAGGGCAGAGCATAGTGTGGGGAGGCCTGCTGGAGGGAAGCAGAGTGGAGCTTGGACGCGGAAACGGCGCTGTGGCCGACAAAGTGACCTACCAGACCGCGGAGCCGGACATCTTTGTGGGCGGCGACGTATACACCGGGCCCAAGTTCGCCATAGACGCCATCGCCGCGGGAAAAGAGGCCGCCATAAGCATTCACCGCTATGTCCAGCCTGACTCAAGCCTTACGATAGGCCGCGCTAAAAACAATTACATAGAGCTTGACAAGGACAACCTTGCGCTTGAGGGGTACGACAGGGCCCCGCGCCAGACTGCCGGCGTAAAAGAGGGCGTGGATGCCAAGAAAGGATTCAGGGACGCAAAGGCTCCGTTCACCGAGGAGCAGGTAAGGAAAGAGACCGCCCGCTGCCTTAAGTGCGGCGCCTCGGTGGTGGACGAGAATCACTGCATAGGATGCGGCCAGTGCACGACCAAATGCATGTTCGACGCCATTCATCTGGTGCGCGTGAATCCCGGCTGCAGCAAGATGATAAGGAGCGAGGACAAGATGAAGGCCATACTCCCCAACATGCTGAAGCGCAGCATAAAAATCAAGTTCAGCGGAAAGAGCAAGGACTAGAAGCGCGCACTGCCAGCGGGCTTTTCTGTCAGGAACGGCAATGCACGAGCTTGGGATTGTTTTTCACGTAATAGACAGGCTTGAGGAACTAGCGGAGGAGAACGGCGTCTCCAGAATCAGCAAAGTCACTCTGGAGATAGGCGAGGTGTCGGGCGTGGTGCACGAGTATCTTACGGACTGCTGGGCATGGGCGGTGAACGGAAGCAGGGTCAGAAGCGACGTGCTCAGGGGCTCCGAGCTTGTGATAGAGCCGCTTCCCGCCGTTACGGTCTGCAACTCCTGCGGAAAGACTTACCCCACGGTAAGCCACGGCCGCATCTGCCCGTTCTGCCGGAGCGAGGACACCGTCCTGGTCTCGGGAAACGAGATGAGCATAAAGGAGATAGAGGCGTGCTAGCCTGCTATGCTGTGCCCGGTAATGGAATGCGGCCCCTTGTGCGGGTGGCAGTCTGGATATGCTGAGATTTTAATATCCTGCCGGTATTTCCGCTTTTTGACTATTGTCAATGGATTTTTCGCTCTCTTTCGGCGCAAAAAAAAGCCCCTCCTGATGCGGAGGGGCGCAGTCTGTGTGAGTTATTTCTTTATAAGATCACCCTCGCCGTCTCCTGTGTAAGTTCCATTCTTTTTGAAATAAGCCCAGAAAGATGCTGCATCAGCATCTCTGCTCTTGCTTAATCTTGTAGGGTAAGCTGTATTAGATACTTCCGGCTCGGACTCTGTGATTGTCAGGGCATAGTAATATTCGTAATTATATCCGGCGGCATTCTGCTCCGCGGTTTTGTCCTCGTATGTTCCTTCGCCGAACAATTCGTCTCTAATAGAAAACTCAAACGTGCCGTCCTTATGGAGCGTGACTGTGCTGGGGTTTTCGGGATCTCTAGAAACCCATATCACGCACCCCGCGAACGTCATGGCCAGAACTAGGGCTGCAAGCACCGTTATAGCATTTGCGAATCTTCTCATAAGATTCCTCCTTAAAGTTAAAATGATGTCTGATTATACCCCCCCCCAGCATATTGTCAATAGATTCCGATGTTTCCGCCCGGTGCCGCAGGGACATCCTTCTCTCTCTTGCGGCGGCGGGCCTGGCCTGCTATACTTGGCGCATGAAGAGAGTTTTTTTATATGTAACGCGCTGTGCGCTTGCCGTTGTATTCTCCTTGCTTTTCCTTTCATGCGCATCAAGCAAAAAAGACGTGGCTTCGCTCTCAAAAGACGAGTGGCGCACAAATCACACCTATGTTTTCGTGCACGGGCTTTCGGGCTGGGGGCACTACGATTTTGCGAACAAATTCTTCCCT
>JAFLSO010000051.1 GCA_022510925.1 Treponema sp.
CGGCAGCGTGTCGAACATATAGTAGATGCGCTTGATTTCAAACGGCACGCTCCTGCATCCTTCAAGCGAGATGAGCTTGCCGCGCCGGTCACCGTGCACCGGCATGTCGATAAGTCTGTAGTTCATGTTTACTTAGTTTTAAGCGATAAAAAAACGATTAACCCGCCAGAACGACGGAACAAACGCCAATCAGTTTGGGAAACGAGACAGAATCCGCCCGCGCTTTCATGTTCAGGCATCCTCGATTCCCTAATAGAACCACTCGAAGCTGAAATCAGATAGCGCTATGTTCGGCGCCACGATGCAGAACAAAAGCCACTGCGCCCTAAGCGCGGGCACACGCAGGACCATCAGCCCGTAGGCAATGTATCCTGCGGCCGCCGTGCACAGAAGAATCAGGGTGAGCTCCCATACCGTGGCCGAGCGCCTTATGTCATCATCGCGCACACGCGCTGTCTCCCGTATGCCGTAGGTGGGAATGCCAAGCGCCGTGAACAGCACGAAGTATGACACTATGGAATTTGCGAATTCAACCTTTCCTGTTCCCACGGGCCCCAGGACCCTGCTCACATACGGGAAAATCACCAGCGGTATCAGGAAATTCAGAACCGTCCGGGATGTGTTCAGAGCAAAATTCAAGCGAAGGCTTTTTGTCTGCATAGGTTATTTGGCGCGTAATTTTTAAATTGTTCTCCAGTGAGGAATGAACACCTGGGTCCCCATTTAAAACTAAAAAGCGCAACGCCCGCATCTTCTCCCTTTCTGGTAAGCCGCTTAAAGGCTTCCATAGCAGCGCAGATTTTCCCCTGCTGCCCCGGAGCGTGTCGGACGCTGCGCTTATTTATGAGCCAGGCGCTCTTCGTAAACAGCCGCAACTGATGTACTGAAATTATATAGTTAAAGGGGCCGGCTGTCCATAGGATATAGAAGAATTCACTCCGTCGCCTCCACCTCATCGTATTTGAGGTCGAACGTAACGCCGCCGTCAGCAAGCAGGGAGCAGACTGTGACACGTCTCTTTTTTTTGTTCACGAATTTAATCTGCCCCTCGTAGCCCACAAGAGGTCCTGAGACCGCCTTTATTTTTTGCCCCGGAAGAAACTGCACTCTGGACACGCCCAGAACCTCTCCGTTGTCAATAAGGAACCTGAGCTCCTGCAAGGTGTCGCCCTGTATCATCGTGGGATTCTGATTGTCCCGCAGAATCCGGCAGAAGCCTTTTATGCCTCGGAGGACGGAGAGAATCTCCGGGGTCAGCCTCCGCACCTGAAAGAAAAGATAGCCCGAAAAAAGCGCGCCCAGAAACCAGCCGCGCCGCTCGGTATAAAGGCTCCGCTCAAAAAAATAGAACCGCACGTCCGGATCCAGATTCCCCAAAGCCTCCGACGCGCGCGCCTTGAATGATTTCTCCTCGCCGGTAAGCACCATGACGCAGTAGTATTCCAAGTCACTTTCCCCGGACAAACACAGCGAAAGGAATGAGCCTCTTCCGACAGGAGGATTCGGGAGCGCGAGGAAACAGATCAGGCGTCAGAAAAACATAAAGGCACATATTTCATTCGGAATATAGTGCATAACAATATGCCTGTCAATAATTACTGGGGGCCCGGCCCGCCCTTGAACGCCCCCGTAATGTATGCTAGAATAGCGCAGATTCCCCGATTCGCAGGATAATGACATGGCCGATAATACTGACGCACGTGAAGATGAGATTTCTCTGATAGACCTTTTTGCGGTCCTTCTCCATTACAAGGTCCTTATCATAGCCTTTACCGTAAGCGCGGCGGTCCTGGTGCTGGTGTTCTCCATCGTGTCCCTGGTCCTTCCGCCGGAAATCTCGCCCCTGCCCAATAAATTCAGCCCGCAGGCCACCATGCTCATCAAGGACAAGTCATCCAGCAAGAGCGACATTCTTTCAGGGCTCTCAGGGCTTTCCAGTCTGGCAAGCCTCGCGGGAATCAGCACCTCAGGCGGCTCTGCGAATTCATCGCTGGCGCTTTACCTTATCTCCTCCAATTCCCTCCTTGACGCCGTGACCGATAAATTCGACATAATAGAGCGCTATAAGATAAAAGAGCATGAGCGCGCCAACTCGCGCAAGGCGCTGCAGAAAACCCTTACTGCGGAGTTCGATGACGAGAACGGGGTGTTCAAAGTAACGTTCACGGACATTGACGGTGAATTCGCATGCGACGTGGTGAATTTTGTGGTGGACTGGCTCAGCGTTAAATTCGACGAGCTGGGGCTGGACAACAATCTGATTCAGAAAGAGAACCTGGAGAAAAACATTCAGTCCAGCTACGAGGAGATTCTTAAAATCGAGCACGAGCTGGAGAAACTCGGCGCAAGCGTGAGCTACGGCGGGAGCATCTGGAGCATGCCGTCAATCGCCATAGAGTCCGCCAAGCTGCAGCTTGAGCTTAAGGCGCAGGAGCAGGTATACACTCAGCTGAAGACGCAGTACGAGCTTCTGAAAGTGGAGATGCAGAGCGAGGTTCCCGTGTTTCAGATTCTGGAGCGCCCGGAGGTTCCTGACATGAAGTCCTCCCCCAGCCGCGGGCTTCTGTGCATAATAACCACGTTCGCGGCGTTCTTTATCTCCGTGTTCCTGGCATTCGCGCTGAACGCATGGAAGAACATCAGGAGCGACCCTGACGCCGCCAGAAAACTTAACCTTAAGACTAAGAAAGACAAAGCCCTGGAGAAAAAGCAGGCTGACTGAGAGAGGGCGCCGCAGGCGGATTTCCCGGAACGCTGACATGCCGGATGGTATTTTTATGGAAGAGCAAGGAACTGACGTTGACACTGTAGTACGGGGGGGGGGTATATAACTCACCCTCACCCCGAGAGCATATCGTAAGGGACGGGGTTTACGTTCCGTTTCCTGAGAGCCTGTATCCGGAAAGCCCCGACACCCGCATGCTTACTCCCGACAAAGTGCGCAGCGTGGAGGTGGACGAGAACTATCCGTTCCTGATGAAATCTTTCAGGGAGAAGGCCCTGCACTTCCTTGTCTACCTAGGCATTTTCACGCTTGTCTTTCCCCTGCACATCCTGCGCTACGGGCTTAAGATTGAGGGAAGGGAGAACCTCAGGAAAAACCGCTCGCTCCTGAAGAACGGCGCGCTCACAGTCTCGAACCACGTATACAGGTGGGATTTTCTAGCGGTCCTTCAGGCGGTGCGCTACAGGCGGCTCTGGTTCCCCACGTTAGCTGACAACCTTGAGACAAAGGACAAGACTCTGGTCAGGAGCGCGGGCGGCATTCCTATTCCGCTAAAAAAAATCGCCGCGACAAGGAAATTCTACCAGGCGTTCGATGAGCTAAGCAGAAAGAAAAAATGGATTCACGTGTTCCCCGAAAGCTACAGGTGGGAATTCTATCAGCCTATAAGACCGTTTAAAATAGGCGCGTTCGAGATGGCATACCGCTACGGCATTCCTGTCATTCCCGTCGTGATTCACTACCGTCCCGCAGGAGGATGGCGGAAAATGCTTGGCATAAAGCATCCGCTTATCACCGTGAGCATAGGAGAGCCGATTGTTCCTGACACCGGGAACCGCCGCAAGCAGGAGAGCGAAAGGCTCTGCCGCGCCGCGCACGAGAGCATGTGCCGGATGGCGGGCATAATACAGAACAAGTGGGACGCTGTGTCAGACCGGCCGTAATCTGAATTCAAATTTTTCCTCGTACTGCCCGCGCAAGTCCACGCGAGCACCGTCATGCTCCCGCCTGCTCCGAGTACAGGTACTTAACGGCGAACGCGCGGTAACTCTGGCGAAAGGCATCGCTGCCATCGCGCCGCTCGCGGAGCATCTCGTGGGTGTGCGCGTTGTTCCGCAGCCGCATATCTATGACGCAGCCCGCTATGTTCGAGCAGTGGTCGGCGGCGCGCTCAAGGTTGGTGAGGAGGTCCGCCCAGACGAAGCCCGCGTCAATCGAGCAGATGCCATGCTGCAAGCGGATAATGTGCCGCGTGCGCATCCGCTCCTTGAGGTCGTCGATGACCTGCTCAAGCGGCTCCACCATCTCCGCGGCAGCCACGTCGTCGTCCAAGAACGCCGAGAG
>JAFLSO010000052.1 GCA_022510925.1 Treponema sp.
TAGGCTCGCGCAGGCTCAGGGGCAGGGTGCTCCTGCAATATTTTCCGCTTAACAGAATGCGCGTGTTCTGATTCCGCATGCTGAGGAAACCTTCACTTTACGCTCACATTCCTTTCTGCCGCTCCAGATGCGGCTACTGCGATTTTTTCAGCACGGCGCCCGCCGGCTCCCGTGTGCCAGACTCCTATGTGGACGCCCTTCTGAGCGAGGCGGAATTCTACGCGCGCTCATACGGTCTTGAAGGCTGGGGGACTGTGTACGTGGGGGGTGGAACCCCGAGCCTGCTCAGCCCCGCGCAGCTTGAGAGGCTTCTCTCCGGCATACTGGGCATGGGCCGGGCATCCCCTCCGCGCGAAATAACTGTGGAGATGAACCCTGAGAGCCTTACGGAGAGCCACCTGGATGTATGCCGTGCGCTTGGCGTTACCCGCATCTCCCTGGGAATACAGAGCCTTAATGAGGCTCCGCTCAGGGCTGCGGGAAGGGCATGCTCCGCCGGGGACGCGCTCTCCGCCCTGGAGACTGTGAGGCGCCGTTTCAGCGGGGACCTGTGCGCGGACATAATCGCGGGGCTCCCGTGCCAGACCGACGAGGAATTCCTCTCATCCCTGCGCCGTGTCCTGGACTTCTTCCCCGAGCACGTCTCGCTTTACACGCTCACAGTGGAGGACGGCACCGCGATTGAGAGGAAGATAGCGCGCGGTGAGCTTCCCTGGGACCCTGACGACGCTGACAGGCAGTGGATTCTGGGCGCGGAGATTCTGGAGGAGCGCGGCATAGCGCAGTACGAGGTGTCGAATTTCTCCCGCGCGGGACATGAGAGCGCCCATAACCTCTCATACTGGTCGCAGTCCGATTACGTGGGGATAGGCGCCGGCGCCTGCGGCACGGAGTATGACTTCTCCGCTAAGTCATGCGGGCGCAGGTTCGAGAACGTCCGTGACGTGAGGAAATACACGGACTTCTGGACCGGCGGGGCAGGCGAAATCTCATGTGTCCGCTCCGAGGAGAGCCTTAGCCTGGCCGTTCAGGAATTCGAGTTTCTGATGACGGGGCTCCGCACTCTGCGCGGAATCACGCGCGGGGAGTACGGCAGGCGCTTCCGGAATCTGGAGCCGTGGCGGGGCGACCTGGGCATGAGGCTTGGCGCCGGGAGCGGTGCATGGAAATCTTTTTCTGACAGGGGGCTGTGCTCATGCGGGGGAGGGGACGGCGTTTTCGCGCTCAGCAGGAGAGGCCTTCTTTTTCTGGACCAGCTTCTGCGCGAGCTGTGACATTGCGGCGGCGGACTAAAATGAGCGTCCACCACTTGACTAGCGCGTGAAAAAGAAGCATAATTACAGCACCCATAAACTGTAAGGAGATCTATCGTGCCCTGTGGAAAAAAAAGAAAGCGCGCAAAGATAGCGACTCATAAGCGAAAGAAGAAGCTTAGACGTAACCGGCATAAGAGCAAGTAGACCGCTTTTTGCCAATTGAGACCTCAGACAGTCCTGGACTTACTGAGGTCTTTTTTTTACAGGGAGGAATGTTTTGCTTTTACCCGCCATAAAATCTCCTCAGGACCTCAAGAAACTGCCGGAGGACCGTCTGTATGCGCTTGCGGGAGAAATGCGGGACACCATAATAGATGTGGTGAGCAGGAACGGCGGGCACCTGGCCAGCAACCTGGGCGTGGTGGAGCTGACCATAGCGCTTCACAGGGTGTTCAGCAGCCCCGAGGACTCCATAGTCTGGGACGTGGGCCATCAGTGCTATCCGCACAAGCTCCTTACCGGCCGCTACGGGCAGTTCCACTCCATACGCACCAAGGACGGAATATCAGGCTTCACGCGCATGAGCGAGAGCCCCCATGACTTCTTTGACGCGGGCCATTCTTCATCCTCAATATCCTCCGCGCTGGGGCTTCTTACGGCGTGGGAGCTGGAGGGCCGCAAGGACAAGGTGGTGGCGGTGATAGGCGACGGCGCGCTTACTGGCGGCATGGCGTTCGAGGCGCTGAGCCACGCCGGGCATCTGGCAAAGAACCTCATAGTCGTAGTGAACGACAACCAGATGTCCATAAGCCGCAACACGGGAGCCATAAGCCGCTATCTGTCGCGGCTCACCATGGACTCAGGCTACCAGAGGTTCCGCTATCTTTTTGACAAGGCGGTGGACTCCATCCCGTACATAAACCGTCATCTGGGAAAATTCATCTACAGGATAAAGCGCGCCCTCAAGGGACTTTTTCTCACCAACAATCTTTTCGTGGATTTAGGATTTGAGTATGCGGGGCCTCTCAACGGGCACAGCATAACGCAGATGGAGGAGACTTTCCGCCGCGTGAAAAAAATCCCGCGCCCGGTGGTGGTCCACGTGGTCACAAGAAAAGGCAAGGGCTATTTCCCGGCGGAGAACAATCCCTCCGCGTTCCACGGGGTGGGGCCGTTCAACATAAGCGACGGCATAGTGGAGAAGTACGACAGCCTGGGATTCACGGAGGCGTTCAGCCGCGCTGTCGTCAGCATGGGGGAGAGGGAAAAGCGGCTCTGCGCCATAACCGCGGCCATGAGCAAGGGAACTGGACTGAACTCTTTCTCCCATAATTTTCCCGAGCGTTTTTTTGACGTGGGCATAGCGGAGGAGCACGCTGTTACGTTCGCGGCGGGTCTAAGCGCGGGCGGCATGATTCCTGTGACCGCCATATACTCCACGTTCATACAGCGCTCGTTCGACCAGATTGTTGAGGACGTGGCGCTTCAGGGGCGTCATGTGATAATAGCGCTGGACAGGGCGGGGGCGGTTCCCGGAGACGGCGAGACCCATCAGGGAATCTTTGACATAGCGATGCTCCGCCCGGTCCCCAACCTTAGCATACTGAGCGTGTGCAGCGCGGCGGACCTGGAGATATGCCTGGACTGGGCGGTCCACGGAACGGACGGTCCTGTGGTCATGCGGTGGCCCAAGCTGTCCTGCCCGTCCGAGACAGAGAGCTTCTCAGGCAGGGTGGTGCCCGGCCGCGGGCTGTGGATAAAAAGCTCCGAGGCGCTTCCCTCCGTGTCGGCGGGCCTGGAGGGAGAGATGGAGGCCGGGGAAAGCAGAAGGTCAGCGCTCCTTGTGTGCACCGGCGGAATGTACTCCGAGACACTGACAGCGGCGAGGAGCCTTCTTCTTTCAGGCATTCCCGCGGATTTGTACGTGCTCCGCTTCATAAAGCCCTTCGACGAGGACTATTTCCTTTCCGTGGCCTCAAAGTACGGCGCGGTGGTGGTGATAGAGGACGGCGTCCGCATAGGCGGCATAGGAGAGCATCTGGCGCTGCTCATGGCGGGGAATCCCGGCACTGCCGCAGTCCCTGTATCCGTGCTGGCGTTCCCGGACCGCTTCGTGCCGAACGGAACCCGCGCCCAGATTCTTTCTGACGTGGGCCTTGACCCCGAGAGCATAGTCTCCGCCGTGAGGGGCCTTCTTTAAGCGGGCCGGATATGCCGGCGTCCGCCCTCCCGCAACCACTTGCGCTAACACCCGTTATCATATAGAATAGCCGTTATGAGCATTACACGTACACAGCGCGACGCATCCTTCTCATCACAGGCGCCCTCAAGAAAAGCCGCCGCGCTCCTGAAATGCCCGGGCGGAAATACCCCCCCCCCACGTCTGTATAGTGCAGTTTCCTGCATAGACACATTTGTAGCACTAAATTTCTTTCCCAAGAGTGATAGACGCAGATTTTTAGCGCTAAATTTCTTTCCCGAGACCTACAGGCGCGGATTTTTAGCGCTAAATTACTTTCCCAAGACCTACAGACGCA
>JAFLSO010000053.1:0-249 GCA_022510925.1 Treponema sp.
GGCTTCTGGCAGAAAGTGCGCACCACCAACGCCGAGACAGGCGCGAAGAGCGAGCAGTACATCTACTACACCGTGTACTCCATGAGCAAGGAGACCTGGGACGCGCTGTGCCAGAAGTATCTGATGGACATCATGGGCGGGGCGAACCTTGAGACCGACACGCAGAAGAAAATCGGCGCGCTGTTCAGCGAGATGAAGGCGGACGCGGACAAGAAGGACGCGAAGAAACAGGCCGAGGAGGAGCGGCTC
>JAFLSO010000053.1:259-3534 GCA_022510925.1 Treponema sp.
AGCAGATGTCGCGGCTCCAGACTCAGACCACGCAGAAAATTCTTAAGACGGCGCAGGCCGGTCTCAAGGCCGATGAGGCGCAGGCAAAACAGGCGGCGGCCGAGGCCGAACTTCTGGCAAGCTACCTGATGTAGACAAAAGCGGGGTTAACGCCCCGCCCCAATCACACAAAAAGGAGGCGCGATAAAAACACAACCATGTGTTTTTTTATCACGGCGCAGATTTTCCACGTTGCGGCAGAACCTGCGGCACCGCGCCTCCTGCACGGCCGCTAACGCGGTGTTTATTATTTTAAGGAGGAAAACAAAATGAAAAAGACATTGGCAATTCTGGCGATGCTCGCCGCGGGAATGGCGGCGTTCGCGCAGAACAAGAACGCAATCGCCGTGCCCGAGCCAAAGGGCGTGAACCTCAGCGAGGACACAAAATGGATAACCCTCTTCATACAGGGTCTCATAACATCAAACTTCCAGCAGTATTCGGGGCTGACGGTGATTGACAGGCAGAACGCGGACATGGTGAAGGCCGAGCAGCGGCTTTCCGAGAGCGCGGAGTTCGACGAGAAGAACACAGTGGAGCTTGGAAAGATGACGAACGCGCGTCTCACCGTCACGGGAAACATCATGGCAAAGTCCGGCGCATACGCCCTCACGTTCAACATCACGGACGTGCAGACCGGCGAGACCAAGGCCTCCGCGAGCGTTCCAAACTGCCTGCGCTCCGCACTGGAGGACGGCACCGCCGCGAACCAGATTTCCTACGACCTGATGACTGGTTTCGGAATCACACTGAGCAATGACGCAAGGAAAAACCTCACGCAGAAGGCAGGCGTTATGACAGCAGCCACAAGCGCGCAGGTGAGCGTGGCAAAGGGAATCGCGGCCGAGCAGAGCGGCTCGAACATAGAGGCTCTCACCTACTACATACAGGCGCGAAAGAGAGACAACAAGCTTGCCGAGGCAACGAGCCGCATGGCAACAATGACGCAGGTAATCTCAAGCGGAAACTTCGGCACGAACCTTAAGAACATGATAAAGCTGCGTGACGACTGGGACAAGCTGCTCACGGAAGTAGCGGAGACGATTGCGACCTATGTGCCCGCGTTCACGGTGTTCTACTATAGCGACGTGCGGGCCGAGCCGCTGACCAACAAGAATTACAATGATAAAACCGTTACGTTTAGCGTAAAAAGGCCCGACACCTTTTTACTGGAGAACAGGGATGAGTTGGAAGACTATGTGCAGCTGGTGCAAAACGTAAGGAAAGCCGTGCTTAGCGTTCCCGAAGTCAAGAACTGGGGCGAAAAATTCACTGATTTCCCATGGCAACAGACACGAGGTGTAAGTAGGTACAACTGGCCTGGTTATTCAAACAAATCTAATGGCGGCAGTTTTGAGTATGAATTTGATATACATCTCCTTGATAAAAACAAAAAAGAAGTTGCAAGCAGAACTTCTGAAATACGACTGGGTTCTAACTATTATACCACATCCAATTTTGGTTTAACCGTATGGATAGAGCTGAAAAATAGTCGTGACAAGGAGAGGATATATCTTGACGTTCCAATGGACTATGCGGATAGCGACACATTCTATGTCACTATGGACGTAAAACCTGCATACTCGAATATTCCCGAACCGCTAAAAAAATGCATATTTGTCCAGCCACTCGAAACCATGACAGAGGAACAGCGCGCAAAACTGGACAAATGGAAACGTTCCACAGTTAGAAGTTTAAATATTAGCGATGGAATCAGTGTAATAACCAAGGAAATGATGAGGGGATACATCAATATAAAAGATTTAACCATTCCAATGTCGGTGAAACGTATAGAAGAAGACGCTTTCCAAGATTGCGCTTCTCTTGAAGAGATCCGCTATTATGGCAAAGAAAACAGTTTCAAGAAAATTAGTCATAAGTTTAAATATAACAGTAAAGGCAAATCTTGGAATCCTACATCTGCTAACCCTAATCATAATATCTACTTTGGCGAAATAATACTGCCAGACGGCAGGCCTTTGAACGTAGTGTGCCTTAATAATTAAAAAACGCCGTGCGGTTCTACGCACGGCACATTTAAGGAGAGTTTATCAGCAAACAAGGAGATTTTATGAAAGAAAAAGATATACAAGATGAATTTACAGTGATAAAATAAATACAGTGCGGTTTTTCTCATGACGCACACAGAAAACTTATCACTAAACACGCTAAGGAGATTTTTATGAAGATGAAAGTAAAAGTTATTAACGAGAATGACAAGTCTGTCACCAAGTATACTGTGGAAATATGTAATTCCCGGTGTTGTAAACTCAAGTTCCCATACCGTTGGATTCCAATTGTTATGACTGTTGTTTCAATTTTGTTTGGAGCGTATCTTGCATATATCGGCATTTTTAAGGAATCAATGAAAATCGAGAATATTATTTTGCCCGCAATATTCATGGTTTCAGCCATAGTCTCCGGTCTTGTCGCCTTGAAATTGATAAAGCCGTTCGCAAAAATGGCTTTTCTGGGAAAGATTATGCAATGCTCAAAATGCATGATATGCTGTGATTTATGTGACGATGATAATTCCAACAAGAATCAAACACAAGGCAATAAATCCAAGGAAGTCAAGACTGGCAAAAATGATGGAAAAGATA
Source organism: Treponema sp. (assembly GCA_022510925.1). GTDB lineage: Bacteria > Spirochaetota > Spirochaetia > Treponematales > Treponemataceae > Treponema_D. The sequence goes on from JAFLSO010000053.1 coordinate 2,902, forward strand.
CCGCATCAGATAATCAGCAAGACAGAGGCTCTCAAAATGAAAATAATGAGCCTGACGAAAGAGAAGGAAACGAAATGCAAGGTGGCAATAACAGCAACAGCGGGGCGCAACCGAAGGACAATAAAGATGACGAGCATGGTAGCATAGCAAAGGCAAAACTTGATGCAGAAAAAGACCTAATCAAAAAATTCTGCGACACGTTGGTGGAGCTGTAATCATGACAAAACAAGAGAGTCTAAACAAGATTATTTGCCTTCTGCAACAAATACAGCAACAAACGTCAAACAATACGCTCGACATCATCCAGTGCGTATGCGCAGTAATCTCTATCATTTTTGCTATTATCGCCTGCGTCCTCGCATGGTTCATTCCCAAGAAAATCATGTGGGAGCAGTCCTACTCTACCCTCATCGCGGACTACCGAAGCTACGACTTCGCCATCGCCGTGCAGGGCATTGTGGAGTTTTTTGCGGTTGACTGCAAGTCAAACGTTGATAAAATCAAAGAGGAATACGAAAGGCGGTTTGTCAAGGATGTGTACGGATTGGATTTGGATAAAGACCTAAACGGCAAATTCAGTGTTGAGAAAGTAAAGGAAAAACTGAGTTCAAAAAAAAAGGACGAGAATAATCA
>JAFLSO010000054.1 GCA_022510925.1 Treponema sp.
CGTTGGCATTAAATACACGCTGTTCAAGTGAGCGCCCCGCCGTCTCCGCCATGCCCCTGCCTCATGCCCGGTCGGTGCGCGGTGTTTACAAAGGCTTCATCTCCATCCCCGGCCGTTTACTAAGTCACCCGAAGATGGTATAATCCTGTGGAGATTTTCTATTTAAAATAAAAGACCAAAAGGCTTTTATGAGGACACTATGTATAAATCTGTAGACCCTAAAGTTAATTTTGCGAGACAGGAAGAGGATGTGCTTGCGTTTTGGGAGAAGAACGACACTTTTAAAAAATCCATGAGCCAGAGGGAAGGCAGCGAGGACTTCACTTTCTATGACGGCCCTCCATTCGCCACGGGGCTTCCGCATTTCGGGCATTTCATCCCCTCCACCATAAAGGACATAATCCCGCGCTACAAGACCATGCGCGGCTATCATGTGACGCGGCGTTTCGGCTGGGACTGCCATGGGCTTCCTGTGGAGAACCTTATAGAGAAAGACCTGGGGCTTAATTCCAAGCATGAGGTTGAGGCGTACGGAATCGCGGCGTTCAACGACAAGTGCCGCGCGTCTGTCCTTAAATACACGGGCGAGTGGCGGAAGACCATCACGCGCATGGGGCGCTGGGTGGATTTTGACAACGACTACAAGACCATGGAGCCCACGTACATGGAGTCCATCTGGTGGGTGGTGAAGGCCCTGTGGGACAAAGGCCTTGTCTACGAGGGGCAGTATATCCTCCCTTACTGCCCGCGCTGCGCCACTGTCCTGGCCACTCACGAGGTCGCGCAGGGGTACAAGGAGACTCAGGATCCTGCGGTGACAGTCCGCTTTAAAATAACCGGGGCGCCGGAAGGCATAGATGATCCTGATATGGCTAACGGAAGGACTTATTTCCTTGCGTGGACCACCACACCGTGGACGCTTCCCAGCAATTTGGGTCTCTGCATGGGGCCTGACATCGATTATGTGAAAATCCGTGACAAAGAGTCCGGCGACTTCTACGTCCTGGCCCGTGCGCGGCTTGGCGCATATTACAAGGATGAGTCCGGGTACGAGGTCATCTACACACGCAAAGGCGCGGACTTCCTGGGCGCGCGTTATGAGCCCCTTTTCCCGTATTTTGCCCGTTACGCCGACGCGGCCTCCTGCGAGGAGAGCAGCGGCCAGAAGTGCACGGAGGGCGCTTTCCGTGTGTTCGTGGACGGATATGTCTCCACGGAGGACGGCACAGGAATCGTTCACAACGCCAACGGATTCGGCGAGGATGACAACCGCGTCATGCGCGGAAGCGGAATCCCGGTAGTGGCGCCCATAGACGCTGAGTGCCGCTTCACCAAGGAGGTCTCTGACTTCGCGGGACGCTTCGTAAAGGACGCTGACAAGGACATAATCGCCCGCCTCAAATCAGACGGCAGCCTCATTAAGAGGGAGACCGTGCGCCACCAGTACCCGCACTGCTGGAGGTGCGGCAGCCCCCTCATTTACCGCGGTGTGGGAAGCTGGTTCGTGCGTGTCTCAGAGGAGCATGACAAGCTTCTTGCCGCGAACAGCCGCATAAAATGGCAGCCCGCCCACATAAAGGAGGGCCGTTTCGGAAAATGGCTCGCTGGTGCCAGGGACTGGGCCATAAGCCGCAACCGTTACTGGGGAAATCCCATACCGATATGGAAATGCCCTGACTGCGACAAGAGAATCTGCGTGGGAAGCCGCGAGGAACTTAAGGAGCTTTCCGGCGTGTACCCTGATGATTTGCACAAGCAGTACGTGGACGCCATAACAATCCCGTGCGGGTGCGGCGGAACCATGAGGCGCATCCCCGAGGTCCTGGACTGCTGGTTCGAGAGCGGCTCCATGCCTTACGCGCAGCTTCATTATCCGTTCGAGAATAAAGAGTATTTCGAGAGCCACTTCCCTGCGAATTTTATAAGCGAGGGCCTTGACCAGACCCGAGGCTGGTTCTACTCACTCACCGTGCTTGCGGCGGAGCTGTTTGAGAAGCCCGCGTTTGAGAACTGCATCGTGAGCGGAATAGCGCTGGCGGAGGACGGGCGCAAAATGTCCAAGAGCCTCAGGAACTACACCGACCCTGTGGAGGCCATAGATAAATTTGGCGCGGATGCCCTGCGTCTTTTCCTGATGCACAGCGCCGTGGTAAAGGCGGACGAGATACGCTACTCTGACGATGGCGTTCGTGACACCATAAAGAGCATAATACTTCCGCTGTGGAACAGCTACAGCTTCTTCGTGCAGTACGCCAACATAGACGGCATCACATGCACCGGCCACGAGTTCGACAAAAAGCTTCCCGACAATCCGCTTGACCGCTGGATACTCTCCGTGTCGCAGAGAATGGTGAAGGAAGTCACCGCTGCCCTGGATGACTATGACCTTAACGCGGCCATAGACCCTTGGCTTGATTTCATAGAGCAGGTGAACAACTGGTATATACGCAGAAACCGCCGCCGCTTCTGGAAGAGCGGAAACGATGAGGACAAGGCGGAGGCTTACGGCGCCCTTTACATAGCCCTTAAGACGTTCACGCTGACCGCAGCGCCGTTCATTCCGTTCCTCACCGAGAGCATGTGGCAGAATCTCCGCACCGAAGGCGACAAGGAGTCCGTGCACCTTATGGACTATCCCGTGTACGACGAGCGGCTCCGCGACGAGGAGCTGGAATTCCAGATGTCCGCTGTGCAGAAAGCGGTGAGCCTGGGGCGCAGCCTGCGTAATCAGTTCAACCTTAAGAACAGGCAGCCCCTGCAGAGCGTGGCGCTCGTGACCAGGAACGCGCAGGAGAAAAAAGTGCTTGCCGCCATGTCTGACACGATCGCGGAGGAGCTTAACGTAAAGCAGGTGATTTTCCATGAGCGCGAGGACGAGCTGGTGGAGTATTCCGCCAAGGCGAATTTCAAGGTTCTGGGAAAAGTGCTGGGTCCCCGGATGAAGGCTGCCGCTCAGAAAATAGCGGAGCTCTCCAACGACCAGATTGCGGCGCTGCTGGAGGGCCAGAGGCTTTCACTTCCGCTGGACGGCACGGAGCTGGAACTTACCGCCGAGAACGTTCTGGTGGAGCGCAGGGAGAAAGAGAGCCTTAAAGTGGTGAATGACGGGACGCTTACAGTCGGCCTGGACACTAGAATCACGCAGGAGCTCAGGAACGAGGGCTATGCCCGCGACCTTGTGCGCGGAATACAGAACCTAAGGAAAGAGAGCGGGCTTGAGGTCACGGACCGCATAAATCTTACTGTGGGCGGTGATTCCGGCCTTGAGGCCGCGTTCAGCGAGTTCAGCTCTTTCATCTCCGGCGAGACCCTTGCATCCAGCGCCGTGTGGGACGGTAGTCTTTCTGAGTCCGGCGCCGTG
>JAFLSO010000055.1 GCA_022510925.1 Treponema sp.
TTCCGTTTCCGACCGCCACCTGCACCATGCGTACCCTGGACCTGACAAGATGCTGCACGCGAGAATCCAGGTCGTACTCCAGGGCGGAGCAGTCCGTCACAAGCGGGATTACCTCAGTGTTCCCCAGATACTGTATCACCACGGCGGAACAGACGCTCTTCCCCTGTATCTGCATGGTCTGCACGCCGCATGCTGAGAGACGCGCCTCTATGCCGGTGCCCCTGAATCTTCTTCCTGCTGGATCCGCCACCGAAAGGGAAACCAAATCATTCTGCGATGAGTAGGCGTACAGGAATTCCTCCACGTCCTTTATCTGCGGATAGGAGCCTCGCAGAATCCTGCTCCTGTAATATGTTATGAAAAGAGGCTCGCTCACCTCGTGGAGAAGCTTTCTGCTGTACTCCGACACGGAGAACTGCCCGGCGGACGTAAGGTCAAGCCTTATATAGAGCCTGGTCAGGTCCGCGCATGCCAGCGACGCCGCGACAAAAGAGAGCGCCACGATACGTCTCAAATCCGACGGAAAACCTCCTCTCTCCCTCTCCATGCATGACAGGGCCGAAAGAATCAGGAGGCAGACGGCGCATACGTAGAAAGCCACGTCACGGCTGTCTATTATGCCTTTGGAGAAGGAGTCGAAATGCCACGCGAAAGAAAGGAACCTGAGGACGGGCCCTGCGGACGGGACAAGATGAGCGCTGTCAGCCACAGCCAGTATGAGAGCGCTCACCGCGAAAGAGATTCCCGCGTGCCTTATCATGACATTAGTCAGCGTGCACAGGGCCGCCGCGGCCGCCGCATACAGAATCATCCCCGCGTATGAAAGGAGCACTGTGATGACCTCCACATCTCCCAGAAACGCCGCCAGAACAGGAACAGTGACGGTGGGGATGAGGCAGAGCAGAATGTATGAAGAGAGAAGGACTGCGAATCTTACCGACACTATGAGAAGCGACTGGAACGGAAGGAAAAAGTCGCGCTCTCGGACCGAAAGCAGAGAACCTAACGTTGGGATTACAATCACTGAGACATACGGCATGGCGGAGAAGAACATGTGCAGGTCCGTGCTTCCGTGCTCAGTGAGGAAAAGCGATGTGAGAAGATAGCGCGTGACAGTGAAAAGCACAAACACCAGGCATGTGGCGCAGGCGAACGGGCTCCTCAGTATCCTTGTGAGCTCAAAATACAGAAACGCCTTTTTAGGGGATGCGCCGCTCATTGCCAGTCTCCTCCCGGACGTCATTTCCTGTGAGGCGCAGGAACGCATCCTCCAGATCAGAGGCGCCGCACAGTGAGATGAGCTCTTCCGCGCTTCCCTCCGCGCGCACCCTTCCGCCGCTAAGTATATAGATGCGGGAGCAGAGCTCCTCAGCCTCCGCCATGTGATGCGTAGAGAGAATTATTGTCATGGATGAGGAAAGTTTTCTGAGCTCGGCTTTGAGCACCGCCTGCTGCGCGGGGTCCAGTCCGCCTGAGAATTCGTCCAGTATAAGGACGCGGGGGCTCCAGCTAAGCGCGAGCGCAAGGCTTACCCTCTGCGCGTACCCCTTGGAGAGGCTCCCGGCCCTGGAGAGAAGCACATCCTCTATGCCGCAAGTCCGGGCCGCGCTCCTGACCGCCCGCCCGCAGGAAGCCGCGCTGAGCCCGTGAATCATGGCGCCACGCATGAGGATTTCTGACACGGTAAGCCGCGGGTCCAGAAAGGGGGACTCGGGCACGAACCCCACAAGCCGCCTGAATTCCACGGGAAGAGATGAGCCGCACACATTTATGGCTCCGCTCGTGGCGTAATGTGCCCCTGCCAGAGCCTTAAGGAGCGTGGATTTTCCTGCGCCGTTAAGGCCAAGAATCCCCGTTATGCCTCCCCTCTCCGCCCTGAAATCCACGCGGTCCAGAGCGACGCTTCTCCTGTTCTTTTTACCGTAAATTTTTGTGAGCGAGGATGCGGAAACTTCATCAGTCGGCATAAGGTATCTCGAAATGCATTCTGTCGCGGGTAAGCTCCGCCGCGGGATAGACTTCCTGCGCCTGCCTCAGCAGCACCTCCAGGTCCCTGTCCGTGTAGCGCGGGCTGTAGTGAATCATGGCCATGCGCCTGGCGTTGGAGTCGCGCGCTATAATGGCGGCCTGACGCGCCGTCATGTGCTTCTTTTCCCTGGCCTGGTCAGCGCAGTCGTCCGCGAACATACCCTCGCAGATAAGAAGGTCAGAGCCCCTCACCTCCCGCGCTATGCTCTGAAGGTAGAGCGTGTCGGTGACGAAGCTGAATTTCCTGCCTGAGCGCGCGGAGCCCACGACCTGATCAGGGCTCACCACCCTGCCGCCGTCCAACGTCACGCTCTCGCCGTGCTGAAGCCTTCCCCACATGGGCCCGCGCGGAACTCCGAGCCGCTCCGCCTCCAGAGGATTGAATTCCCCCGGACGGTCAAGCTCCTCCAGCGTGTAGCCCAGGCAGGTCTTGGTGTGGTCCAGATGGAACGCCCTCACATAGAACCCGTCCCCGCCGTAGACAACGCCCGGCGAGGTTATCTCCTTGACCTCGATGGGATAGTTTATGTACATGTCAAGGACTTTCCTGCTTGTCTCTATGTACTCTGCGATTTTAGGCGGACCGAAGATGTAAAGCGGCTCCGAGCGGTCCACCTGAGCGGAGAGCATGAGTATTCCCGGAAGCCCCGTCACGTGGTCCGCATGGGTGTGGCTCACGAAAATGGCGTTTATCTTTTTCCACTTAAGGTTCAGCCTGCGGAGCGACACCTGCGTGCCCTCCCCGCCGTCGAACAGAAAAAGGTCCCCCTCGCGGCGCAGAAGAACCGACGTAAGGTGGCGGTACGGCAGCGGCATCATTCCGCCGCAGCCCAAAACAAACGCTTCCATGTTCATGATTGTGTAATCTAGCGCATATCGGCAGAATTTTCAACCATGCGTGCGCGCCCACTCCCCCGCGCTCATGCCGTTCATCTCCCTGAAAGTCTTCATGAAGTGCTTGACGTCCTTGAAGCCGCACTTGGCGGACACCTCGTAGACTTTGTACGTGCCCATCTCCAGAAGACGCTTCGCCTGCTCCATGCGGAACCTCTTGAGGTAGTCGTTGAAATTCACCCCGACCTGCTCCTTGAATTTCTCGCTGAACCACGTGTAGTTCATGTTGACCTCGTTGGCAACGTTCGCCATGGTTATGTCGTCCTTGTAGTGCGCAGACACATAGGCCACAGCCTTGGTTATGGCGGAGTACTTTCCCTGCTGGCTTTTAAGGAGCTCCATCAGGTACAGGATGTAGTCCAGCAC
>JAFLSO010000056.1 GCA_022510925.1 Treponema sp.
GGCGAGCTGATTCCGCGCATTCCGTTCTTCCGATGGGCGGTGCTCGGAATCAAAAAGAGAAAGTCCGCGGAGGCAGAAACTCCTTCTTCCGTCTCCGGCCGCTAGACTTTAAACAGGTCTATCTCCCCGCCAATCTGGCGTATGTTCTCGCCCACCTTGCCTGATATCTTTGACAGCGCGGCGCCGGTCTCGTTTATGTGCTGCGCGCCTGACTGCATTTTTCTGATGCTGCCTTTTATGGTGTCGGTCGCCTGCTGCAGATTCTGAATCTCCAGAAGAATCTGCCTGTTGTCCTCCGTCATCTCAAGCGAGGCGGACTTTACCTTTGATGTGGAGCTGTTCATGGATTGAAGCGCGTCCGTAATCTGCCGCGAGCCCGCCTGCTGCTCCTCCATGGCGGTCTTTATCTGGCCTATGATATGGCTTGTCTCATCTATGCTCTGTGAGATTGCGGAGAACGCTATGTTAGTCTCGTTCGATACTGCGACTACTTCCTGAATTGTCTCGTGGATTTTCTGAAGCTCGTCTCCTATTGTCTTGGACTGCTCCGATGATGTCTCGGAAAGTTTTCGTATCTCGTCCGCCACCACGGCGAATCCTTTTCCCGCCTCTCCCGCATGCGCCGCCTCAATCGCCGCGTTCATGGCCAGCAGGTTTGTCTGCTCCGCAATGCTCGCTATGGCGATGTTCGCGTCCTGAAGCATTTTTGACTGCTCCTCTATGAGCATGATTTTCTCATTGGCCTTGTTCTGCGTGACGGTTCCGCTGTTCGAGTTGTCGGTAAGATGTGTGAATGACGAAATCATTTTTCCCACGGAGGAATTCACGGAGTTTATGTTCCCTATCATCTGCTCCACCGCGCTGGATGCCTGGCTCACGCTAGCTGACTGCGACTCAATCAGTTTCTCCAGGGACTCAATGGTTGCGCTGATTTTTCCCACCGCGGCCGCAGTCTCAGTCACGGAATCCGCCTGGCTCAGAATCTGGCCGTTCACGCCCTCTATGTTTGAGATAATCTGCGCTATGGAATCCTCCGCGTCCTTTGTGCTTGCCTGGAGTTCGCTGTCCACAGTCTGGAGACCGCCCTTTGAATTCTGCAGGTTCGTCACGATGTTCTGAAGTTTCTCCACGAACGCGTTGAAGCCTCTGACCACATCGCCTATCTCATCATTGGACGACTCCTCTATGCGCTGCGTAAGGTCCGCGTTTCCGCTGGCAATCGTGGTGATGGATTTTTTCACGTTCTTAAGCGGCTTAATCAGAACGGATATGAACAGTATGTTCAGAAGACTGGAGACCGCGATTGTGATTAGAATCACTGCGGCAAGGAAAGTCTGCATGGCGGAGAGGCTTCCGAAATAATAGCCGTAAGGCATTACGCCGAAGACGGTCCAGTCCGTTCCGGGGATATGCTTGTATGAGACAAGCATGCGCTCTTTTGTCGCGGGAGACACAAAGTCCTCTATGCCCTCGCTTCCGCCAAGAATGTGCGGCAGAACGGAGGATATCTCCTTAAGGCTTTCGTCCGCGTCACCGTGCGCGCTTGCGACCGGCACTCTGGTCCTGTAGTTGACGATGGACGGGCTTATGCCGCCGCCCATGTCTATGGTCTTTATTACATCGGCCATGGTGTTGCCCGTTATCACAAGGACCAGGACGCCTATAATCTGATTCTGCGTGCTGTACACGGGAACGCCGTAATGCTGCAGCACTGTTCCTGTGACCGTGCTGAACGCGGGATCGGACATAAAATCCTTTCCCTGTGCCGGCACCTTGAAATACTCGCGGGAAGAGAAGTCCAGGAGCCTTCCGTCCGCGGTTATGGACTTACCGCTCATGTCGTAAAAGGCCACGTTCTCATAATATCCGCCCAGGGACGGCGCTATAAGGGAAAGCTGCCTGTTTTTCTCCTGCAAAGAAATGCTTTCGTCCCGCAGGAACATAAGGTTTGAAAGAAATCTGAGCACGGTGAACTGCTTTTCGTTTATGTCCACAATCTGATTCACAACATTGTCGGAGATGGTGTCTATCTCCCTGTAGACGCTCTGCCTCATGCCGGCCGATGCGATTCTGTAAGCAACTGTCCCCAGAGTGATGTTTGCGACGAGAAGTACAGCCAGAAACATGAAAAGTAATTTGAATGTAAAGGATACTCTAGCTTTTTTCATTTTCTGCTCCATATTTTTAGCGATGTCATTATAGTGGGAAGAATTTTTTTGTCAATTATTCAGTTTAAGGCGGATTTCCTGCGCGGCTATTTTCCTGCGAACATGACGGCGGTCTGATGAATCAGCGTCGCGAGGCTCTCCTTTATGTTTGACGGCACGGCTTTGAGGTCACGCAGAATCATCCGGCTCTCGGGCGTGA
>JAFLSO010000057.1 GCA_022510925.1 Treponema sp.
CTATACTGTGCGCACTGACATTGCAAGGAGAAAACTATGCCGATGATAACATCAAAAATCAGCGTGGGCGTGAGCGAGGAAAAGCGCGAGGCTCTCAAGGCGGAACTGGGCAAAGCTGTCTCAATTCTGGGAAAGCCCGAAAGCTACCTCATGCTCGGCTTCGAGGACAACTACTGCCTCTACTTCGCGGGAAAACGGCTGGACAAGGGCGCGTTCGTCTCGGTGGAGCTGTTCGGCGCGGAGAATCCCGATGCCTGCGAGCGGATGACAAAGGAAATCTGCGCGATATTCGAGCGCGAGCTCGGCATCCCGCCCAGCGCGGTCTACATCACGTATGCAGGATTCAAGAACTGGGGCTGGAACGGCAGCAATTTCTAGCGGCGGAAGCGCGGCTTCAAAGGCATGATAATGATCTCATAAAGATTTCTCACTAAGAGGCGCGGAGTTTTCCAGCTAAAGGCGTGTGATAAATTTCCGTTCCTGTGATATACTTTCCGGGAATTCATTTTACGGGAGGCTGCAATGATTCGCGTGTACTGCTACGAAAAATGCTCTACCTGCAAAAAGGCCCTTAAATGGCTTACTGGGCGCGGCGTAGAATTCGAGACGGCCGACATACGGTCCATGCACCCCGACAAGGAGACGCTCCGCGCGCTATGGAAGAGGAGCGGTCTTCCGCTAAGGCGCTTCTTCAACACGAGCGGCGTCCGGTACCGCGAGGAGGGGCTTTCCGCAAAACTTTCTTCCATGGACGATGAGGCGCAGCTCTCCCTGCTCGCCTCGGACGGAATGCTGGTCAAGCGGCCGCTCCTAGTGTGCGAGAGCGCCGTCATTCCCGGTTTCCGCGAGGCGGACTGGGAGCGCGCTCTGTCATAGACTGTCATCCCGCCGAAAAATTCATCATCTCATAAAAAAAGCACATTCCACTTAAATCCATGGAATGTGCTTTCCGGCAAAATAATCAGTGCGCGGTAAAATCACCTTGCGTAAGTGGCTATGAACACGCCCGCCGCTATCGCCGTTCCTATGACGCCTGACACATTCGGTCCCATCGCGTTCATGAGCAGGAAGTTCGAGGGATCGCACTCCTGCCCCACTTTCATGCTGACTCGCGCCGCCATAGGCACTGCGGAAACGCCCGCGCTTCCTATGAGCGGATTGATTTTCTTTCCCTTGGGCATGAACAGGTTCATAACCTTTGCCATGAGTATGCCGCCCGCGGTAGCCACGCAGAACGCCACCAGGCCCAGAATAATAATTCCTATGGAATTTCCGTTGATTATTTTCTCAGGCGTCATCTGGCTTCCCACTCCAAGGGAGAGCAGAATCGACACTATGTTCATCATCTCATTCTCCATGGTCTTGGAGAGACGCTCCACCACTCCGCACTGCTTCACGAAATTTCCGAAAGCGAGCATGCCTATAAGAGGAGCCGCGGGAGGAAGAAGAAGTATAGTAAGGACTAGCAGCATCAGCGGGAAAAGGACCCTCTCTGTTTTGCTCACCTCGCGAAGCTGGTCCATGTGAATCAGGCGCTCCTTCTTTGTGGTGAGGGCCCTCATGATGGGCGGCTGAATCATGGGAACAAGCGCCATGTATGAGTACGCGGCCACTGCGATTACCGCCATAAGCTCAGGGGCAAGTTTTCCTGACACGTAAATTGACGTAGGACCGTCAGCGCCACCTATTATGCTCACGGCCGCCGCCTGCACAATCGTGTAATCCACGCCGGGAATAAGGTTCATAAGGGCCACGCCGAACATGGTGAAGAAAACACCGAGCTGCGCCGCTCCGCCCAAAAGCGCCATCTTGGGATTCGCGATAAGCGGACCGAAATCCGTCATGGCGCCTATGCCCATGAAAATAAGCATGGGGAAGAATTCATTTCCTACTCCAGCGCTGTAAATTATGTGCAGCATACCGTCAGGCGCGCTGCCCATGCCGGCGCCGGGTATATTCACAAGAATGGTCCCGAAACCTATGGGTATAAGAAGAAGGGGCTCGAATCCTCTGGCCGCACCCAGGTATACGATGATGAATCCCACCGCAATCATAAGCACATACTGCCAGCCGGGAACCTGCTTCCCCTCGAACGGAT
>JAFLSO010000058.1 GCA_022510925.1 Treponema sp.
CAGAGATGTGCTCGTTGAAATCATACTGCACGCCCGTCATGATATCCCAGCAGAAACCTACACCAACGCCAGAGTACTCTCTATCAACATATACGTAGTAGGTTTGGTTGACACCGAAGTCACCGAGGTTTTTCCTATCCTTACCGCTTACGGCTACGATGGGAATGGAGAAACCGGAACCCATATGGGGGCTAATCTTATGCGTCCACTCAGGAAAGTTAGAGGGGAAATAGTAGTTAGCCACGAACATGGCGCCCGGCTTCATTGCAAAGAAAGTTCCGAGTACAATAGGAACCTGCGCCTCCACAGCGAACTTAATGGCTCCCCAGTCCTGGTCTACAGAGAAAGGAATTCCGAATCCGAACGCGGGTGTAATCTCGAATCCACGGGCAATAACAGACATGAGGGATTTTGCAGGCAGAGCCTTATATACCGTATCAATAGACGCAATGGTAGTATCACCAAAATCAGTCTTATCATAACTACCATATTTATTGTTAACCTTTGCATTCACTCCGACACCACCATAGCCTATAGTGGCCTTGGCGTACATCTCCATCTTTCCATCTTCCGCGGCGAACACGGCGGAACCAACCGCAAGCCCTATAAGGACTGCTGCTAAAAGCTTTTTCATAACCTACTCCTTGTGTTATTCGCAATGCATAGAAGCCCTAGTCTTACTACATATTGCGTACTGGAGTCTATCATATTCGCAGAATGTAGTCAAATGTCCGTAAAAATACGCGCAATAAAGTATCCTGCTGGAATGGACTCTGTTTTCAAGGAGACTCTGCGCTCTGAGCTGGATTTTCAGGACATAAAGGTTAAGGAGCTTTCTGCCAGGACAGGCATCTCTCACAGGACGCTGGAGGGCTATCTTAGCGCGCGCGGCTCCATTCCGCCCGCTGACGTGGCGGTGCGCATAGCGCGGGCGCTCGGCGTAACAGTGGAGTATCTGGTCACGGGGGACCCCGCGCGCAATGCCCCTGGGAGCCGCATGCATGACTTTAACAGGGGCATGGACGCCATGATAATGACGCTGAGCATTGAGAAAAGAATCCTGCTCCGTGATTTTATAAGGCTTCTGGACCGCTATGACCTGCGGGAGCCGGGGAAACAGCCCTTTGAAGGAAACGTGTCTTCCTGCAAATAGCCGTTCCGCCGTGCGCGCTTATCGCATAAGCAATGCGCGTTCCCCGCATAAGCAATGCGCGCTCCCCGCATAAGCAATGTGCGATTCCCGCATAAGCAATGTGCGTTCCTCGCATAAGCAATGCGCGCTCCTCGCATAAGCAATGTGCGCTCCCCGCATAAGCCGTGTGCGCTTCCCGCATAAGCAATGCGGGCGGCGTTTATTTTATGTGCCTCAGGAAAGCGTCCTTAAAGCCGAACGCCCTGAATTTGGCAAGGACCACGCCGTACTCGTCCACGCTGAGCGGTCCCACCAGCACCCTGTAGGCGCCGCCCGCCGCGGGCACCAGCACCACGGGATACTTGCTGTAGGTCTCAAGCAGCTCATTTATGTTCTCCGCGCGCGTCATGGTGGCAATCTGCACGTAATAGCTTCCTTTCTGCAGGTCATGCTCGCGCACGGTGCGGGCCTCTATCGCGGTTCTCTGCGCGCTCACAGGCGCGGGCTCGGGCTGTATGCTCAGCGTGCCGTCGTCAGTCTCTCCGTCCTCAGGCGCGCGGCTATCCGCGGGCACCAGCACTATGGGGGCGTAGGCGCCGTCCTCCTCGGGTATCTCCACCTGCGGCTCGCCCAGTATTCCCTGTATGTCGCCCTCTTCCTCCACGTCCTCGCAAGGCTCCACGCTCTCACCGGGAAGGTCCTCCGCCACGGGGCGCTCTGTCTCCTCGTCCGTCACTTCCTCGGAAGGCTCCACCGCCTCGCCCTCGGAATCGTTTGGCACGTCATCGGAAACTTCGCTCTCCGTCTCGCACTCCACGTCCTCGCAAGGCTCCACTTCCTCGCCGGGAAGGTCCTCCGCCACGGGGCGCTCTGTCTCCTCGTCCGTCACTTCCTCGGAAGGCTCCACCGCCTCTCCCTCGGAGTCGCCGGGAACGTCATCGGAA
>JAFLSO010000059.1 GCA_022510925.1 Treponema sp.
CTCCAAGAAGTCTTTCCAGTGTCCATGCGCTTATAGTGTAGCGGTAATTAAGTTTTTCAAGAGCATCCTTTTCCTCCGCAGGGAAAGCGGGCCCCGCCGAGAATGAGGGAATCACCACGAACTCGTCGTCCTTGCTGTAGATTTTAAGCGACGCCCCCGCTCCGTTCTCAAAATCAGTCCGCACGATTCTTCCAGGCTCCAGCCCCTCGCGCGGACTGATGGCGGCGAGCCTTCCGCGGCGCAGGATGCCCTCTTCCCGGGCGCGGCTGTATTCCGTGACGCACTGCGGGAAAATGAACGGGTCCGCCCAGAAAGACTCATCCGTGCTCAGGAAAGATTTTATTCGCAGGTCGGTCTCGTAGACAGTCTGGGCGCTCCATGTCCTGAACGCCAGGCGCTGCGTGAGCGGATCATCGAAGCCAAAGTAAAGCCATGCGAGCACCGCTCCGTCACTGTCGTATGCCTGCACGCAGACGGCATTCTTCTCATCCACGCCCAGATTGTCCCACGCGCTTATCTTACGGGCCTTAACGTAGAATGTGGCCGTGGAAGTCAGAACAGAGACAAGATTCTCCACGGTCTGATAGTCAGCGGGCCACAGGAGCCTATCGTCCGAGCGCGAGTCCGAGCCTGTCCAAAACCTAACGTTAGGTTCTCTAAAAATGGTGACACTTCCCTGACCTTTCCGGCTTATGACAATCCTGCTTATGTCGTCCGCACGCGCGGGATTTAACAGGGCGCTCTCCATGGTCTCCGCCTTGTTCCTGCCGTTGAGCGGGAGAAAGGAAAGCACAAGGATTAGTGCCAGAATAAAATCGAAAGCGTAAAAGAAAAGAAGGGCCCTCTTACCTGAGATTTTTTTCATGAGACTTTTTCCTCCTGGTGTCTGATATCAAGAACGCCGCCTCAAGAACTGCCGCAATCATCACGGACGCAAGTGAAGTTAGGACTATGAGACGCCCGCGCTCTGCCATGAGCCTGCCGGCGCTTATCTTATGAAGGCTTTTATCCACGATGTTTTTCTCCCTGAGCCTCACAAGCTCCTCCTCGCCGCTAAGCTTAAGTATGCCGTCAGTAAGGAATTCCAGGCTCCTTGCGTCGAGGTTTTTCCCGGACACAAACTGTATGAGCGCGCCGCAGAGCGCGTACTGGTCGGCGAGCACTATGCCGCTCAGCTCGCCGTTTCTGTAAAGGGCCGCTGATACGTTCCGCTGAGCTAGCCCCGTCATCTCATCCGCGGCACGGGGAACCAGGAACGGATTTGTTATGAAATCCCCGCCGGTATTCCCGCTAAGCCATGACAGGGGGCTTGTGACAAGATATGGCTCCGCGAAAAAGCCCTCTGACGACGCGTCATCCTCATCAATGTAAATCTCGCACGGCCAGAACGATATGAGCCCTGACCTTGCGTTCCTCTGGGGCGGAAGAGACGGCCACAGCGGGTAATCTATGTACTCCACGGCGCCCGCGCCCGGCAGGACAGAATTCTCATGCATGGCTATGCGGAAGTTAGACGAGTCCGACACGGGCGTGTCCTGCATGTATATCCCGAAATGCCCAAGCGCCCACTGGACGTAATCAGTGCCGCCCGGAATTATGCTCCACCCGTCATGCAGGTCCACAGTGTATGGCGTGGTGGCGATGAACGTCTTTCCGCCGTTCTGCATGAACTGAACCAAAGCCGCGCCGTCAGGATATCTGAAATTCTTTGAGCCCAGAATGACAAGCGGTATGTCGGGAAGCAGCATGAACGACGGTCTCTCTGTGCCTGAGCTCTCGGAGGGAATGAAAGTCTCCTGCACGGCGAATCCCTGCGACTCAAGCCACGGCCTTATGTGCGGATAGTCGGCATCCAGGCTCATTCCGTTTCCGACCG
>JAFLSO010000006.1 GCA_022510925.1 Treponema sp.
GGAACCATGGAAGACCGTGAGAGATGCGGTACTGTCTTTGGCGCGGCGGGCGACGCTTTCCGGGAGAGCCTGCCCCAAAACGGCGGACCGCCTGATGCACGGGGCCGTGCAAAATCCTTGAAAAAACACGGCAAACGAATGTATAATTACTGCGTTAAATTTTTGTTTTAAGGGAATATCATGAGAAACATTCAGAACAAGTGGCTTAGGGCGGCCATCCCTGCCCTGCTTCTGCATTGCTCCATAGGAACGGTGTACTGCTGGTCCATTTTCAGTCAGGAAATCGCGGATTACATAGGATTCTCCAAGGGCGCCACGGAATGGGCGTTCAGCTTTGCCATTTTCTTTCTGGGAATGTCGGCCGCGTTCATGGGGAACATCGTGGAGAAGAACATCCATAAATCCTCTTTAATCGCCGCGGTGTGCTTTGCGGCGGGCATGGCGCTCACGGGATTTTTCATCTGGTACGGAGGGCTGCATAAGCACAGCGCGCTTGCGCTTGCGGGCATTTATGTCAGTTACGGCCTCATAATGGGCATAGGGCTGGGCACGGGATATCTTTCGCCGGTAAAGACGCTTATGCTCTGGTTCAAGGAGAAGAAGGGACTGGCCACGGGACTTGCGGTGGCGGGATTCGGCGCGGCAAAGGCGATTGCCTCTCCCATAATGCAGTCCATGCTGGGCGGTCTGGGAGACGGCGGCATATACAAGATGTTCTGGATTCTGGCGGCGGTCTACTTTGTGATGATGTTCCTGGGCCACCTTCTGCTGGCAAAGCCCGCGGACTGGGTGGAGCCGCAGACCAAAGACAAGAGCATGGGGCTGTGGGCCACCATAAAGTCCAAGCCTGTCTCAAACTATGCGGGGATATGGCTCATGTTCTACATAAACATTACGTGCGGGCTTGCCATAATCAGCCAGGAGAAGATGATTGTGAAGTGCATAGGGCTGGGCGCCGCGGCAGGGCTCATTTCCACGGTCAGCGCCGTTTTTAACGCGGGCGGAAGGCTGGGCTTCTCCGCGTGGGCGGACAGGCTTAAGGACCGCAACACCGTGTACAAGCTGATTTTCATCCTCTCCATAGCGTTTACGGTGGCGGTGCTGGCCACAGGCGGAATCAAGAACGGTGACGGGAACGCCGTCCTTATAGCGCTGGTGCTCGCACTTATTTTCATAGTGAACGCGGGATACGGCGGCGGCTTCTCAAACATCCCCACCCTCCTGCACGACCATTACGGCATGGGGAACATCTCCGCGCTGCACGGAGTGACGCTGAGCGCATGGGCGTTCGCGGGGCTCTCTGGAAACCAGCTGGCCTCCTTCATAGTGAATCATTACGGCACTCCCATAGAGACGCACGGCGTCATCGTGAATCCCACCGGATACCAGTATGTGCTGTACGCCACCGGCGTGCTTTACATAGCGGCGCTTCTTCTGAGCATGCTGCTGGTGCGCCCGAGCGGCAAGGCAGCGGCGCGGACGGCAGAGTAAGGCAGTCACATCACCGCACGGAGCCCCGTCATGCACAGGAACGCAGGCGGGGCTTTTTCACGGCCAGACAAGGCGCTGTGGGGGGAAAAGTTTTACGCGCGGGAAATCATGCGCCTCCTGAGGCCGGGTTCCGAGGGATTCTACAGCATATTTTTTGCACATTCACGGAAATCAGTGTAAAATACTTTATGCCCATAATACCAAATCCAAACGAAAGTTTCTGCGATGACCATTTCGTGTTCATTGAGAACGACATCCTGATAAAAAAAGGCTCCCTTGATTCCAGGCCGCTTACACGGCGGGATTTGCCCGGGGAGGATACGCTCAGCCTATGCCTTAAGAATCAGGCGGTGTCCGACTGGTTCAACGAGCCTGACAAAAACTACTGCGCCATGATGCTGGAGAAAGACTCCCCCGTGCCGGCCGAATGCGCCGCCATACCGCTCAGGCAGTTTTTCTGGCAGACAAAGGATTCAGTCCAGCAGGAGAGCGCCGCCTTTTCCGGGCTGGGCTCCCTTTCCGCCAGGGCTCACGGATTTCTGCGCCTGCGCCAGACTTACATACACTGCCCCAAATGCGGCGCCAAACTGACCGCGCACGGAACGCTCGCCGCTAAAGTCTGCCCGGCGTGCGGCCGCCTGGATTTTCCCCGCATAGAGCCTGCCATAATAGTCCTTGTGACGCGCGGGGATGAGATTCTTTTAGTGAAAAGCAAGACCGTCCCGAACCCGCGCTTTTCGTGCATAGCGGGATTCGTGGAGCACGGAGAGAGCATAGAGCAGACTGTGGAGCGCGAGGTAAGGGAGGAGGCGGGCATAGAGATAAAGAACATACGCTATGCGGGAAGCCAGCCGTGGCCATTCCCCGACCAGCTGATGCTGGCGTTCACAGCGGAGTATAAAAGCGGGCAGATAAAAATCCAGGAGGAGGAGATAGAGGAGGCCGCGTGGTTCAAAAGGACGGAGCTTCCGCGCATTTATGACCCGGGCTCGGTGGCATACAATCTGATTATGGGAAAGTTTCCCGCGCAGGGCGGCATCTGAGCAGACGCCATCCCAGCGGAACAAAAAAGGCCAGGCACGCCCGCCTGACCTGATTAAAAGTTTAAGGGCAGAGACTACTGCTTTTCGTAAACCTGCTCTCCTTTCTGCTCATAAGTGACACCGTCCCTCTTGAAACTCACAGTATAGGATAATATAATTTTATTGCGGGCAGCATTAATGACAGCGTCAGCTCTTATGGTGAAGTCCTCGTAATTTTTAAATTGTTCCTCCATGGCGTCAACACTTTCTATAACGCCGGTGAAATGCGTTTTCGCTTCATCTTTATCATCAAACGTAATTGTGCTTATCTGAGTTCCACCCATATCCGGCATATCTACACCATTAATCTTAACAGATTCTGTCATTGTCACTGCCCAAGTCCCGCTCAAATCCTCACCGGCCTCAAGCACGTCCGCAAGGTCGGCATCTGTTTGCCCGGGCTCCTTGCAGGAAAACGCGGCCAGCACCAGGGTGAATGCCACTGCGAGCATTCCAAAAAGTTTAAGTCCTCTCATTTTATCTCCTTGTGACTTGAAGCCACAGTCTTATAATACCCCCCCCTAGTAATATGTCAATAGGTTTCCTCACAAAACTTTGTTTTTCCAAGGCGCGTCACATAATTGAAAATTTTATGCCAAAACGTTAGTATGGCATGTGCGGCCACAGCATGCGCCGCAGCATTCGGGAGTAATTTATGAAGAAGATTATCAGCGGAAAAGTCCGCGAGGTTTACGATTTAGAGGACGGCAGGATGGTCATAGTGACCACGGACCGCATATCAGCGTTTGACGTCATTCTGCCCACAATGATTACGGACAAGGGCAGAGTTCTGAACGCTCTCTCAAATTTCTGGTTCGAATACACAAAGGACATCGTGCCGAATCACATGATATCAAGCGATTTGAAGGACATGCCCGCGGAATTCCAGAAGCCTGAATTCGAGGGCCGCACAATCCTGGTGAAAAAACTGAAGATGATTCCCTATGAGGTAATTGTCCGCGGATATATGTTCGGCTCCATGTACGAGGCGTACAAAAAAGGCGAGCCGTTCCTGGGCCACAAATTCGACAAAGAGTACCAGCAGGCGGAAAAACTTGATGAGCCTATTGTGACCCCCAGCACCAAGGCGGCGGAGGGACACGACATAAACGTCACCCTGCAATACATGAAAGAGGATTTGGGAGAGGATCTGGGAGGCAGAATAGAGAGCGCCGCGCTTTCCATATACAAAAAGTGCTATGAGCACGCCGCAAAGAACGGCATCATAATCGCGGACACCAAATTTGAATTCGGGCTTGATGAGAACGGAAATCTGGTGCTGGCCGATGAGGTCCTTACGCCGGACTCAAGCCGCTTCTGGAACGCGGCCACATACAGGGCAGGAACAAGTCCCGCCAGCTACGACAAGCAGTTCGTGCGCGACTGGCTCAAGGAGAACAATCTGGCGGGCAACGCTGACATAAAAGAGATTCCCGCTGACATAGTGTCCAAGACCGCCGCGCTTTACAAAGAATGCGAGGAGCGCATCTGCAGATAAAATCGGCCCGCAATGCATGCGCCTTGCCGGAAATATTTTAGTTTGACATAAAACTAAAATCAGCAGCGCAAAAATCCCGCCGCAGAGAATGTCCGTGACTTTATTCCTCGGCGGGAAGCAGCGCCTAATTATTTTACAATCAAATCTGAAAGTGGCTTTATGTAGCGCTGCGCAGTGTACTTTCCCACTGTGAACACATATGGAACGGAGCTGCACGCGCACTGCCACATCTCATCCTCGCTCGGCGGAACGCTTACATTCACAGTGTAAGTTCCGCCCGTGGTTATGAGCTCCAGTGAGTGCGTTCCCGCAAGAACAAGCTCCTCGCCGTCCTCGCCCCACTCGCTCGCCGTAAGGTATGAAAGCCCGCTCACCCATGAGGTTACGCCCGCGTCATCCAGAGGACCTGCCGTGCCTGTCGTGTTCTCCGTCAGGTTCCACACGGAGGCATTGCCGCCGCCCTGAGCAGGAGAGATGTCGCGCGCCACGGTGAAAACGGCTCCGTCAGGGGCCGCGCTTCTTATTGCCATTATGGTGTCCGAATTTATCTGGTACACGGTCCTGGACCTTAAGGCGGAAAGCTCCAGGGAGAACATTCCGCGCAGAGCCTTCTCCTCCAGATACACGGCGGACTTTCCGTCCAGCTGCACATAGCACTGGCTCGCAGTGGAGGTATTTTTTCCCACAGTCAGAGTGCGCAGAAGTTTCTCGCCGGAATACGCCCTCACGGTTATGCGTGTGCTATCGTCCAGACCGTAACGGTCCGCGTCAGAGGCGACGTTGCTGCTGACAGTGCCCAGGATTTTTATCTCGCTGAGCGCGGAGAGCATTCCCTCCACAGAAGCCTCGTCCGCGGGATACCTTACCGCTGATGATGAGAGCCCCACGAGCCATGAGCCGCCATCGCTCACGACCTCCAGCGCGGAATCCTCGTCCGTTCCCATGACCACAACTATTCTGTCAGGGTCTGCCTCAAGCCTCACGGTCCTGGCGGAGCTTCTCCTGCTCACCGCCACCTGCGCCGCATACACCGCGGCGAGCACTGCAATCACCGCAAGCAGAACCAGTTTTCTTATCGCAATCTTATTCATCATCTAGCCTCTTCTCTCTCGCTCATCGTCGGGATTGTAAGACATGCGGATTGCGGCGCGGCGCTTTTTTCTGCGGAGCATAACTGAAAGTCCCGCCAGAGCCACTAAAACCGCAAGGCCTATCTCGTTAAAATATTTCGCCATGCTCACGAAAGCGCCGGTCGTGGTTCTTAAGGCGCTTACGCTCAGGCCTTTTGTGCGCATGGTGCATAAATCCTCCCTGCCGTTCATATAGTCCACCGCGTTCTCTAGGAACATGACAGTGTTCTGGAAAAAACTCTGCGCCACGTCCGGGCCCGTTATGTATGATGTGGAGATAACCAGTATCTTTCCGGGCGAGACGCTTTTTGAAAGATGGCTCTCTCCGAATTCCACAATGCCGTCCTGATTCTCTGAGGCGGGTCTGGAGCCGAACGCGCTCTCGAATTCTCCCTCCACCAGAACAGCCATGTCGTAGGAATGCTCGCCGCTTCTTTCGGAAGGAGGACTTATGAACTGCGGGCTTAGCATTATGTTATCGCGCATAGCCCAGGATTTATCTGATGAGGATGCAAGGACAGTGACTTTCTGCCCGCTCCTTTTCTGCGCGGCGCTTGAGTCTACGGAGCCGGGAATTATGAATCCCACATATCCCAGATTCTTTGACACAGGATTTTTCTGGTTAAGGGTATATTTCTGCACCAGGGGAATGTAATATGTCTTGCTCTGCTGGCCGGTCCTGTTGTCGTAGGAGTACGCGCACTCCTCGTCCATCACATACTCGTGGTTAAGCGTTATGCCGTGCCTGTCCAGAATTTTCTCAAGCCCTGTGCTGAGCGGAACATACTGAGGATAATACTGCGTCTGAACCATATCGAACGGGTCGGCAAAAATCATCACGTTACCGCCGCGCAGAATAAACTGGTCTATTTTATAAAGCTCCTCGTCAGAAAAAGCATCTTTGGGACCGTCGATTATGAGAGTGCGCACGCCCACAGGTATCTCGTCATCTGCAAGGCTCACGTTCCTGAGAGTGTAGCGCTCATTCAGAATCTCCGCCAAGAAACCCGCGCCCTGCTCGCTGTCGGTGGTGCTGAGCTCACCGTGCCCCGTGGACCAGGCGATGACAGTAACGTTAGAGGCAAGCGACTGTATGGAGGCATCAATGTCATCCTCCAGACCGTCAAGGCCCTGCAGGGTGTAGATTACGGCCCCCCGGAACAAGTCTATGCTCTGCCCTATGCCGAACGGAATGCATCTGTAAGCATCCCCGCTCTCCAGAACCAGGGCAAGCGTTCCGTAAGACGTTACGCCAGTGGAGTTATCCTTAAGCGGAACAGAGGGCACGCCGTATCTCTCGCGCAGGTACGCCACATCTTCAGACGGCGGGCTCACCTCCGAGAACTCTATGCGCCCGCGGTACTTTTTGTTCAGCACGTCAACGGCATCACGCACCGACTCACTCAGTCTGTCGTAGCCCTGTATATGCAGCTCAGAAAGAATCTGCGAGCGGTACAGTGTGGCGGTGACGGGACCGCTCAGATTAGAAAGGTCGTTCGTGGCGGCGATAATGCCGCTCATGGCAGTGGTTATCTTATACTCCAGTCCGTCGCTGGAGACGATACCGTCAATGACCTCCATCTGGTCCGCGTAAGTCAGGACCATCCCCATGTAGACATTCTTGAAGCCCACCTCGTTATTCTTAACCTCGCGGATTTGTATCTGGTTCAAACCGTAATTGCGCGCCAGATTCTGATTCTCCGGCCTGCCCATGTCGTAGAACGTGCAGGAGAAATTTTTGTTCGCGGCGTTCTTGTACTCTCCCAGAATATCCTGCACATACTGGTAAACGGAGGAGTACGGCGCCTGAAGATTTTTGGCGAAAAACACCTGCACATGGAGAGGCTTGTCCAGTGTCCTTACAAGCTCGCGGCTGGCGCGTGAAAGCGAGTATGACCTGGGACTGGTTATGTCCCACCGCAAGTAAGCATGGGAGGCCACCAGATTCAAAAGGATTATGGCAACCACAAAAAGCGCCGCGGTGCCTTGCGGCCTGTTGAGCCACGCGGTGAACGCGTTTCTCTTGCTCTGTCTCTTATCGCCTGTCATATTACCCCCTGCGAGCGTTCCGAACGGCGCTAACCGTAAGCACAAAGAACAGCGCCGTCACCGAGACAAAATAAATCACATCACGCGTGTCTATGATGCCGCGGGCAATTGAATTGAAATGGCTCGTGGCAGAGATAAACGTGGTGAACGAGACCAGGATTCCGGGAAGAAGCGCGCCGAAAATGTTTATGAGGGACAGCACTATGCAGACCGCAAATCCTATGAAGAACGCGAGTATCTGATTTTTTGTGACGGAGGACGCGAACACGCCTATGGAGCTGAATGCCGCAGCCAGAAACACCGCGCCCAGATATCCGCCTGCAAGCGGCCCCGCATCAGGCCTGCCGAACACGCGGCATGTTATCACATAAAAAAGCGTGGGCACCAGAAGCGTCAGGCTGGACACAAAGGACGCCAGGTATTTTCCCACCACCACATCCATGTCAGTGACGGGCAGCGTCATAAGCGTCTCCATGCTGCCGGAGCGGTTCTCCTCGCTGAACACGCGCATGGTAAGGGCGGGGATGAAGAAACTGAACACCAGGGGCAGGGTCTCAAAGAACGCCCTGAGCTCCGCGCGGCCCGCCAGAAAGAACGTGCTGAAAAATAAGAATCCGCTGAACACCAGGAACAGCGCGCACACGATGTACGCTATGGGGCTTGTAAAATACGCGCGGATTTCCCGGCCGAATATCACGCGCCACGGTGACTGTCTTTTGGCAGACCTCACGTCCGCGATGTCTTTTTCTCTGTTATCGCTCATCTCTCTTCGCCTCCTGTAGTAAGGGCACGGAATACATCCTCAAGACTGTTCTTCCTGATGTCCAGGCTGAGCAGGTCCCAGCCGCGGCCCACCACCAGCCGGCTGAGCGCGGGACGTATCTCCATGCCGCCATCCACGCCCACGGAAATATCGTAAAGCCCGTCCTGCTCCGTAACGCCGCAGGAAATCACGCCATCCTGCCCGCTCAGGGCGGCCTTAATCTCCTCCGCGCCAGTACCTGTCGGCACGCCCAGAATCATCCTTACGCTGGACGATGAGCCGTAATGCACGCGGAGCTGCTCCGTGGGACTGTCAGCGACTTTTTTTCCGCCCGATATTATTATCACGCGGCCGCATAAAGTCTCCACCTCGCTCAGAATATGTGTGGATATTATGACCGTGCGTGTCTTTCCTATCTCCGTAATCAGGGAGCGCACCTCTCCCACCTGGTTCGGGTCCAGTCCGCTAGTGGGCTCGTCCAAAATCAGAATCTCGGGATCGCCCATCAAAGCATGAGCCAGCCCCACGCGCTGCCTGTTTCCCCGGCTGAGCTCCCCTATGTTCTTGTGCATGACTTCCTTAAGTCCGCAGACTCTCGCAAGCTCAGGCACTTTTACCTCAGGCTCCGCTCCCTGCATCCGCGCCACGTAAAAAAGATAGTCCTCCACAATCATGTCGCTGTAAAGCGGCGCGCTCTCAGGCATGTAGCCTATCTTATGCTTTGTCTCCACGGGGAACCGGGTAACATCCATCCCGTCCACAAAAATCGCTCCCGAGGACGGCTCCAGAAAACCCGCTATCATGCGCATGGTGGTGGTCTTGCCCGCGCCGTTCGGTCCAAGCAGGCCCACTATCTCGCCTGTCTGAATGGAAAAGCTTATGTCGTCCACCGCACTGAAATCCCCGAACATGCGGGAAACGTGCTCTACCTCAATCATTCCGTATCTCCGAATTTTTTTAGCTCAACTATAATAATATTTTGCGCCTGCGACAAGTTCCGTCCGCACTTTACCCGCGCACTTCTTTTCTTTATAATTTGCCGCATGAAAACATCACAGATACCATTCAGGACGCTCAGGGAGGCGCCGGCGGAGGCCATCATATCAAGCCATCAGCTTATGATGCGCGCAGACCTTATACGGAAACTGGGAAACGGACTTTACACTTACATGCCGCTGGGGCTCATGGCGTACACAAAAGTGGAGAACATAATCCGCGAGGAATGGAACCGCTCGGGCGCGGTGGAATTCCGTCCCACGGTTATAGTTCCCGGAGAAATATGGAAAGAGAGCGGACGCTGGGACACCATGGGCCCGCAGATGCTTAAGGCAAAGAACAGGGGCGAGCAGGACATGGTGGTAAGCCCCACCGCGGAGGAGGCCTACACCGCCATAGTGAGGGCCGGCCTTACGAGCTACAAGCAGCTCCCCGTGAACATGTACCAGATTAACACCAAATACCGTGATGAGATACGACCCCGCTACGGCGTAATGCGCGGCAGGGAATTCAACATGGCGGACGGCTACTCCATGCACGCGGACGATGAGTCCCTGGACCAGACATATCAGTCCTATGCCAAAGCCTATCACAGAATATTCAGGCGGCTCGGACTGAAAGTCATTCCCGTGAAGGCCGACACCGGCGCCATGGGCGGCTCAGGAAGCGAGGAATTCATGGTGGAGAGCGAGGTGGGCGACGATATCCTGATTATATGCCCGGACTGCGGCTATGCGGCGAACGTGGAGAAAGCCTCATGCGCGCAGGACCAAGCGGTGGACAACTCCGGCGCTCCCCAGAAAAAGACGGAGCTTCCCGTGGAGGACGTGGCCACTCCGAACGTGTTCAGCATAGCGGACATGGAGAAATTCTTCGGCTCCACGCCCAAAATGTTCATAAAGGCGCTTGTATACCGCGTCATAAACAGCACACTGGATTTAAGCGCCGCGCCTTTCTGCGAGAACTTAAGCAGGCGCACGGAAGGCTCGCTCTCATTCTATCCCGTATCATACGTGTGCGTCCTGATTCGCGCGGACCTGGACGTGAACGAGGCCAAGCTGGCGGGAGTGCTAAAGGCCAGCGAGGTATGCCTGGCCGATGACGAGGAGATTCTGCGGGTGGCTGGAGCGCCTCACGGATTCGTGGGCCCCTTGACCGTAAAATGCCCCATCGTGCAGGACCTCAGCGTAAACGACATGCACGATGCCATCGCAGGAGCGGGAAAAGAGGGCTATCACATAAAGCACGTGGAGCCCGGCCGCGACTACACTCCGTTCATCAACGCCGACGTGCGCACCGTAATCCCGGGAGACAAATGCCCGTCATGCGGCGGAACATTCTACGGCACCAAGGGCAACGAGCTGGGCCACATATTCAAGCTGGGTAAAAAATACACGCAGAGCATGGGCGTCACATATCTGGCAGAGAACGGAAAGTCCGCCGTGCCCACAATGGGATGCTATGGAATTGGAGTGGACCGCGTCCTTGCCAGCATAGTGGAATCTTACCATGACGATAAAGGCATAATCTGGCCCATGAGCGTCGCTCCGTTTCAGGTGGCGCTGGTCCCCATAAAATACAGCGGGGAAATGAAATCCGTCTGCGACAGGCTCTACCAGGAGCTTACCGAGGCCGGCATAGAGGTCCTGCTTGATGACCGCGACGAGCGTCCCGGCGTTAAATTCAACGACATGGACCTGATGGGCTTCCCCGTCCGCGTGACCGTGGGCGAGAAAAATCTTCCCAATGTGGAGATAAAGCTCAGGAGCGAGCAGGACGTGGAGCTGGTTCCGATTGAGAGCGCCACATCCAGGGTCGCGCAGATTGTGGAGGATGCACTCATCGCGCTGCAGGCGTAAGCCACAAGCCGTATCCGTCCGCGGACGCAATGCGGGCAAGGGGCATGTCAGTCCGGCAGGCGCCACGGCTTTCTTTTTCTAACGACTGAATAAAAACACATAAGGAACAGCTTATGAGAAAAAACGCATTTCTTTTTCTGACGCTATCCGCGCTCACTGCCGCCACAGCCCCGGCGCTCCCCGGCATAACGCCCTACATCCCCGACACCTCCGGCGAGTACATCTACTACCGCGACTTCTCCGCGGAGCCTCCCGTACTGGTGGGATTTCTGTACTACGATGAGGGGACTTACGCGGCCCGCTACTACAGCCCCGCGAACGCAAGGACATTCACGCCCGAAAAAGACATAACCGCATATTTCTCCGTGAACCCGGACTCCGAGTTTATAGAGCTCACAGGCGAAAGCATAACGGGGGCAGAGACTCCGCAGGACGCGCTTCTCGTAAACCATCTGCACGACATCTTCTACGAGCTCTGCGCCCGCCGCAGAAAAGTGAATGTCTCAGGCATACAGGATAAAGTCTCCAAAGAGAATTACGAGCAGCTCGGCGGGCAGGTCTCCATAACATGGTCCCCGCTCGTTCCCATTTTCAACATGCTGTCCATAAAGGACCCCAAAGGAAAACCGCTCATGCTTCTGGAGACGGCAGGAACCCTCACATCCAGCGATGACACAAGCTTCGCCTGGTACAAAGGCTTCCCCACGCTTCCCAAAGACAAAATCCATACGCTCAAAAAAAGCCCTGACGCCAGAATTCCGCAGACAGCGGACTTCAACGGCTGCACCGCAAGCCTGGACGGAATGTGGCGGCGCGCCGCGGATAACATCTGGCTTTTGGGCGACAGCGCTCTTCTAACCATGGGCCTCATACAGATACCCGCCGAATTCCTGGAGCAGGGCACGGACAGCGCGGCGTTCCTCCAGAGAAGGCTCTCGCAGAGCACGGCGAATTCCTACGCGTTATGGGAGCGCAGAAAAATCACCAGGACAGAGAATTCCTTCACGGTAGAGAACATTTTCTGGCAGCCGCAGAGCCAGAATGTGACGCACAAATTCTCCGTAATCACCCGCCGCCAGGACGGAGACTACGACAGCATGGAGCTCACAGTATTCGAGGGCGCATACGCTCAGAACAAAAAATACTTCAACGGCATACTGGCCTCATACAGAACTGACAACTGATTCTGCACCCGGACTGAGAGGCGGCGTTAAAAGGGCCGCTTCTTTTTCTGACGTGCAAAGGTCACTTTCCTCACCTCCCCCGGCACCAATTCACAAAACGCATTTTTTGGAGTATAGTTAGAGAAGTTTTAAGCGCGCGCAGGGAGAAACAAATGCTGAACATTGATGAAATTAAAAACGGTCTTGTCATAGATCACATTCAGGCGGGATTAGGATGGAAAGTGTTTAAGTGGCTGGGACTGGACAGGCCGAATTTTACCGTGGCGCTTATAGTGAACGCGCAGTCAAAGAAAAGCGGCAGCAAGGACATAATAAAAATCGATAACATCATAAACATAGATTACAGCGTGCTGGGATTCATAGACCCTAACATAACGGTGAACGTGATACAGGATTCCAGAATCGTGCGGAAAATAAAGATGGAGCTCCCGGATAAAGTCCAGGACGTCATCAGATGCAAGAATCCACGCTGCATAACCATAACAGAGCATTACGTGCCACAGGAATTCCGCCTGGTAGACAGAAGCCTCAAGCAGTACCGCTGCATTTACTGCGATGCGCTGTACACGGCCGGCACAGTGGGCGAGGAATGACACGGAGGCCATGATGAAAGACATGCTTCTTATTTACAATGCCAGGCTCGTGGACCGCGACACTGACATAAAGAGCGGCGCCCTGCTTATAGAGGGAAATAAAATCGCGGGATTTCCCACCAAGTCCGCCGTAAAAAAAATGCTCTCTGAAAGCGCCGCACGCATCGCGCGCTATGACGCTGAGGGCCGCACAGTGATGCCCGCGTTCATAGACACGCACGCCCATTTCCGGGACCCGGGGCAGACATTAAAAGAGGACATGGAAAGCGGATGCCGTGCCGCTGCCGCAGGCGGATACGGAACCGCAGTCCTTATGCCGAACACAAATCCTGTAATAAGCTCGCAAAGGTCCGCGCAGAGGAACAACGCCATCGCCCGCAGATTGGGATACATAGACGTGATTCAGTCCGTGTCCATAACAAAAGATTTTGACGGAGAGACAATCTCCCATCTGGAGGCGCTGGATTCAAAAACAGTTCCGCTTATAACAGAGGACGGGAAAGAGGTCACCTCCAGCGCGGTCATGCTGAGCGCCATGAGAACCGCCGCTAAAAAAAACTTAATCGTGGCCTGCCACTCCGAGGATCCCTTCCTCGCGTCATCGGCGCGCGCGCTCAGGACCAAGGCGCTCAAACTGCTAAGGGCAGGAAAAAAATCCGAGGCCATCAGGCTTTTGCGGGAGGCGAATTCACTCCTTGCGCTCGCGGAGGACACCGCCACGGAGCGCAACATCCGTCTGGCGGAGGAAGCGGGATGCCGTCTGCATTTGTGCCACGTGAGCACGGAAAGATGCGTGCGGGCAGTACAGGAATCCCGGGCAAGGGGAAATTCCATGCTCAGCTTCGAGGTGACTCCCCATCATCTGGGCCTGTCCTCCGCGAAAAAAGAGAACCTGCTCCACATAGTTAATCCGCCTCTTCGCACCGAGCGCGACAGGACCGCCCTCATACAAGCGCTGCTTGACGGAACCGCCACCTGCATAGGAACGGACCACGCGCCGCACACGGAGCAGGACAAAAAGAACGGGGCTCCGGGTTTCAGCGGAATGGAGACGGCGTTCGCGGTATGCTACACCACGCTAGTAAAAGAGAACGGCATGTCACTCAGGCGTCTCTCCTCTCTTCTGAGCGCCAACGCGGCGGAGCTTCTGGGGCTGAAGAACAAAGGCCTGCTGAAAGAAGGCTTTGCGGCGGATATCACTGTCGTAAGCACGGATGAGGAATGGACAGTAAGAGGACGGGAATTCGCCAGCAAAGGAAAATACACTCCGTTTGAGGGAAAAAAACTCACGGGGAAAATAGAGGCAACCTTTCATAACGGAAAAATAATTTTTCAGGAGTAATATTCTATGAGCGAAGAGAGAAAGAAAATCGCGGTAATCGGAGCGGGCATATCAGGGCTCGCGGCGGGAGTCTATCTTGCAAACAGCGGATTTGACGTCACCATCTACGAGCAGCACATACTTCCCGGCGGACTTTCCACCGGATGGTCACGCAAGGGATATTTCTTTGAGGGCGGCATGCACTGGCTTACAGGCTCACATCCCTCCCAGGACCTCTACCGTGTCTGGCGTCAGGTGGGCGCCTTGCAGGAGAACAATCCCGTAGTGAACCGCCCCGTAATAACCTCAGTTCTGGGCGGAATGCCCGACGGCTCCGACCTGCACCTTTATCGTGATTTGAATAAACTCCGCGAGCACTTAAAGGAATGCTCCCCGGAAGATTTCCGCGCCATAAAAAAACTTTGCCGCGACGCAAAAAAATTCGAGGCGGTGCAGCAGCCCATAGGCGACATCGCGGGATTAAAGACAGACATGCGCATGTGTCCGTCGCTGGGCTCGCTTATCGCCATGCTGCCCGCAGGACTGTCCTACACAAAGCTCAGAAATCAAAGCTACTCTGACTATCTGTCCATGTTCAGGAACAAGGACATAAGGACATTGATGAACTACATCATCAGCACAGAGGAGAACGCGCTCGCTTTTATTTACACTCTCTCTGCGTTCACTAAAGGAGACTCAGGCTTTCCCACAGGCGGCTCCATGCTTATGGCACAGAACATGGCGGACCGCTTCACGTCCCTAGGCGGAAAGATTTTATATAAAACAAAAGTTCAGGGCGTGCACATACAGGATTCTGTCGCGGACGGAGTCATTATAGACGGACAGATTCAGAAAGCGGACGGCGTGCTGATAGCGTTCGACACTCTTTCTGCGGTGAACAATGTGCTGAAAGACAATTTCTCGGAGCCATGGGTAAAAAAAATGCAGCGGAATGTCGTCAGGGAGCACTGCATGTTCATAGGCCTGGGCGTAAAAGCCGAGCTCTCCCGCTATCCGTTCAGCATGGCGCTTCCCATAGAGGGCGGACTTGAGATGGGCGGAATAAAATACAATGCCATGCGCGTCTACAATTACGGAAATGAAAAAGGCTATTCCCCCGAGGGCTCCAGCACCCTTACATGCCTTCTTCTGGGAGACAGCTACGAATGGTGGAGGCAGAAAAAGGAGGACGGAACTTACGCGCAGGAAAAACAGAAGCTCCTTGACGTTTTCTGCGCGGAGCTTGAGAAACACATCCCCGAGATAAAAGGAAAAATAGAGGTCCGCGACCTGGCCACTCCGTGCACTTACGAGCGCTACACCTCATGCTATAACGGCTCCTGGATGAGCCTGTGGCCGCCCAGAACCGGCGCATTTAAATTCCCGGCCAAGGCAAAGACAGTGCGCGGACTTTACTTCGCAAACCAGAGGAACAAAATGCCCGGCGGACTTCCCATGTGCGTCTGGAGCGGAAGGAACACCGCGCAAGTTATATGCAGGGATTTCAAGACCCGGTTCCGCTGCAAGAGCCTTGATTCCATGAGCAGTGAATCCAAAGATGGCCAAAACGAATAGGATTTTTTCAGCACTTAAGAAATCATTCTTCCTTGCGTCGCTCGCGCTCTGCATAAGTGCCGCCTTTCCGCAATCTTTTCCGTCACTGGAGCCGGCATTCACTTTCAACTCCCGGGGCCCGGACATCTCCCTCTCTCCGCGTGAGATGATTACCGCAGGACTTACGTTCTCGCTCTGCACTCCTGAAAGCGCCGGATGGAAAGAATCCCTTTCCCGCTATGACGCGCTTGAGAGAAAAGTCCTTCGCTCCAGAGATGAGATTTATTCCGCAGGGAAAACCGTGGAGTCAGAGAAAGCGCTCGGCGAAAAGATACTCACGCTAATGTACGAGGACATACTCTCGCGCTACGAAAGCGGGCAGACACGCCTGGACACCATGCTCCTGAACGGAACTTACAACTGCGTCTCCTCCAGCGTCCTCTACCATGCCCTGGCCAAGGCATGCGGCCTGACCGTAACGGCGCAGAAAGCCCCCGAGCACGCGTTCTGCACACTCACACTCTCGGACGGAACCACGGTGGATGTGGAGACCACGAACCCGTTCGGCTTCGAGCCCGGAGCAATGCATGAGCTTCCCTCAGAGGGCAACGAGACGCGCTACGCCGTGGTGCCCAGAAAACTCTACACTGGCCGCCACAGCACGAGCGAGCGCATCCACATAGGCCTTGTGGCAGGGAACATCAGCGCACAACTCATGGACGAGAAAAACTATGCGCAGGCAGTTCCGCTCGCGGCCGCACGTCTGGCATTCATACAGGAGCAAAGCCCCGACGCAGACGAGGTCCGCACCGCGCTCGACACAATATGCTGCAACTACTCAAACGAGTTTCAGAAAAACAGGGAGCACTCAAAGGCCGCGCAATGGCTCTACGCCGTCACAGAGCGGTGGGGCATGACAGGCCACATCCAGACCTACTATGACAACGCCGTAAGGAACACAGTCATAGACGCGATAAACAAAAAAGAAATTCTCTCCGGGCGCTTTAAGGAGCAGTACGAAAGATTCTATCCGCTTGTCAGCGCCCCGGTTCAGAAAGAGATAAATTCCATGCTGTTCACGGAAAGCATAATAGAGGCATCGCAGAATATGAGCGCGGAGAATGCAATCGCCTACCTCAGGAATTCCAGAGAGACAAAAACCGCGCAGGGCGACAAAAAAATCATGGCGCAGATAAACAGTCTCCTTGAGTATAACTGGCTCACAAAAATAAACGATACCATTACATCGTATGGGTATCTAGAGGGAGCCAGAGAGGCGGACGAAGCCGTCAGGGATTTACCCTCCAGCACCAATCTGAAAAAACTAAAGCAGCAGTGCCTGCAGAACCACGCCATAACAGTGCACAATGAATTCGCAGGGCTGGCGAACGAGGGAAAATTCAGCGAGGCGCGAAAAATCCTGGAGGCAGGGCTGGAGCAGAATCCTCAGAGCAAAATCCTTCTGGACGACCTAAAGAAATTAAAGAAAATACTGGGTGAATAGAACGCGTATAAAAAAAGCCAGATAGACTCCGGCACATACATAACTCTCATACCGTTGCTGGATTCCTCCTCTGGCGGGGTTTTGAGAGCTGCATTGCGAAGCATCTGGCATAGCGGAAAGAGGGGGATTCGAACCCCCGGTGCCCTTGCGAGCACGCATCCCTTCCAAGGATGTACCTTAAACCACTCGGACATCTTTCCATAACAGAATTTTTGAGCGTCTGCTTGCAGCGCGGCAGAAAGGCTCCCGGCAACGCTCATGTCCGCGCACAGAATATCGCACGGAAAGAGGGGGATTCGAACCCCCGAATCCTGTTACCAAGATTAACGGTTTTCGAGACCGCCCGATTCGACCGCTCTCGCATCTTTCCAAAACAAAACGAATTCAAAAATCTGTAAGTATGAGACTAACACGATTCGAACGTGCGACCCCCACCTCCGCAGGGTGGTGCTCTATCCAGCTGAGCTACAGTCTCAGAAGAACTTTACCCACAAAGGTCCGTTCATACGGAGACGACAGGAGTTGAACCTGCCCGGACCGATTAGGTACCGACGGATTAGCAATCCGTTGTATTACCGCTCTACCACGTCTCCTTTTCCATATTCATGGACGGAGCGAGAGGGATTTGAACCCCCGATACCCGTAAGAGTATAACGGTTTTCAAGACCGCCGCGTTCGACCACTCTGCCATCGCTCCAATGTTACGGCAGTTTAAACCAAATCAGTATTTGTGTCAAGTGTTCCGCTCCCTGCCCGCCCAGGCGCAAAATCCATGTAAATCATAAAAAAATCGCGCCCCGGGTATGGCAGGATTTCTC
Organism: Treponema sp.; assembly: GCA_022510925.1. Lineage (GTDB taxonomy): Bacteria > Spirochaetota > Spirochaetia > Treponematales > Treponemataceae > Treponema_D. Next base: position 17,843 of record JAFLSO010000006.1, read on the forward strand.
TTTTATGCTATAATTTAGAAAATTTTAGGCGAGTGAAATTTATTTTCTCCGGCCTGTCGCATCGTAAAATCATAGTTAAGGAGAAGAATTTTATGAACAGAACTAATTTCAGTCTGGGTGTCCTGATCGCTCTTGTAGGTCTCGTGATGATAATCGCACCCCACCAGAGCATACGCGTGGTCGTAGTCCTTCTGGGAGCGAGCGCGGTCCTGAACGGACTTTACGACGTAATCACCACACGCACTTTCAGCACCTCGCCGCTGTTCAGAAGAACGGCGCTCATACGCGGGCTGGCAAGCATAGTGATAGGCCTCCTGGCAATCTGCCTGCCTCTGGCATTCGCAGAGACAATACTGAACATAACGCGCTATGTCCTTGCATTTTACATGATTGTGGCTGTCATAATAGAGTTCGTCCTGCTTTTCACATTGCCGGAGGGCTCAGCGCTAAAAAAACATTTTGTCTATGAGGCGCTTGGCTATGCGGCGGTAGCGGTGGTGCTTTTCATCCTTAAGCCGGATTCCGTGGGCCCGTGGATTATACGCATTCTGGGAATAGTAATACTTTTAGGCGGAGCGGGCTACACTTTATACACATGGAAAAACCGGACTATAGTGGTGGAGGCGGAGAACGTGCGTGACGCGGATAATTCCGCAGAGAAAGAGGACGGCGGCCCTCACGAAGAAAACTAAAGACAAAACGGAGAAGTAAAATGGCACATTGCATCGTTCCTGAGGCGGAAGAAATTCTAGACAAAGAGTTCGCGGTTCTAGACAAGGGCTTTGTCCGGCTGGTGGACTATTACGGCTCCGACCAGCGCATAGTGCAGAGCGCGCGGGTAAGTTACGGCGACGGGACAAAAAGCGTAAGCCAGGACGCGGCGCTCATCGATTATCTTCTTCGCCATCAGCACACTTCTCCGTTCGAGCAGGTTGTGCTCACGTTCCATGTGAAGATGCCGATTTTTGTAGCGCGGCAGTGGGTCCGGCACCGCACGGGCCGCATGAACGAGGTCTCAGGACGGTACAGCATTATGCGCGATGAATTCTATGTGCCGGAGGAGGGCTGCATCTCCTCCCAGTCCAAGGACAACAAGCAGGGACGCAGCGCAGAGCCTCTTCCGCCCGAGCTGGCGCAGAAGTACAGGGAGCAGTTTCAGAAAGGTCAGGAGGATTCCTACAAGGCTTACAGCGAAATGGTGGAGGAAGGCCTTGCCCGCGAGATAGCGCGCATAAACCTGCCCTTGTCGCTCTACACGGAATTCTACTGGCAGATGGACCTGCACAATCTGTTCCATTTTCTTAAGCTGCGCCTTGACAGCCATGCCCAGTACGAAATCCGCGAGTACGCTAAAATCATGCTGGAGATGGTAAGAAAAGTGTGCCCGCTCGCCACATCCAGTTTTGAGAACGACGTGCGGGACAGCGTAAGCTTTACAGGAGAGGAGATGCAGGCGCTGCGGGAAGTTCTTGCGGGAAAAGAGAATCCGCTTACAGACAAAAAGCTCCGGCGCTTTGAGGAGAAAATCTCCACCGGCGTACAGCTTTAAAACGTTCCGCAAATTCCACGCACGGAATCAGGGAGCGGTGTCCTTAAACTTACGGGAAAGGGAGACTTTCAAGCAGGATTCCGTTACGTCTAAGAAGCCGTTACGTCCACAAGACGTTATAAATCAGACGCTAGTTTATTCTCCACTTGGAGCCCTCGCGCGAGAATCTGGAGGCGTTCACCTCTATGAGCCTTCCGTCCTCGCCCGCCATTTTAACCATGGACGTGATGGGGTTAACCTCCGTAACGCGGAAATTCGTGCCGTCATAAAAAAGCCTGAGGCCCTCCCCGGGAAGTTTCTTGCGGGCCTCCGCATACCAGTCATACTCATAGCTCAGGCAGCACAGAAGCCGCCCGCACTGCCCGCTTATCTTCATGGAGTTAAGGCTCAGGTTCTGGTCCTTGGCCATGCGTATGCTCACCGGGCGCAGCTTGTCGCTTATGGCATGACAGCAGTAAGGCCGACCGCACACGCCCAGACCGCCCGTTATGCGGCTTTCGTCACGCACGCCTATCTGCCTCAGCTCTATGCGCATTTTAAACACGCCCACCAAATCTTTGACCAGCTCCCTGAAGTCCACACGGTTATCGCTTGAAAAGAAAAAAAGCGCCTTGGGCTCACCCACTAAAAAATGCACGGCCACAAGCTTCATGTCCAGATGGTGATAGTCCACTTTCTCACGGAAAGTCTTGAACGCATCCTGCTCGCGGTCCTTAAGGTCACGCGCATGATTTAAGTCCGCCTCCGACACCTTGCGCTCTATGGTCACTATGTCGCCGGGCTTTATGCCCACGGGCCGCCTGCACAGTCCCAAGTTGAGCGCCAGATCGCTTCCGTAGCGCGTGGGAACGATTACGGAGCATCCCGCCTCCAGACTGTCCTTTCCCTCGTAGACAGCGTAGATGCCCTCGCAGGAATACTCCAATTTTAATCTGTAGACTTTTTCGGGGAACACATAATCCGAATCATCCACAATGTCTTCCGCATCGCGATCCTCAAGGGAAGAAAGCTCCTCCGACTGATCATCTATATCATTTTCAAAAATATCAGACATCAACAGCTCCGAATTTTAGAGTTATTTCATTTTATCAGTTACGCCGCCATTAAGTCTACCAGCATGCCTTTTATTTCATCCACTTTCTCAAGCATGGCCAGTGAGTCCGAATGCGATGTCATAAGCCAGTGGGCCAGCTCGTCCAGTTTCTGATTTATTATGACGATTTCTTTCTGAGGCTCAAATGGCTGCCTGCGTTTGTTAAACCCCGGCCTTTTATGGCTGACCACATTGTAATTGTTTTTAACCACATAGCGTATGAACTGGCTTACGGCCTTACGGTATTCGGAGAAATTCTCGGGCACGGGATGCTCCTTAAGCTTATCCGCCGCGATGTCAGCCGCATCCTTTAAAAATATGGCGGCCTCCTCCAGCTCCATTCCGGCGATTTCCACCGGGAGACCTTCCTGTATGAGGGTCTGCTCCTGCTGCGATTTTTCCAGCATGCCGGCAAAAGTCTTACGGCGGGTTTTCTGCGCGGAGGACGCCTCTTTCTCCCTCTGCGTCTTAGCCTGCATGTTTGCCGCCGCAAGCTGTGACACATTAAAGAACGTCCCCTGGCTTACGGAATCTACGCCTTCCATACCGTACCAATCGCCTGCTTGTTTTCCCAGGCGATAACGGAATCCGCGTATTCTTTCTCATCCTTCAAGGAAATGCAGTGCCCGTGCAGAATCACATCGTCATCGGCCTGCAGGCGCTTAGTCTGCACGTTTCCCAGGACCATGCTTTTAGAAAGCAGATGCACGCCCTCAGGAGCGATTATGTTTCCGTAAACCATGCCGCCCACAGTTATGGAGCGCGCCGTTATGTTTCCGCGGATGCGCGCGTTGTCACCCAGAATCACGTTGCCCGTGGCCGCCAGATCTCCGTCCAGGTCGCCGTCAATGCGGATAAAGCCGTCAACTTTTATGTTCCCTTTTATCGCGGAGCCGTTCCCCAGGATAGAGTTGATGGAAATGTCTTCGTTAAAAAGTGCCATCTGAGAACTTACTTAATGTTTATGTATTTAGCGGGGTCCACCACGTCAGAGCCAATGTGGACCTCATAGTGCAGGTGAGGACCGCTGGTTATACCGGTGTTTCCTATGTTCCCTATTATCTGCCGCTGAGCCACCTGCTCACCTTTCTTAACCCTGGTAGCGCTCAGATGCGCGTAGCGTGTGTATATGCCGTGCTTGTGCTTGATTATTATATAGTTACCGAAACTCTCGTCATATCCCACCGTGACCACCTGACCGTTCGCGGTGGCCACCACAGGATCGCCCTGCCGCCACGTGGAGAGATCCAGTCCTTTGTGGATATACCACTGTCTGGTAATGGGATGAATGTTCTGCCCAAACTCCATGGAGACATGGCCCAGTCCGTTCTTTATGGGCCACACGTTAGGAATGTCCGTAAAAAGCGTGCCCTGGGTCTCAAGCATTTTTCCCAGCTGCTCCACAGGCTCCACGGCGTTCTCCAGATACGATGTGAACTGGCGTATGTCCTTGGTCTCGTACAGCGTGCCGGCCGTAATGTCGCGCGTGTCAAACAGCGCTGAAAGGTCCCCGTTACCGCTGTTGCTGCCTGACGTGGCGCTTGCCTGATTTATGCCCAGCAGGGAAAGGGAGCGGCTGAGCGAATTCTGAAAGCGCTTGGCGGTCTGAAGCAGATTGTTGCTCTCGTCGCGCAGCTCGTCAAGGCTTGCCAGGGTCTCGCGGTTCTCCTCCCTGAGACGGGAAATCTCCACTCCGCTCACGGCCGTCTTCCGGTTAAAGTACACGAACGACGCCACCACGCCCACAACGAGCAAAAGCCCCAGCGAAAGGGCGAAAACATTTGTCTGAAGGTTTATGACTTTTCCCTGGGAATGCGGAACTATCATCACGGTTATCTTGCCGCCCAGAAGCTTTGCCGCGCGCACAAAGAACTGCCCAATCTTGGCAAAGAACGAAGAAAATCCGCTTAAAGCACGAGAAACTATACTTTTTTCTATCCGCTTATATTTACGTGTATGAGCCAACCGAAATTATCTCCTAAACGTATTCACAGATTATATCAAAACCGCACTACAGTGTCAAATTTTGCGGACAATATAATGCCCCTTAAATAAAATTTGACTTGCCGCCAAATCTCTGCTATATTTATCGGAAGAAATAGACAGTATAAACACTATTTCTTAGAGTTGTTCCGAGACCGGGGATTTCCATAAAGTCTCCGGTGTTTGCGCGCCTTATTTAAGGAAGATTAAAGCCATGCGATTTTTTGATACTCATGCCCACATCGGGTTGATTTATGACAGCCCGGCAGACCAGTTCCGCGTCATTCAACAGGCGAATCAGGCCGGAGTAATGCGCATAATAAGCATTAACAACAGTCTCTACGACTTTAAAAAAGAGTACGCCGCGTTAAAGTCCATAAAAGGCATTTATCATGCGGTGGGAGTGGGGCCCTCCGAGGTGACCAATCCCGGCGCCAGATGGACGGAGACCATAGAGGAGAACGTGAACCTTCCGGGCGTGGTGGCCGTAGGCGAGACAGGACTGGATTATTTCAAGCAGTACGGCGACAAGCGCAGGCAGATAGAGCTTTTCATAACGCAGCTGGAGCTGGCACAGAAGCACGACAAGCCTGTCATAATCCATAACCGTGAGGCGGGAAAGGACATTTTCGAGATCCTGCAGGACCGTCTGCCTGACCGTGGCGCGGTATTCCACTGCTACAGCGAGGACGCCGCATACGCCAAGCGGTGCCTGGACGCCGGCATGAACGTTTATTTCTCTTTCGCGGGAAACTTGACCTACCGAAACGCCCGCAACCTGCACGATACGGTGCTGAACATTCCCGTAGACCGCATTCTCATAGAGACGGAGAGCCCGTTTATGATTCCTGCGGAATTCCGTGAGAAAAAGCGCACCATGCCCGCATATCTTCCCAGCACCGCCCGTTTCCTTGCGGAGATGCTGGACATGGACCTGGAGGCTCTTTCGGAGCAGTTATGGAAGAACAGCTGCAAGTTCTTTAACCTGCCTGAAGAATAATGCCCGTCTCCGCCACGCAGCCCGCAAAACCGGCAGCAAGCGGGCCTTACAACGAGCTTTATCACCCTGTGACAGTGGGCCAATTACGGCTTGAGGGGAATTTGTTCCTGGCGCCCATAGCGGGCTACAGCGACATGGCGTTCCGCTCCCTGTGCGCGGAATACGGGGCCTCGCTATGCACCACGGAGATGGTAAGCGCAGAGGCACTGACCCGCGGCTCAGAGAAAACAGAGGCGCTGATGAGAAAAGCCCCCGCCGAGAAATTCTATGCCGTGCAGATTTTTGGCGGAAACGCAGACGTTATGGCCCGCGCGGCCTTGCTGGTCCTGGAGCGGACGGACTGCGACATAATCGACATAAACGCGGGCTGCCCGGTACCTAAAATCATAAAAAGTGGCGCGGGAAGCAACCTTACGCGCGACCCGGAGCTCCTCTACTCCATAGTCAGGGCCGTAAAAGAAGCCGCGGCTCGCTACGACGCAGAAAATCCCGGACGCGGAACCGTTCCCGTAACCATAAAAATCCGGAGCGGATGGGACAGCTCTCACCTTACATGGAAAGAGGCGGCGCAGGCGGCACTGGAGGCGGGCGCGGACGCCATCACCCTGCACGCAAGGACACGGCAGCAGGGCTATGAGGGAAAGGCGGACTGGAACATACAAAAGCAGCTTGTGGATTTTATAAACCGGAGGATACCCGTGTTCGGCTCGGGGGACGCACACACGCCCGAGACAGCGCGCGCCATGCTGGAGCAGACAGGCTCTGACGCGGTGATGTTTGCGCGCGGAGCCATGGGAGACCCCTTCCTGTTCCGCAGGACCAGGGAGTACCTTCTGACGGGAGCGTACACGGACGAGCCGCCGCAGGAACGGATAAGCGCGGGCTTCCGGGAGCTTGAGATGAACATGGCGCAGAACGGGGAAAAATCCGCGTGCCTTCAGATGCGGAAGAAATTCTGCGCGTACAGCTCGGGACTCAGAGGCGGCTCCCAGCTCCGGCGTCAGATTGTGAATGCCTCCACGCTGGCCGAATTCAAATCCATTTTCGCCCCTTACTTGTAAAACATGGCCTCAAACGGTAAAATGATTCCATGACTTTACTGCAAAGCATTGTGGAGTTTTTCCAATCAATATTTATGGCATCCTCGCCGGAAGTAAAGAAACGGCAGGCCCTGCGCAAAATAGAGAATGATTTGAAGAATTCCACGCCTGTTTTGTATAAGAATGAGATGGTTCAGGTGAATTTCGCGGAGACGCTGCGTGTGCTGTGCATCAACACCAAGCCCATAGGAGATCTTCTGGCGGAAACCATTTGCAGCGAGGACCTGAACCTTTCCCGCCGCTACGAGGAGCAGCTCCTGTTCACGGGATTCGACGCTGAGGCAAAGGACATTCTCTCCAACATGGAGTACGACCGCAGGAAAGAGGGAGCCAGGAACGCCCAGTCAGTGTCGCGTTTTCTTGAGAGCGAGCACCGCCAGCTGGAGAAAGTAGTGAGGCAGCTTAACAGCCCGGACTTTCTGAAAATAGACGCGGTAATAAATAAAATCAAGCAGCTTAACGACATCTGCAAATACAGCTATGTGACGGCGCTCCGGCTTTTTGACTCCAATTTCTCGCCCATAGCGAATTACACGCCCAGCTTCAGCTATCTTTCCGCGGATTTGCTTGAGACATCGCTCATGGACCTTTACTACGTGCTGGCGGGCATGGACATAACCGTCTCGCTGAACAAAGCCGTGCTGGCCCTGGCGCAGCTTAAGAACGGCGGAGAGCTCAGCCCCCAGGCGGCCAACTCTCTTACGGGCAACCTAAAGAAAATACAGAACATCTGCAAGAACATATTCACCAAAACCACTCTCATAAATCTTATCCGCATCGCTAAAAAGGACCCTGATTTTACCCCGGGACAGGCATCCTATCAGACCAACCAGAGGCAGCAGTACGCGGACTATCTGGAGAACCGTTTCCATGTGGACGAGTCCCGCCTTAAGAACGAGCTTCAGGATGAGAAAATCATAAGCCAGGTGCATGCGCTTTTCGGCGACAAACAGCTTCTTTATCTGAGCGGCTACGGCCAGGGGCTGAACGACCAGCTTAAGCAGAGCACGCCCTGCTCATTCAGCTACGTACTGCCCGTGCAGGTCCTCAAGACGTTCATAACCGACTTCTACGAGAACGGCGCCCGCATCCTCCTGAACGACATCGTAATCGAAGGATTTTTCAACAACCCGGTGTACAAATCGGAATTCTCCGCGATAGTTTTCGCCTGCAACGAGGCCGTGGACAGAATCGCGGAGTTCGAGCAGCTTTTCACGCGCGGCGGGGAATTTGACGAGGCAATCATAGTGAGCCTCATCCACGACAGCCACAAGGAGGCCTCCCTGGTATCGCAGCTAAAGGCCACCGTGGACAAAGCGAACAAAAGGGCAAAGGACCTGCTGCAGACAGAGGCGAACAACATCTTCGCCCTTTCCAAGAAAATCACCGACATAATACTGGAGTCCAAAAAGCCCAGCTCAGACGTAATAACGAACCTAAAGATGCTCATGATTTCCTCACGCAACAGGGCGAGCGCCGAGCAGGTGGAGAAGCAAGAGGGTCTTCTGAAAATTTTTCTTGAAATAATGAAGAATTATGTTATAATTGGTAACATTGACAAGAAATAGGCTGAATTGATGGCAAAATCACCTAAAAAACTGACCGGCAAAACCAGGACTCCTAGGACACAGAGAAGCGTTGTGTTAGAGGAGGTTTCTCTTTCTGAGAAAATTTCCCAGTACGAGAAACAGATGTATGATTTACGCCAGCTTCTTGAGATTTCGCGCTCGCTTTGCACCACGCTGGAGCTTCCTACACTTATAGAATCCATACTCTACACCACCATGGCGCAGATGCATGTTCTGGGCGCAGGGATTTTCATCCAGGAGACCATAGACAGCACTTTTTACGTACTGGGGAACTATTACAACGGCCTGGACGTGGACCCCGCCATTGAATACAAGCTTCCTGTGACCGGCAGGCTGGTGGACATACTGAGCAATTCCGGCCACGCGTACACCATGGGCGAGCTGAAGGAGCTTGCGCCCAAAAGCAAGGACGTGGCTTTCCTGGACTCCCTTAAGCCCACCCTGGTCATTCCGCTTATCCTCAAGAACAGGCTCAACGGCATACTCGTTTTGGGCGAGCGCATAAAAATAGACGGCAGCTCATCGGAGTACACAGAGTACGAGAAGGACGAGATTTACAACATCTCATCGCTCGCGGCCATAGCGGTGAACAACGCGTCGCTCGTGGAGCAGTCATCCACTGACATGATGACCCATCTTAAGCTCAAGTACTATTTCTTTAACGTGCTCACTGACAAGCTTGACTCGGCATACGCGCAGAACCAACCTTTAAGCGTGCTTATGTTCGACGTGGACTTCTTCAAGAAATTCAACGACAATTACGGCCATGCCTGCGGCGACTACGTGCTTCAGACCGTGGCGGAAATCATAAAGACCAGCATAAGGAGCCAGGACATGGCATCCCGCTACGGAGGCGAGGAATTCACCGTGATGCTGGTGAACACGAACAAAAAAGAGGCGCTTCGCGTGGCGGAGAGAATACGTAAGAACGTGGACTCAAAGGACTTTTTCTATGAGGGCCAGCATCTGCATATCACAATCTCCGGCGGGGCGAGCGTATTTTCCACGGACACAAATCCCGTTACCTCCGCCAAAGTTCTGGTGGACCAGGCGGATCAGGCACTGTACATATCCAAGCGCAACGGACGAAACCGCATAACCTACGCGGAGCCGGCAATGCTCGCCGCCATGGGGCTTCCTTTAATGCAGGAGCAGTCATTGCCAGATGACCATTAGACTCTTAAAATCACGCGCGGCCGCAGTCTTAATGGCCATGAGCATTACGCTAGCGGCGGGCGCGCAGAGCATCTCCCAGAAAGAGCAGCTGCGCATACAGATATGGGCGGACTTAGATCCGTTTCCCGGAAGCTTTGAGGACTCCCCGGACACGGAGGACCTTCCGGGCCTCTCGGCGGTCGCTGTTCCGCAGGAAAACTATTCAGGCGACAAGGATACGGCGCAGGATTCCGGCAGGAAAAACGGGAACGCCGCAGGAAACAGGCGCTTCATAAATTCCGCTGAGGCTGACATGGAGCCGTTCAGGTTCGCCATAGAGCGCGCCAAAGAGACGGCCCCTTTCCTTATGTCGGGAATGCTCAGCGGCTGGAAATTCGACTACACTCCCTCCGACAAATTGCGCGGCGTGGAGGAATGGTGGGAATTCTCAGAGACGGCTCCCTTTAATCCCGGCGTAAACCACATAACGTATCACAATCCGCGCGTGCAGGACGGCAAACTTTTATGCTGGGCATACTGCGACCGCACCTCCATGCAGCAGAACGAGTATGAGCGCTGGGCATCGCTGAATCATCCCAGAATCCGCGGACAGGGAACCGGCCCTGTCGAGAAAGGCTTTGACGGCATAAAAGAAGCGTGCGGACAGGCGGTAAAAAACGCGGTGCACGAATACTGGCGCACGCAGGTAAAGAACAAGCCCAAGGAGATAAGCGGCTCTGTCCTTGTAATCAGAACTCCCAGAATTTATGTAAAAGATGGTAATTACGTGGTAGAACTTGATTTTTTTTTAGAAACTGATAGAATAGTGGGGTACACTATCTACTGATTTTCCAGGAGGAAAATATGAAAAAAACAGCAGCATTTCTTGTAGCGGCAGTTTTAGGAACAGCAGTTATTTTTGCGCAAAACGCTTTAGAAGAGACAAGCGAGACTTACACAGAGACCACAGTTCAGAAAATCTCCATAGAAGATAAATATGGCGACCTTCATCCTAAGGCAAAGAATGTGACAATAACCCTTGAATACACGGAGCTTACGGGCGAGGTCCGTTTTTATTACACATGCATGGCTTCCTCGTTTGATCAGGGCGAGGCCATGAACACCGCCATCTCTGTATTTGAGGACTTTGCCAAGGAGCACAAATACCGTAACTATCAGTACCGCGCCAAAGATAAAACAAAATACTTCAAGGACGGACGCGGCGTAAGGTTCGCCACATACGAGTCTTTCGTCATATTCACAGGGCGCACCCGCGCGTTCGGCATACCTGACTACGACATAGAAACCAGATAATCAAGTTGGAATAAAAAATTGGCAGACATTAAAACACTCATCAAGAACCTGCACCCGCTGGAGACTAAGGTGCTTTTAAAGTACGGGCTCAAGGATGAGCTTACCTCAGAGAAGCTTGTCCGCGAGCTGAACTACAAGGAAGGTCATGCGAACCAGGCGTTCAGCTGGCTTTTAGGCAAGCAGCTTCTGGCGGAGACAAGCCGCACTCCCCACACATATTTTGAGCTCACGGATTACGGACACGCCGTGGCAAAGAACGGGCTTTCAGAGGAGCGCATTATAAACTTCCTCAAAGAGAACGGCGCCAAAACCCTGCCCGAGATAGCGGCGGGCCTGGGAATAGAGAACAAGGACGTGGGCTCCGCGTTCGGCACGCTGAGCAAAGAAGGCGTCCTGCGGATGAATGCCGAAAAAAAGGCGGAGCATACCGGCGCCCCAAATCCCGCCCGCATAGAAATCACAAAGAATCTTCTGGAGAAGGCGCTTGCCTCCGAGCAGGGGCAGCTGGACGCGGCGAATCTTTCCAAGACAGAGATAGAGACCATGGCGGGGCTTACGAAGAAACGCGGCGTGAGCGACACCCCGTTCAAGACCATAGAGCGCGAGACCGTGGCATACAAGCTTACGGAGGCGTTCAGCCAGATAGTGGACGCCCTTAAAACCGCCGGCATCACCGGTAACGAGATAGGAGAGGTGACGCCCTCCATGCTTGCCTCCGGCGAATGGAAAAAAGGCACTTTCCGCGGCTACAACATAGCCGTTCCGCCGGCACGCATCATTCCCGGCCGCACGAACCCTTACGTTCAGTTTCTGGAAAGCGTAAAGGACAAGTTATGCTCCCTGGGATTCCAGGAATTTGACGGCCCGCTCGTGGAGACGGAATTCTGGAACGGAGACGCGCTGTTCATGCCGCAGTTCCATGCCGCCCGGGACATCCACGACGTTTACCGCATAAAAAATCCCACTCACGCTAAATTCATAGAGGAGCCGTATCTGAGCAACGTGGCCGCGGTGCATAAAAACGGGGGAAATTCCGGAAGCCGCGGATGGAACTACGAGTTCGACAAGGAGTTCACGCGCAGGCTTATAATGCGCAGCCAGGGCACGGTCCTTTCGGCGCATCAGCTGCACAAGGCTGAGATTCCGGGAAAATATTTCGGCATAGCGCGGTGCTTCCGCTACGACAAAGTGGACGCCACTCACCTTTCGGATTTTTATCAGACGGAGGGCATTGTTCTGGGCGACAACGTGAACCTGCGCACTCTGCTGGGATTCCTAAGGATGTTCGCGGTGGAGATAGCGGGCGCAACGGAAGTTAAATATGTCCCGGGTTATTTCCCGTTCACCGAGCCGTCCATAGAGGTGCACATAAAGCATCCTAAGCTTGGCTGGTTTGAGCTGGGAGGCTCAGGAATTTTCCGTCCCGAGGTCACAAAGGCCATGGGCATTGACGTTCCTGTGCTGGCCTGGGGAATAGGCATAGACAGAATGGCGCTTATGGCATTAGGTCTTAATGATTTGCGTGAGCTGTTCTGTGAGGACATAGAGCGCGTAAGGCTGCGCAAGGCAAGGTTCTAGAGGCGGAACATCGCCCTAAATGAAAATACGGTCCGCGCGGTTTAAGTCCGGGCCAAATCTATATTCTCTCCCAGAATTCCCACGAACGCGCCTTTTGCGGCAGGCCTTCCCTCCGCATGGGAGACAAGCCATTTGTTCCGCATCCACAGAAGCTTATCCTCGGCGCTGAGCGCTGTATGCTCACCGAGCGAAGTGTTGGTCCCACGGGGAAGCACAACCGCCACTCTGAAACCGGAGCTTCCCGGAACGGCGCAGGGAGCAAAATGCAGCGTGGTCTCGTAAATCTGCGCTATGGTGCCGGCGGGAACCCTAAAAGCGCGGGCGCAGTCAGAGCTTATGGTAAGGTCATCGGAGAGCTCCTGCACTCTCGCAAGCAGAAGTATTATGTCGTCAGCAGGAATGTCAAGCTCACTTCCGCGGTGGTACTCCCATGCGTTGAGCTTTGTGTTAAATCCGTTGCACCATCCCACCTGGACGGGCATCCCCGCATATACATTTTTCTGCATGAGGCCGCTTACCTCCAGACCCTCCAAGCGCTCATCGGACGCCTGGTACTGCGTGCTGTCCGCGGGGCAGGGCGTCTCTTCCCTGAGCTTTCTCAGCAGAGGCTCCACGTCATAGCCTGAGATAACTTTTCCGTAAGGCGCGAACTCTTTAGAAAAAACGCTCTCGATTATCATCGCATCATTTCCTTATAAAACAAGCGTAAGAATTCCGGGAGAATCTCACTCCTCATCCCCGCGGCTTTCTTTGAATCCGTTAAGAACTTTATACAGCAGGGCATAAAGCGTGCGGGCATCATGCTCATCCAGGCAGACGCACTCAGCCATACGGCCCGGAATAAGGCTGGCCTTCTCCTTAAGCCGCTCGCCCTCGGCCGTTATGCAGACCAGAACATTCCTTTCGTCTTTCTGCATCCGGGCTCGGGTTATGTAGCGCTTGGCCTCCAGCTTTTTAAGCACGGGGGTCAGGGTTCCGCTGTCCAAGAAAAGGAACTGCCCCAGCTCCTTTACGTTCATCTGCTTTTTCTCCCACAGCACCATCATGGTGATGTACTGCGTGTACGTCAAGTCCAGTTTGTCCAGAAACGGCTTGTAGCGCTTTATCATCTCCTTGGACGCGGCGTACAGCGGAAAGCAGATTTGATTGGCGAGCTTAAGGCAGTCGTAGTTCTTCTCTTCCATGGCATCTATAAAAGCGCGGCGATTTTTGAGTCGATTTTCTCGGGCGTGTCCGTTGGCGCGAAGCGTGAAACCACATTGCCCTGGCGGTCCACCAGGAATTTAGTGAAATTCCATTTGATTTTGCTGCCCATGACGCCTTTTTTCTGCTTCTTTAAGAAAGTGTAAAGAGGGCTTTCGTCAGCGCCGTTCACGTTGATTTTGGCCAGCTGGGGAAACTGCGTCTTATACTTAAGCGTGCAGAATTCGTGGATCTCCTCGTTGGTGCCGGGAGCCTGCCCCGCAAACTGATTGCACGGAAAATCCAGAATCTCCAGTCCTTTCTCATGATATTTCTCATACAGCTCCTCAAGGCCCTTATACTGCGGCGTGAATCCGCAGCCGGTGGCGGTGTTCACCACCAGCATGACTTTGCCCTCAAAATTCTTAAGCGGCACGTCGTTCCCCTTCCCGTCCTTTACTGTGAATGAATAGATTGAGTCCATAATCTTCTCCTTCTCCGCGGCAATATCCCGCCGCATCTAATAAACTTTGCTTAATTAAATTGTACACTATCTAATTGCAAATGTCAACATCACGCGCTGAAAAATTTTTATGTTGTCACAGTCTGATGTAAACTGTACAATACAAGTCAAGGAAATAAGAATGAATACACTTTGGTATAAATCACCTGCAAGAAACTGGAACGAGGCGCTGCCGCTTGGAAACGGAAGGCTGGGAGCCATGCTATGCGGAACTCCCGGTCACGAGACGATATCTTTAAGCGAGGAAAGCCTGTGGTCCGGCGGATACACCTGCCGCGACAACAAGGCGGCCGCAGGCTCCGTGAGGCAAATCCGTGAGCTTCTAAACCAGCAGCGCGCGGGCGAGGCGCAGGAGCTTCTTTTGGAGACATTCTCCGCCATACCTGAGTCGCAGACTTTCATGCGGAGCGCGGGCGAGCTTCACCTGGATTTTTACACGAGCGAGACTTTCGCGCTGACTGACAGGTCAGCAAGGCGCGCGGATCCTTTCGAGGGCTACACTTCTTACAGGCGCGAGCTGGATTTGCGCACGGCAATCGCCACCACGTCTTTCAGCAAGGACATGAACGTGCAGAACACGGCATATCTTTCGCGCCACTCCCAGGGCTCAAGCATAACGTTCACGCGGGAGGCTTTCGTGGACGCCGCCACAGACGTTCTGGTGCTGCATTTTACCGCGAGCACGCCTAAAAGCATTTATTTCAGGGCGAATTTCGAGCGCGGCACATGCTCGTCCAAATCCACGTCTTCCGATGACACCATAATACTTACGGACACAAGCGGAGTGACTTTCGCCGCCATGGCCACGGGCGTGGTCTCAGGAGGAAGGATTTTCACGCGCGGAGAGTACCTGGTGGTGGAGGAGGCCGACGAGGCGCTTCTTTTCGTGGATGTGCAGACTGCGTTCCGAAAGCATAATTACCGCGCGCGCGGCGGAAACATAGCAAAGCGGCCGTCAGCGCTGGCATCATGGTGCTGCGACAGGGCGCTTAAGAACATCTGCTTCGCGCTGGGCGCAGAGTATCAGAATCTGAAAAAAACTCACATAGAGGAATACTCCCATCTGTACGACACTGTCTCGCTTGAGATGCAGGGCCAGGGCGAGTCCCTGAGCACGGATGAGCTGGTCTCCTCCTGTGCATGCAGGGAAAAGCTCACGGAGCTTTACTGGAATTTCTCCCGCTATCTGTATATAAGCGCGGGCCGTGTTCCCGGAACCCTGCCCGCCACAACGTCGCTTTGGAATCCGCAGGGAAAAGAGGGCCTGCGGTTTAACCTGTGCTCTCCGCTGTCATATGACATGCTGCCTTCCATGCTTACCGGCACTTACCGCACGGACCATAAGATGAGCAAATACCTGAAGCGGCTTTTGAAGAACGGGCGGCGCACGGCGCTCTCGATGTTTAAGGCGGACGGATTCGCGGCGTTCACCACAACCGATTTATGGGGAGACACCGCCCCTGACGGAAAAGACATAGCCGCAAGCTTCACTCCGCTGGGAAGCGCGTACATAGCCAGGTCCATAAGCGAATTCTATGACTACACGCAGGACAGAAAATTCCTTAAGAAGCACTTTAAAATTCTGGAGGCGGCATCGGACTTTTTCGCGCATTATCTTGCGGACTCGGGGGACGGCGGGCATGTGTGCCTGAGTCCTTCCGCAAAGGAGGAAGGATACGCCCTTACCGACGGCACCACCGCCTACGTGTGCTCCCATAATCCCCGCGACAGCGTGATAATAGCGGCACTCTTCAAGGCCACGCTGGACTGCGCAAAGATTCTGGGAAAAGACCTTTCCGACGCGAACCTGGTGAAATACAGCGCGCTGCTTAAGAAATTAGACGCAGGCTCGCCCGCAGAAGAAAGCCCCGCCACGGACATTACCGCAGGACTTCCCGCTAACCTCATGGGAAATAATTTTGAGAATGTCTCCGCAATCACCAGCGCCATAATCTCCAGCCGCATGGAGGACGGACGCGTATGCATAAAAGTGCTTTCATCCGCGCCCCAGACATGGAGGCAAGGAAGCATTAAATCAGTCCCGCTAAAAGGAAATATCCTCGCGGATGTATCATGGAGCAACGGAACCATAGATGCCGCCCGCGTGTACTCCAAGCCGGGCACCACTTTCCTGCGCGAGCTGACCATAGAGTATCTGGGGAAACGTTACGAGACACGCCTCACGGAAAATCCGCTGGACCTGCTTAACGTGCTGCCCTCCACGGTGTAGGCGCACGGGCCTGGGAGGAAGCGCTCCTCTTATTGAACAATACCATTCTCTCGTATATAATTCACTGTAGAAATGACTGCATTCCTGCACGAAAGAGGAATTCTTGGAAATGAGAAAGTGTAATTACAAAAGCGCCGCGTTATTTTTAGTAGGATTTTTTGCGCTGACAAGCGGATTCGCCCAGATAAGCACAGGTCGTTCCGATGAGGAGGATGAAGAGGACAGCGCCCTGACAATGGAATACGCGCAGCTGGCCATGGCGGAGCCCAACTACAAAGTCTGCGCGGGAGACGTCTATCAGCTGGCCTTTATGTACAACACCACGGCAGTATCATACACCATAACAGTGGACTCCTCGTATAAAATAAGGGTCGCGAGTTTCGGCACACTGAATGTGGCGGGGAAAACTTACTCCGTCTTAAAAGACGAGGTGGAGTCCATAGTCACAAAAAACTTTCCGCTGGCAGGTCCCCAGTTTGTGCTGATAAAACCCGCGGTGTTTTTCGTGAAGGTGGATGGAGAGGTAAACACCACCACGGAGGTAAAGGCCTGGGGACTTGACCGGCTGTCAACCGTCATAGAGGGCCTTCTCACATCATATTCATCATCCCGCAGCATAAAAGTAACGTCCTCCGACGGGAAAGTGTCCGAGTACGATTTGTTCCTGGCCTCCAGGTTCGGGGAGCTGGAGCAGAATCCTTACGTTAAGCCCGGGGACAGAATCAGCGTGGGCCGCGTGAAACGCAAAGTTAACATAAGCGGCGAGGTGGAGAGGCCGGGAGAGTACGAGCTGCTGGACGGAGAGAATATGACGCGGCTCATAGAGTATTACGGCGGCGGGCTTACGGACTTCGCGGACTTATCACGGGTAAGAATCTCAAGGTACATAGCGGAGAACGAGAACACCAACTATTCGATTTACCTTTCGGAAAACGATGTGGCGGGAGATTACGCGCTTAAGAATTATGATAAAATCTCCATCCCCTCCTACAACGATTTGAATCCTGTAATTTTCATAGAGGGCGCCATATCTGTATCGGAGGGTGCGTCCCTGGAGGCGACAAACCGCAGGACCATACACGTCTCAAAGGGACTTAACTATTCTACGCTGGTGCGGCAGAATTCATCTTTGTTCGGCGCCACAAGCGACCTGGAGAATTCATACATAAAAAGAGGTGACGAGCAGATTCCCATAAATCTGTTCGACATCCTGTATGACGCGACAAAATACAGTGACCTGGAGGCCGAGCCTTACGACGTGCTTATAATTCCGTTCCGCCAGTTTTTCGTGACTGTCTCAGGCGCGGTGAACAATCCGGGCAGGTTCCCGTACATTCCCGGAAGAAAGTGGGACTATTATCTGGGGCTCGCGGGCGGATTCGTAAAGACGCAGAACAGCTGGGAGGCCGTGGACATAACTGACATAGACGGAAACAAGCTCTCTAAAAAAGACGAGATTCCTCCGGAAAGCAACATCAACGCCAGGGCGAACAGCTTCGGTTTCTACTTCAATCAGTACGCGCCCATTTTCACGACCATCCTCTCCATAATCTCATCCGTGCTGAGCATTTATCTTGTGGTCTCCCGCCAGAACTGACGCCCTCAGAGACATGGCCAGGCGGAGCGGACAATGCGATGCTGCCCATCATAAGGGAGAGAATTCCGGCAGAGTTTTCCGCGGCGTTCTTATTGCCCAAAGCATTTTATTCCGTTATACTGGCAAAAATTCCTAAGGGGGAATCCAATGCTTGCAGGTAGGCACTTGATTGAGCCAGGCGATTTAAGCGTAACGGAGATAAATGAAATCTGCTCATTGGCGGAGCAGATTATAGTGGACCCTGTTTCTTTTCAAGATGTGTGTCGCGGGAAAATTCTTGCGACACTTTTTTTTGAGCCCAGCACCAGAACGCGTTTAAGTTTTGAGGCGGCCATGCTGCATCTGGGAGGGGCCGTGGAAGGGTTCGCGGACGCCAGCTCCACATCCAGCACCAAAGGCGAGACTTTAGCCGACACAATCCGGGTGGTGTCAAGCTACGTGGACATAATCGCAATGCGGAGCCCCAAGGAGGGAGCCGCCATGCTTGCGGGAAAATACTCATCCTGCCCGGTTATAAACGCGGGGGACGGAGGGCATTATCATCCCACACAGACGCTCACGGACATGGTGACAATCCGCGCCCTTAAAGGCTCGCTTGAGGGGCACACGATAGGTTTCTGCGGGGACTTAAAATTCGGCCGCACAGTGCACTCCCTGGCAAAGGCCATGTGCCTGTACCCCAAGAATAAATTCGTGTTCATAAGCCCGCCTGAGCTGGAGCTTCCCGAATACTATGTTAAGAACGTGCTCGCGCCCGCGGGAGTGGAATACACCACGGCCGAGCGCCTGGAGAACGTAATCGGCGGCATAGACATCCTTTACATGACGCGCGTGCAAAAAGAGCGTTTCTTTAATGAGCAGGATTACATCCGTTTAAAGGACAGCTATATCCTGGACAAAGCGAAAATGCGCCATGCAAAGAGCGACATGATTGTGCTGCATCCCCTGCCACGCGTAAATGAGATTTCCCCTGAGGTGGACGACGACCCGCGCGCGGCATATTTTAAGCAGGTAAAATACGGAATGTACGCGCGCATGGCCCTTATGGCAAAACTTACAGGCTGCCTGTAGAACTTAAGGCCTGCCCTGTTCAGTCTTTTTTTTCTTAAGGTTCTGAGTCTTCTCTTTGAGCGCCCGCTTCTCGTTCTCCACAAGAATTTTCTGCTGCTCCGCGTAATCCGAAAGGCGTTTCTTAAGGCTCTCAAGCACATCGCCGTGCTCCACGCTGGTCATGCTGGGGAAGCGGGCGAACCATTTCTCAGCGTTTCTGAGCGAGAATTTTCCTATGCCGCCGAATCCATGCTCCCCGGACTTAAGCTCTTCCAGGCTCTCCTTTACGCTCTCACCGAGCTTACCGCCCATGGCCTTGAACTTATTCACGGTGGCGGCAAAGTCCACCAGGCGGTGCACGGTAGTCCCCACGTCCACAGCAAGTATAAAGGCCAGCGCTATGGCTATGTGGTTCACATACGGCTGCAGCGCATCAAGGAACACTAATTTCTCCGCGGCAGGATGCATCACGTGCTCCAGCGCAAGTCCTCCTATGCCGAACAAAGTGCTGTTCAAAAGGCACACGCGCCCATTCAAATTAAACGGATGCTGGGAATAATCCCACCACTTGGCGTGAAAAAGTTTCTCCAGAAGCCAGCTGGTAAAAAATTCCAGTATGGATGTTACGACCATGGAGGCGAAGAACAGGCGCGCCCAAGTCTGCCTCCACGGATACAGAATGTAAAGAATCGCCAGCGCGCCGAAACCATAGATGGGGCAGATGGGCCCGAAGAGCATCCCGCGCTTTACGATTTTTCTTTGCAGGGAAGAGCAGTAGATTTCCTCGCATATCCAGCCCACGAACGCGTAGAGAATGAAAAAGATGAACAAGTGGGGAAAATCAATGCTTGGCATGTCGATTTCTGTCATTTAAAAACTCCTGTAGAAAGTCAAAGGTGAAAGACTGTGTTTCGTCCTGACTTTTAATGCATGCCCGCAAAAGACTGGGGGCATGCGGTTGATATAAAAATTTGCGACGCAAACTTTAAAAGATAAAACCTGCCAGAGCGGTCAGGCTGTATCATTTTATTAGCAGAACAAATTTATCCACGTAGGCGTTCATTTTCTCAAGCTCCGCCTCGTCCGGCGCAGGCAAATCGAAAAGCTCGCCCTCCCCTGCCCTGGGATTTTGCATGACGAGTTTCTTCCGCTCCAGCAGATACTGTGAGAGCAGGTCATTCAGCCCGGAGCAGAACCATAGCGCGGCAGCGGGAATCGTCTCGTGCGTAAGGGAGACTTTGGCCTGGTCCGCCAGTGCCGTAAGCGCGCGAGCGCACTGGGAGACAAGCTTCTCTTTCTGGCGCATTATTATGTCCGCGGCCTCCGCGTCAAAATACTTCTGGCTCTCCACAAAAGTGTAAATCTGAAACAGCGGCGTTTTCTCGTGCATCTTCACGTAGCGTGAGACTATGCCCCTGAGCACGGACTCGGCCGTGTATTTTTTCGCCACCTCGGAGATATTATCCGGGATAAAGCTGATTTGCTCTATGTACTCTTTGCAGGACGCGGTGGTCTGGTCCACTAAATCCTTACGGCTCTCAAAGTGATTGTAAAGCGACGCCTTTTTTATTCCCAGGGCGCCCGCCACATCCGCAAGGCTGGTCGCTCCCACAGAGCGCGCGAACGAAGCCTCCAGCAGGGCCTTAACCACGCTGTCCTTGTTAAGTTTTTCTCCCATTCTTTCCCCCGTGCTAACTACCGTTAGTTCATTCATTTTAGCTTAAAAACATTCTCTCTGCAAGAACTTTTCGCGCACGGCAAATCCCGCGGATTTTGTCACAATCCCTAAACTGCGCGGCAAAATATTCCGAGACTAAAATGAGGGACGCGAGGAGCATATGTATACAAACGGAATTTCTTTAAACGCATCCAGCTATAAGAATCTCTTTACAAGCGCGAGCGGCCAGCTTTATGTGCCTGTGAAGCCCAGCTCCGTCATTTACTCCCAGTTCGACTATGTGCACGGTGTCTCTGCGGGCGCTGACGGAAAGGGTGTCCCCGTGAACCGCATACAGATTCTTAACTCCCTAATACATCAGCTTGTGAGCATGAAAAAACAGGGCGCCCCCTCCGCGCTTAACGAAGAAGAGCTTTCTGACCTCAGCGAGGAGCAGAAGGACGCGCTCATAAAGAATTACCAGCAGCAGATAAAAGATGCCCTGGCCTCAGGCTCACAGCCCGCCACTTACGGCTTTGCGGGGCTTATGCCGGAAGCAGGCTCCGTAATAAACGTGCAGGCATGAGCGCGGGCGCGGTTTTTCTCATAGTTCTGGCCTCACTTCTCATTCTGATAAGCCTCATAGGCTGCGTGATTCCCGGAGTTCCCGGAACGCCCCTGGCATGGGCAGGAATACTGACCGCATTCTTTATAGAGAGAAGCTCCATAGGCTGGACAGAACTGATAGTGACCGGCGCTGTAACGGTCGCGGTAGAAATCATAAACAACTTTGTGCCTTCTCTTTTTACGGCAAAGGCGGGCGGAAGCAGGGCAGGCTCCATAGGCTCCACGGTAGGTGTCTTTGCGGGACTTCTTACCGGAAGCCCCATGGGCATAATATTAGGCCCGTTCCTGGGCGCGCTCGTGGGGGAGCTTATAAAAGACCGCTCGGACATAAAACGCGCCCTCCGCTCGGCGTGCTGGGCATTCCTGGGCTTCATAGTGGGAAGCGGGCTCAGGCTCATAACATGCGCCGTGTTCGCCATGATTTTTATAAAATCTTTTTTCTAGCGCTCTCAGAAATACTGCTTGGTCCAGTCCGCGATTCTGTCCTCCAGAGAGGCCGCCTGCGCGTAAGACTCCGTGGACGTGCTCTCCTTAAGGCAGGGCAGAATCACACGCTGCTTAAGTCCGGGCCATCTGGGCGGCAGAATGTTCGGAAGCACCAGATACTCTTCCTCAGGAAGATTCCCCAGAAGCTGCCGGTGGTATGTGGGATAGATTTTCTCGTTCACGCTTTTAAGCGCGGAGAATCCGCCCGCTATCCCAAAGCTCTCTGTGCTCAGTTTCATGTTTTTAGTGCGCAGGATAAGGTCTCTCTGCGTCTCTTCCTTAGTGAACCAGCCCATGAATTTCTCGGCTTTCCTTACGTTGCGCGCGCGCTTATAAAGCCCCATCGTCACAATCTCATCCTGCACTATAATCTTTCCGTCTTGCTCAAGCCATCTGAAAGTGAGCGGAGACGACTGCTCATCTGTGAGCGAGAAAAAATCCCCGCTGCTCATAAAAGCGAAAAGGCATCTGCCTGTGGAGACCTGCTTGTATTTGGGCACATAAAGATATTTAAACTGAAAATTCTGCTCGCTGGCCGTGTCCGTGTTGGACGATTGCGTCCATTCGCGGAGAAAATCCATGGAAGCCCGCATGCCAGCCGCGTTCCAGGAAAAATTACTGCCCTTCTCCCTGTAGCCCGCGCCGTAAAGCTTAGTTACGGCATACATGAATTCCTCATCCCAGGACGGGGCGTATCCCATGGCAGTGTACACGCCTCCCGCATCCACCTCGTTGAAAGAGGCGGCGGTTGACCTAACCTGCTCCGGATTCACAAAATGGGAGTCCTCCAGAAGATTCTCGTTCCTGCGGCTGAACACCATGGCAGGCAGATTGAAGCACACGGGAAGAAGATACTGCTTTTCGTTTATGTTACCGTAGTCAAAGACCGGCGCGTAAAAATCCGGGCGTGAGATTCTCTGCTCCCTGAGCATATAGTCAAGCGGTGTGAAATTCTTGCGCGTGGTGGAATTCTTAAGCCAGGAGCCTATGACCAGATCCGGCGGAAGCTCGTCCTTTGCGGGCGGCAGGGCGCTGGCGGGAGCGGACTTGTAGACCAGCACAGCCTTCATGTCCTTGTGCGTGGCATTGAAAAGCTCCACATAGGACGCGAAGTCCACGCTGTCCGTCCAAATTATCAGAGGCTTATCCTTGTCGCCGGAGCATGAGGAAAGAAAAAGGAGTGACAGCAGAGCGGCAAGGACCGCAGTACACTGCTTAGGGCGCATTCCCGCCCCGGCACGACGCGCTTTACTCCGCGGCAAGCTCATCCGCGGCATCATATATGGCCTGATAAACTGTATCAATCTTATCCTCCTCTAAACTGGAGAACGCCACGCGCAGAGTATGGCTGTCTATGGATATGGTGCCTATTCCTTTCTCGTTAAGAAGTTTCTGCCTCAATGCCTCCGCGTCCACCTTTGGCAGATGGAACGCCATGAAATACCCGGAGTTAAACGGCAGCGGCGTTATGGCCGAGCTCTGATGCGAGCTTACAAAATCCTTAACAAGATGATACCGCCTCTCAAGCACAGCGCGGAACGCCGCCTTCTGGTTGTCCAGCTCCGGGTCCTGGTACGCCTTCAGCAGGATTGTCTGCGGCGGAGTGCTGGCGCAGCTTACGGAAGAGCGTATGGCTCCCATAAGTTTCTTTACCAGCGCATCATACTGAGGCTCCGTCATGCCCTTTGAGGCGAACGTTATAAAGCCCGCGCGGAAACCCCACACAAAATCCTCTTTGGTGGGACCGTCTATTTTTGCGGCAAGCACGTTCGGATGCAGGTCTGCCAGATAAGCGAAAAGCGACTGAGGCTCTATGTCATCCTCATAGTTAAGCCCGAAATACGCGTCATCGCACCAGACCATGACTTTGGTGCCCTCCTCCGCAAGACTCCTTATCAGCGCCACAATCTGCGCGGCCTCGTCCTTGGTGGGGCTGTAGCCAGAAGGATTCTGCGGGAAATTCAGAAGAACGCGCACGGAGCCCGACTTTGCCTGCCCGCGGAGAGTCTCCTCCAGTCCCGCCATGTTAAACCTGCCGTCAGCGAACATTGGGAACTGAATGAACTCCGCGTTACGCCTGGCGCCGGCTATAAGAACGTAATTGTCCCATGAGGGGTCCGCCGCCACAAGGGGCTTGGTCTCGTCCAGGAATAAATCCGCAAGGTATGAGATGCCTGCGGTAAGACCGGGAACCAGCACAGGCAGCGATGTCGTCTTTGTGGCAAGCAGGGGATTCTTTTTAATCTGATGCTCTTTCCACAGGGCGCGCAGGTCCGGGTTTCCGGCGGTGGGGGCATAGGCCACCAGCTCGCGCTCCGTAAAATCAGGCGTATATTTTTTCACGGCAGGAAGAGTCACCGGGGTACCGCCTATAACCGTCATTCCTATGGTGCCGTTCGCGACTTTCCCCAACTTCTTGGCCTCTGCGCTCTGCGCGATTATGCCCTTAGGAAAATAAAGACGCACGCCCTCATCAGAAAGAAGACTGCCCGCCGTACTGCCCTCCAGGGCGTCGTTAAGTTCTTTTGCCAATGGATTTAACATGGCTACAGTATTGTGATTTGCGGGTTGATTGTCAATGCTGGGGAAAACACGGGATTCAGGACGCGCACTTTTAACACAAAGCGCAGGTCAGAAACCCCATGAACGCCCGCCATCCGCCTTATCTCGTCACTTCACCCTCACTCCCCGCGCTTCCTTGCGAAAATCGCCCGGAACACCGTGCGCACGAAGGGCTGGATGAAGAACAGTTGCGAGAAGAACGCGAACGGGAAGTTGAAGCACATCAGGCGCAGCCACTGCACGAGGGCAACGCGGGCGGAAAATCCGTTGCCGTAGGGGTAGTACAGGAACATCGCGATGAGGCTCATCGCAGGGACCATCAGGGCGACCGTGGAGCAGATGACGGCTGTCTCGAAAATCACAGGATGCGTTTTTTCGGGGTCGAAGTTTTTGACGGCGAGGCGGAACGAGAGCGGGCCTCCGTAGACGCACTCCATCACGAACGCGATGCAGAACTCCACAAGCACCACCGACCACACCGGCATCACGCGCCCGAACATGAAAATCCCTCCGATTGAACTGACCGCGGAAAGGACGCTCGCAGTTCCCGCCATCTGGCGCAGGGACTCGCCGTTCACGACGTAGACGCTGTAAAAAACGAATGCATGGACTGTAATCACAACCGTGATGAGGGCGAAGACCGTCCGCTCGAACTGATTTCTTGGCATAGAAATCCTCCTGATTTTGAATTCCTAATGTCGCGTAATCAGATTTACATGAGGGCGTGCCCCAAGACGTGTCTCGTTTGCATTAAGTGAATATATTAAACAAAAAATCGCAGAAAATGTCAAAAGGAAGTATGGAATGCCGGGCGATTCTCAGGCCGGGACAATAGCCCCGCAAATTGCGCGGGGCCCTTGTGCCTGGGGAATGCGGCCTAGTATTTTGCCAGAAACTTGCTGTCGCTTTCGGTGGTACCGTAGAATGCCAGAACCTCGGCGGCAAAACTGTGCTCAAGCTGGTTGCGGTAATTCTGTATTTTAGAGATGTAATTGAGCGTGGTCTGCGGCGTGCTGTTACGGCGCACTTTTGTGCTTCCCGCATTATACATCGCGAGCGCGGCTATCTCGTTACCCGCAGTGTTAAGGCAGAACCTCAGGTGGCTCATGCCATAATACGCGGAGGTTTTGGGATTGTAGAAATCAGCCTCCGTAAGGGTGGTGAACGTGTTGCTGTTAAGCTGAAAAAGACCGCGGTCTATGCTGCCGTTGGCGTTCACGTGCATGGCAGTGGGCAGATAATCGCTCTCAGTGTGCGCCAGGGAGAACGCGAGCGAGAGCGGGATATTGAATTCATCCGCTGACTTAAGTATCGCCTGGGTTATCTCGCGGCTGCTGGTTATGCGTGAGTAAAACCACTCCACGGCGGGGCGGCTCTGAGGCTGCCTGTAAAGCATGAGCCCCACGTCCTCGCGCGAGGCAAGCTGCACGGGATGCTCGCTGAAATCAATGCTGTCAAAGAAATCCGCGCTGTCGAATAAACCGCCGGATGATTCCGCGCTTGAGAGAAGGTCCTGGGAGGCCGCGGGCTTTTTTTCCGTGGAGGGAAGGAACACAAAAATCGCCACGCACATAAGAGCAAAAAACACGCTGAACGCCACAGTTCCCAAAACAAGTTTCTGTAAATTGCTGTGCTCAAAGTCCATAATCTTAAATCTCCCGGCCTGACCATATCTCCTGCGTTGCCAGGCCTATGCTGTAAACAATCTTAAAATCTTTAAATACTTTCTAACTGACTGGATTGTTGCACAAAAAAAAATAAAATGCAAGTAAATTATGAGATTTTTTAGAAAATTTTGCAGATGATTGAAAACTTCGCAAAGAGTGCGATTTTATGAAAAACCGGCGCTATAATGCGCTTAACTGTCCTTAAACAGAACCACGGCACTGTCTTTAAGGACGTCCTCATCTCCGCTGAAAAAAATATAATGCCCGTGCTTGGCGAAAAGCTCCGCGCGGAAAAAGCCAGCGTCCGCCTCGCGGGGAACGGCGAACCCTATCACGCTCGCGGCATCTTTTATGCGGCGCGCGCAGTGCCTGAAGCTGGCGGTAAAATCTTCCCTCTCTAAGTCAGAGCACGGCATGCGGTCCGCCACGGGGCTCACGAAAACAAAACGGCCCTCCGCCTCAAGCGCCTTAAGCCATTCCCTGAATTCCGCAAGAAATTCCTCGTCATAGCCCGCGCCCTCCGTGCCCACCAAAGTCCACGGAACACGCACGCAAGAAACTTTCTCCCCGGGAATGCGGCTGTCTTTCACGCAACCGGGAGCCTCCAGCACAGGCACGCCCTCCAGCGGGCATTCCGTGCCGTCCAAAAAATACAGCCTGTTGTCTCTGGCCGTAAACTGCGCCTCTAATCTCATGTAACAGATTATACCGAACATAAGCGCCTGCGGCAACGCCGGGATAAATCCCCGCACCGCGCATGCCGCCCGTAACGGTCCTCCGCTGAATCCGGCGCGACGGCACAGCCAGTAAAAAAACTTGACTTTTTACGATTCTGTTTTAGACTATAACGATAAGAATCTGTTTTTTTTCATATAAAGAGGAGGCATTTTTTATGAAGAGAATCATTTTATCTGTTGCCGCGCTTGCAGTGGCTGCGGGAACATTCATGGGATGCGCCAAAAGCTCGGGCTCAAAAGTGCTGAACAAGGACAAACCTCTGGTTTTCTTTAACCGTCAGCCGTCTGACCCGCAGACAGGCGAAATAGACTTGGACACCATGGCCTGGAACGAGCAGACTTACTACGTGGGATTCGACGCGGCCGGCGGCGGAGCCGTTCAGGGAAAGCTCATCACGGATTTTCTTGCCGCGAGCAACGCTTCTGCAATCGACCGCAACGGCGACGGAATTCTGGGCTACGTGCTCTGCATAGGCGATGTGGGCCACAACGACTCAAAGGCCAGGACGGAGGGAATCCGCAAGGCGCTGGGAACATGGAACGGCTCCACGGACCCCGGAAAAGTAAAAGAGGGCAGAGTGACCGTGGGCGGAAAAGTGCTCAGAGTGGTGGAGCTTGAGGGCAAGGCCATGACCGGAACGGACGGCTCCACATGGAACGCCAATGCGGCCACGGAGGCCATGGGCGGATGGGCCACAAAATTCGGCACCGCGATTGACATGGTAGTGTCAAACAATGACGGCATGGCCATGGGCTGTCTCCAGGCATCAAACTACCCTGCAGGAGTTCCGATTTTCGGCTATGACGCCAACGCGGACGCCATAGAGGCAATCGGCGCCGGAAAACTCACCGGAACAGTGTCACAGAACGTGGACGCGCAGGCAACCGCCACGCTGCAGGTCCTCCGCAACCTTCTTGACGGACTTGAGGGCGAGGATGTGGTCACAAGCGGAATCACCACGGAAGACAAATACGGGAACAGGATTTCCGCAGACATAGACTACGTGCCCGAGACAAAGGCGCTTCTGGCGCAGAACACCGGCGTGAACGCCTCCAACTGGCAGAGCTACACTGCCGGAAAGCGCGACCCCTTGGTAAAGAAATCAGGCGCTCCTGAGAAGAAAGTTCTCCTTACAATCTACAACTCCGCTGACAACTTCCTTTCTTCCTCATATCTGCCCGCCCTTAACTACTATGCCCCGCTTCTGGGAATAAAGCTCACTGTGGTGCAGGGTGACGGACAGAACGAGTCAAGCTGCCTGGACAAATTCACGAATCTTGGGAACTATGACGCGTTCGCCATCAACATGGTCAAAACGAATTCCGGACGTGACTACACGGATAAGCTTAAATACTAGTTTTATCTGACGGAAGCGATTACCCTGCGTTAAAGTGCAGGGTAATTTTTTTAAACATCTGCGTTAATTTTAAGGAAATTTATGAACGATCTTGTTCTTCAGATTAAGAATCTGTCAAAATCATTCGGTAAAAACAAAGTCCTTGACGGAATAAATCTTGACGTGCACGAGGGCTCCGTCCTGGGGCTCATGGGAGAGAACGGCGCAGGCAAATCCACCATGATGAAATGTCTCTTCGGCATATACGCCAAGGACGAGGGCCAGTTTCTTTTATGCGGAAAGCCCGTCAATTTTAAGAATCCCAAGGAGGCACTGGAAAGCGGCGTGGCCATGGTCCATCAGGAGCTGAACCAGTGCCTTGACCGCTCCGTGGCGGACAATTTATTTCTGGGCCGGTATCCCAAACGATTCGGCGTAATAGACGAGGCTAAAATGCTTAAGGACAGCATAAACCTTTTCGCCTCGCTGAACATGAACGTGAATCCGCGCACAGTGATGCGGACCATGTCGGTAAGCCAGCGGCAGATGGTGGAGATAGCGAAGGCGGTCTCCTACGACGCCAAAATAATCGTGCTTGACGAGCCGACGTCATCCTTAACAGAGAATGAGGTTCAGAAACTCTTTTCAATCGTCCGCGATTTAAAGAAAAAAGGAGTCTCTTTCGTATATATCTCCCACAAGATGGACGAGATTTTCCAGGTGTGCGACCAGATTGCCGTTCTGCGCGACGGAAAGATGATAATGCAGAAGCCCTGCGCCCAGACCGAGATGGGAGAGCTCATCACGTCCATGGTCGGCCGCTCGCTGGACAAGCGCTTCCCCGACGTGGACAACGTGCCCGGCGACTTCTGCCTTGAGGTGGAGAATCTTTCCACAAAATACGCGCCCGTGCTTGAGGGCATATCATTTAAAGTCAAGAAAGGCGAGATTTTCGGGCTTTACGGGCTTGTGGGCGCGGGCCGCTCGGAACTATTGGAGTCGCTTTTCGGAGTGCGCACAATTTCCACGGGAACAATATCCTATGCGGGAAGAAAACTGCGTTTCTCTAACAGCAAGGACGCCATGGAGCACGGCTTCGCGCTCGTGACTGAGGAGCGCAAGCTAAACGGAATGTTCGGCAAGGACACAATCAAATTCAACACGGTCATAACGAATCTGGAGAGCTACAAGACAGGCGGCGTTCTTTCCGAGCGGAAAATGTCTGAGGCGGCGGACAGGGAAATCAAGCAGATGCGCACAAAATGCGTCTCGTCTGAGGAGCTTATCTCCTCGCTTTCGGGCGGAAACCAGCAGAAAGTCATAATCGGAAAATGGCTTGAGCGGAGCCCGGAGGTGTTCCTGCTTGACGAGCCTACGCGCGGCATAGACGTGGGCGCCAAGTACGAGATTTACCAGCTCATAATCCGCATGGCAAAAGAGGGAAAGACGATAATCGTGGTATCAAGCGAGATGCCGGAGATTCTGGGCATAACGAACAGAATAGCCGTCATGTCCAACCACCGTCTGGCGGGAATAGTGGACACACAGACCACGGACCAGGAAGAGCTTCTAAGGCTTTCCGCGATGTATCTGTAAAATTTAAGGAGGAAATTTTTTATGGAAGATAAAGAGCTTAACGAGTATTCAGAGAAATTAAATTCCCTGCGGAAAGACGGCGTGAGCCTCATCTCAGCGCTCAGGCAGGAGAACGCCGCCGCAAAACGGAACAAGCTCATCTCTAAGGAAGAGCGCGTTAAACTGGTGGCGGAGAACAACGTCAGGCTCGCCCGGGCAAAGGAAGTGGCGGCCCAGAACAAAGCCGAAATCGCGGAGCTTTCCAAGAAAGCGGTCGCCAGGAACAACGCGCTCTCAAAGGCAGAGATTGCGAGGGTCAGCGCGGAGCAGGACCAAATCATAGAGAGGCTAAAGGCCGAGTACAAGGAGAAAGTGGCCAAAATAGACGCGGACACGCTTGCGCGCAAAAAGGAGATAGTCGCCTCGTATCAGGGAAAGACATCCCAGAAAGACAACGCGGACTGCAAGGAAGATTTGCGCGTGGCCGAGTACGAGCACAAGTCCGCCCTGTTCGACGCCAAGAGCAAATTCACATCCGCCGTGGATTCCGCCAAAGCCATTAAAAACCAGGCCTACGTGGACTACGTTCAGAAAAA
Organism: Treponema sp.; assembly: GCA_022510925.1. GTDB lineage: Bacteria > Spirochaetota > Spirochaetia > Treponematales > Treponemataceae > Treponema_D. The sequence goes on from JAFLSO010000006.1 coordinate 48,030, forward strand.
CCGCGCTCTCAGAAACGGCCAGACAAACTTCAAGGAAGATTTTGTCCTTTCAGTGCAGAATTACATCAACAAATTCAAGATGTCAAAATTCCTGCTTGATAACGGCCTGTATCTTGCAATCATAGTTTTCTTCATCGTGTGCATCATTCTTGCGCCGCTGTCGGGGAACGGGAACCTTCTGTCGCTTCCGAACATATTCACTATACTGGAGCAGTCGTCCGTGAGAATGTTCTATGCGCTGGGCGTGGCGGGCCTTATCCTGCTCGCCGGCACGGATTTGAGCGTGGGAAGAATGGTGGCGCTGGGCGCGGTAATCACGGGGCTTATACTGCATCCGGGTCAGAACATAGTGACTTTCTTCGGGCTCGGTCCGTGGGATTTCTCCGCCCTTCCCACGGCGCTCCGTCTGATTATGGCGCTGGGGCTCTCCATCGTTCTCTGCGTGATTTTCTCCGCGTTCGCCGGTGTGTTCAGCGCAAGGCTTAAAATCCATCCGTTCATCTCTACCCTGGCAACGCAGCTTATAATCTACGGGCTTCTTTTCTTCGGAACAAGCGGAACTCCGGTAGGCTCAATCGATGCGGGCATAAAGGACATGCTCGGCGGAAGATGGGTCCTGGGAACTCTGGGCGGGGACCTGATAACTTTCCCCAAACTGATTATTCCGGCCGTCGTAGCGATTTTCGTGGCGTGGTTCATCTGGAACAAAACCACTTTCGGAAAAAACATGTATGCCGTGGGCGGAAACTCTGAGGCGGCGAGCGTGTCTGGCATCAGCGTGTTCTGGGTCACCATGGGCGTGTTCATCATGGCGGGTGTGTTCTACGGATGCGGCGCGTTCCTGGAGGCGTTCAAAGCCAACGCCAGCGCGGGCACAGGACAGGGCTACGAGCTTGACGCCATAGCGGCATGCGTTGTGGGCGGAATATCATTCAACGGCGGAATAGGAAAAATCAGCGGAGCCGTAATCGGCGTGATTATATTCACCAGCCTTACTTACTGCCTTACGTTCCTGGGAATAGACACGAACCTGCAGTTTGTGTTCAAGGGCCTTATCATCATAGCGGCGGTGGCGCTGGACAGCGTAAAATACCTTAAGCGGAAATAAATTCGGCCCGGATTTAACATAAGCCCTCCGTGCTGGCGCGGGGGGCTTTTTTATGCGCGCAGAAATAATCCGCGGCCCTGTGCCATCCTGTGGCTTTTAATGCCCGGGGATACTACTTGAAAAAACACACAAAAAATTTTACACTTCCCATAATATGAGAGGCGATTTAATCGAACAGTTCCTGGACGCTGAGTCTATTACTTCCATGGATAATCTGGTCGCGGCGAATGAAGAGACTGCCGCGCTTGACTGCGCCAAAAACATCGCGCGCCAGCTGGGTGCGGAGGAGCCTTACACAAAAATCGCTGACCGCTCATCAGACGGAGAGAAGAAGCTTATCTCCAGCTTTCACAAGAATCTGGTCCTTCTTATACAGAAGACATGGGTGGAGAAATCTGACGAGGAGCTTAAGGCGCAGGTGCTGTATCATCTGGAGGAATTCTGCAAGCTTATGAACGCACAGAGCTACACCGCCAGCTACGCTCCGTTCTTCAGCATAGTGGACGACGTAGTTTACCTGATGTTCGGAAGCCAGTCAAAAAGCAAAGATTTCAGCGAGTACGCGCTGCGCATAGACCCCGAGTTCGGGATTTTCTGGTGGTACCTGCAGAGCCTTCCCCGCGATGCCCGCTGGTCAGAATCAAAGAGCCGGCTTGTGATTCTTCTGGGCATGTATTTTCTGGCGAACTACTAGCTTTCAATTCACTTCACAAACGCCTTTTAAAACGATAGAATACCCTCATGGAATTAGAAACTTTTTATGCGGATTTGCGCCAGGGTGCCGCAGAGCTGGCGCTGCATACTGCCAGCCAGAAAAATCACGCGCTGGGCTGCGTCTCCGAATCTCTTAAAAATAACAGGGAGCAGATTCTTTCCGCGAACAAACGCGACGTGGAGAAAGCGCGCGCCGGAGGAATGTCAGAGTCCTTAGTGGAGCGGCTTGCCCTGGACGAAAAAAAATTCAATTCTATTCTGCAAGGCATAGACGTAATCATACAGCAGAGAGACCCCATAGGAGAGCAGATCGCAGGATGGAGCGCGCCTAACGGAATGCAGATTCGGCAGGTGCGTGTGCCGCTCGGCGTGGCGGCAATCATCTACGAGAGCCGTCCCAATGTAACGGTGGACGCATTCGCGCTTGCGTACAAAAGCGGAAACTCCATACTTCTGCGCGGCTCATCCAGCGCACTGGAGTCCAACAAAGCCCTGGTGGAGGCCATACTGCAAGGGCTCAGGCAGGCGGGCGGCTCGGGCGTAACAAAGGCAATCAGGCTCTGCACGTCTGGCACGCACGAGGAAGTGAACCGGATTCTTACCGCCACAGGAGACATAGACGTGGTGCTTCCGCGCGGAGGAGCCAATCTTATAAACACTGTGGTGCAGAACGCGCGAGTTCCCGTAATACAGACAGGAGCCGGAGTGTGCCATCTGTACGTGGATGAGAGCGCGGACGAGCAGATGGCGGTGAGCATAGCATACAACGCCAAAACCCAGCGCCCCGGCGCGTGCAACGCGATAGAGACAATACTGGTGAGCAAAAAATCCGCCGGGAATTTCCTGCCCCTGCTCGCAGAAAAATTCGGGGAGGAGGTAAGGATTCACGCGGACGACTTCTGCCACGCTGTCTTGGAGAGGGCTTTTAAAGAAAGCGGAATCCTGAACCAAAAGCCTCAGATTCTGACGCTCGCCAAAGAGGAAGATTTTGGTTTTGAATTCCTGGACAAAGAGGTCGCCATAAAAGCGGTGGACACTCTGGACGAGGCCATAGACTTCATAAACACGCACAACACCAGGCACAGCGACGCAATCATCACAAACGACAGGGCCCATGCCAGGGAATTCCAGAGCCGCGTGGATGCCGCCTGCGTCTACGTAAACGCCAGCACGCGCTTCACAGACGGCGGGGAATTCGGCTTCGGCGCAGAGCTTGGAATCAGCACTCAGAAACTCCACGCCCGCGGTCCCATGGGGATAACGGCGCTGACCACAACAAAGTTTTTGATAGACGGAGACGGACAGACAAGATGAGCATTCAGGAGACAATACAGAACGCAAAAAAGATTGTAATAAAATTCGGCAGCAACTCGCTCGCAAAACCGGACGGAACCATAAACGCGGATTTCATGAGGACGCTCGCGTCCAGCTGCGCCGCCCTTATGAAAAGCGGGAAACAGGTAATCATCGTCTCCTCCGGCGCGCAAGTGGCAGGGCTTTCCAGCATAAACGGATGGGCCCACAAAAAAGAGCAGCTTTACCGCCAGGCATTATGCGCCATAGGCCAGGTGGAGCTCATGGACAAATGGCGGGAGGCCTTCCGGGCGCAGGACCTTCATGTGGCGCAGCTCCTGTTCATTAAAGAGGATTTTGAGGATTATCAGCACACGCTTAACATGAGGAACACGCTTTTCACCCTTGTGGACGAGGGTGTGATTCCCATCATAAATGAGAACGACTCCGTTTCGTTTGAGGAAAACAGCATAGGAGACAACGACAATCTCTCCGCGCTCACCGCAATTCTATGGAGCGCGGATTTACTGATTTTATTCAGCGACATAGACGGCGTTTACACGGACAATCCAAAGACAAACGAGAACGCCAGGCTCATAGAGGAGGTCACGGACATCTCCGCGCTAAAGGAGCAGATAAAAATCGGCGGCGCCAACAGTTTCGGCACCGGCGGAATAAAGACCAAGATTCAGGCGGCGGAGAAAGTCACGGCGCACGGCATACCCATGCTGCTAGCGAACAGCAAGCGCGACAAACCGCTCGCATCCCTTATGAACGGAACCGCAAAAGGCACCCTTTTTATAGAGAATTCAGGAGGAATAAAATGAACGCGCAGAACGCAAAAGTAGGCTGCATAGGAAGCGGAGTCATGGGCGGCGCGCTCATGGAGGCCATGGCAAAGAAGTACGACAAAAAAAATTTTTTCGTTACGGACGTGGACTTTAAAAAGGCGGAGGACTTTGCAGAGAAAATAGGAGGCACCGCCGTAAAAACGAATTCCGAGCTTGCCTCCAAAGCGGACGTCCTGTTCCTGGCAGTGAAGCCCGCGTACATAGAGAGCGTCCTTAAAGAGATAAAATCCTCAGTTAAAGAGAATGCCGTGATAGTCTCCATAGCGGCTGGCGTTAAAACAGAGACGCTGCTCTCCGCTCTGGGAAATGACGGCGCGCATATAGTCCGCGTTATGCCCAACCTGCCCGCTACCGTGGGAGAGGCCATGATAGCGCTCACGGCGTCAGGGCGCACCACGGACGAAGAGACTGCGCTTGTAAAGGAGCTGCTTGAGAGCGCGGGCCGCGCGGAGATAGTCCCCGAAAAACTTATGGACGCAGTTACCGCGGTAAGCGGCTCTGGGCCTGCCTATGCGTTCCTGTTCATAGAGGCGCTCTCAGATGCGGCCGTGCGGTTCGGAATGCCACGCCAGCAGGCGTACATTTATGCCGCGCAGACCCTGAAAGGAGCCGCCTCTCTTTTCCTGCAGGACGGGCGCTCAGTAAGCGAGCTGAAAGACGCGGTCTGCTCGCCGGCGGGAACCACCATAGAGGGCGTCATCGCCCTTGAGGAGAGCGGCTTCCGCAGCGCAGTGATAAAAGCAGCCACGGCCGCATACGAAAAAAGCATGGAGCTGGGGAAAAAATAGACACGCAGGAATTAAACGCACGCTTAAAATGAGCCGCGCCGTTAGTCCGGGGACTTACCTATCTGGTCCTGCGGATTAAAGCTCTGCGGTAAAATCTCCGCCAGCGTAAAAACCTTATAGTCCGAGACGGACTTAGCGAGTATTATTTTAAAATCATCCCCGCAGAATTCCCGCATGACCTGCCGGCACACACCGCATGGGGCACAGTAACCGTCCGTTCTCCCGTGCGGGCCGCCCACCACCGCCACAGCCACAAAGTCCTTCTCGCCCTCGCTGACGGCCTTAAAAAAAGCGGTCCTCTCCGCGCAGTTCGTGGGAGAAAACGCGGCGTTCTCTATGTTGCAGCCGGTGTACACTTTCCCGTCAGAGCAGAGAAGCGCGGCCCCCACAAAATAATTTGAATACGGCGCATAGGAGAACCTGAGCATGCCAAGCGCTTTCTCTATCAAAGATTTTTCGTATTCAGACCGCTCCATTTTCACCCCGCACTGCCTAAGATATCTTAAGGACCTGTGTCTTTATGAACGACGCAAGCTCGCCCGCGCACCGCGCATGGGTCAGCGCGGAAGGATGGTTTCCTATGGCGGCCCCCTCGCTCTCCGGGACAGGATTAAAATGATATGTATATATCTTACGGTCCTTGGAGTCCTTCATGTAAAAGTTCACGGCATTCACCACCTCATCAAAAAGGCTGTCGCCCTCCTGCATTATGCCCAGACAGCATACTATGTGCGCGTTAGGATTCTTCTCGCGCACTGAGCCGATGAATCCCAGATACGCCTCATAGAATTCATGCGTAAGACTGCTCTGGTCCCGCGTGTAGGAGAAATCATTTGTGCCCAGGTTTATGACCACTATGTCTGAGTTAGCGGCATTGAAATTCCACGGCTTCCCCTTAAGTATCTTGGAGTTGTCGCAGAACGCCACCTGCTCATAAACTTTAGGCAGTATGCGGACCTCATCCTTAGCTCCGCTCTCCGTCCAGCCGGAGACCACGCCGTAGCTGGAATAGCAGACAAAGCTTGCGTCCGCATTAAGCTGCTTGGCGCACAGCCACGCATAGCTCTTGCACACATTCTCGGTAAGCGTGGAGAAAGGCTCGTCCGCGGACTTGGCCTCCACCCCGTAACCGCAGGTAATGCTGTCTCCTATGAACTCTATGGAAAGATCCTGACGGACCTCAGGAGTCACAAACGAGCCGTCGTCAGTGATAATGTTCTTTATTCCCAGAAAAGAGCGCCTGGACTCCGAAAGCTTTATGACCGACACCTTAGCCTGCCGCACAAATTTCTCGCCGAAAACTATAATGCGCTGCTCACGGCTTTTCATCAGACCGCTGGCAATCACCTTGCCATCCAGAAGGACAGCGTAGCGGGCACGGCTCTCCTCTCCCTTAACCTGCTCATCAGGAACAGCAGTCTCATCGCCCGCCAGAGTGATTGCGACCGCCTTTGCCACGGTATTAAACTGAATGCCGCTGCCTGAATGAGTGAGCCACAGAATATTGCCGGCAGAGACCGCGCGCCCCAAGATTTTTACAGTATACGAATTAACAGGAAATCCTTTTGCCATATTGCGTTGTCCTTAAAATATTTTCGCATGAAACCGTGTTTTTGGCAAGTGAGAGGGAAAGCTGACTTCCGGGCATAAAAACGCCGCCCCCGTTCGCAGAGAAAAATCTCACTGCTCGGGGGCGGCGTCTTCCCTGCCGCGGGAACCCTTACGTTACGGGCGCAGCGCGGCGTTCTTTATAGCCTCACGCACAAGGTCCTCCGTGTAAAGGGCGTAGAACTCCTCGCCGTTGTACCTGCCGCGGGAAATGGGCACGCTCTCCTGCCCCACGGCCACACCCACATAACGCTTGTCGTCCCTGCTGATGACGGAGCCGTTCAGGTACTCTTTCTGGGGAAGGTTCCTTCCGTTCCTGTCCGATATGTACACTGTCACGGTGACGGAGGGATAAAGGTATCCGCTCTCGCTCTGCGACTTGCTCTCACCGCTAATCCTGTTCATAACGCCCAGGGCCTTGTCCAGCTTGGACTCTTTCTCATCCAGATAGTAGCCGAACTCCACGTCCACAGTGGCGAAGCCCTTGGCACCGTGGGCCTTCTCCAGCGCGCTCTTTGCGGCCTCAACGTCTTTTGCGCCGTTAAGGTTCCTGAACCCGCCCACAGACTTTATGTAGTCGCTCTCCTGGCCCTTTATGGAGGCGTAGGCGCGCGTTCCCGTCACATCCTCGGCCGTAAGCAGGTTAAGCACCTCGGGGAATTCCGCAAGCCCCTCCATCACAACCTGCTGCACGTGGAAATCGCTCACAAGCGCATCGGTCTTAAGGAACGGGAACGCCGACTCCTCGGCCTTGCTGACCGCGGCGGACGCGAGCGAGCCGGCAAGCTTTCCCAGAAGACCGCCGCCCACCGCGCTGCTTGCGGCAGAGCCCGCGCTACTTGAGGAGGACATGTCCCTGTAATAAAAGAACTTAAGCTCGCCGTTCACGGTGAACTTTATCACCGCCATGGGGTCGCAGTCCTCCGGCGTTACAGGCGGCACGCGCGCGCTCTCTTTCTTGGAGGACGCGCACGAGACAGTGAGCAGAAGGGATGCCGCAAGCGCGGCACATGAAAGCACTCTGATGAATTTCATAAAAATTACTCCTTTGCGTTTTACGTCCGCCGACGGTTGATTTTTTCGCATTCCCTCGATGTTTCCCCAGCACGGCTTAGGGCTGCCGCCCTAAGAACCCGCACGGGGGGGGGATATAGTCCTTTCGCTTATTATTTTCTGTAAAGCCATTTACCGGCATAAGACTTCTCAGCGGACCCCGTGCCGGACAACAGCTCCCCCATTTTTTTCGGATCACTTAATTCAGCCTGATCCATCGGCTCTCCAGTGCTGTGATCTGGTCTGTAAGAAGAGTCACTGTCACACATATACCAACCGTCAGTCTTTTCAAATTCTATATTAATAAAAGTGGTATTTGGCCCGAAGACATAACAAGCATTGAATGCACCAATGCCAATACTTTTCATGCTTGCAGGAATTGTTATTTTCTCAAGTGCTTTGCAACCTTCAAACGCGGAGTAACCGATTTCCTCCGTGCCTGCCGGGATTGTTATGTCTGTAAGGCTTTCGCATCCTCTAAATGCATTCCGACCTATTTTCTTCAGACCGGCGGAGAGTTTCACAGTCGTAAGGTTTGGGTAATAATCGAACATACTGTCCGGTATCTCTTCAAGACCTTCGGGCAATATGACGGTTTGAACCTTGCTATAGACCTGTTCATCACCAAATAGGCTGTTAAAAGAGAATGAGTTGGAATTGAATTCCATATTGCCGTTCTTGATTTCCAGTTTCGTGATGCTATGGCAGTCATCGAAAGCATGCATTCCTACTTTATTGACGCTCCTGGGAATTACAAGCTCTCCTTTCATAATAAAGCAAATATAGAACGCACGATCACCTATGGATGTAAGGCCCTCGCTGAGAGTAGGCACGGCTGAGAGTCCCGTGCATCCGTTGAAAGCGTCATTTCCTATGCTCTTCACGCTGTCGGGAATCGTCACGCCCTTAAGATGTTTGGCATGATAGAACGAAAAGCTTCCGATTTTGGTGGTTCCCTCAGGAATCTCAATTGAAAAGTCGTCAGCTAGCAGACCTGTATCGTTAAGAATATCAACCGTCTTCCCTTCGCCTATAGGAATCGTCACGCTTTCCGCGGACATAAGCAGATATTCCTCTTTGTCCAGCTCGCACCAGTCTTTAAGCGTCCCCCTGTATTCCACGGTCTTTATGTAACAGCAATAGTAGAACGCGCCCCAGCCTATGCTCTTAAGGCCCTTGCCGAGCACAACTTTTTCAAGCGCCGTTTCGGGACACTCCTCACTCTGGTCTGAATGCGCATGTGCCTCTCCTAGCGCGAACGCCATTTCACCGATACTTACAACGCTGTCTGGAATCGTCACGCTCGTAAGTTTTGCGCAGCCGTAGAACGCTCTGTCACCTATTTCCTTAACGCCGTCTCCTATTGTCACAGTTTTAAGAGCCGTGCAGTTGAAGAACGCACCGTTGCAGATTTCCGTAATGCCGTTTCCGATTATCACGGTCTCAAGAGCCGTGCAGTTGCCGAACGCCATTTCATCAATAATGGCGGTAACGCTGTTAGGGATTGTAACTTTCTTAATAGAGCTGTTGCCCGAGAAAGCCCCTTCTATCTTTGTGATGCCGTTCGGGATTGTAACCTCCGTGGCAGTTCCATCGTATCTCATAAGCCTGCATGTGCCGTCCTCGTATTTCCAGACGACGAAGCCGCCCTCCAGCGTCTCCTCGATGTAACCAAACGGCCCGTAAGGGTTATTTTCCTCTTCATTCCCATTCCCGCACCCGGTGAGCCCCGACATCACTAGCAAGGCTCCGATTATCACGGCAAAGGCCACGACTGCTCTCTTCCTCATCATCATGTTGCATTCCTTTGCGTTTTTACATCCGCCGATGGTCATTCTGCACGCGGGGGCACAGCCCCCCTGCGTCCGGGCCTGTCAGAGCGGCTCCGCCTCTCCCGCCTTTTTTCCGGCCGCGCGGCGCGCCACCGTGTCGTTGGTTTTCCTTATGTTCTCGGCCACGGTGCCGGCCAAATCAGCGTAGCCGTCCATCTCCGAGACTATGTTCAGGTACGGCACTATGCCGTCGTTAATCAGCGCCATGAGCGGCCTTTTAAGGGAGCTCGCCGACTCGCCCTTGTCCAGCCTGGCCTTTATGTAGCCGTCGTGCGCCGCGTTGAACTTGTCCTGCGCCGCGCGCAGTGCCTCCGTAAGCTCCGCCACGCCGGAGAGCGCCTTTATGCCCGCGGCCGTGCCCTCCGCCCCCAGATCCTCCAGCAGAGACTCGGTGAGCGCGGTCTGCTCGGCGTAGCCTTTGGCCGTCATTCCCCGGCCGTACTTGTCCAGCACGGAGCAGACGGCCATGGCCGCCTCCTTCACCTCAGGGAACGGGCTTGCCGTGTAGCCGTTAGTCAGCGTGAAGAGGTCCCTGGTCGCGGCATCCCTCGCCGCGTCAGCCTCGTCCAGCGTGGAGAGCACCGGGCTCTGCTTTATAGCAGTGGTGTTCCGCGCGCTCAAATCGTGCAGTGTCTCAAGCAGAGACTTGAGCACCGGGTCCTTGGCCGCCACGGTGTCGCCGCCCGCGCATGCCGCAGTGAACGCCCTCTCCAACGCGTCGCAGAGCGCGTCATACTCCGTGATGTACGCCCTGTTAGTTACTTTTTGAACTTTTGCCATGTGAATTTCCTATGATTTTTATTTGGGTTTACGAAAAGAACCGCGCGCCCTGCACGGAACCGCTCCAGGCGGGGCAAATTCAGCGCTGAATTTCCATGGAATTGCGTCAGGCTAGATGATGTGCGTGCTAAATTCGCCCGGATTTGCTCCAGGCGGGGTAAATTTAGCGCTAAATTTCCCTGGAATCGCGCCGGGCGGAACAAATTTAGCACTAAATTTCTATGGAATTGCGCCAAGTCAGACAATGCGCGCGCTAAATTTGCCCGGAATCGCTCCGTGCGGGGTAAATTTAGTGCTAAATTTCTATGGGATTGCGCCAAGTCAGACAATGCGCGCACTAAATTCGCCCGGAAACGCTCCGTGCGGGGTAAATTTAGCGCTGAATTTCTATGGGATTGCGCCGTGCGGTACGGCCCGGCAGATGCTTTTGATGCGGATGATGTCCGGCGTGGCCCTGTATACGGACTTATACTATACAGACGACGGGGGGGGGTATCAGGGGATTTCAGTTTCTTTAAGCGGCGCTCCGCCTCAGCAGAGCCCGGGGCTGCGCCGCCCTCCGCGCGCTTTATCCGTACACTTCTCATTGCCGTTATTCTATACGATAAAGCGATTCGGCGCAAGGGCAGAATGCGCGGGCGGTCAATCATCCCCCTCGCGGCGCTCCGTCCGCTCAAACGGCGCGCTCAGTATCCTCTGGTTCCTGCTTCCGCGGAATTTGAGCGTGATGTCCCTCTGCTCCTGTATGAAAGGGCCGTCCACCAGAGTGTCTATGCAGCCCAGCATGCGCCCCGTCACCTCCGTGCGGCATTTTCCGTCGGCGGGCAGGATGTCTTTTTCAAGCGTGTAGCCGGTGTAGCACCAGACGGTCTTGCGGGGGTAGGCTTTTTTCACGCGCTCCAGAAACGGCGCTAGCGCCCTCTGGTTCTCCGGCTCGAACGGCTCCCCGCCCAGTACGGTGAGCCCCGCTATGTATTCGGGAGAGAGCGCGTCCAGAATCTCCGCCTCCGTCTCCTCCGTGAATTCCCTGCCGTATGAGAAGTCCCATGTGAGGGCGTTGAAGCAGCCCGCGCAGCGGACTCTGCAGCCGCTTACAAAAAGGCTTACGCGCACGCCGTCTCCGTTGGCTATGTCAGTCTTTTTTATCTCTCCATAGTTCACGGGACCATTATAATTGACGCGCGGAAAAAATCAACCTGCGCCGCGCACGCTCATGCCCTGATTTTTCTGTTGGCGCATTTTACTATGAGCCTTGCGAATCTTTCCGTGAACATTCCGCCCGCCGTGCTTATAAAGCTTTCCACAGGATTTTCCCTTATGGCGCTAAGACTTATTTTTACGGCGGGATCTTCCCTGGACTTATGCCTGCTTGAGAGAACCAGCACCATCTCAAACACTTTGAGCAGGGCGCGCACAAAAAGGCTTTCCTGCGCCATGGAATCCAGATTATCCGTTAAAGTGAACCGTTCCCCTGCATGAGCCGCACCGGGCGCGGGGAAATGTTCCTGCGCCTCCTCATCGGTGAGCACCGCGTCGCAGAGCCTTTCGCCGCGCACGCTCACGCTCGCCGTAAGCCTTATGTCCTTTACGCTTGCTGCGGCGCACAGCCCGTACTCCCCGCCTATGACCGTGAAGCTTTTTTTCTTTACGGAATAAACGCTGAAATCCCTTTCCGTGAGCGTGAACGTAAGCGTCTTTCTTTGGCCCGCCCTGAGGAAGACTTTCTCAAATGCCCTGAGCTCCGTAGCGGCGCGCGTGAACGGCTCAGGCGGCGGAGGATTTTTTACATAAAGCTGGACGGTCTCGCTTCCGTCAGCGCCGCCCGCATTCGTAACGGCAAGCGACACTCTGAATAACGAGCGCGCCTTCATGTCCTCTCCCGAAATCTCCTCCACGCGCAGGTCAGAGTACTCAAAGCGGGAATAACTTAGGCCGAAGCCGAACTCAAACTGCACGGGGATATTCTTAGTCTCGTACCATCTGTAGCCTACCAGCGTTCCTTCCGAATAGTTTACGTCACGGCCGCTCACGGGTATCCCGGTCTCCGCCTTAATGGGCCATGTCTCCGCAAGTTTTCCGCTCGGATTCTTTATGCCGGTGATTAGCTCGTGGCAGGCTTTGCCGCATGCCTCCCCGCACAGATGCATGTGGAGGATTGCCCTGGCATTCTCCGCGAATGTAAGATCCACCGGAGAGCCGCTGAAAGTCACGAGCGCCACGTTATCCGTTATGCCGCGAAGCTCCCTGTAAAGCGCGGTCTGGCCTTCCGGGAGCCTTAAGTCCGTCCTGTCAAAGCCCTCGCCCTCGCAGGATTCCTCCAGGCCGCAGAAATAGAGCACGGGGATGGCGGGATTTTCTTTTACGGCGGCGCTGATTTTTTTTGCCGCTTCGGAGCGCAGCCTCCTCTCTTCCCTTTCTTTTTTATTCTTCCTGCGGAATGAGGAGACATAGCCCCGCACATAGACTACGTCAAAATCGTCTCTCAGAAAATCCAGGGCGCTTGGATAATCCTCTGTGTTTATGTGGCTTGAGCCCGTGCCCTGGAACCGCATCCGCTCCGCGAGCTCTCCTGCCACTATAATCTTCTGCCGTCTTCCGCCTGCTTCTTTTCTAAGCGGGAGCATGCCGTCGTTTTTAAGAAGCACCGCGCTTTCCAGGGCCAGCTCATGCGCGCTCTCATGCTGCGCCTCGTAGTCCACGGGATTTTCTTGCGGGGCATGGTTTTCAGTGCTTAATCTGAGGGCGAGCCTTATAATCCTTATGCAGGCGGCGTCTATGTCTTTTTCGCTCACGGTCCCGCTCCTAAGGGCGGCTTTTATCTGCCTTGAAAAATATCCGTGTGAGTCTGGCATGCCTAAATCCATTCCGGCCCTCAGGCTTTCCGCCGCGTCTATGGTCGCGCCCCAGTCCGAAATCACTATTCCTTTAAAGCCCCACTCCGTCCGCAGGGTCTGCGTAAGGAGCGCCCTGCTCGCGCTGGCATAGATTCCGTTTATCCTGTTATACGATGACATGACGGAGACCGGCGCTGATTTTTTTACGGCCCGCTCAAAACCCGCAAGATAAATCTCGCGCATGGTACGCTCGTCCGCATTGCTTGATGAGACCTGCCTGAATTTCTCCTGATTGTTGAGGGCAAAATGCTTTATGCACGCGCCCACGTTTTCTGACTGCATACCGCTCACGTAGGCCGCGGCAAGCTCTCCTGTCAGCAGGGGGTCCTCTGAGAAATACTCAAAATTCCTTCCGCATAAAGGGGAGCGCTTTATGTTCATTCCGCAGCCCAGGATAATATTAACATTCCTGGATTTTGCCTCACGCGCTATGGCCCGCGCCATTTTCTCCACGGCGCTTACATTCCAGCCGCACGCTATGGCGCTGGCGGTGGGGAAGCAGGTGGCCTTGCGGCTTTTGTTTATGTTCGAGTAGCTTTCATTCCGGCCCTGATACCTAAGGCCGTGGGGGCCGTCGCTCATGCAGAGCGCGGGGATTTTTCCTTTGGCAGAGAAAGTGCTCCAGTTACCGTCCCCATTTAAAAGACGGATTTTCTCCTCCAGGGAGAGGTCGCTCAGTATCTGCTCGGCGGTTCTCATGGAATGAATTCCTAAAAAGCGCACTGCGCGCGGCGTTCCCTACAGGTGCAGGACACGCTCCTTTATTTCCTGCGTGCGTCCCTGGTTCCAGTACTGGGTTCCTATGTAACCGCATGTGCGGCGCGCCACGTTCATGGTGGTCTGGTCCTCGTTGCCGCAGTTGGGGCAGTGCCAGATCAGTTTTTTGTCGGAATCCTCCTGGACCAGTATCTCGCCTGTGTAGCCGCATTTCTGGCAGAAGTCGCTCTTGGTGTTCAGCTCGGCGTACATTATGTTGTTGTAGATGTGCTTGAGCAGTGTCATGATGGCGGGGATGTTGTCCTCCATGTTAGGCACCTCCACGTAGCTTACTGCTCCGCCGGGAGAAAGCTCCTGGAACTGCGCCTCGAAAGTGAGCTTTGAGAACGCGTCTATTTTCTCCGTTACGTTCACGTGGTAGCTGTTAGTTATGTAATTCTTGTCTGTGACGCCCTCTATGACACCGAAGCGTTTTTTAAGGCACTTGGCGAATTTGTAGGTGGTGCTCTCAAGCGGAGTTCCGTAGATGGAATAGTCTATGTGCTCTGCCTTTTTCCATTTGGCGGTGGCGTCATTCAGGGCGTGCATCACGCGAAGCGCGAACGGTGTCGCCTCGGGGTCCGTGTGGCTTTTTCCCGTCATGTAGCGCACGCACTCGTACAGCCCCGCATAGCCCAGGCTTAGCGTGGAGTATCCGTTGTACAGAAGATCATCTATAACCTGGCCTTTCTCCAGGCGGGCAAGCGCGCCGTTCTGCCACAGTATGGGGGCCGTGTCGCTCTTAGTGCCAAGCAGATGCTTGTGGCGCTCCTGTAACGCCCTGTGGCACAAATCAAGCCTCTCTTCCAGAATCTTCCAGAATTTATCCTCGTCACGGAAGGAGGAGCACGCCACGTCCACCAGGTTCAATGTGACTACGCCCTGATTAAAGCGGCCGTAATACTTGGGCTTCCCGGTGGTGGGCTCCACGTATGTGGTCAGGAACGAGCGGCAGCCCATGCAAGGGTAGCAGTTTCCGTTTCCGTTCGAGTCCACCTTGAGCTCAAGCATTTTTTTCTCGCTTATGTAGTCCGGGACCATGCGTCTGGCGGTGCAGCGCGCGGCCAGCTCGGTAAGATAATAATATTTTGTCCCTTCCTCTATGTTGTCCGGCTCAAGCACATAAATAAGCTTGGGGAACGCGGGGGTTATCCAGACGCCTTTCTCGTTCTTAACGCCCTGAGTGCGCTGCTTGAGGACTTCCTCTATGACCATGGCAAGGTCGGCTTTCTCCTGCTCGTCCTTAGCCTCGTTAAGGTACATGAACACGGTGACGAACGGAGCCTGCCCGTTTGTGGTCATCAGGGTTATGACCTGATACTGTATTGTCTGCACACCGCGCGTTATCTCGTTCTTAAGCTGCCTGTTAACCATGTGCTCAAACTGCTCGTCCGTAAGGGTAAGCCCTGTCTCCTTCATGGTCTCCGCCACCTCGCGGCGTATTTTCTGCCTGCTCACCTCCACGAACGGGGCAAGATGCGTCAGAGATATGCTCTGCCCGCCGTACTGGCTGGAGGCTACCTGGGCGATTATCTGCGTGGCGATGTTGCACGCTGTGCTGAAACTGTGCGGGCGGTCTATCTTGGTTCCGCTGATTACGGTTCCGTTCTGGAGCATGTCCTCCAGATTAACCAGGTCGCAGTTATGCATGTGCTGGGCAAAATAGTCCGCGTCATGAAAGTGAATCAGCCCCTCGTCATGCGCCCTGACGATTTCATCTGACAGCAGGAATCTGCGCGTAATGTCCTTGGACACCTCGCCCGCCATGTAGTCGCGCTGGACGCTTACAACCGTGGGATTTTTGTTGGAATTCTCCTGCTTCACTTCCTCGTTGCTTTCTTTGAGGAGAGAAAGAATCTGTTTGTCCGTGGTGTTCGACTGGCGCTTAAGATTGTGCCTGTACCTGTAAGTGATGTATTTTTTCGCGACTTCGTAGGCGCCGTTCTGCATGATGCCGGTCTCAACCAAGTCCTGGATGGTCTCCACATCAAGCGCATGGCCTTCCCGCGCGGACTCAATTTCGATGTCATCGGCTATGGACTCTATCTGCCTTTTGGTCAGCCGGCCGTGCGCGTCTACCGTCGCATTCGCCTTTTCTATGGCCTTGACTATTTTACCGCGGTTAAAATCCACCTCTTCGCCGCTACGTTTGATGATTTTCATCCAATCCCCTCTCTTTGGAAGCCCGCCACTCGACAACGCTATCTGTGGCGTGTTGATTGGCACAGTCTACTAGGTATGGTGGTTTTAGTCAATGTTATAAATTTCCTGGAAGATTTAAGGAATGGCTTAACTCCGCGCTTTTTTAGGAATTTTTAGGTGCAAAAAAAATTATGCCCTTTGAAAACCTAATTCTGTGGGTCCAAAGGGCACTTTATGGGTACAGACTTTATTTAGTTTTTAATATTTTTCTCCGCCACCCGCAGGACCATGAGAAGTCCGTCTTTTAAGGGCTTCTGCGGTGCGGGCCTTTTTCCGGCATCAGGGGCGGCTTTCCGCCTCTCCGGCGCTTTTGCTTTTACGGCGGGAAGGGACCTTTCCTCTGCCAGCGGCCGGGCCTCACGCTCAGGGCGCGCGTCTTTTTCCGGGCGGGCGGATTTCTCGTCGCGGGGCGGAAGCGGCTTTTGGGGCGCCGTCATGCCGTGCGGGTCTTTTTTCGCTCCCGGATGATTTTTCCTCATGCGCGGCATCATCTTTACGGCGGTAATCTCCACAGCCTTTCCGTCAAGCGCCCTCAGCTCCTCCACGGTGAGCGCCTTGTGCGCCGAGGGTCCCGCGCCGGGCCTTTTGTTTTCCGCGGGAGCCTTTTTTAATTTCTCCGCGGAATTCTCACTGCCTTTTTTCTCTTCCTTGGCGCGCCCGGGAAAATCCTTCTTTCTGATGTCGGCGGACTTTAATTCAGGGCGGGGGCGTGCGGGCATGACGCGCAGGGTGTATTCTTTTCCCTGCTCGGTCACGAATCCCACCTGCTCATTGTTCTTTCCGTAGAGCTTTATGGTCCCGGAGATTCTTGCAGGACGCGGCTTTCTGTTACGGACGTGTCCCATGCGGCGGGGGCGCGCGGAATTCTTTTTGTCATGCGCGCGGTTTTTCCTTCCGCCGGGCAAAGCCTCGTCACCGGCACGGCCTTCCGGGAGGGCCTCCGCAGCGCTCTCCACGCCTATCTCCTGCCGCGGAGGACGCGCCCTGCGCCCGGACCCGGAATTCTCCGCCTGCGCGAAAACGCCTGCGGCAACCAGGGCAAACATTATGCCCGCCAAAGTTTTACGTGTGATTGATTTTTTCATACCTCACCTCTCTGTAAGTTAATGTGTCAGCCGGCATTGCTCCGCATGACTTAAAAAAACGTATCATGCTTTCGTCCTGCCGCATACACCTACAAAAAACCTGAGGGGCGCGGCCTGTTACTCTTATTACAGATAATTATACGTTAGATTTCAGAATCATCATGCGGCATGCGGATAAAACTTTGTTATGCGGACAAAATCACGGTCACGCGGCGTAACGGGCCCTCTCGATTAAGAAGCCGTCTTTCTGCCCGGGTTAAGCTTTCTCTCCAAATCATCCAGCTCGTGCAGGGTCGCTATACCGCGCTCCGAAAGTTTTGAGCGCATTTTATCCCGCAAGGATTTTCCGCAGTCCCCGGGATGAGAGCCCAGAACCCGGGAAAGGGAATACGCCAGAAGATTCCTGTTCCTGTATTCCATAAAGCCCGCGTCGCTGGTTTTCTCGTAGTCCTCCGCTATCTTTTTCCATGAGGCGCCGCACAATGCCGCCAGCACCGCGCTCATTACGCCGGTCCTGTCAGAGCCTATACGGCAGTGCACGTAAAACGGAGCGGGATGCGTGTTTATGAAGCGGACGGCCTGCATTATAACAGAGTCGTATTCCTTGTCCGCGGATTTAAAATACATAATCTCATAGCTGGTGTCTATGAGGCACTGGTTGCCGGCCTCCCGGATTTTACGCACATACGGGGAGATTTCCTCTCCCAGTGCGGGGTCAGGAATTTCGTCTCCGCTCAGGGTGATTATGCTTTTTACGCCGTGCCTCTCAATGAAGCGGTTCACTTCCTGCAGGCGGGCGCTCTCCGTCTCCAGCTGGGGGCGGGATTTCTTATACGGATGGTAGCCTCGGAAAAGCCCTGTGGTGCCTGGAACCGCGCGAACGTTCGCCATCCGCTCTTTGCCGCGCGGGGAAGCCGGGCTTCGCGTTATATTCTGCGCGCGGGAAAGCTCCTTTCTCTGACTGCGGGTAAGCGGCTTAAAAAGCAGAAGCGCGTTCCCTGTAAAGCTCGGTCCGTAAGCGCTCAGGTCCGGCTCAATCACCGTGCCGTCATTCATAAAAACTTTGAATTTGAATTCCGCGAACCCCGAGCTTCCGGGAATAAGGACAGAATCCGCGCGGGCTCTAAGAGAGCGGCCATGCTCGGAGGGCTCCAGCGCCCACTCAGGGGATGTGAGCCATCCGGTGAACGTGCCTATAACGTACACACAGTCCATTCCGTCAGGATTCACGCCGTGGGATTCCGGATTAAAGATAAAAGTCACATGCCCTGCGTCCCCGCTAAGCTCATAAAGTCTCATGGCAGAAGTCTAGCAGATTTACCCGCGCCGTTCAATCATGCCCTGAGACTTTGCATACATGGGGAAAATCGTCTATAATTACGGCGCATAGACTGTTAAAAAGTTTTAGAGGAAATTTTGTATACCAGAGAGACAGAACCCAGCCCCGATTCATTCGTCCGCAGCAAAAAGCCTGTTTTCGGCACGTTCGAGGGGCATGCGGAGAGGCTGGACATCCGCGGAGTTTTTAAACCTTACGGAACACTGCCGCTTCCCACGTTCATAACGAATCTGCGCATAAAAAGCAGGCTCGTCTACATATTCAGCATAGGCGAGTACCTGGGGAGCATTCAGTTCCTGGACGCGAAAATATTCGGCATGGCGGAAGTCTGCTTCTGGAACACCAGGACGCGCCAGAAATATGTATACCGCTCCGTAATGGGTCCGCGCAAAAGATTCGTGCCGCACAGCCTGAACCTGGCCGCCACCACAAGCTACAGGAAAAGCCGCTACATAAGAATAAGCTGGGACCGTAAGAATAACAGGCTCAGCATGATTTTTGACCTTAAGGGAGACAGCGCGCGTCCCCGCGCGAACGCCGCGCTGAGCTCCACGTTCGATTCCGGCCAGTTCTCGGAGCTTACCTGCGTGATTCCCGCGCCCACTCTGCGGAGGTCGTCCGCAAGCTACTACGCCATGTTCCCTCTGAGCGGAGCCGTGAACCTCATATTTCCGAACGGCGAATTCCAGGCCATGCAGAAACAGGACGGGGTCTCATTCCTGGACATAAACCGCACGTACATGAAATTCCGCTCGCACGGGGAGGTAATAACCTGTCTGAGCAATCTGGACGGGAAACTGCTTTCACTGCGGCTTAAATCCACATCGCACGACGCGGTGAATCCCAACGCCTACAACGCGAACGTTCTTTTCTACGACGGAAAGCCCACCCCCCTGCCGCCGGTGGTAATCACCCATCATTACGGGCTCATGAACCAGTGGATAATACAGGACACGGAGAACATGGTGGATCTTACGTTCACGCCCTGCTCGGAGAACATAAACAAGCTGAGCGTGGTGATACTGCGGGCGGTCACCCATACAATCTACGGAACCCTGGAAGGCGTGGTGTGCACGTCCAGCGGAGAAAAAATCAGTATAAAATCTCTGCCGTGCCTTACCGAAAATTATTTAATACGGCTTTAAAAGCAGAGGAGGTGGTTTGTATGAGTGATGAGAAAGCAGGTCCCGCAAAAACCCTGGCGCCCGGCACCATAGATAAAGTAAGAAAAAACATAGGCCCCATAGACGCCAGCGAGGCGCAGTGGCTTGCCCAGAGAATGGGCGGCGAGGTCCTGCAGGAAAGATCCGATCCCTCCACAATCCCCATGACCTACTCCAAGAGACCTGTGCAGCACTCTGACAGCATACGCGCCTCCGGGCTTTCCTCCAACGACGTCGCGGCAAGGTCAGGAATAGCCACAGGCTCCTCCTCCACGGGCGGAATCACCGGCACAGGAATTCCCGCGCCTAAAAAGAAAAAGACAGAGGAAGAGCTGCCGGAGATGACGGCAAAGGACCTGAAGAAAATAGACCGCCTTATGATAAGCGAGGAGTATGATATAAAGCCTGACTACGGCGTGTTCAATTTCATTTACCGCATGAACAGCAAGAACCGGGAGAGAATCGCAAAGGGATACGCCAAGTACACGGTGAAGCAGCACGTGTCGCACATGCAGACTTTCATCAGCACCATAAAGACCATAATCCAGCTGGCGCCTGACGCGTATAAGGCAAAAATCGCCACGGAGACTGACCTGAAATTTAAATTCCTGCGCACGGTGGGGAAGTGGTCCATGAAAGACATAAAAGTCCTGGCCATAGACATAGAGAACATGGCGGGCGAGATTACTGTCGCCGGAATGATTCCTTTCGTGCGCGCGGTTTACCATGAGTTCATCACCATTTATTATATAGGCGAGCAGCAGATTCCTTCCATGATAAAGGACGTCTACGCGGACATAATTGCCATGCCCGATGTGGACAAAGCGAAAATGCAGCAGTTCTGCAAAGAGGGCATAACGGAATGGCTTTACATATACAACTCCATTCTGAAAGGAATGTATCCGCTCCTTATGCGCATGTGCTCCTCAGAGTATGTGGATTTCCCCAGATTCTTCACATCAAAAATAGCGGACATACTTAAGTTCGTGAACCGCACCAAATTCGACCTTCTTCTTCCCGAGAAAAAAAAGAAAGAGGAGGTGCCCGACCCCAAGAAAGAGGAGGAGAAAAAAGCCAAGGCCGAGGAGCACAGGCACGTGGCGGGACAGAAGGACGAGCTGGTGAACCAGGGGCTCAGGATTCTGGACCAGCTTTTTCCGCTCGCGGGCTTCATGCACTTAGAGAAGCATCCTGACATGTATCCTTACTTCCAGCCCTTGTATTCGTTCGAGGACGGATTCAACATGCTGCACCCTGAGAATCCGCTGCAGGTGACCATAGTGCTGTGCCGCATAATCGAGGATTTTTTCAAGGGTTGCCGCAACGTGGAATTCAACATTCAGGCGGACGAGAAACTGGGCGCCATGAAAGACAATCTTACGGAGGTCATGAACGACTGGGCATCATACCGCGAGGATTTGTTTGAGAAAAAATACGGGGACTACTTCAGGGACTACGTTAACTCCACATACTCGCAGGGAGATTATCCTAACACCCAGTACGGAAAGGAGACGCTGAACAATATTTACTGGCGGACAAAGTATTATTTCCTGCCGCACTTTCAGTTCAACGCGCCCACACTTACCAAACCGGGAAACGACAGCAAGTACCGGCCCATTTTCGCGCGCACGGATTATGTGCGCACCGTGCTCACCACAATCGTGAAGCGCATAGACGAAAGCGCCGCGCAGAAAAGACCTGTCCTGGGTCTGATGAACCCATGGGTGCCCTATGTGTTCGATCTGCCTAACAATATCTCACGCCGCATAGACGTTCTTTTAGGAGCCAAGCGAGACCCGGAGGTTACGGCGGCCACAAACGCGAACCTTATAAAATACACATTAGGCATAGTGGCAGTGCTGGACTGGTGGGTTAACAATCCCGCGAGCCCCGCATACGCCTCCAAAGCCGAAAAACTTTACCGCATCTCCGCAAAAGACGGCGGCCCTGAATTCTCCGTGCCCGAGCGCAGCGACCAGGACCAGCTCTTCGCGGAGGGAGTCAAGCGTGCCATAGCCGCGCGTAAAAACAAATAAGCATCAGGAGGATGAGATGACGCTCAGAAAATTTCTTAAAGGATTTGCAATCGCGGCAGGCTGCATAATAGCGGCGGCGGTGCTCTGCGTGGCGGCTCTTTTCGCAGTGCTCACCATAAAAGAGTACAGGCCCGCTCCCGTGGAGGCTGTAAAAGTGAACGGCACCGCTTCGGAGAGGATTTCCAAAGGAGACTCTCTCACCATAGCCACATGGAATATAGGATACGGCGCCTTGGGTGACAACGCGGATTTTTTCATGGACGGCGGAACACACGTGATGACCGCTGACTCCAACCGCGTCATGGAGAACATGAGCGGCATAATAAACAAGCTTAAGTCCACGGACCCGCAGATAATTTTCCTGCAGGAGGTGGACATAAAATCCAAGCGCTCGCATTACATAGACCAGACCGCGCTTCTATCACAGGCATTCCCTTACAGCCAGAATACGTTCGCCACGAATTTCGATGTGATTTTCAATCCCGTGCCCATTCCGCCCATCGGAAAAGTTTACGCCGGCATAATGACGCTGAGCAAATTCCCCGTTACATCCAGCGAGCGTATTCAGCTTCCGTGCCCGTTCAAATGGCCGCTGCGGGTGGGAAATTTAAAACGCTGCCTTATGGTGAGCAGGATTCCGGTGGCGGGAAGCGGCAATGAGCTGGTCCTGGTGAACCTGCACTTAGAGGCCTATGATTCCGGCGAGGGAAAAATAGCGCAGACAAATCAGCTTAAGGATTTTATACAGTCCGAGTACGAGAAAGGAAATTACGTGATTGCGGGCGGAGACTTTAACCAGACTTTCTCCAACACCGGTCTTGATGATTTTCCTGTCTACGAGGGCATGTGGCAGCCCGGCATAATAGACATCGCGGAATTCAGCGGGGACTGGACTTTCCTGATGGACGAGACTGAGGCCAGCTGCCGCTCGCTGGACCGCCCGTTCCTGGGTGAGCTTAAGAGAGACTTTCAGTTCTACATAATAGACGGATTCATCGTCTCAGGTAACATAAAGGTCAATTCTTTAAAAACGCATCAGATGAATTTCGTTAGCTCTGACCACAACCCGGTGGTAATGAACGTAACGCTTGAGTAGAGGCGTTCCTAGCGCTTTCTCTGCAGATGGCTGCTGATTTTAGTTCCCGCTAACTGAATCAGCTCCACCATAATCAGAATGACTATCACAGCGGCTATCAGAATGTCCGTCCGGAACCTCTGGTAGCCGTAGCGGTTCGCAAGATCTCCCAGTCCGCCGCCGCCCACGATTCCCGCCATGGCGGAGTATCCGATTAAATTTATTATGGTGAGCGTAATGCCGTCCACCAGTGCGGGCAGCGCCTCGGGAATAAGGACTTTAATTATAATCTGCATGCTCGTGCTTCCCATCGCTTTGGCCGCCTGAATAAGATCCGGGGACACCTCGTTAAGTGCGGTCTCTATTATGCGCGCAACAAACGGAGCCGCCGCTATGCTAAGCGGAACTATGGTCGCCGCGGTGCCTATGGCGCTTCCCACGATGATGCGCGTTATGGGAAACAAAACTATAATCAGTATGATAAACGGAAAAGCGCGCAGGACGTTCACAATCTTGCTGATGACATTGTAAAGCACCCTCTTGGGAATGAGGCCGTCTGGCCTTGTGACGCACAAAAGGACTCCGATGGGAAATCCCAGCACCAGGGAAAATATCATGGAGAAAAAAACCATTATCAAAGTCTGCCCGGTGGCCTCAAGCACAAGCTCCAAAGTCTGCGTCATTTGTTCTCCTCCACTTTTATGCCTTTCGCATTCAGGAAATCCAGGGCGGATTTTATCTCATCCTGTCCGCCCGTAATGTCTATGACCATGCTGCCCACATCGCACTCCGCAAGGTGCTGTATTCCCGCCGCGCGCAAATTCACTTCCACGTTACAGCTCTTAAGCAGCTCAGAGATTATGGGCTTGTCCGTGTCGTCACCTGAGAACCTGAGAGTGTACTTTCCGCCGTCCTGTGACCAGCGCAGAATTCCGTCCGCGCCCGCGGCCCCTGACGGCGACATGTGAGAGATAAAGTCTTTGGTCGTGGTGCTTTGGGGATGAGAGAAAATTTCCCGCACAAGCCCCTGCTCCACCACAGAGCCCTTCTCTATCACGGCAACCATCTCGCACGCATCGCGCACAACTTCCATCTGGTGCGTTATCATCACCACGGTCAGATTCATTTTTTTCTGAATCTCGCGTATTAGATTTAAAATGGAATGCGTAGTCTGAGGGTCCAGCGCGCTTGTGGCCTCGTCACAAAAAAGAATCTGAGGCTTTGTGGCCAGGGCACGCGCTATGGCTATGCGCTGCTTCTGCCCGCCGGAAAGAGTGCTTATGGGAGCGTCCTCCCTGTCAGAGAGCCCCACAAGCTCAAGCATCTCTTTTACGCGCTCATTTATCTGCGCCTTGGGAGTCTTGCAAATCTCAAGCGGATAGGCTACGTTCTGCCCCGCGGTGCGTGAGGAGAACAGATTAAAATTCTGGAAAATCATCCCTATCTGCCTGCGCTTTAAAATCAAATCTTTCTTGCTAAGATTGTCCACCCTGCTGTCATCGTAGTAGACCGCGCCGTCATCAGGAGGCTCCAGAAGGCTTACCAATCGCACCAGAGAGGATTTTCCCGCGCCGCTTTTTCCTATTATGCCAAAAACAGTGTTATCAGGAACAGTAAGCGAAATGCCGTTAACCGCCGTGATTCGGTCCGCTCCGGTCACATAAGTTTTTCTAAGATTCTCAAGCCTTATCTGCATAGCCGTATATTACAAAAAAAATCCGCTTGCCGCAATCACCGCCAGCGCATGCTTCAGCGGCCGGCATCGCAGGATAAAAACAGCCGCAGATAAACGCGGGGAAAATCAGAACAAGTCCATCTGCTGGTCTGACAAATCCAGGAACGATCTCTGCTGCCCCTGCCGCACCACATCGTCTTTCTGCAACGAGCCCAGCAGCATGGGAGAATGCGGGTCGTGCTTTTTAAAATTCTCCTGCGCCGTGAGCGGGTCGCTGTTAGCGTAGCAATACTTGCATCCGTTCATGCATGTGTCATACGCGCCTATGTCGTGGCTGGTGATGCAGCGGCATCCGGGCCGCATTCCTTTATGCTTAAGGTCTTTGAATTTAAGTCCGTTGGCGGCACCCAGAATATCAAGCGTCATGCAGCCGGGGGAAAGAATCCCGTAGCGGGAATAATCCCTGCCAGACGCGCATATCCTTATACGCATGCCGTGCTTTCTGGCGCTCCTGCCCAGTCCCTCGGCCAGCTCCTCCATGTCCTCCTCCGTAAGAAGAACCATCTCCGGAAAATTAAACTGAAGCTTCTTGTACAAATCCACAAAGCTGAAAACGCATTCGTTCACGTGCCCCTGCAGACGGCTGGCCATGTGCTCAAAAGTTATGAGATGCTGCCTTACTGTATAGCGCTTGGTCAGAAGCACAGGATCATATCTCCATGTAATGCGCTCCCTGCCCACCTGCCTCTCAAGCTTTAAAAGAGTGTCTATGCTTTTATCCAGGTCCGGCACGCCCGGCTCCACATCTTTTCCGTACGCCGTTATGGTGTAGTAAAAATATGTGCTGAAACGGTCCGTTATCTCATGCAGGCGCGGAAGAATAGGCTCGTAATTCTTGGAGCAGAACACAACGCAGTCCACGGCGCCCGGAGTAAGATTGTAGCGCGTGACTTTATCGGGGAACATGGGATTGCGTGAAAGCGCGTAGCCCTGTCTGAACCGCTCCAGAAGCCATTCGGAAAAATACTGGACGGTATCCGTCCGCCCGCCTGTGTTTATTATCATGCATAGAATATATATGAAATCTTATGAGTTTACAACGCGATTTTAAATCCCCGTGAGTCTTTAAACGGAATGCGGGTGACAACAGAATTTTTACGCTGTATACTGTAAGCATGAGAATGAATTCATTTGAAAGGCTCATGATGATTGCGTCCGCGCTTATGACGCTGGCACTCTCCGCGTGCAGAAAACCCAGCGCGTCAGTCCTGCGCGCGCATTCCGTGATAAACGAGGAGCGGGACGGACGGCACATCATTTTGGGATTCTCGCAGATTGGCGCGGAAAGCTCATGGCGCAACTGCAACACGCAGGATATTATTCAGGCGGCGCAGAAAGCGAACATTCAGATTCTGGTGGACGACGCGCAGCAGAAACAGGCGAACCAGCTTAAGGCCATACGCTCCTTCATAGTCTACCGCGTGGATGTCATAGCATTCGTGCCCATAGTGGAGACCGGCTGGGACAACGTTCTGCGCGAGGCAAAGGAGGCCCACATTCCGGTGATTGTGGTGGACAGAAAAATCCAGACAAGCGACAAAAGTCTGGTGGCGGGCTACATAGGAGAGGACACGCTCTCGGAGGGAAGAAAGGCCGCAGAATTTCTTACGGAATACTTCGCCGAAAAAAAAGGTCCGCTTCGCATAATGGAGATTCGCGGAACGGAGAATTCATCCGCCGCACGTGAGCGCTCCCTGGGCTTCAGGCAGGTGATAGGCGATGACAGAAAATTCTCCATAGTCTACAGCGAGTCAGGGGACTTCCTGCGCTCGCGCGGAAGGGAGATAATCACGCAGTTCATGGCCAAGAATGACGGACTAAAATTAAACGGGAAAAACATAGACATCATTTTCTCCCACAACGACGGCATGACGCTAGGCGTCCTTGATGTCCTTGAGAAAAACGGAGTGGCTCCGGGAGCGGATGTGGTCATAGTCAGCGTGGACGGAGAGCAAAGCGCCATAGACGCACTGAAAGCGGGAAAACTCAGCTGCGTGGTGGAGTGCAACCCCAGGTGCGGAGAGCAGCTGATGTATCTGGTGAAAACGGTCGCGAACAAAAACACCATCCCCGAGCAGACTTTCGTGCAGGAATCCGTCTTTACCGCCGGCACAGATTTCGCCATCCTGCCTCCGCGCGGATACTGATTCGGGGTATGGGTATGAGAAAAAGTCTGCTTAAAAAAACACAGCCCGTGTACATTGTGGTGATAATCGTAATGGTACTGCCGGTCATTTTCTCACTGGCATTCCTTCAGTATCAGATAAGCCGCTACAACTCCATAATAACTAACGCCAGCCTTGCCAACGAGATAAACAAAGTGGCGAAGAACGACATCCCGATAGAGCTGTGGGACATAGTCTCAGGCAGAAAAAATTTCAATCAGGGAAACCAGTATGAGATGGTCGCAAGAATACGCGACGGCATAGACACAATGATGCTGGGCACAAAAAACAGGATGGGCCATCAGCAGCTGGTGGTGGCATCACGCGCGCTGCATACTCTGGAAAGCAACGTAAGCATACTGGGAGTGCAGATAGCGCAGGGAGAGAGCGTCTCTAAAAATGAGAAGGCGCTGGACGAGATACGCAGCATAACCGAGCTTCTTTCCGAGATATTAGGTGACTTCATAATACTGGAGATAGAGAGCGCCGCCATCATGAACGCCAGCGTAAGGACATCATCCTATGTGATTATATTTGTGCAGATTGCCATAATGCTTGCGGCGGTGGCGTTTCTGGTGCGCAGGTTCCAGAGCATGACGCAGAATTCCATAAACGAGCAGAAGAATTTGCAGAAGGCGGAGATGAAGGCGCTGCAGGCACAGATAACCCCTCACTTTTTATACAACACGTTCGACACTATAATATGGCTGGCAGAGGAAGGTGAGACGGAGAAAATCGTGAAAGTGACAAGCGCGTTCTCACAGTTCCTGCGCACGTCACTAAGCCGCGGACACGAGTGGATTACCGTCCAGCAGGAGCTGGCTCACGTTCATAATTATCTTACCATACAGAAAATACGTTACGCGGACATTTTAAATTACGAGATAGAGGCGGATGAGGCGCTCACTGACTTCACAATGCTTAAGCTCACATTGCAGCCGCTCGTGGAGAACGCCATTTATCACGGCATAAAGAACAAACGCGGACGCGGACAAGTCAAGGTCACGGCGCAGTTCACGGACTCATCCAGAAGTCTCATGAAATTCTCAGTGCAGGACAACGGCGTGGGATTCTCGGAGGAAAGGCTGGGGCAAGTGCGGGCGGAGCTAAAGAAAAGCGCGAGCGAGACGGAGACACTCACTTCTGTTTACGGACTTTACAACGTGAGCAAAAGGCTGGAGCTTTATTACGGCACGGAGAACGCCGGCATAAAAATAGAAAGCGAGTACGGGAAAGGAGCCTTGGTTTACTTTACAGTTCCGTGCCGTCCGTTACAGGATTCCTAGACCCGTACAGCGCAAGCTGCTCCATAATCTCGCACTTTCCGTGGAGCGTGCCGCAGTTTATTCCCGGGCATTTCTCTTTCTCCCTGTCCCATGAATTCTTATTCCGCATTACATCGCTCCAGAACGGATACGTGCGGCACTGCACAGGACGCAGGGAGTAAACGGAGCAGCCCGTGTCCTTGTTCCAGAAAATACATTCATATCCGGAGGTCTCACGCAGGCTCAGGAACTTTGTGCCGTCATCAGCCTCCATCCAGCGGCAGAAAACTTTTATGAACTGCTCCACGCCCAGCCCCTCATGCTCCGCGAGCGCATAAAGCTCCTCCCTGGACATAAACACCACTCCCGGTTTACCCGCGCAGCATGAGCCGCATCTTTCGCATGAGAAATTCAATCCGTCATCAAAAAAATCTTCCACACCATGATTGTATACTAACGGCATTTTTTCTGCTATAGTGGGCGCATTCATGGAATCCGGTTTCAATCTTTCCGATTTGTTAAAAGAGAAAAACTCCATAAGCACGGGTGAGCAGATAAAGATTGTCTGGTCGCTGAGCGTTCCGGGAATTCTGGCACAGATATCATCAATAGTCATGCAGTACATAGATGCCGCCATGGTGGGGAGCCTGGGCGCGGCAGCGAGCGCGAGCATAGGGCTGGTGGCATCATCCACGTGGCTTTTAGGCGGACTTGTCATGGCGTGCAGCTCAGGTTTCTCGGTGCAGATAGCACAGGCGGTGGGCGCGGGAAGCAATCAGCGGGCAAGGAACATTCTGCGGCAGGCCATCATCTTCTGCGCATTGTTCTCCCTGATTCTTGCGGCGCTGGGAGTCTCAGCGGCGGGATTCATTCCGTCATGGCTTGGCGGCGGCGAGGAAATCAGAAAAGACGCGTCGGTTTATTTTCTGGTGTTCGCCCTCTGTCTTCCCGTGATGCAGATGAACTCCCTTATGGGAAACAGCCTGGAGTGCAGCGGAAACATGAGGGTGCCGGGAATTCTAAATGCGCTCATGTGCCTGCTGGACGTTATCTTTAACTTTCTTTTCATAAAGATTATGGGCCTGGGGGTGTGCGGCGCGGCATTAGGGACCGCGTGCGCCGAGACATTGTGCGCCGTCCTTATGATTTACTTCACGTGCATAAAGTCTCCCGTGCTCTCCCTGCGCTCCAGAAAATTTAAAGACGGGGAGGCCTCATGGCGCATACACAGGGAGTGCGTCTCTAGAGCGGCAAAAATCTCCCTTCCCATGGCGCTTGAGCAGGCCGCGCTTAGCGGAGCCATGGTAATGACCACGCGGATAATCTCTCCGCTGGGCACTACGGCTCTGGCGGCGAATTCCTTTGCGGTGACGGCGGAGGCGCTGTGCTACATGCCCGGCTACGGCATAGGGCACGCGGCGACCACTCTTGTGGGGCAGAGCTTCGGCGCGCGGAGGAATGACCTGGCAAAAAGATTCGCATGGGTCTCCGTGCTCGCGGGCATGACCATAATGGGCGTAATGGGCGTGGCGATGTATTTCCTGTGCCCGGCGGTTTTCTCTTTTCTGACGCCGGACAATGAGGTGCGGGCATTGGGCACTCAGGTTCTGCGCATAGAGCTGTGGGCGGAGCCTTTGTTCGGCGCGAGCATAATCTGCTCAGGGGCACTGCGCGGCGCGGGAGACACGCTGATTCCCGGCATAATGAATCTGATGAGCATCTGGGGAGTGC
This sequence comes from Treponema sp., assembly GCA_022510925.1. Lineage (GTDB taxonomy): Bacteria > Spirochaetota > Spirochaetia > Treponematales > Treponemataceae > Treponema_D. The sequence goes on from JAFLSO010000006.1 coordinate 77,503, forward strand.
GGCTCACGACCGCGTTCTTCCTTACAAAGACCATGGGCTTAAAAGGCGCATGGATAGCAATGTGCGTGGAGCTATGCTTCCGGGGAGCCATATTCCTGATACGTCTGGCACGCGGGAAATCGCTGCGGACGCATCAGAACCTGAATGGCGAATGACATGATAACCATGCCATAAAAATCAAAAACTCTTTATGAGAAGACGGGGAAAGACACGACTTGGAATAATGCGGGGAAAAAGACCTAACTGTGATCTGCGATGTAAGACGTAAAGTCCGCTTCAGAAGCAGAGCAACCATGTGCGGAAAGAAATGCTCCTATGGTGCCGTTGTCTGTGGCAGCTTCAAATTCGTTCGCAAGGTCTGCATTACCTTTAATTTGTGCGAAAAGCTCTTCCATACTCATAATGGCTGACTCCTATATGCGTACAGTATAACGCAAAAATCCTTTTAGTGGAAGTGCCTGGGCGATTTTCCTTAAGGATTATAGGGATTAAATGTAAAAAACTTAAATCCTTTGGCGGCGCGGTGAATTCAACATGGATTCAATGGAATTTACTCAATGGTCACGCTTTTGGCCAGGTTCCGCGGCTTGTCGGGATTGTTTCCGTGCAGGACCGCGCAGTAATACGCGAAAAGCTGCGCCGGCACCACGGCAAGCAGGCTAGCGAAACTGTCATCGCAGTCCGGTATGCGTATAATCTCATCCGCGGCCTTGGAGAATTCGTTTCCCTCGCTCTGCGTAATTACCAGCGTGGCGCAGCCCCGGCTCTTCACCTCCTCTATGTTAGACGCGAGCTTCTCGTACATGGCACGGTTTGTGGCGAGCGCCACCACCAGGGTGTCTCCGTCCACAAGCGCTATGGGCCCGTGCTTAAGCTCACCGGCGGCAAACGCCTCGCTGTGCATGTAGCTCACCTCTTTAAGCTTAAGGGCGCACTCCAGGCTTGTGGCGCTGTCGAACTGGCGGCCAATAAAGAAAACTTTCTGCTTGTTGAACGTGCGGCTTGTGAATTTCTGTATTATCTCCTGATGATTTAAAATCTGCTCCATTTTCTCAGGCAGCGCGCCAAGCTCGGAAAGACAGCCTCTCAAACCGTCATCCGTAAGAAAGCCCCGCACTCTGGCGCTCTGCAGTGCCAGAAGATAAAGGCACAGAAGCTGTGTCGTGTACGCCTTGGTGGACGCCACCGCAATCTCGGGTCCCGCCTGAGTGTATATGACATCGTCCGCCTCGCGGCTTACGGTGGAGCCCAGGCAGTTTGTGATTGCGATTACATGCACTCCCGCATCCTTAGCAAGGCGCATGGCGGCAAGCGTATCTGCTGTCTCACCTGACTGGCTTATGACTATAAAAACATCACCTTTATTAAATATGGGATCCCTGTAACGGAATTCGCTCGCCACATCCACCACCACGGGAAGCCGCGAGAATTTCTCGAACGCATATTTTGCGACCATGCCGGCATGATAGGATGTTCCGCACGCAGTTATCACCACGCGACCCGCTGTCTTCCAGTAATCGCTTCCGGCAATCTCGTCAAATTTTATTCCGCACGCCACGCCGTCTGAATTCTCAAAAACAAGATGGGATTTTAAAGTGTCCCTGACCGCGGCCGGCTGCTCATGGATTTCCTTTAGCATAAAATGCGCGTAGCCGTTTTTCTGGGCCGCGCTTATGTCCCAGTCCACATGGCTGGGCTCCTTCACAACTTTATTTCCGTCCTCATCGTAAAGGTCCACGTGATCCGCATACAGGACCGCAATCTGCCTCTGGTCCAGAAAATAAACGTCGCGCGTGTGCTCCAGGACCGCAGGCACGTCGCTCGCTATGAAATTCTCGCCGTCGCCAAGTCCCACGATGAGCGGGCTTTCTTTGCGGGCGGCTATGATTCTGTCGGGAAAATCCCGGCACACAACGCCCAGGGCATAGCTTCCCTCCAGCCTGTGAAGCGCATTGAGGACCGCGTTAAAGATGTCGTTGTCCTGCTCGTAAAAATAATTTATAAGATGCGCCACCACCTCGGTGTCCGTCTGGCTGCGGAAAACCACGCCCTGCTCCTGAAGCCATGACTTAAGCTTTATGTAATTCTCTATGATTCCGTTATGCACGATCGCTATGGTACCGCTCTCGTTTATGTGGGGATGCGCGTTCACATCGCTAGGCTCTCCGTGGCTCGCCCATCTGGTGTGGCCTATGCCCAGAAATCCCGGGACAGACTGCGCCATCTGGGGGATAAGCATGGCCTCCCTTTTGTCGCAGTCATCGTCTGTCATGCTGTCGGAAGTGCGGACAACCTGTTTGGTCACGTCCTCTATAAGCGCGCGCAGGGCACCCTTGACTTTCCTGACTATGATGCTCTCGCCGTCAAAAACGGCAATGCCCGCGCTGTCATATCCGCGGTACTCAAGCTTTTTAAGCGCGCTCACAAGAATGGGGGTAGCCTCTTTGCAGCCGACGTATCCAACTATACCACACACTTTTCAAGTCTCCTGAATTCTAGTCTTACTGTAAACATATCACATTTGCCCATAAAGTTAAAGCGCAGGGAGGCGCCGTGCCAGTGGCTCACGGCCTGCGTGATTTTCCCTGCCATGATTCCTCCAATTGCCATAGCCGTATCATAATCTTTGCTCATTTTCACTTTTTTGTAGAACTGAGCCTTTTTAATCTCCCAGAAATTTTTTGTGTGCGCTCCTTGCCGTCATTCTATCCGCAAAAAGAAAAGCGCGCAAGATTCATGCCCGCCCGCACAGGCGTCCTCTTTCCGCATGCCGAATTCCGCGCGGCTGGGCAGTCATCCCGGGCTGTGAATTTCTTTGTGAGGCGTGCAAAAAAATCCCGCCGCAGTATTCCGTCTGGCACGGAATTATGTTACAATATTTTTGGAAACAGGAGGAACTATGATTGAAAAAGTAAACTGGAATGACAGCTATCTGCTCGGAATCTCCGAGATTGACAATCAGCATAAAAAACTGCTTATGATTGCGAACGAGCTTTATGAGATTGCGACCGGCTCCCCGGATGAGTACAAAATCAAAATGTCATCCGCGCTTAAAAAACTCACGGACTACACCGTGTACCATTTTTCCAGCGAGGAGAGTTATATGCGCAAGTGCGGATACGGCGGAGCGGATGCGCACAAGGCGGCGCATGACAATTTCGTAAAAGAGGTGAACTACCAGATCCAGCATCTTTCCGCTGACAATATCGAAGACGGAATCAGCTTTTACTCTTACGTGGCAAGCTGGGTGCTGAACCATATAGCCAAGGCTGACAAAATCTGGGCGGCGGCTGTAAAAGAGGCATGACACCGCTAAGGACGCAGGACAGCTCCCCGCACGGAAATAAAATCCGCGGCCGGGACCTGTCCTGCGTCCTGCCAGAATTCCGCCCTATACGGCATGACGGAATTTTCATTCACACGCCCGCATAAAAATGCCGATAATCGATATCATATTATAAGAAAAGGATAATGCTTGCTATGAGATTCGTAAGGACTTACAAGGTAAAATTCACGCTGGTTGTGGCACTCTTCATCGCCTTGATCTCACTTTCCATCACCCTGCTTGCTGTGGCGCGGATAAAAGCGGTGGCCGTGGAAAGCTTCTCCTCGCAGGGAATAGAGCTTGTGCGCAGGCTCTCACGCGAGATTGACGGGGAGAGATTCCAGCGGCTGGCGCGGACCATGAGCGAGCAGGATCCTTATTATGACGAATTATATCAGACGCTTTACGCCGCCAAGCAGCAGTCCAACTGCAGTTTCCTTTACACCATGGTTCCCACCGGCGGGAATAATTTCACTTACGTGGTGGACGGAAGCACCACGCCTGATGACGAGGAGAATTTCTCTCCGCTGGGAACGGAGGAGGACCTTACAAGTTACGGAAAATATCCTCATCAGGTTCTGAGCGAGCGCAGCATCGTCTGCTCTAAAATAGAGAAGCAGGAGGGATGGGGATACGCCATCACGGTCTACGCGCCTATCATTCTGAGCGGAAGCGCAATCGGTTTCCTTGCATGCGACTTCGCGGCGGACGAGATAATGAGCATCATCGCATCCGCGCGCTTCATAATGATTTTAGTGAGCGGAGTCCTTGCCATCGTCTGCCTGGCCATACTTTACGGCTGGATATCGCTGTTCTTCTCACGGCTTAAATCTGTGTCCTCCCGCATGAGCGAGATTGCGGGCGGAGCGAGCGACCTTACGGCGCGCATACCGACCTCCGGCAACAACGAGCTCTCGGACATCTCCGCATCATGCAACAGCATAATCCAGAAATTACAGGAGATGATTTCCACGCAGAAACAGGCCGTGACACGGCTGAGCGAAAACTCCCGCAAGCTCCTTACACAGAACAAGGAGAGCTCGAATTTAATAGACACAGCAGGCGGCTCAATCGGGGAGATATGCGGCAAAGCGCAGAATCAGAAGGACATGACAGGAGAGGCCGCGGACACCATAGAATTCATTGTGGGCGTCGCGACAAGCCTGGACCAGAAAGCGCATGAGCAGAAAAGCGCGGTGGAGACATCTTTCCAGGCGGTGGAGCAGATTGCCGAGAACATTGAGGAGACGAACGAGACAATCTCAAAAGTCTCATCAGAGTACGCGGGAATAGTAAGCCGCTCACATGACGGCAGGGAGAAGCAGACCCAGGTGACGGAGAAAATCACGGTCATAGAGGAGCTTACAAAGAAACTGTCTGAGGCGAACCGCGTTATCTCCGAGATTTCCTCACAGACAAATCTTCTTGCGATGAATGCCGCGATTGAGGCGGCGCACGCGGGAGAGGCAGGCCGGGGATTCAGCGTGGTCGCGAACGAGATACGCACGCTCGCCACGAATTCCGACACCCAGACAAAATCAATCAAAGAGCTCATAGAGAACATAGAGAATGCGGTCAAGGAGATGGTCGAGGCCTCCACAAAATCATCGCTCTCATTCAATGCGCTTGAGCAGGGAATAAGAAGCATGGACAGCTCCCTGAAAAACGTAAGCGCTAAAATCAACGCGCAGGCGGAGGAGTCAAAGAAGATTCAGCAGATGATAGATGTCATCGCGTCATCCTCCGAGTCAATCTCAGATTCATCCGGCCAGCTTAAGGGAAAGAATTCGCTGCTTGAGGAGCAAATCAAGGAGCTCCGCATGAGGGCCAGCGAGATTCTGACATCCTCCCATGACGCCACGGAGAATTTAGACAAGATGAAGGATTTCGCGCGCGACACGGCCAGCCAGTCGGAGGAGAACCTATCGCTCTCTGAGTCAGTTAAAAATATCGTGGACAGTTACAAGACGGAGTAGCGCGGGTCTATTCCGCCAGCGCAAAAACCGCCTCAACATCACCGGCACCTAAAATCCTCGTCAGCTCCGCCTGCGGGACACCGCTGATTTTTCCGAGCCGTGTGTATGCCCAGGAATTCGTGCCGTAGAACATGACCACCTGATTTCCCTGATACAGCATGATGTCTCCCGGCTCTGTGGAAATCTGCGTGTCGCTGCGCGGAAGGCTTTTCGGGAGAGGGCCAACCTGCTCAAAACCGCCGTAAGCGCGCATCTGAACCGTGACGCTGTTTTTCTTAAGAAGCTCTGCGAACGCCTGTGCGGACTTGTTTTCCGCGAGCACCGCATCGAGCGTGTCCTTTCCGTTGATGGTGATTGTAATTCTCATCGTCTCTCCTTTGTCACGCGCGCAGGAGGCTGACACCATTAAAACCGCGCACAG
>JAFLSO010000060.1 GCA_022510925.1 Treponema sp.
CGCTCTGTCTCCTCGTCCGTCACTTCCTCGGAAGGCTCCACCGCCTCACCCTCGGAATCTTCGCCCACTTCCTCGGATGGCTCCACTTCCTCGCCCTCGGAATCGTTTGGCACGTCCTCGGAATCCTCGCCCACTTCCTCCGTCTCTGTTACGGGGTAAAGCGCGGGCACCTCATCGGGGTTTATTTTCTCCGGCTCGGGGGCGGCCCTGTACATCTCCTCATCGGAGAAGTCCGCCTCGGGCTCGTTCTCATCGTCTTTGTCTGCGGGCCTCTCGCTTTCTGCGGGGGCATCCTGCGGCGCGCTCTCGGCGTCGAATTTCTCGTAGCCGGGGCCTGTCTCCTCCTCTTCTGCGGGCGGCTCCTCCCGGGCAGGGCTCTCCGCCTCAGTCTCCGCGGCGGCGGCGCTCTCCGCCTCAAACGCCTCAAGCGGACCGTCTCCGCCCGCGTCGCCCTCCTCCTCATCACGGGGCACGGCGCCGGGGTCCTGCTCGTCATAGGGCTCAAAGTCGTCGCCGTCAGCGCCGTCTGCGTATTCCTGCAGCTCGGCGGGAGACGGCTGCTCCACGGCGCGCTTCTCGCTCAGAAAGTCATCGTCAGACTCCACGGAATCCTCGTAGTCCTCGGGAGCCTGAGCGGGCACCTCGGGAATGACTATGTTGCGCGCTATGCGGGCGGTTCCTGAGAACGCCTCGTCAAACACTCCGCCGCGCAGTGAGAGCTCCGCGTTAAGGTTCTCCGCCGCAGAGACTCCCAGTGCGGAGGCGGCCTCCTCTGATATTATGACAGTCACGCCCGCCTCGTAGTCCAGCGTGCCCAGGTTAAGCACATCCACCGTAAGGCCGCTCGCGGGGTTAGTAACCGCTATGGTGTCTCCGGGCAGATACCCCGCGGCCTTGGCAAAAAGTCCCTGGGGCAGCTCGCCCTCGGATGCCACCAGAATGCGCCCGTCTATAACGTCACGGGCAGAAAGCGCCGCGGGCAGCATGAGCAAGACTAAAAGAGTGCCGTAAATCTTCTTCATTTTTCCCACCTTATTTTCTTTGACCCTTTAGGAATGTCTCTATTTCCTGAGCGATACCCATGGAGAACCTGCGGATACCCTGCTCCGAATCCTCGTTGCGCATTATCTTTTCCACGGACTTTACGGAGGACTTAAGAATCTTCCGGGAGCGCACGTCCGTTAAAGTCCAGGAGATGTCCTTTATGTTGCTAAGGCGGTTCATCTCCGGGCCGTTGGAGTTGGCGTTGTAATTCAGCACCATCTCCACAAAATACTCGAAGCTTCCCTCCGCGGCATCCTCCAGTCCGTGGGCGTAGGCGTCCTCGTCGTCACGCTCGCCGCAGGAGATGACGGCGGGAATGTTAGTGACTATATGCCCGCGGTCAAAGAGGTAGTCCATGAGGCTCTCCTCCACCAGAACGGATATGGAGCGCACCTCGTCATGGCTTAAGTCCTTCTGGACCACCTGCACCGCAAAGGACGCCGCCTCCGCGTAAAAGGCCGCGCAAACCAGAAGCAAAGCGGCGCATGCAAAAGTCTTACCACCCGGCATAAGTTCCCCTCCGTAAGCGTTCAAGAGCGTGCTTACAACGCTCTCTTTTAGATTGTCGGAAAAAAAAATACATAGTTAAGGGTTATTTTGCCCGCGCGCAGGGAGCGGACCACGTGTATTCTTGAAGAATTCGGCGCCGTGTGCTAAGATTACGCCGTGCGGTTTAGAGGGGCCCATGGGCAGACAAGATTCTAGG
>JAFLSO010000061.1 GCA_022510925.1 Treponema sp.
CGAACGAATTGTCATCAGTTCCGTCCGTGAAGATGTAGCATTTGGCATGGAAAAACTGCCTCTCATCATTTTCATTTATATTGAACACATGGACTTTGATTTTTGGGTTTTCAGCCGAGCAATAGTCAATCAGCAGTTTTGCGGCTTCCTGATATGATGGAACGGTGAGTTCAATATTATGCAAGTCGATTTTTATAAAGTCTTGAGGATACTTTTTTGCGTTTCTGTAGGATTCGGCGGTCAAATCTTTTTGGCAGACATTCGGGTCTTTCCCTATCAAAAGCCGGAAGCTCGTTCCGTCTTTCTGAAGGAATGTCTTTAAGGCATCCGCGATTAACGCAATGCCCTTTAAATCCCAGTAGCCGGTCGCGATGCAGATTTCATTGATTTCTGACTCCGAGATTATTTTGTTTAAGGTATCCGCGAGTTTTAGTTGTTCTGAATTGTCGATGAGCGTGTTTCCAATGTTTCCAAGCATAGGCGTTCCTTGTCCTTTTTTATATCACCAAAACAGGCATAAACGAACACTGTCCTACATATTTGTTCTATGGCGTTCCCATACCGTCGTTTCATCATATCAAAAATTCGCAAAAAATTCAACCTCGGGAATTCCCCTCAAAAATGCCCACTCCCTATATCAAAGCCTCGGCGTAACTGCAATCTAACAAATTCCAATACTTACATTTAAGGATGTCTTTAATGTACATTAAAGGGTCTCTTAAATGTACGTTATGGAGACCCTTTAATGTACGTTTAAGACCTTCCAATATTTACATTAAAGGGCATCTATCACTGCAATGAAAGAACCTCCAAAACTTACATTAAAATCCTTCTTCTGCAATTATAGAATAGATTGAACCGCCGAGAATCGGCAAAACGGCGGAATGCGGAACAATATGTGCTGGGCGGCAAGGGTTGAGCCGCAAATCATGCGCACAAAGGCGCGGAATGTGGTATAATCAGAATCAAGGAGACACCGATGAAAAGAATTATTTTAGCAATGGCAGCCTTGTTCTTACACGCAGTTTGTTTTGCGGCAGATTTTAGGGTAATCTCTGATACGAAAGTTTATGATGGCGACTACCATTATATTGATGAATTAAAGAAAGGAGACATTGTTCAATTATTTGACTGCTCTGCAACTACTGATGAAAAATTGGATTTTGCCTTCACTTTATTATTAAACATGAATGGTAAAATGAGACTTGTTGATTTATCCACAGTCATACCGAATGAAACAAGCGAACTGTTTGATGAACGTGTCAGATACACCACTTTGACCACTCAAGGAAAAAACTGGATTCCTGTTCAGAACATTGATATTTTAAGAAGTCGCTCCAGAGAGCGGTATTATGAAACGTACAAGAACAAACTGGCTCGTTACGATGAA
>JAFLSO010000062.1 GCA_022510925.1 Treponema sp.
AAAGGAAACAAGGACTGGGTGAACTGGCCCTACGACAAGGACTTCTTCATAATCCTTAACCTTGCCATAGGCGGTAATCTGGGAGGCACGGCAGATGCGGGAAGCCTGCCTGCTTCGGGCGTGGAATTCCTGGTGGACTACGTGCGCGTGTACCAGAAAAAGTGACCTTGCGCACACGAAAAAAACGCACCCCTCTGAAAAACGGCGCAGTTGCGCGCAGGGGAAATGCGGTTAGAATAGAAGCATGGAATCTAGGAGGCAGACCATGAGAAAATGTTTTAGTATGCTTTTAGGAGCGGGCATGATAGCCCTGCTGACCTCATGCAATTTTGCGGCCAACCCTAACGACGGCACTTTCGCCAAGGACGGCCTTAACCGTTACGTAGACTGGAGCAAAGGCGATGTCGAAAAAGATCCCAGCGTGGGCGGAGGCACAGGAGGCGGAACCACCACAGATAGTTTCTGGAAAGGCTGGCAGCCTTTTATAGGTATACAAGTTTGGGGCCCAGCCGAGGGATGGGGACAGGATCCGGATATAGACATGGTGTCAGGGACTATATCCGCCACTGTAGTGCCTATTCCTGATAAAACTGCGACTATGTTCCCGGTTTTTGGCGCGTTCGATGAAAACGGCTCCGACCTCATCGGAACTTACGATTACTCTGCCGTCAAAAAATTCTCATTTAAGATAAAGGCGAGTAGGGCTGGTTCTACGGTGGTTATAGGTACATATTTTACAGGTAGCGAATCTAAAAAAACAATTACTCTTACTACGGAATTTCAAAATGTAGAGATTCCTGTAACTGGTGGTACCTCTAATGGATATTTGTTTTATCTGAATTGTTCTGTTCCCAGCAAGGACTATGTGGTCACCGTTAACGACGTGGCTTTCTATGATGCGGATGGCAATCAGATAAAAGATTTACCCATGACACCCAATGACTAAATCTCTAAAATAACACAAAGCACCCTTACGCCGTCCGTTCCTTCCTCCTTGCGGGCGGCGTTTTCTTTTCCCCGCGCCGTGCCCGGCAAATTCAGCGCTAACTTTACGCAGAAACACCCCGGGCCGGGCAAATTCAGCGCTAACTTTACGCAGAAACACCCCGGGCCGGGCAAAATGCGCTCTCACTTTATGCGGAAACACGCCGGGCGAGGCAAATTTAGCGCTAACTTTACGCGGAAACACCCCGGGCTAGGCAAATTCAGCGCTAACTTTACGCAGAAACACCCCGG
>JAFLSO010000063.1 GCA_022510925.1 Treponema sp.
GTGGACAAAAGCACTTATGTGATGGACGGCGGCATGGTGGACAATCTTCCAATAAAACTTGCGCGCGACATGGGCGCGGACATTATAATCGCCATGGACGTGGCAAGCCATTTGGAAAGCGATCCGTCTAAAATAGATTCCATAAGCGCGGTGGCCATAAATCTTTTTAATCTCTCCATATCTGCGAATGCCGTCATGCAGCATGAGCTTGCGACTTTGCTTCTGCTTCCGGATCTGAGGGACTTCAGCACCCTGGACTTTTTGCACGTGAAGGAAATCATAGAGGTAGGCGAGCGGTGCATCAGGGAGAATCAGACAGCGTTTGAGGAGCTTGCGGAAAAACTTGAGTCCGTGGGAGTAAGGCTTTCTCCTCAGGACCCCGGGCGAACAGGAAAGTACAAGTCGCTCCCGGTGCTTGAGGTGGAGAGAGTCGTTGTGGAGGATGTCTCGCTCAGGGAGAAAGTGCCGCTCCCCAGGGAAAGCGACTTTCAGTTTCTTGTGGGAAAAATTCTGGATGACAAGACACAGGACGCGCTCATATCAAAGCTTGACGAGTACCAGAAGGCGTTTTCCCTGGCCTCCCTTACTTACGAGGTGCGCCGCGGAACTAGGGCGGGCACATGCACGCTGGCAGTTTTGGCGAACCATTATGCTCAGAATGAGAGCCGCCTGTTTGTGGGCGGAAAGCCGTTCCTGTCCTTTTACGGCGGCCCGTCATCCGTGGCGGTGGGCGCTGATTTAGATTTGAGCGGCGGAGTATATCTTATAAAACCTTTCCCCATGTACTCGTGCATCTCCACTGGCGAGGTCTCATCCCTGAACTTAACTCTGCGCCCGCAGATTTCACGTAAGAATGAGTATGTGATGAATTTCAACGGCTCCGTGACCTTTAAAAGCGGAAGCCTGGAGCCTAAGGACAGCGTGTTTTTCGCGGACCGCACTGTGGACGGTGACTACGGCATAGACGTGCTGGGCGGAATTCAGCTGCATTATGCGAGCCTTTTCTCTTTCTCCACCGGGCTGGCATATTCATGGAACTACCTGCATT
>JAFLSO010000064.1 GCA_022510925.1 Treponema sp.
CTTGCGCCCTCGGCCAGTCCTGCCAGACGGCCTTCACGGAGCCCCTCCTGCCTTATGTCATAGTCATGCAGTGTCATTCTCAGATACTCTCCCCTGAACATCTCGCTGCGGATGGTCTCCCTCACGCGGCCGAGCAGGTCTGTGGTAAAGCCGTCGTCCGCCCTGTTCTCGCACAGGAGACGCAGCAGCGCGCGCAGCCCCTTGTCGCGGGACTTTCCGTAAGCCTTAGCATTATAGAACACTTTGGTGGTTTTGTCACCCAGGACAAGGCCCGTCTCCTCATCGCAGGCGCTTCTGAACGTGTAGCGCGGGAGCCCCTTGCCGAACGGGTCGCCCAGGCAGATGAAGATTATCATGCTCTCGGGAAGGGCGGAGTACGGCATGCCACGGAGAAGGAGGTCCGTGTCCAGTATGCTCTGGTAGTATCTGGCCCGCTGGGGCAGGTCCGCATGCTCCCTGCGCTGCATCTCTATGTCGAACACGCGGTCCGAATCCCTCGCGTACATGTCGAACCTGACTCCCCTCGCCTCGTATGCGGGGCGCAGGACCTCCTGCACCTCCACGTACTCTATGCGCCCGGCCTTTATCCCGAGCAGCCTCTCTATGACGCCCGCGCAGACCCCGGGGTCCCGCATGAGCGTGCAGAACATGAAGTCGTCGGCGAAAGTGAGCTCCTCCACCGGCTTAATGCCGTGCCTCTCCGTCATTGTGCGTCCTCCTGATATATATGTAGCGCGCGGCATGCGAAAACTGCGGCTTCCCGCATGATTTTCCGTTCATATCGACAGAACCCGTTTCATATGGCGCGAAAATTCCTCAAAAAACGGCCTTATCAGGGCGCTAAAGGGCTGTGTATCGGGCGGAGTTGATACGGAGCGCGGCGCGGCGGCCACGGGGGCTCCTGGAGGCGGAGAGCGCCCGGGTGCGGCACGGTCGGTCCGTTCTGACGGAGGGCAGACTGTGGCAGAGAGGCCACCTGTTGGTGGCGGATAAAAATCAGGAGGAAAAATG
>JAFLSO010000065.1 GCA_022510925.1 Treponema sp.
CAGACTCCTACGGGAGGCAGCAGTGAGGAATATTGGTCAATGGGCGAGAGCCTGAACCAGCCAAGTAGCGTGAAGGATGACGGCCCTACGGGTTGTAAACTGCTTTTGCGGGAGGATAAAACGCCCCACGTGTGGGGCCTTGCAGGTATCCCGCGAATAAGGACCGGCTAATTCCGTGCCAGCAGCCGCGGTAATACGGAAGGTCCGGGCGTTATCCGGATTTATTGGGTTTAAAGGGAGCGCAGGCTGGCTTTTAAGCGTGACGTGAAATGCGGCGGCTCAACCGTCCGAAGTGCGTCGCGAACTGGAGGCCTTGAGTGAGTTCGACGCCGGCGGAATTCGTGGTGTAGCGGTGAAATGCTTAGATATCACGAAGAACCCCGATTGCGAAGGCAGCCGGCGAGGCCTTAACTGACGCTAAAGCTCGAAGGTGCGGGTATCGAACAGGATTAGATACCCTGGTAGTCCGCACGGTAAACGATGGATGCCCGCTGTTTGCGATATATTGTGAGCGGCCAAGCGAAAGCGTTAAGCATCCCACCTGGGGAGTACGCCGGCAACGGTGAAACTCAAAGGAATTGACGGGGGCCCGCACAAGCGGAGGAACATGTGGTTTAATTCGATGATACGCGAGGAACCTTACCCGGGCTTGAACTGCCGGCGAACGATACAGAGATGTTGAGGTCCTTCGGGACGCCGGTGGAGGTGCTGCATGGTTGTCGTCAGCTCGTGCCGTGAGGTGTCGGCTTAAGTGCCATAACGAGCGCAACCCCTTTCGTCAGTTGCCATCGGGTTATGCCGGGCACTCTGGCGACACTGCCACCGTAAGGTGTGAGGAAGGTGGGGATGACGTCA
>JAFLSO010000066.1 GCA_022510925.1 Treponema sp.
GACTACCAGGGTATCTAATCCTGTTCGATCCCCACGCTTTCGTGCATGAGCGTCAGTAACTGCTTCGCGAGCTGCCTTCGCAATCGGTGTTCTGCGTAATATCTATGCATTTCACCGCTACACTACCCATTCCTCCCACGGCAACAGCACTCCAGACCTGCAGTATCAATGGCACGGCCCACGTTGAGCGCGGGTATTTCACCACTGACTTACAAGCCCGCCTGCGCACCCTTTAAACCCAATAAATCCGGATAACGCTCGCATCCTCCGTATTACCGCGGCTGCTGGCACGGAGTTAGCCGATGCTTATTCGCCGGGTACTCTCATCGGGCCACGCGTGGCCCTTATTGCTCCCTGACAAAAGCGGTTTACGACCCATAGGGCCTTAGTCCCGCACGCGGCATGGCTGGATCAGGGTTGCCCCCATTGTCCAATATTCCTCACTGCTGCCTCCCGTAGGAGTCTGGGCCGTGTCTCAGTCCCAGTGTGGGGGATCTTCCTCTCAGAACCCCTAGGCATCGTCGCCTCGGTGGGCCGTTACCCCGCCGACTAGCTAATGCCCCGCGAGCCCATCCGCAACCATCGCAATTTTCAATATCTCCCCATGCGATCACATGTTATGGGGTATTAGACGCCGTTTCCAGCGATTATCCCCCTGTTGCGGGCAAGTTGCTCACGTGTTACGCACCCTTCCGCCGGTCGCCGCCATCGTATTGCTACAACGCGCTGCCCCTCGACTTGCATGTGTTAAGCCTGCCGCTAGCG
>JAFLSO010000068.1:0-375 GCA_022510925.1 Treponema sp.
AATCCAATACTTGGGCGCGTTCGTGTTCTTGAAAAGCCTTTGAATTGCAAGTTTTGAAATAAGGGCGGAGGGTACAATTTTCGCAACCTTGAAGTACCAATACTTTTTGCCCATTCTGTTCCAGAAAATTTTATTGTTTTCCGTGCGGTAGTCAAGTATTTCGTCCAGTTCGTCGCTGTCGTAGAACCATACGCCGTGGAAATTGCGCGGAATGTTCCAGTTGGGCTTGAAAACCTTCTTCGTTTTCAGTCCCATAACCCTAAATCCTTCGTCAATGGTCTCGTAGCCCGTAATGCGGCAATCCTTTCCGCCGCCTATGTTGTAAATCTTGTTCCAGAATCCGTCAAGACTTCCTGCAAGGTCGCGCTCGACAAG
>JAFLSO010000068.1:385-697 GCA_022510925.1 Treponema sp.
AATTCCGCTGTCAACGTCGGTAACCCATTCCAAAGGACAGTTCCAGCTTGTGTGGAACATAAGTCCGTCCTTTAAATTATTTGCAAGCATATACTTGTGCAGAACCGCCGTCTGACGGAGGGATACAAACTTATTTATTCCGCTGTCTAAAACGTATCTTTCCGCTTTCAATTTATTGAGCGAATAGCAGTCGTAATCGCTTGAAATTATCGGGTCGCCTACACGCCCCCAAACGTGGGGATAGGTACGGTTGCCGTAAACCGCTACCGTGCAGATATGCACGAGGGGAATTGAATTACCCTTTTTAATTAC
>JAFLSO010000069.1 GCA_022510925.1 Treponema sp.
GCCCGCAATCAGCGTGAAATGCCCCGCCTTGCCGAGAGCCGCGAATCCGTCAAGCAGGTCCGCCGTAAAAATCGACGTTGAGAGCGACAGCGTTTTATTTATAATCTCTTCGTTACCGAATGAGGTGACGTCCACACCGATGTTCATGCGGATATCATATCATTTCCGCAGTTTTTTTTCTACGGGAAATATTTGTTTTTGACACATTTATTTAGAGCAACGATAAACAATTTATGTAAGGCTAAAACATTGCAACACTGATTATATTAAGAAAGCCAAGTTTTAGAATAAATTTTCCCTTGCCTAAATCAATTAAAAACTCAAAATTGACGGCAGTTTTAATCGCCCCCTGCTGGGCTTGAACCAGCGACACACGGATTAACAGTCCGTTGCTCTACCGACTGAGCTAAGGGAGCACGCTTTTCAGCGTAGGACAAGTCTAGCACAAAATCGCAAATTGTGTCAAGTGGTTTTTGAAAAATGTGCAGAAAGCCTCGTAAAAAATTGGGTGCGCATTGCGTGTGGCACTTTTGTTTGAGGTGAGGGCGCAAAAATACGCCGTTTCGTGGCAAGGCGCGCAGATAACATAGCGGAAGAAAACGCAGCGAAAGAAAATTGTTTTTACTTTTTAAAAATATTAAAATTTAGTATACCCTATACGGGTATGGGGTATGAGCTTTTTTGTGTGTCGTGTT
>JAFLSO010000007.1 GCA_022510925.1 Treponema sp.
CTCCCCGCATAAGCCGTGTGACGGCCTATCCGCCGGGCGGTGGTGAATTCGGCGCACAGATTCGGTCATGCGCACTGCGGACTGCGCTCCGTCCTGCAGTTTCCCGCGCCCGGGAAAAAAATCCTTCAAAAACAGCGTTTTTTCTTACTTATGTTTTTAATTTTCCGAAAATTATGGTATAATATTCCCAAATAAGGATTTTTGAGGTTTCTATGTACCAAAGAAGACGGCTTTTTGCCCTTGTTTCTGTAGACATAGCGCTGCTTGCGGCGCTTATAGCAAGCACTTTGGTTTTGGTTTCCGGGGTGCGGCGCGGTGACAGGCTCTCCTATCTGGTGGCCGGCGTGAGCGGCGCGCTCGTGTTCGCCACGTTCGCGTCCATAAATCATCTGGTAAGCTCGCGCCTGAACGATGTGTTCGACCACAAGACCCTGTATTCCGGCGAGACCGCCCTGATAACAGAGTTCATAGAGAGGCTCCGCGTCTGCTACTCACTGGATGACTTTTACGAGGCCATAGCTCAGGTGCTGGAGCAGAAGGGCGACTGCTCCGTAATGTACATAGACCGCTCCAAGGATTACGTCCTTTACAACAGCCCGGACCGGCTCACGTGCGCGCAGAGCACTTTGGACACCCTGTCGCTGAACTATGCCGAGGACTGGCGCAGGGGCATATACTTTATGGGCTCGGACCTGGGCGTGGTCACAGACAGCCACACCGCGCGCGGATTTTTCCTGGTGAACGACAAGCATCATCTGTACGTGTTCTGCCGGTACACCAGGCTCTTTGACAGCACCATTTTCAACAGGCTGTTCGATGAATTCTGCCGCTTCCAGAGCCGCTCCCACACCATAGCGGACCTCTCGGAGATATCTTCCCTGTCCAAGGAATGGCAGCAGCTGGCGGACACGCAGCAGTCGTTCCTTCCCGCGGTCATGCCCAGGATAGACCATCTTTCAGTGGCGGCGTATTACCGTCCGCTGGTAAACGTCTCGGGTGACTACTATTCCGTGCTTCCCATAACTCCGTCCAAGACGCTGCTCATGCTGGGCGACGTGTCGGGAAAGGGACTTGCGGCGGCGCTCGTCATGGGACTTGTGATGAACACGGTTAAAATCATGGAGGACAAGGAGGATCTTCCCAAAATGATAAAAGCCGTGGACAAGGCCATAAAGGGCATGAAGCTTCAGGACAAGTACACCGTTCTTTTCCTGGGCATAGTCGATACGGAGAGAATGACCATCCGCTACATAAACGCGTCCATGAGCGACCCCATAATCATAACTAAGTCACCCACGGGCTACAGGATAAAGCCGCTCACATCCAACTGCTCGCTCGTGGGCATCATAGACCTGGACGACGTGGACGTGGCGGAGCAGAGGCTTTTCCGCGGCGACGTCATACTTATGGCATCGGACGGCGTGTCGGAGGTTATGAACGAAGAGGGCGTGGAGCTGGGCGACACTCAGCTTTACAAGGACACCATCACCAGCAGCGCCAAAAAGCATCCCAAGGAATTCATAAATGACGTGGAGCATCTTGTCTTCACTTACAACGGCGACAAAAAACTGCGTGACGACGTTACCATGCTGGTGGCTAAGGTAGAGGGGTAGGATTATGGCATTTTTTATTATTAATATACTGCTCGCGGGCCTTATGGTGGGCCTGAGCTTCTCCATAGACCGCTCGAACGCCATGCGTAAGCTTAACAATCCGCTGGTGAACCTTACGCTCACGCTGGGCACGCTGTTCCTGCTGATGGGGCTCACCGTGGCGCTGTGCCTTTGGGGGCCCGGTCAGCTCTCTCTCTTTTTCGGACGCATAACGTTCATGCTCATGGCGTGGTTCGTGGTGTCATGCTGCAACTACACGGTCAAATTTCCCAGGAACCGCAGCAGCGCGGGACTTAGCCTGGTGCAGTGGGCGCTTAACATTCTGGCGTTCGTGCTTCTTTTCATCGGAAAGAGATCCGTCCGCTCCATAGTCATAGTGGACAACATTTTCCAGGTCACGTCCGGCGAATTTTTCAGCGGAAGGTTCTACGAGCTGTTCCCTGTATCCACGTTTGAGTTCTTTGTGTTCTTCTATGCCGTTCTGGTGCCTTTCGTCACCATCATAATGATTGTGGCCCGCGCGGAGAACATGCCGTCCAGGCTGGAGCGTCAGCGCATGCTCGATAACGTGCTCGCCCTGCTTTCCATGATGGTGCTGCTGGCTTACGTGGTGTTCGCCTCACGGTTCATGCCCATGCTCGTGACCATGTGCATGCTCACGCTGGTTCCCATGCTGCTTCTTTTTGTGCGCGCCGCAAGCAAGAATGAGATTGTGGACGGAAAGATAGCCGCGCGCATGATTCTGACCGGGGTCCTGCGCTATATTTTCCCGGCGGTCATAGCGGGAGTCCTTTACGTCATTGCGTATCCTCTCTCCGGCATATCGTATCTCCTGTTCGTCCTTGTCTACGGACTGATTGTCCTTGCCATAATGTTCGTCTCACTGACGCTCGTAAGGCTTCTTACGCTGCGCGAGTTCCTTAGGGACAACAGGTATTTCTCATCGTTTGAGCGCGACATCACGTCCATAGATTACAGCGCCACGGAGCCCAATGAGATAAACGATTTTCTTTTCAGCGTCTTCAGAAAATACCTGGACACCGGCTCTCTTAGAATCATGGTGGAGTCCGGCGGCAGCCTGCAGACGATATACAGCTCAGCGGGCGACAGCGCGGAGCTTCCCATAGACGCGAACGTGCTCGACCTTCTTCTCAGCCTGCATCACCCCATAGTGTTCCGCGACTGGGCGGTGCGCGACAACAACGTCTCGGGCATACGCCTGCAGCTTCTGAGCATGCTTAACGACACTGACAGCGACGGGTTCATCCTGCTGCACGAAGGCCGCCAGATAATAGGCATGATTTTCCTGGGCAAGAAAATAAGCGGCAACGCGTACAGCGACTACGACTACGACACGTTCACGAGGCTTTACTCCAATTTCTTTGTGATAGGATATTTCATGAAGAACATGATGAACGAGGCCGTGGTGGGCACCGTCAACCGCGAGATTCGCATGTCAGGCCAGATTATAACGTCCATACAGGAGAACATGGATTTCATAAAGAATCCCAAGGTGGACTCCGGCTATCTTATGGTTCCCGCGCATAACATAGGCGGTGAGTTCGTGGACACAATCCGCCTTAATGACAGCCGCTACATCTACATAATAGGCGCTCTCAGCGGCAAGGGAATCGCGGCCTCCATGAGCATGGTCATTCTTAAGTCCATCATAAGGACGTACCTTGCGGAGATAGGGGACTTCAAGAAACTGGTGGTCAAGGTGAATTCGTTCATCCGCGAGAACCTTCCTAAGGGCACGTACTTTGCGGGCACTTTCGGCCTCCTGGATTTTAACACCAACACCATGTACTACATAAACTGCGGCTCCCCCGCGCTGTTCATGTACACCCGCGCGTATAACAACGTCATAGAGATTCAGGGCGAGGGCCATGTGCTGGGATTCGTGCGCGATGTGTCGGGCTTCGTTAAGGTTAAGAAAGTGAACCTGGCAGAGGGGGACATCATACTCACGTGCACGGACGGTCTCATAGAGAGCCGCTCGCTGCGCGGAGACGTTTACGGAAAGGGACGCATTCAGAACGCCCTCATGGACAACTCGTTCTATCCTGCTAGCAAAATGGCGCAGTTCGCCTATGATTCTTTGGTTCAGTTTACATCTAAGGAGCTGGATGACGACGTTACCATTCTGGTCCTTAAATATCTGGGAGGCAAGTGATGGATAATCTTACAATACGCGAGAAAGTGGGCGCCAACTACATGCTGCTTGAGCTTTCGGGCGCGGTGAACGCGTACACCGTAGCGGAGCTTCAGCAGAAAGTCTACTCTTATATTATAGACTCCAACGTGGTGCTTGATTTGTCGCTCGTTACGCAGATAGATTCGTCCGGCATAGGCGTGGTGCTTGCTGGGCATAATGACGGCGAGGATAACGGCACCAAGCTCTTCATAATGAACCCCTCCGACGAGGCGCGCCACTCCCTCTCTCGCACCGGCTTCTGGGACACTTTCTATGTGATTCATTCCGTTACGGAAGTGGCAAATGCGTCGTAGGGCCATAATGGTCCTCTGCACGGCAGGAGTTTTCTTTTTCTGCGCCCTTACATCCTGCGCCCGGGCCAGGGCTTCCGGCGGACAGGAACAGGCTGCGGGGAGCGTCCTTGATCCGCAGATTGAGAGGCTTTCCCGCGTGCTGGGCGGCATGAGCGAGCGGGCCAAGGCGGAGATACCTAACGGAGATCCTTTTGAATTCCTGGAGGACCTTTACGCCGTCCTGGAGGAGGAGTCCGCTTTCTCGCCGGATGACCTGTCGCTTTATTTTCTCATAGATAAAAGCCATCCTGTGGGCGCGGATTATGCTCCCGCCGACCTTAGGAGAGTGTCGCAGTGCGGCCTGTGGAACGTGAGCCGGAATGACTTGTCGCTGAGGCAGGAGGCGTTCTCTGCCCTGGAGGACCTTGCGCGCGCGGCCCTTGATGACGGCATAAAGCTTACCGTGAGCTCCACTTACCGCTCGTACTCATATCAGGAGGGCCTTTTTGCCCGCTACGTGGCGCAGGACGGACTTGAGCTTGCGGAAAGGTACAGCGCGCGCGCCGGCACCAGCCAGCATCAGCTCGGATGCGCGGTGGACTTCGGCTCCATCACTGACGACTGGGCGGACACCGGCATGGGCAGATGGGTTTACGAGCACGCCGCGGATTACGGCTGGAGCCTTAGTTTTCCGCGCGGATACGAGGATGTAACGGGCTATATGTGGGAGTGCTGGCATTTCAGGTTCATAGGGAAAGCCGCGTGCGGTTTCCAGAAAAAATGGTTCTCCGATGTGCAGCAGTTCATGCTTGAGTTCATAGACGCATGGAAAAAGGACTCTGCCTCCGGGATTTGAGAGCGCGGAGCATGCGCACTGCCCTGGGAGTCATTCCTCCATGTTTCCGGGGCTAAGCCCGAATTCCTCTTTTCTCTGATGGGCGCTGCTGTTCTCTGGCTCTATGTGAATCATCACGTCGTACACATCCAGTATTGACTTCCTTATGGCCTCCTCCACCTGCTCGGCCTTCTCGTGGGCGTCATATACCGTCATGTCGGGCGGAACCTCTATGTCAAGGCTTATGTCGTATGACGCGCCCAGCTTCCTTATGCGCGCGCGGTGAGGATTCTCCACTCCGGGAACGGACTTCACCGCATTGAAAATCTTCTTGTAAAGCGAGCTGTCCGTGTTGCCGTCCATAAGCTCCATGTTCAGGTCCTTGAACAGCTCCACGGCGTTCTTTATGACCCACAGGCCCGCTATTATGGCGGTGACGGGGTCCAGCACCGGGCGCCTGAAAATTCTTGCCAGTGATATGCCCGTGAGTATGGCCGCGGACAGAACTATGTCGCTCCGCATGTTCTGTGCGTTTGCCAGCACCAGATCGGACTTTGCTTTTTTGCCCAGGAAATACTGGGAGAATGTGAGCAGGACTTTGCCGCAGATGGAGATGACGCTGGCCCACACCGCCGCCGCGGAGACTTCTGTGATGGTCTCCCTGGCTATTATTCTTTTTGCCGCGGATATGCAGAGCTCGCTTCCCGCAAGAAAGATTATGAACGCAAGGACCATGGTCGCCACGGTCTCTGCGCGGCCATGCCCCCATGGATGCTCCCTGTCTCCCGGCTTAGATATTATGCCGCTTATCACGAGCGTTACCGCGGCTATGAGCACGTCAGTGAGCGAGTCTATGCCGTCGCCCAGAACCGCCAGAGATGATGACTTGTGCGCCAGAAAAATTTTCACCGCTGTAAGGATAAGGTTCCCCGCCAGCGCTATGACGCCCGCCGCGCGTATGAGCCTTGTCCTGTATGCCGCCTGATTAAGCGCGTCTTTCCGTCTCATTATCTCACTACCACGTTGACCAGTTTTCCGGGCACCACTATCACTTTGGAGACTGTCTTTCCGTCAGTGAATTTCTTGAACCCCTCGGTCTCCCGGGCAAGGCTCTCCAGAAGGGCGCTGTCTGCGTCGCTTGCGGCCTCGAATTTGGCGCGGAGCTTTCCGTTTATCATGACGGGATACTCCTTTGTGTCCTCCTTGCAGTATTCCTCGCTGAACACAGGCCACGGCTCGTATGCGATTGTATTTCCGTGGCCCAGCCTGCTCCACAGCTCCTCTCCCAGGTGCGGCGCGTAGCAGGAGAGCATCTTCACGAAGCCCTCCCACATGGCGCGCGGCAGGGAGTCCAGTTTTCCGGCCTCGTTTATGAAAATCATCATCTGGCTTATGGCCGTGTTAAGGCTGAGGCTCTCGGTGTCGCCCGTGACTTTCTTTACTGTGCGCGCGTAGGTTTTCCGCAGGTCGGAGAGTCTCTTGTCCTTAATCTCTCCTGTGATGTCTATGTCTGACAGGGGCTTCTCTCCCACTGCCCACACTTTCTCCAGGAACCTGTTCACGCCTATGAGCCCCTGCGTGTTCCACGGCTTTGATACGGTGAGCGGTCCCATGAACATCTCGTACATGCGCACGCTGTCTGCGCCGTACTCCCTTATCATCTCATCGGGGTTCACCACGTTCTTGAGCGACTTGCTCATTTTTGCGATTATGCGCTCAAGCGGCTCCCCGGTGTCCTTGTCCCTGAACACGCCCGGCTCCACTTCCTGCGCCTGGTCCACCGGAACCAGGGACTTGGCTTTGTTCTGGAACGCGAAGCTGGTTATCATGCCCTGGTTTATGAGCCTCTGGAAAGGCTCGCTGGTGCTGACCGCCCCTATGTCGTAGAGGACTTTATGCCAGAACCGCGCGTAAAGCAGGTGAAGGACGGCATGCTCGGCCCCGCCCACGTAGAGGTCCACCGGCATCCAGTATCTCTCTGCCTCGGGTGAGACGAATTCCTTCTCATTCTTTGGATCCAGATAGCGCAGGTAGTACCAGCAGCTTCCCGCCCACTGCGGCATGGTGTTCGTCTCGCGTCTCGCGGGTTTCCCGCATTTGGGGCAGGGACAGTTCACCCATTCCTCTATTCCTGCGAGCGGACTCTCCCCGGTGCCGGTCGGCTGGTAGGTCTTTACGTCGGGAAGCTCAAGCGGCAGGTCCTCCTCGCTCACGGGCACGGTGCCGCAGTCTGGGCAGTGCACTAGCGGAATGGGCTCTCCCCAGTAGCGCTGGCGGCTGAACACCCAGTCGCGCAGCTTGTAGTTCACCGCCCTTTTCCCTATGCCTTTCTCCTCAAGGAAGGCCAGCATCCTCTCTATGGCGTCCTTTTTGTTTAGGCCGTCCAGGAATTCAGAGTTAACGTGCGTGCCGTCCTCGGTCCATGCCTGCTCCTGCACGTCGGCCTGGCTCTTAAGCACCTCTATTATGGGAAGATTGAATTTCTTGGCGAACTCCCAGTCGCGTGTGTCGTGCGCGGGTACGGCCATGATTGCGCCGGTTCCGTAGGATATAAGCACATAGTCCGCCACCCAGATGGGAATAAGCTTTCCGTTCACGGGGTTGATGGCGTATGAGCCGCTGAACACGCCCGTCTTGTCCTTGGCAAGGTCAGTGCGCTCAAGGTCGCTCTTCTTTGCGGCGGCATCTATGTATGCCCTTACTGCGTCCTTCTGCTCCGGCGTGGTAAGGCTTTCCACAAGCCTGTGCTCAGGAGACACCACCATGTACGTGGCCCCGAACAGCGTGTCGCATCTGGTGGTGTAGACCGTGAGCTTCCGGTCCGTGGCATTGCCGTCCTTGTCCGCCACGTAAAAGTCCACCTCCGCGCCCACGCTTTTTCCTATCCAGTTCTTCTGCATGAGCTTGACGCTCTCAGGCCAGTCCAGGCCGTCCAGATCCTCCAGAAGCCGCTCCGCGTACTCTGTGATTTTAAGAATCCACTGGCGTATGGTTTTATGCGTGACCTCCGCGCCGCAGCGGTCGCAGTGCCCCTCCTTTACCTCCTCGTTGGCGAGTCCTGTCTTGCAGCTGGGGCACCAGTTGATGGGGGTCTCCGCCTCGTATGCCAGCCCTTTCTTGTACAGCTTAAGGAAAATCCACTGCGTCCACTTGTAGTAGTCCGGCGTGCATGTGATTACGCAGCGGTCCCAGTCGTAGCTGAACCCCAGCGCCTTTATCTGGCTGGTGAAATGCTCTATGTTCTTGAACGTGGTGGCGGAGGGATGTGTCCCTGTCTTTATGGCGTAATTCTCCGCGGGAAGCCCGAACGCGTCGTATCCCATGGGATGCAGGACGTTGAATCCGTTCATGCGCAGGTAGCGGCACCAGATGTCAGTGGCGGTGTAGCCCTCAGGGTGTCCCACGTGAAGCCCGGCTCCGCTGGGGTAGGGGAACATATCCAGGACGTAGCGGCGCTTTTCCTTAGGAATGCCGGGGTCCTCCGTTACGCGGAATGTCTTGTTCTTGTCCCAGTAATCCTGCCATTTAGGCTCAATGCTCTTAAAATCGTAGCTGGACATATTGCTCTCCTTAAAAAACGCGCGTCTGCACGGCGTGCACGCGGATAAGTTCAGTTCGCATGGCATGACCGTGCGCTCTCCTGCACCGCGGAGTATATCAGATTAGAGGATTTTGTAGAAGTGCGGTTTAAAGACGTCTTTCTGTGAATCCGCACCGTGCCCCCTTATGCGCATGAATCGCGGGCGTTACTTTGCCTTAAAATATTGTCTATCCGTAAAATTTTTTGTATATTCTACACTAGGTAATCAAAATGGCTAATAAAAGAGACTATTACGAGGTTCTGGGCATAGATAAGGGCGCGGACTCTGACACCATAAAAAAAGCGTACAGGAAACTGGCTGTAAAATATCATCCTGACCGTAATCCCGGCGACAAGGAGGCCGAGGAGAAATTCAAGGAGGCCACGGAGGCTTACGAGGTCCTGAGCGATGACCAGAAGAGGCCCGTCTACGACAAGTACGGCTTTGCGGGGCTGGACGGGATGGGCGGTCCCGGCTCGGGCGGTTACAGCCATGCCTTCCACGACTTCAGCGATATTTTCGGCGGGGGCGGATTCAGCGATATTTTCGAGAAGCTTTTCGGCGGAATGGGCGGTTTCAGCGGAGCGGAGCGCGGGCAGAGCCGGGGTAATGACGGCGCCAGCCTCAGGTACGACCTGGAGCTTTCCTTTAAGGATGCGGTCTACGGCTGCAAGACTGACATAAGGTTCCGCCACCATGAGCAGTGCCCTGCGTGCGGCGGCTCGGGCGCGGCGTCAGGCTCAGGAAGAAAGACGTGCTCCACGTGCCAGGGAATGGGTCAGATAAGGCGCAGCGCGGGATTCATCGCCGTGCAGCAGCCCTGCCCCACGTGCGGCGGAAAGGGCACCGTCATAGAGAATCCGTGCTCCTCATGCCACGGAAGCGGTTTGCAGGAGAAGGACAAAGTGGTGACCATAACCATTCCTCCCGGAGTGGACAACGGCCGCCGCATAACAATCCCCCGCATGGGAGACGCAGGCACTAACGGCGGCTCTACGGGTGACCTCATAATCGTGGTCCACGTAAAGGATGATAAATTCTTTGAGCGCGACGGCGACGACCTTTACTGCGCAGTGCCCGTCTCCGTGTCTCAGGCCGCGCTGGGGGCGGACATATCCATAAAGTCCCTGGACGGAAGAAGAATCACGCTCAAAGTGCCGGCCGGAACTCCACAGGGAAAACTCCTTCGCGTAAAGGAGGAGGGCGTTCCCCGCTCAGGAGGCAAAAAAGGCGACCTGTACGTGAAGATAATGGTGCAGCTTCCCGCTAAACTGAGCCGCGAGATGCAGAAAGTCATGGAGGAGTACGCGCGGCTTGAGAACGCCACCACCAGCCCGGATCTTATGCCGCTCTCCAAGCTCGCTAATTAGGTTCGTCCGCGCGGGGTTCTGCTCCGCGCGGTGTGTTCCGCCGTGCTCGCGGGCCCCGGAATCCTGCCCCTCAATTTAAAAATCAAATGTCTCTTAGAATTTTTCTTGACATCCCGCTGACCCTGTGCGATGATATTATATCATCGTGATAGTAATGCTATCATCTTGATAAGGCTTTAATCTTTTTGCCTGCGCCATGCCTCATGCGGTTCTGGCGGGAATGCTTGCTTGACTTTCCGTTTTTGCGGACGGCCTCATTGTCTTTGGGATTCTGATTTTTCCGGGACAATGGATTTTTAAGGAGGAATTTGATGAACGTGTCGGACGTTTCCGTTAGCTCTGCCATGATTCCCTGCGATGCCGCTGATTGCAGCGACATATTGCTTTACACCGCCTCATATTCCGGCCCCGTGCTTTCCTCGGGTCTTAGCGAGCCTGACCGCGCCAACAGGATTGTGGCGGAGCTTTCCGTGGATGAGCTTCTTAAGTCCGTGGCCTCTCCCTCGCAGGCATCCGCATGCGCTGACAGGGACTTTTTCTTTTACGGCGGCGGCTGGCAGAGCTGGGGATTCGGCGGAGAGGTGGAGCCCGGCAAATTCCCCGGACGCTACATCCCTGTCATACCGCAGTGGCTGCAGTACACCAGGTTCCCCGGAACTCCGCCCCGCAGGGTGTGCGGCAGAAAGTCAGCTTCAGGGAGGCTTTTAAAAGGACAGTTCATAGCCTATCTCAGGTGGGACGACACATACCTTGTCCTGTGCTCCTCGGCCCGCGCCAGGGGAGAGGTCCTTCCTCCTGTGCAGTTCTATGTGGACCGCGGCACGCGCCGCATAACGGTCACTGCGTACTCAGACGGCAAGGCATGGAGGACCGGCGAGAAAATGGCGGAGCTTTCCGTGTTCACGGCAGAAGGCTTTTTCGCGCTGCGCGATGCTATGAGAAGCATATTCGGCGGTCCGGGAAGCGGCAAATTCGACGGCCTCCGTTTCCTTTCCGGCGGCACGGAGTTTATAAAGACATGCGGCTGGGAGAGCTGGTACAATCACTATTCTGACATAAACCAGGCGCTCATAGACAAGGATCTGGACTTTCTGGGCAGGACGGGCAACATCATAAAGACCTGCTGCCTTGACAAGGGCCGGCCTGTGGTCTTTCAGGTGGACGACGGCTGGGAGAGGGCGCTGGGCCAGTGGGACGTGTGCCCTGAGCGCTTCCCCGGCGGCATGGAGTCGCTCGCATCGTCCATAGCCGAAAAAGGATACATCCCCGGGCTGTGGATGGCGCCGCTCATAATAGACTGGAGATGCGACACCGCCAGGGAGCACCGCGACTGGATTCTGCGCGACAAGGACGGAAAGCCTGTGGAGGCGGGGTACGGTCCGCTGTGGGGCGCGAAGAAAGGTCCCGATCAGCCCGGAAGGAGCCACTCGTATTACTGCCTGGATTTAAGCCGTGAGGACGTCGTTCTGTATCTGGACTCGCTTATGGACAAAGTAATAAACGGATGGGGATTCCGCTACTTAAAGCTGGACTTCCTGTTCGCGGGGATGATTTACGGCGCGTATAAGAACGGCGGCGCAGGGTACGAGTGGTATGACCGCGCCATAAAGATTCTGACCAAAAGGAAAGTGAACGGCAGGGGAGAGCCTGTGGCGTATCTGGGATGCGGGCTTCCGCTGGAGGCCAGCTGCAACGAATTCCCGCTCTCGCGCATAGGGCCTGATACAAAGGAGGACTGGGATTTCAAGGTTCTCGCCAGGGTACGCTGGGAGGGCCGCCCGGGAGCGCTGCCTAACCTGCTGAGCACTCTGGGCCACGCCTTCTTTGATCAGAGCGTGTTCATAAGCGACCCTGACGTGGTTTTCCTGCGCTACGAGAACACGTCCCTCACGGACACGGAGAAAGAGCTCATCGCCCTGACGGACTTTATGTTCGCGAGCCAGCTCATGCACTCCGACGATCCCGCCTCCTTTGACGATGCCACTGACGGCGTCCTTACAAGGCGCGTCGCAGGCCTGTACGAAAGGCTTTCTGGCGAGGAGTGGGGGCTCGTGAACGTTACGGGAAAAACCTACATCCTGTTCTCCCGCAGCGGGAATTACTGCGGGCTCATAAACCTGAGCGATAAATGTCTCACGGTGAGCCGCAGGCTGGTCCTGGGCCGCGCGGGAAAATCCGGTGACGCGGAGCTCTCAGCCGTGGTGTCGCACGTAAAAGAAGACGGAGACCGCATGCGGGCCGAGCCGCATTCAATCTCCGTGTTTGAGATAAAATAATTTTAGGAGCGTAAAATGCAAGACAGAAGTTCCGTAATCTTTGGTAATAAGATTCCATCCAAGTTCATACGCAAAGCCGCCAAAGCGCAGAGAAAATTCCTGCGGAAATACGGAGATGACAGGGCCGCGGACTACCATCTTGTGGCCGTGGACAACGAGGTGCTTACTCCTGTGATGGGCGTGAAAGTCCTTAAGCTTTCCAAGGAGCCCCTGGGAGAGCTGCCCCCGAACCCTGTCATCATAGGTAACATCCGCATGGGATTCGGCCACTACAGGATAAGCATGGCCATGGCGAGCGCTGCCCACGCCATGGGCTACACTCCGCTCTGGCTGGATTTGAATTCTTTCCCCGAGACCACGTGCACTAAAATAATCGGCGGGCAGAATGACCTGTACTCGCTGGCCAGCAGGATAAGCCAGAAGAGCAGGCTGTTCAACAGGCTTGTGTGGGAGCCGCTTAATTACACGGGCTTCAAGCAGATAACGTACAACGCCGGGGACCAGAAGAACGCCGAGCTCATGGTGCCGCTTTTCAACGACATTCCCAGGGACACGCCGTACATCGCGACTCACGTATGGCCCAGCCAGGCCGCGGTCCATGCGGGCATGACCCACGTGGTTAACGCCATCCCCGACAACTGGCCCATGGCGCTCCATCTCAGCGAGGGCGCGCTTCACACCGTCCAGACGCCCAATGCGTACTTCGGCTACCGCACGCTGTGCGGCTTTGACAAAGACAACGTCCTTAACCCCATGGGCAGGAAAGACATAGCGTACATAGGCCAGTACATAGACGATGAGTTCGTGCGCAACATAGAGCAGGACTGCGCGTCCCGCATAAACCGTCTCACTACAGGAAAGCCCGTCCGTTTCCTGCTTTCCATAGGCGGCGCGGGAAGCCAGGGCGACTATTTCGCATCGCTCATAAAAACCCTTATTCCGTACATAAGGGATGGCAGGGCCGCGCTTTACCTGAACATAGGCGACTATGCCAACGTGTGGGATTTTTTCAAGTCCAAGATTCCCGGAATAGAGAATCTTGCCGCGCTGCATTTTGACAAATGGAGCGAGACAAAATCATTCGCCGAGAATGCCCTCAATGACTCGGAGTGCGCGGGCGCGGAGAGCAGAGGGCTCCATGTGTTCTGCCATAAGGATATTTTTGCCGCCGTGTACGCCACCAACCTTCTTATGCGGGCATGCGATGTGATTATGACCAAACCATCCGAGCTTGCGTTCTACCCTGTTCCTAAACTTATGATCCAGCATGTGGGCGGGCACGAGAGATGGGGCGCCATACGCAGCGCGGAGATAGGAGACGGCACGCCGGAATGTCCCAACCTGGCTTATGCCGAGGCAATGATACAGCAGTTTATTGCGACCCCTGACTTGCTTGTGAACATGAACAACGCAATCATATCTGCAAAGAGGGCTGGAATCTACAATGGCGCGTACCATGCTGTAGAACTCGCTGCAGGAATTACAGGAATAGACGGAGATGGGTCAAAGTATACATATGCCGGCCGCTGAGAAACGCAGGCTTGAGCAGGAGAATTTAAAGGCTTCACGCATAAATCATATAATAGACTGCACGTTTACGCTTTTTGCGGAGAGAGGTTTTGAGAGCATTACTATGAACGAGATTGCCGAGCAGGCGGAGATAGGGGTGGCGTCGCTTTACCGCTATTTCTCCACCAAGGAGGACCTTGCCATAGAATGCGCCATATACGCATGGAAAATGGAGGAGGAGATATTCAGCGACCTGTTCGTCTCGCCGGATTATGACGAGCTTTCGGGCTATGAGCAGATGAAGATTCTTCTGGGGATTTTTCCGCGGGTGCTGTCCACGCAGGAGAATTTTTTCCGCTTCATGTACTACTTTGACTCATTCGTCAAAAAACAGAGCATCACGCCGGAGCGCCTGGGGCATTATGAGGACACCATAGTGAGCCTCAAGTCCGTGGTCATGCGCGCCCTGGAGAAGGGCAGGGCGGACGGCTCCATAGCGTTCAGCGGGGACCCGGACTACAATGTCTCGTCCGCCACAGACGACGAGATGTATTTCACGCTGATGCACTCGCTGTTCAGCCTGGCGCAGAAACTCGCGCTGTCAGGCAACATGCTTAACATGGACAGGGCGGTGACACCTGACAGGCAGCTGGAGCTCCTGATAGCGGTCATGCTCAATTCCATAAAGGCAAAATAATGTCCGCTTTTATGGCGGCCTTAAGTTTTTATAAATTTTGTTTTCTTTGAAGGAGGGAAACATGGAAACGCAGAGCAAGCTCAGTCTGGGAGGCAAAGTCTCCTACGGACTGGGCGCAGTTGGAAAAGACATGGTGTACATGCTTTCTGCAACCTACATCTTGTATTACTTTCAGGACATCCTCGGTGTAAGCGCCGTGGCCATGGGGGTAATCCTTTTGGTCGCCAGAATCTTTGACGCGTTCAATGATCCCATAATGGGCGTTGTGGTGGCTAAGACTAAGACCCGGTGGGGAAAATTCCGTCCGTGGCTTCTTATAGGCACGCTTACAAACGCCGTCATCCTGTACCTTATGTTCTCAGCTCCCCCGCACTTAGACGGCGCGGGACTTGTGGCCTACGCCGCGGTGACTTACATCCTGTGGGGCGTTACATACACCATGATGGACATTCCGTACTGGTCCATGATTCCTGCGTTCACCAACGGCGGAAATGAGCGCGAGAACCTTACCACTCTGGCCCGCTCATGCGCGGGTGTCGGCTCGGCCATCATATCAATCGCTACCATGATGGTGGTGCCTGCGCTCGGCTCAAAGCTGGGAGGCACCGTGCCCCAGGAGCTTGCCATGCGGTATCCGGCCCAGCAGTGGACGGAGTTGAACGGCTTCAGGTATTTTACTCTGGGAGTGGCCGTGATTTTCATCGTGTTCACGCTTCTTACGTGCGTGGGCGTTAAAGAGAAATCCAACGTGGACATGAAGACCGCGTCCATAGGAGAGATGTTCAAGGCGCTCGTGCAGAACGATCAGGCCATGACTGTGGTGGTGACTATAGTCATAATAAACGTGGCGCTTTACATAACGTCAAACCTCATAATCTATTTCTTCAAGTACGACATAGGCGGCACTGACTGGAACGCGGGCTACGCGCTGTTTAACATGGTGGGCGGCGGCACGCAGATTCTGGCCATGATGCTTCTCTATCCGTTCCTGCGCAGGGTGTGCAGGCTGAACAACATAAAGATTTTCTATGTGAGCGTCTGCATGAGCATAACGGGATACCTGGTCCTTCTGGTTATGTCGAGCGCGGGTGTGAGCAGCGTGGTCCCCATGCTTGTTCCCGGAGTGCTGATTATGGCGAGCGCCGGCGTGAACAACGTCATCATCACTGTGTTCCTGGCTAACACGGTGGACTACGGAGAGCTCAAGAACAACCGCCGCGACGAGAGCGTGATTTTCTCCATGCAGACGTTCGTGGTGAAATTAGCGTCAGGAATCTCAGCGTTCATAGCGAGCATGGCGCTTCATGTCCTTAGCCTTAAGCAGGACACGGCGTCCATAGCGGACGAGGCCATAGATTTCTCTCTGGGAGTGTCGGCGCAAAGCAAGATGGGCCTTCGCATGGTTATGACATTGATTCCCATAGCGGGACTTGTGTTCGCGGTGCTCTGGTTCAGGAAGCGCTACATACTCAACGACCAGAAAGTGGAGGAGATTGCGGCGGAGGTCAGGGCCCGCAGTTCCAGCTCTTCCAGTGACGCACAGTAAAATTTTCTGAGACTTATATGGCGCGCCCGTTCGCTGAATGGGCGCGCTTTTTTTAGAGATAAAGAGTCCCTTAAATCATATTTTCTTTTTCAGAAACAAAATCTTATTTTCCGTCCGCCGGAAGGGATATGGTGAAAGACGCGAATTTTCCCTCCTCGCTTTCCACGCTTATTTTCCCTCGGTGGGAGACCGCTATGCTTTTCGCTATGGCAAGTCCCAGCCCGTATCCTCCTGTGGCACGCGCCCTGGATGAGTCGGCCCTGTAGAACCTGTCGAAAATTTTTTCCCTGTCTTTCTCAGGAATCCCGCGCCCCGTGTTGTACACCGTTATGCAGCAGAATCTGCCCTCGCGCGTCACCCGGACCTCTATGCTTTCTCCCGCGTCGGAATTCTTAAGCGCGTTGTCTATCAGTATTATCACCGCCTGCTTTATTTTCTCCTCATCGCCTGTGACGGTTATGCTCTGCTCAGGTATGCTGATTCTGAAATTCTTTTTCTGCTCGAATGCCGCTCCCTCAAACGGCAGCGCCGCGTATGCCGTGGCCCTGCACGCGTCGAACGGAAGCCTACCCGTCTCCGTTCTCTCCGAGTCGTTCCTGGCCAGATAAAGCAGGTCCTTCACCAGATTCTCCATTCTGGAATTCTCAATCTTTATGTAGCCCAGCCATTTGTTGTCAGGAATCTCATGCTCCAGAACGTCTATGTTCGCGCCGATTACCGCTATGGGTGTCTTAAGCTCGTGGCCCGCGTCCGCTATGAACTGTCTCTGCCTCTTGTAGGCCTCCTCCGCCGGCAGTGCCGCCCATCGCGAGAAAAACCATGACAGCATGTATGCTATGAGAATGCCCAGGAAAAATACCGCCAGCGAAACTCTGGCGAACCTGCGCTCCTGGAGCAACTCCGCCCTTCTGTCCAGAAGCACCATGAGATAATAAGAGTCTTTCTCCGACACTTTAAAGCCGTATTTATGGTAGACGTTTCTCCTGTAATCCTTCCTTTCGAAAATCTCCTTTGCCAGCGTCTCAAGGCTTGTGCCCTCGGGCGGAAGAGAGAACGGGTGTATTACTTTTATGACCGAGCCCTCCGCGTCCACAGTGAGCGCGCAGAAATTCCTGAACCCGGGCACCACGGAATGAAGGAATATGATATCCGCTAGACGGAGCCGCCTGCTCTTTCTGCTTGTGTCTGTCCCGGATTTTCCGTCATGCTTGCTGTTGTCCCGCGGCCTCTTTGTGCCCTGCCGCCCGCCGTCCGAATTGTCCGCAGCGGCCCGGCCCGGCCCCAGTCCCCCGGTAGCCACTATCATGTCCATGAATTTATTGGATGAGCGCAGGTTGGACGTGTCCAGAAATACGTTCAGCGAGATTATAAGAGCCGCAAGGAATATGGTGAGCACTGCCGTCATGCTCACGGAAAGTTTCATGTAAAGATTTTTAAAAATCGAATCAGAAGCCATCTTTAGCCTCAGGGCGCAGGATTAATTCCCGTATTCCAGTGAGTATCCGATGCCGCGCGACGTGCGTATCTGCGTGGCCACGTTAAGCTGCTCCAGTTTTTTTCTGATGAAGCTTATGTAGACCTCCACGTTGTTGTATTCGGCGTCGGAGTCACCGCCCCATATTTTCTCTATTATGCGCTCTTTTTTTATGATTTGACGGGGGTTCTCGAACAGCATGTCAGTTATCTGGAATTCTTTGAGGGAAAGCTTTATGGAGCCGCCCCTGTCGTTCTGGAGCTCGCAGTTGTTTTTGTTGAGCGTAAGGTCGCCCAGTGTCACCACGTCCTCCTTTATCTCTCCCTTGCGCCGTGTGAGCGCCCTTATGCGCGCCAGAAGCTCGTCCGTGCTGAATGGCTTTGTAAGGTAGTCATCCGCGCCGCAGTCCAGGCCCTTCACTTTGTCCTGCACCTCGTCCTTTGCCGTAAGGAGCATCACGGGTGTCTGGTTCCTGTCCTCGCGGAGGGTTTTAAGTATTGAGATTCCGTCCTGGCCGGGAAGCATTATGTCTAGGATTATTGCGTCGTAGTTGCCGCTCTGGGCGTATTTGAGCCCTTCGGGGCCTGTGTATACCGCGTCTATGCCGTAGCGGTTTTTCTGGAAAATCTCCACTAACGCCTGCGAGAGACGCACCTCATCCTCAACTAAAAGTATTCTCATAGGGTAATTATACAACACAAATAACCGTAAGTCTTAAAAAAATCCGGTTTACCGTTGTATTTTCCAAGAATTCTTTGTTATATTTGCGGCGCGTCACCGCAGGGCACGGCAGCCCTCCGCCCGGAGAAAATCACAGGACGAGCTTTGAGAGCCGCCTGCACGCCTCTTTCACATCCCCCCTGTGACCGAAGCTGCTGAACCTCAGGTAGGACTCTCCCGCAGGCCCGAATCCGCTTCCGGGCGTGGTGACCACATTGCACTCGTCCAGAATTTTATCGAATATGTCCCAGCTTTTCCATCCGGGGAATTTTACCCAAAGGTACGGCGAGTCGCCGGTGTAGAACACCTGAACCCCGGCGTCATTGAAATTCTTTCCCGTGAGCGTCTCCTGCATAATCCGCGCGTTCTCAAGGTAATAGTCCACCAGTGCCCTGGTCTCTCTCTGACCCTCCTCGTCAAGGCAGGCAAGCCCTCCCGCCTGCGCTATGTTTGACGCTCCGTTGAAAAGAGTGGTTACGATACGCGTCCAGTCCTGACGCACTGGTGTTCCGTCCGCGAATCTAAGCGCCGCCGGCACCACGCTCCATCCCAGTCGCACGCCGGTGAATCCCGCCAGCTTGGAGAATGAGTTAACTTCTATGGCGCATTTCTTTGCTCCGGGAATCTCGTAAATGGTGCGGGGAAGCTTTTCGTCCCGTATGAACGCGAAGTACGCCGCGTCAAAAATTATCATGCATCCGTTCCTGTTGGCGAAGTCCACCAGTCTCTTTAATTGCGCGCGCGTGGCCGTGGCCCCGGTGGGGTTGTTCGGGCTGCAGAAATATATGAGTGTCCCGGGCTTTATCCTGTCCAGGTCCGGGAAAAATCCGTTCTCGGCCGTGCAAGGAAGGTAGGTGACGCCTTTGTATCCTCTGGCGCCGGATTTTCCTGCCGCTCCCTGTATTACGCTTCCGTCCACGTAGACGGGGTAGGCGGGGTCCTGCACTGCGATTCTTGCTTTGCTCCCGAACAGTGTCTGGAGGCGAGCTATGTCGCATTTAGCGCCGTCAGAGATGAAAACCTCGTCAGCGCTTATTAGCCCGTGGTACAGCACCTGCGCTATTCTCTCGCGGAGGGGAGTCAGTCCCAGGTCCTCTCCGTAGCCGGAGTAGCCCGCCTTTGTTCCCAGTGATTTGGCATAGTCCGCCATGGCCCTGGCCACATGCGGCGTAAGCGGCTCCGTGGTGTTCCCCACGCCCAGGCTTATTATCTTTGCCTGCGGATGCTTTGCCTGATACTCCCTGCGGCGTTTCGCCACCTCCGGGAAAAGA
Organism: Treponema sp.; assembly: GCA_022510925.1. Taxonomy (GTDB): domain Bacteria; phylum Spirochaetota; class Spirochaetia; order Treponematales; family Treponemataceae; genus Treponema_D. The sequence continues at coordinate 19,383 of JAFLSO010000007.1, forward strand.
TAGCCTGCCGCTATGTTCGCAAGGCCTTTGTTGCGCTCAATCATCACGTGCCCTCTCTAATAAGAAAAAGTTTAATGAATTGTACCGGGTTTGTGCCTCAGAATCAACATGCGCGCGTAGCATGGCATAATGCGTGCCGGGGATTTCGCTTTAAAAAGAAGAGGCCCGGGCAGGACCGCTCAGGTGATGCCCGGGCCTTGGGTCTTTGGCCCTAAATCTGCGTCTTAAAGCCCACTGAAAGCTTTATGGCCCTCTGCCATTCCGACGCGAACTGCATTATCCTTATGGACATGGAGCTTGATAGCATTCCGCCGAACACCGGCACGGACACGAACGGCGTTATGTTTATGTCAGTCCTGTTCAGCAGTATGTCCTGCAAGCTCTGCGCCATGTACTCGCTGAATTTTATGTCGCCCGAGAAGCCCTCAAGCGGATTCCTGATTGCGGCGGTAGTGTGTATGCCGAATGTGAAATTCGTGTTCTTAAGATAGAGCATGTCGGTCACGGCGGATATGTTAAGTCCCAGGACGTTGCTTGTGCCTGAGTCATACATGGACGAAAGGTAAATCATGTTCCTCATGGACTCGCCCGGAATGTTGAACAGCGCCACGTTAAGCTGGAACTGCCTGAACCCTATGCGCGGCTCAAGGAGAATGTAAAGGTCCTCGAAATTTATGGCGTTGTACTTTTTGCCCGTGGTGCTTACCTGCGCGGAGGGATTAAGAATAAGGCTTCCGAATCCCGCCTGCATGAAGAATGACGATGTGTATCTGTTCCCTGCCAGCATGCTTAGCCCCGCATGCAGGTTTATGGTCCTGACCACGGCTATCACGTTGGAGCCGGAGTCATCCGTGGTCTCCATGGGAATGCCCACGCCGGCGCTCACATCCAGCGTGAAGTTAGGGAACACGCACGCGTAGCGGCCGTCCGCGGTTAATACATTCGTGAACATGCCGTCATCGTTCTCCAGCTGGTTAAAGTACACGTTCAGCCCCGCGGCGTGCGGCCTGTCGAACCTGAGCACATAGGATATTCCCGCGCCGTACACGTTGTACATGGAGGCTCCGTTGATTCCCCGCCAGCTCCGCGTGAAAAGCGATGTCTGGGGCTGTATGCTGAAATACCGCCTCAGAAAGACATCAGAGCCTATGGGCTCGAAGCTTCCCATGAAAAGGCTCAGGAAGTGAGTGGAGCTGGGCCGCGCGTTCACCCACGTCCCCGAGAACTCCTCTATCCTGAAATCCGCGTTATATTCCCCGCTGTCCACGAAAATGCTGTCCTTAAGAAGGTCTCCCGTCCTAAGGTAAAATTCACCGCGCACAAGCACTTTCCCGCTGAAGTCCAGCTGCCCCGCAAAAAATGCCTGCGACTCCATGACCGGATCTATGTTGATGAGCGCGTCGGAATTCTCCTTCGCCTTGGCGGTAAAATCCGCAAGTATGCCTGTGTATCCTGTGAAATACGGCATTGCCAGCGCCTTCATGCCGCTAAAAGCCAGTATGCCGCCTAAAATAGAGCAAAGTAATTTTTTCACGGTTTCCTCCTCTTTTACTATCGGTATGAATATTTTCCCTCTTTAGGCCGGGGATAAATCTTTTTCTCTGCCGCGGAACCCCCTTTCCGCCGGTGTGGCCAGCCCAGGCGCCGCAATGTCCCGCTCCTCCGCTGCCCGCACGGAATTCCGCCGAATTTGGCGCGAGTTTAAGCGCAGGGGGCTTTTCCCTTCCGTTTTCTTTAAAAAATTAGGCGTTTCCGCTTGACTTATATTCATAACCGATTAAAATAGAGATTATGAGTGATTATCTTGACGCTAATAATGAGGAACTTCTGAAAGATTTTTTCTCTGAGGCAGAGCAGCAGGTTGAGACCCTGGAGAGCAACGTTCTTGTCATAGAAAATGACCCTTCCAATCACGACGCTATCGATGAGATTTTCCGCGCGGCGCACACCCTTAAGGGCGGCTCCGCCACCGTAGAGATGACGGAGCTTACTGAATTCTGCCACGATGTGGAGGATTTGCTTGATGCCATCCGCAGCGATATTGTAAAAGTCACTGAGCCCATCGTGGACGTGCTGCTTACTTCCCTGGACATAATAAAGGCCATGCTTGAGGCCCGGAGCAACGGCTCGGTCTATCAGCAGGATGTCTCGGGACAGATACAGAAGATAAAGTCGTTCATCCCGGAGAAAGGCAGCAAGAAAAAGGATGGCGGTGCCCCTGTTAGCCTGCCCAGCGGAATGCTCGGAGCCGCGCCTGCGGCCCCCGCACCGGCCCAGCCGGCAGCGCAGTCAGACGGCGGCATGCCTCCCGTTCCGCCCCTCTCAGAGAACGATTACCAGGAGCTTAAGGGCGCCTGCCCCGACGGGGAGAAGCTCTGGTCCGTAAACGTCACGTTCGATGAGTCCAACCCCATGAACAGCGTGGGCGGCATACAGGTTTTCGCGGCGCTAAAGAACCACGGCACAGTGCTTAAGACCGTGCCTGATTTCGAGGCCCTTTACGAGGACGAATTCCATCCGCAGGTAGTTTATTATATAGCCACGGCCGCCTCCGGCGAGGACTTGGAGGACACCGCGTTCCTTGACGACGTGTCCCTGGCCGTGGATGCCCGTGAGGTTAAGGGCGCGTCAGGCGGAGCCCCTGCTGAGGCCCCCGCTCCAAGACCCGCGTCTGCCGCGGCGCCTGTTCAGGCGGCTCCGGCACCTGCCCCGAGCCCTGCGCCCGCACCCGCGCCGGCAGCCAGGGAGGACTCCTCCGCGGAGAGCGCGCCTGCCACGAACGCCAATGTTCAGCAGGCCAAAAAGGGCATGGCTCCCACAGGCAAGGCTGTAAATCAGGCGGGCGCCATACTGCGCGTGGATTCCAAGCGCGTAGACACGCTCATGAACCTGGTGTCAGAGGCGGTAATCACCAAAGCCGCGTTTAACCAGAACGGCATACAGATGGCGGACCTTCAGGTGCAGCTCCAGTCGCTCAACACATCGTTCAAGGAGCGCCAGCGTAAATTCCTGGAGGACCTTCCCAAAATCCTTGAGTCCATGCAGAGCGGCGCCACAGTCAAGGACGTGCGCCAGAAAGTGCAGGAGGAGATCACGTCGCTGTCCAACTGGTTTGACGGTTTTGAGACGGAATACAAGAGCATATCAAGCAAGGCGCGGAGCACCACGCAGAACCTGGGCCGCATAACCAGCGAGCTTCAGGAAGGCGTCATGAAAATCCGAATGGTTCCCATCGGCACCATATTCAACCGCTTCCCGCGCGTGGTGCGTGATTTGAGCCGTGACCTGGGCCGCAAAGTGGACCTGATAATCGAAGGTGAGGAGACCGAGCTTGACAAGACCGTGGTCGATGACCTTCTGGACCCCATCATGCACTGCGTGCGTAACAGCGTGGACCACGGAATAGAGCCCCCCGAGCACAGGGCGGAGCTTGGAAAGGACGAGACCGGAACTTTGATTCTGCGCGCCGCCAACGAGGGCAACATGATTGTCATCGAGATTATAGATGACGGCGAGGGCATCAACGTGGATAAAGTCCGCGAGAAAGCCATAAAGAAGGGTCTCATCAGCCCCAACAAGACCCTGACCGACCAGGATGCGTACAATCTGATTTTTATGGCCGGATTCTCCACCAGCGACACCATAAGCAACGTCTCCGGACGCGGCGTGGGCCTTGATGTGGTGAAGACGCAGATAGAGAAGCTTAAGGGCACCATAAACGTCACTAGTGAGAAAGACAAGGGCTCCAAATTCTCCATACGTCTGCCGCTCACCCTTGCCATAATACAGGGACTTCTGGTGCGCGTGGGAAAAGAGGTCTACTCCATCCCCATCGCGAACGTCATAGAGAGCCAGCGCGTAAAGAAAGAGAACATAAACACCATAGACAACTATGAGGTTCTCAATGTGCGCAACGAGGTTATATCCATCCTGCGCCTGAACAGGCTGTTCGGCATAAAGAACAGCGTGGAGAGCGAGTACTGCTTCATCGTAATAGTCGGCTCGCAGGATAAGAAGATAGGCGTCATGGTGGATGCCCTCATAGGCGAGGAGGATGTGGTCATAAAGCCGCTGAGCGACCAGTTCACGGCATCTCCCGGTATAGCGGGCGCGTCCATCCTTGGAGACGGCTCAGTTTCCCTTATCATAGACGTGGGCCAGCTCCTGGAGCTTGGGCTTAAGCAGGAGATGAACGCCTTGCATAATCGTGAAGAGGCGGCTATCCGCGCTGCCGCGGAAAACCGGGGGTAGGAGAAAAGTAAGATGGCGACTATTCAGGATAAACTAAACATTCTTGCGAGCACTACCGAAACTGCGGAATCCTCTCTTTCTGCGGATCAGCTTGCGGAAGAGAAGAAAACCGCGACCATTGTTGACTATAAGATGGTCACTTTCTCGCTTGCGGGCAAAGATTATGCCATAGACATAATGAAGGTGAAGGAAATCGCCAAGGCGAACCATTTCACCTATGTGCCTAATGCCATGCCGTTCGTTCTGGGCGTTTACAATCTTCGCGGCGACATCATCCCTATAATCGATCTGCGCCTGTTCTTTAACATAGACGTTAAGCAGCATGATGACAATATGCTTGAGAACATGCTTATCGTCACAGTGGGCGAGCAGACGTTCGGTGTGGTGGTGGATGCCATAGATAAGGTTATAGGCGTGCAGAAAGCCGGCATTCAGCCGCCGCATCCTCTGTTCGGCGACATAAACATCAAGTACATTTACGGTGTTGTGGAGGCTGAGCGCAGGCTTTACGTTCTTCTTGACATAGACAAGATTTTCGGTGTCCGCACTCCCGAGGAAGAGGAGGAGATGAAGGAGATTGCGCGCCAGCAGCAGGAGCGCAGGCAGGCGGCCGCGGCGGCCCTGGCGGAGCAGCAGGCTCTGAGCGAGAAGTCCGCCGCCCAGATTTCCGAGACCCAGACTAAAGAGGTGGATTTAAACTTCATCGCGGACTCCCTCAAGAATTTCAAGAAATTCACCATAAGCTCCGTGACTGAGGAATGGACCAAAAAACGCTACTTGGAGTGGGCACGGGACCGCGGAGAGGACAAAACCCAGCTGCAGAATGAGAACGACGCTGAGCTCTTCCTGCGCCCGTTCTACTCACGGTACACCGGCACATGGTGGAAAGAGGATTATGCCGATGCTGTGCTTCAGGCGCTTCCTGATAACAGCGCTAAGAATATAGTGGTATGGAATCCTGGCTGCGGCAAGGGTTACGAGACTTATTCTTTGGCATGCATCTTGAAGAAACGCTATCCTGATGCTAAAATACGTGTGTACGGACACGATACGGATCTGCTTGCAGTCTCAAACGCACCGCTTATGACACTCTCCGATGAGGCAAGCATGGACTGGTATCAGCCGTTCTCCTCCAAGACAGCCGCCGGCGACTATACGTTCAATAAGGAGATAAAAGATTCCATTATGTTCGAGTATCACGATTGCGTGAACACGAACAATCTTCCTCCCATTGACATAGTGTTTGCCCGCGACCTGCTTGCTTTCCTGCCGGAATCCTCACAGACTACGGTTCTGAGCGATTTCAATGAGAAAGTCAAAGGAAACGGTGTTATAATTGTTGGTGAAAATGAAAATATTGCGCTTCCAGGCTGGTCTAAAAAGACGTCCGGCCCGGTTGCGGTATATTCAAAATCATAAATAATCTATAAGCAAATATTCCAGGGGGATATGAATGAGAGTAGAGTACATTAACCCATTTGTAGAAACTTCATACAGAGTGCTAAAGGAAGTTTTGGGTGGTGCCGAAGTTAAAAGAGGTGACTTATACCTCAAATCAACTGCAATGCCAGTTATGGGTGTGGCCGCACTTGTAGGTCTTGCCGGTGATGTGGAAGGCCGTGTGCTTTTTGACATGACGTTTGAGACTGCGCTTAACATCGCTTCTCAAATGAATATGGAGAAACTTACAGAATTTGATGATCTTGCGAAAGCGACCATCAGTGAGCTGGCCAACCTGATTACGGCCCAGGCGGTTACAAAACTGCATGAGCTTGGGTTTAAGTTCGACCTTACTCCGCCCGCCTTGTTCGCAGGTGAGAAAATGGAGATAGCGGCATTAGGAAGCACCACCGACAGTGTGGAAGCTCTTATAGTGCCTCTTATTACAGACTGTGGAAAAATTGAAGTCAACGTCGCGATTCGCGAGCGTGCATAAGGAGCAAATGGTATGAAGACAAAAGAGGATTTTCCGTCAATTAACGAGCGTCCGCCTGAAGGTTTGAAGCTTGATGGCAGCAAGTTCCGCGTTTTGGTCGTTGATGATTCCATGTTCGTTGCAAAGCAGTTGACCCAGATTCTGACCAGCGACGGCTATGAGGTTGTGGCGACCGCGCAGGACGGTAAAGACGGTGTGGATAAATACAAGGAGCTGTGCCCCAACGTGGACCTTGTTACCATGGACATTACTATGCCGCGCATGGACGGCATTACCGCGCTGGAGCAGATTATGGCTTTTGACAAAAATGCCCGTGTGGTTATGGTAAGCGCTCTGGGAAAAGAGGAGCTTGTGAAGAAGTCTCTTCTTACCGGTGCGAAGAATTACATAGTAAAGCCGCTTGACCGCAAGAAGGTGCTTGAGCGCATAAGCGCCGCCCTTAAATAGGCTCAAGTTTCCATAGAATTTAGGGCTGATGTCTACGGCCCTGATAGGATTTTCTCAGAACCGGCTGCATGCAGATGTGTATGCGGTCGGTTTATTTTTTATGATTCTGAGCGGCGTGTATGGCTTTCCGTGGCGGCGCGTGGAGTCCGCGCGGGCTTAATCTCTTTTGCGCGGAACATGGAAAGATGCCTGGCATTCCGGGCGCAGGAATTCCGCTAATATAGTGTTATTGGGTTGACAACTACGCTAGATATGGTGTATATTACAATCTGTAAGGAGAATTTCCAGGCGAAAGTCCGGGAGTTCTCCGTATACCTCCCACCGCTCTGTCAGCTTTTTCCCACAATCCCACTGGCAGAGCCTTTTTTTTTATGCTAGAATCATTCCATGAGCGATAATGATATTCCTTTAAGAAAAGATGTTCCCGCAGAGTACAAATGGGATTTGACAGGTCTTTATGCCTCGGAAGAGGACTGGGAGCGGGATTTTGCCGCCATTCCCAATCTGGTGCGGAATTTCGCCGCGTTTAAGGGCAGGCTTGGAGATGGCTCTGATACATTGCTGCGCGCGCTCAGGGCCGAGGAGGAGCTGGACCGCTGCATGGAGAATGTGTATCATTACGCGAGCCTTTGCAATGAGGCGGATCAGGGCGACAGCACCGCCCAGGAGAGGCTTAACCGTGCGATGATGGCGCTTACTAAGGCCGAGGCGGACACCAGCTTTTTCTTGCCGGAGCTTCTTTCTGTGCCTGACGATAAAATCCTGGAATGGATAGAGGGGCCTGATTTCGCGGATTATAAAATCTATGTGAAAAAACTTTTGCATCACAAGCCGCATACTCTGAGCGAGAAAGAGGAGAGAATCCTGGCCCTGCAGTCTGACAGTGCGGGCACGGCGTCCAACGTGTTCTCTCTTCTGACTGACGTGGACATGAGCTTCGGTACCGTGACGGATGACGGTGTGGAGAAACCGCTTACTCACGGAACATGGAGCAGCTTTATGGAGAGCCATGACAGGTCGCTGCGCGAGGATGCGTACAGGAAATTCTACGGGGCTTATGAGGCGCATGCCAACACTCTGGCGGCCCTTTACGCGGGCTCCGTTAACAACGATGTGTTCCGCTCAAGGGCCAGGGGATACGGCTCGTCCCTGGAGGCGGCGCTTTACGGCGATAAGGTTCCTGTGAGCGTCTATAAGAATCTGGTGGACACCGTGCATGATAATCTGGAGCCCCTGCACCGCTATTACAGCCTGCGGAAAAAAATCCTCGGCGTGGACGAGCTCAGGCACTGGGACGTGTATGTGCCTCTGGTTAAGTCCGTGAGAACGGACATTCCGTATGAGGAGGCGGTGGAGATAGTCCGCGAGGCCCTGGCGCCGTTAGGAAAGGATTACACGGACACTCTTTGTGACGGTCTTCTTCACGGCTGGGTGGACCGCTACGAGAACAAGGGCAAGAACAGCGGGGCGTTCTCTTCGGGGGCATATAAGGGCAGTCCGTACATTCTGCTTAATTACAGGTCCGACACCCTGCGCGATGTCTACACCATGGCGCATGAGGGCGGGCATTCCATGCACTCATGGTACAGCGTGCGCAATAATCCGTTCATGAGCTACGACTACACCATTTTTGAGGCGGAGGTGGCCAGCACTTTTAACGAGGAGCTTGTCTTTGAGCATTTGCTGAGGAACGCCAAGGACCGTGACATGAGACTTTATCTGCTTTCAAGCCGCGCGTCAGACATTCTGGCTACGTTGTACAGGCAGACTATGTTCGCGGAATTTGAGCTTAAGGCGCATGAGTCCGTGGAGAGCGGCATTCCTCTGAGCACAGACGCTCTGCGCTCCATGTACCGCGGTCTTCTGGAGCTTTACTTCGGGCCGGAGATGAGGTTTGAGCCGTGCAGCGATCTGGAGGGGCTCCGCATCCCGCATTTTTACAACGCATTCTATGTGTACAAATATGCCACGGGAATATCAGCGTCACTGGCGCTGGCCAGGCGCGTTACCTCCGGCGGGGAGAAAGAGAAATCAGACTACTTTGAATTCCTGAAAAGCGGAGGCTCACGGTATCCCATAGAGAGCCTGAGGCTGGCCGGCGTGGACATGGAGAGAACCGAGAGCGTGAGGTCCGCCCTGGATACGTTCAGGGACATTGTGGGCCAGCTGGAAGAAAGCCTATGACAGACTCCTTGCGAAGCGTCCGCACGGACGAGAACAATCCTATATGGGAGAGCGCCGTTCACCGCGAGAATTCTCTTTATGCCAGGGGAAATTCAATCCGCTCCGAATTCGAGCGCGATTACACACGGCTCCTGCACTGCGAGTCCTACAGGCGCCTTAAGCACAAGACGCAGGTTTTTTTCGCGGCGCACAATGACCACGTATGCACCAGAATGGAGCATGTGAGCCATGTGGCCAGCGTCTCCACTACAATCGCAAAATATCTGGGACTTAACGCGGAGCTTACTCAGGCCATTGCCATAGGCCATGATCTGGGCCACGCTCCGTTCGGTCACACCGGCGAGGAGATTCTGAATGAGCTTATGCAGAATAAGAAGGAGGGCCGCAATGCGCCCAAGAAATTCTGGCACGAGAGGAACTCCCTGTTTTTCGCGGACTACATAGACACTCTGGCCGACCCGGACGGTACGGAACGGAATCTGGATCTGACTTACGCCGTGCGGGACGGGCTTATCTGCCACTGCGGCGAGATTGACCAGCAGGGGATAGTTCCTAGAAAGGAGTGCATGGACCTTTACGATATAAAGCGGCCGGGGCAGGTGCAGCCGTACACATGGGAGGGTTGCATCGTTAAAGTCAGCGACAAGATTGCTTTCCTGGGACGGGATTTGGAGGATGCACGCACGTATCATATCCTAGACATGGCGAGCTACCGTGAGCTTAGGCAGATAGTGGTGGAGACGCTTGGATTCGCGGAGGGCGAGGCTGGCGGCGCGCATCGCTCAGGCAGGGCGGTTAATACCACCGTGCTCATCAACGACATGATTGTGGACTTGTGCGACCACAGCTCCGTGGAGAACGGGATAAGCTTTAGCAGGCCGTATTTTGATTTCATAGTGGAGCTGAAGAAATTCTGCTACTCGAACATTTACAATCACTGGCGGCTTGTGGAATTCCAGAATTACGCCCGCGATGTTCTGGGGACTATCTACCGCGCCCTTATGCGCATTATGCCCTACGCGCAGAACCGCAAGCTGGACCAGTGCCTGCGTTACACTCCTAATTTGGAAAGGACGTTCCTGTCCTGGTGCAAACGCTACTCGAACTATGATATGAGTTACAGGAAGATTCACCGTCTCCAGACTAAGGAGGTGTTCGATGTGAATAACGCCGAGAGCTGGGAGAAATGTGTGATAGAATACATAAGCGGCATGACGGACCAGTATGCCATCTCTGTTTTTGAGGAAATACTTTCGTTCTAGCCCGCTGTAGGGAAGGTGAGTATGAGTAGGAAAGATGAGCTGAGGATAAGAATCTCCTCTCTGGTAAAGGGAATGTCCGCCGCGGAGAAAGACGCGGAGTCAGTTTCCTGCGTTGGGAAAATCATCTCCATGCGGGAATTCCAGGAGGCGGACTGCGTTCTGTGCTATATGGCACTGGAGAACGAGGTGAACGTGCGGGCCGTTGTGGATGAGGCGCTCCGTCTGAATAAAACCGTGGCCCTGCCTAAAGTTGTGGCGGACATGGAGTGCATGGTCTTTTACAGAGTGAGTCCCGCGCGTCCGCTGGAGTCTCAGCTGGAGGCTGGCGCATGGGGCATAAGGGAGCCTGTCTCTTCGGAGGATAGCATGATGGGGCTTGAGAGCTTTGCGGGGCTCAGGGTTTTTGCCGTGGTTCCCGGAGTGGCATTCTCTGCTGCAGGCGAAAGGCTGGGGCATGGGAAAGGCTTCTACGACAAGTTCTTTAATTCCCTGCTGAGCGAGGAGAATAAAAAATGTCCTGCAGGAGTGTTCTGTGCGGGAGCGTGCTTTAAATGCCAGAAAGTGGATTCCGTTCCCGTCTCTCCGACAGATGTTCCTGTGGACGTTGTGGTCTGCGCGGACTGAGCGTGCCCGCGCCGCGCTCATTTTTTTGAGTCAGCGGAGAGCATTCTGAGCGCGGGCTCCTCTCCTATGCTCTCTGAAAGTATCCTGAGGAAGTCATTTGCGTCCGCGCTCTCTACGGCAAGATAATCGTCTAAATATTGGAGCGGATTGAATTCCAGAAGGCCTCTCTGTATCAGGGCTGCGGTGCCCTCATTGGTTTGGGATAAAACCAGATTCCTCTCCTCCCATTTGTTCTTTATGGCGCGCGTTACGGAGACACCGTGCTCTCCTGCACCGTCTGCCTCCTGCCTCAGATCCGCGCTAAGCGAGCTGAACGCCTTTCCGTATGCATCCGAGAAAACGCTTGTGCGGGGAAGATTCTCCGCCTGTATCATGCCGAGCGGTATCTGGAAACCCGCCGTCTCCGCCACGCAATTCAGCCGGTCGCCCAGAATAGAACGCATGCGCTCAGCAAGCTCAAGGATAAGGGCATTGAAAATCTCCCTCTCCGCGGCAGTGTCCGGCGCTCTGAAATAAAACTGCGCGGGATCAAAAAAATCTTTTGTGGGAACAAGGACAGGCGGCTCCGCTCCTGCGCTGGATGCGTCCATGTCCGTGGTGTAAGTGTGGCGGATTTGCGCGGTGCGGGTCCGGGATTTAAAGACCGGGGCCGGTACCTTGGATTTTGCGGTGCCGTCCTTCCGCAGGCTCTGCTCTTTAAGGAGCGCGAATGAATTCTCCGCCATCTGAAAGGCTTTCTCTGAGTCGCAGTCTCCGGCAATCACAAGCGAATAGAGCGATGCGTCCAGAAGCCTGGTGTAGGAGAGCTGTATGCTCTGGAAAGTTGTCCGCTGAAGGATGGGCCGGGACTCGTCCCAGATATTGGCGTAGGGCGTGCCCTGATAAATGTATGTGAGCGCGGCGTTCCTGAGCTGGCGTGTCATGGGAGCGCTGATGGTTCCGTGCTGATACACCTGCTCGCTTACCAGGCTGTCGGCTGCACCCGGAGTAATATCCGCGTATATGACAGCGCCGGTCAGAGCGTTCAGGGCGCTCTCCAGGTCCTGCGCCATGCATGTGAGCGTTATGTAGGACACGGTCTCCTCTGTCCATGCTTTTATGCTGGCGGACGCGGAGAATCCGTTCTGCTCCCGCAGTCTCATTACCTCCGCCTGAATGCTTCGCGCGAACGCGTTTACCAGGACTGTCCTGAGCGCCCTCTCGCCGTCAGGGGAAGCGGCCTCTCCTCCGGCTATGGCCAGCGAGAGCGTGACTGTCTGCGAGCCCGGCACCTGCTTTACGGTGAGGGGAATTCCGTTCTTCAGTGTGTAGGACAGGATCCTGCCCTGATTCTGCCGGTAGAAATTCTTTGCGTGGCGCAGCGTCTCCTCGTCATAAAGGTCGTCATCATCCTGCTCATTTTTCTTGTGCGCGCGCGACTCTGATTTTGCCCTGGCCTTTAATGAGAACATCTGATCCGCGTGCCATGAGGCATTCTCCTCCGTTATTACGGCAAAGCCTCCGTCCAGAAAATGGCTCATGCTCTGCTCGTAGACGGTCCGGTTTACAAGAGCGAATATGTACGGCTCCTCATTTTTTATGTGCTCGTGGATTCTCTCTTCCGTTACAAAGTCCGCCGAGTGAGCCTCGTCCAGAAGACGCCCGCCCAATGCGTTTGCGGGAAGCGCCCTCTCCCGGGCCCACATGGATGCCAGAATCTCCATGCTCCGCACGGGATTTCCTGTCTCCGAGCGGTACTTTGCGGTGACCTCCTGCTGCGCCGCCACGAAATTCCTCCTGCTTAAAAGCGCGGCGTCTTTTACGGTCCTGACGAATGTCTCCGCCTGCTCCGCGCCTGTGACTTCTGCGTCATCTTCCTTCTGCGGCGCCTGCGAGAATGAGTACGGGGCCTCCAGAAGGGCCTGCAGGATAAGCCGCGTGCCGTTCGCGTCACGGACGCTTACCGCCGACAGGTAGTCCTTCCCGCGCAGGCCCAGCGAGCCCTCCGTCAGAGCGCCCGCCTTGTACGGAGAGCCATGCATGTTGAACGCGGCGGAGAGTATGTCGCACTCGGCATCAGGTAGGGAAGTGAACTGCACCACGAGCTGCATCATGTCGCCAGAGAAATAAGGCGATACGATTACGAATTTTCTCTGCTCCTCTTTTTCTGGCTGTCTTAATTTTTCCTGCGATGAATGCCATGCGCTCTCGTCACTTACGGATGCCTGCCTCCATGCGGAAAACCATCTCTCCGCCTCCGCATGCACCTCCTCCGCACTTATGTTCCCCGTCACAAAAATGGCGGAGTTCTCCGGCACGTAGAACGCGCTCCGTATGCCGGAAAGAACCGTGCGCACGTCGGGGACAGTCAGTGACGCGAACAGCGCGGGATAAATGCCTGACTCCTGTTTCCACGGGAAGTGAGGGAACATACGCGAGTCTATGGCGCTGTTTATGAATCCCGCCGTGCTTGCCGCGTACTCCTCCGCGCTTTTTTTCGCGGCCTCGTATTCCTTGCTCAGTGCGGCGTCCGTGAAAGATGGATGCATGGTCCACTCCGCGAGTCTTTGCATGTACTCCGGAAAATACTCAGGCGGAACGTTCGCAGTGTATGTGGCGCTCTCCGCGTTGCACTCTCTGGTTATGCCGCTTTCTCCGTGAGCAAAAAGATTTGTGTACAGAGGAAAGAATCCCGCGGTGTCCATGTCCTGCGCGCTGAATCCCGCCCTCACGCAGAGCGTTACGCTGGCAAGGGCGCTCGCAGGGTCCTCCCTCACAAAAACGGTGAGCGAATTCTCCAGCGTGTAGACTTTCACGGAGCCGGCGTCAGATTCCAGTATGATTTCCGTCTGTGCGTGCGCGGCCGCCGCAAGCGGTAGGATAAATGCCGTCCTTATAAGAATGTTCCTGAGCCATCGGCGCCTGGCACCGCCAGCCTGAATAGGATTATTTTTCATGCCGCAAGTATAGCAGAAAGGCGGGTTCTCCGCTATAATCATTCCTATGGTAAAAGTCACTCTGAAAACTGAATCATTGCTTCCGCCCGCGCGTCCTCCACGCGAGCTTCTGTCGGGGAAAAGGCATCTTACGCCTAAAGAGATTTATGTGCTTATCCAGAACCGCAACGTCTCGTCCGACCCAGACTGGCAGAACGTATATGTGAGCGACGGCCCGGGAGAATTTTTCCCCGAGCAGATTATTCAGAGTGAATTCGACGGCTGGGTCGTGCTGGGAAAACTGCGTCCCGCCGCGCTGAACTACCATGACTTGGAGCTGGACACAGGCATATACCGCTCCGTGCTCAAGGACGTGCTTACCGGCGATGACTGCGTTATCCGCAATGTGAGCTATCTTCAGAATTACCGTATAGGCAGCAGGGTGGTTCTTTTTAACATTCAGGAGATGAGCTGCACGGAGCATTCCAAATTCGGCGAGGGTGTCCTTAAGGCAGGGGAGGCGGAGGAGAACCGCATTTGGATAGGAGTGGGCAACGAGAACAACGCGCGCGCTGTCCTTCCTTTTACGTCCATGCTCCCGGGAGACGCCTACCTGTGGTCACGGTACCGCGAGGATTCCGCCCTGATGAGGAGATTCGTGGAGCTCACGGAGAATGGAAACGACAAGGCCGCCCCCACATTCGGCATAGTGGAGGATGACGCCGTAATAAAAAACTGCACGCTTTTAAAGGACGCCAGGATAGGAAGCTGCGCGTACATAAAGGGCGCGTTCAAGCTGAAGAACATAACGGTGCTCTCCTCCGAGGCGGAGCCCAGCCAGATAGGAGAGGGTGTGGAGCTTGTGAACGGCATAATGGGATATTCCAGCAGGGTGTTCTATCAGGCGGTGGCCGTGAGATTCGTCATAGGCCGCAACTGCCAGCTTAAATACGGGGCCAGGCTTTTGAATTCAGTTCTGGGCGACAACTCCACGGTCTCATGCTGCGAGCTTCTGAACAACCTGATTTTCCCTTTCCACGAGCAGCACCACAACTCCTCATTCCTTATAGCGGCCACCGTGCAGGGGCAGAGCAACATAGCCAGCGCCGCCACAATAGGCTCTAACCACAACTCGCGCTCCCCCGACGGCGAGATGATAGCGGGCCGCGGGTTCTGGCCTGGATTATGCTCGGACTTCAAATACGACTCCAGGTTCGCCAGTTTCGTTCTGGTGGCAAAAGGAAGCTATCAGTACGACCTGAACATAACCTATCCGTTCTCTCTTCTGGGCACAGGCAAGGGAGAGAACGCCGTGCACATAATTCCGGGCTACTGGTTCCTGTACAATATGTTCGCCATAGTCAGGAACAAATACAAATTCGCCGCGCGTGACAAGCGCGTGGTTAAAGTCCAGCATATAGAGACCGATCCGTTCGCACCCGACACCATACAGGAGGTTGTGTGCGCGCTGGAGAGGCTGGTGGAGCTTACGGGCCGTTACCTTAAGCTTCCGCGCGATAAATGCGATGAGCTTACGCAGTTCAATCCCGAGCCGGACATGCTTGATTCTTTCAGGGACAGGGCCGCGCGTGTCACTACTGAGAAAGAGCTCTACGCCATAGCGAAGGATTACCTGCACCAGAATCCGCTCGTCAAATTCCTTCTTACGGATGACCGCTGCCAGAAAAAATACGGCGCCCTCATCTATAAGCCCGCGCAGGGATACAAGGAGTACAGGCGCATAACAAAGTATTTCGCCGTCTCCGCCATCATGGACTGGCTGGAGGAGAATGGCTGTGACCGCATGTCGGAGCATGAATTCGAGAGGCTCCGGGGCATACCGCTTTATCTTAAGTGGGAGAATGTGGGCGGACAGATTATCCCGTGCGATAAAGTCAGCGAGCTTTTCGGAAAAATAAAGGACGGCTCCATAAATTCATGGCAGCAGGTGCATGACTTTTACGATGAGTGCCAGAGAAGCTACGGCGACTACAAGGCGCGCTACGCGCTCTACCTTATGGAATTCCTGTACTCACGCAAAGTCACGGAATTCGACTCCGGCACTTTCAGCGACATAAAAAAGGACGTGGCGTATGTCTCGGTGAACATGCTTGAGTCCTCCATAGCCTCGCGCGACAAGGATTACACTGATTTTTTCAGGACCGTGACGTTCCGCAACAAGGAGGAGATGGAGGCCGTCCTGGGCACGCTTAAGGACTCCGACTTCCTGCAGGTTCTGCGGAGCGAGACGGAGACTTTCTGCGAGCGGCTTGAGCGGTTCTTCAGGAACCTGTGCTAGGCTGAATTTTATGCGCATTACTTGACACAGCGCGCTTAAAGTTGTAGAGTAGGCGCATTCACGCGGGGATGGTGGAATTGGTAGACACGCCAGCTTGAGGTGCTGGTGGCGAAAGCTGTGCCTGTTCAAGTCAGGTTCTCCGCAGAAAGGCTGCCTGTTAAAGGGCGGTCTTTTTTTATGCCCGGACCCGCTTTCCGCGCAGTTTTGGGAAAGGTCTTCTCCCCGCTCGCCTTAAAAAAATCCTTCCGGCATGAAAAAATAATTTGACTTAATTTTTGGTGCGGTTTATAATTATAGGCATAATATAACCCTTTAGGGAGGCCGTAAATGGCAAAAGTAGAACTTAAAGGTATTGGCAAAATCTATGACGGCGGCGTGCGCGCTGTCCAGAACGCCAATATCACGATTGAGGACCAGGAATTCTGCGTGTTCGTAGGTCCCTCAGGATGCGGTAAGTCCACGACTCTCCGCATGGTCGCAGGTCTGGAAGAAATCTCCGAGGGCGAGCTGTACATAGACGGCGAGCTCATGAACGATGTTCCCCCGAAAGACAGGAACATCGCCATGGTATTCCAGAACTATGCTCTTTACCCGCACATGTCCGTCTATGACAACATGGCGTTCGGTCTTAAAATCCGCAAGATGGACAAGGCCGAGATTAAGCGCCGTGTGGACAATGCCGCTAACATCCTGGGCCTTACCCAGTACCTCGACAGGAAACCGAAGGCTCTCTCCGGCGGTCAGCGCCAGCGTGTTGCCGTAGGCCGCGCCATAGTCCGCGACCCCAAGGTGTTCTTGTTCGACGAGCCGCTCTCAAACCTGGACGCCAAGCTCCGCGTTACGATGCGCGGTGAGATCTCCAGCCTGCACCAGAAACTTAAGGCCACTATGATTTACGTTACCCACGACCAGATTGAGGCCATGACCATGGGTACAAAAATCGTTGTGATGAAAGACGGCCATGTGCAGCAGATAGGAGAGCCTCTCTATCTGTACAACCATCCCGTGAACAAATTCGTGGCAGGCTTCATCGGCTCACCGCCAATGAACTTCCTCTGCGTAACAATCAAAAAGCAGGGCGACAAAATCGTGGCGGACGAGGGCTCTTTTGAGCTTACGCCGACCCCCGAGCAGGCCGAGCACCTTAAGGACTATGTGGGCAAAGAGGTTTACTTCGGTGTCCGCCCTGAGGATTTGGTCTATCAAGACGCGCCTGCCGCAGAGAACAACATGCAGATGAAAGTGGTGAACAAGGAGCCTCTGGGCGCCGAGACGCACCTCTTCCTTGCCACTAAGGGCCAGAACATCATAGCCCGTGTGCAGGCTTCCGCCAAGGAAGGCTTCAAGCTCGGCGAGACCGTCAACTTTAAGCCCGAGATGACCCGCTGTAAATTCTTCGCTAAGAATCCTGAGGATTTGGACGAGGAGCTTAACATCTGCGAGAAGATTGACCGCCCGTGGCTTGTGAACGCCATCACAGGTGAGATCGGTTATGACAAAGTGACCGTGGAGCACTCCGTGGATCCGGCGCAGGCAAAGCGCGATGC
The DNA here is from genome assembly GCA_022510925.1 of Treponema sp. Lineage (GTDB taxonomy): Bacteria > Spirochaetota > Spirochaetia > Treponematales > Treponemataceae > Treponema_D. The sequence goes on from JAFLSO010000007.1 coordinate 36,848, forward strand.
GAAAGAAGCCGCCAAAGCCGCGAAAAAAGCTTCCAAAGGAAACTAAGCCGCTGTTCCCGGGAATCTGATGGTTCCTGGGGCAGAGCGTTGATTAGCCCCGTATCATGATGGTACGGGGCTTTTTTTACCAGCTTACGTTCTTAAGGACATCCTCTATGGCGCTCAGCTCGTCATCTGAGAAATCCATGTTCTGTATGATTTTTACGTTCTCCTCAATCTGCGCGGGGTTGTGCGCGCCTATGAGGACCGACGTCACCCTGCCTTTCCTTAGATTCCAGCAGAGCGCCATCTGGCTCAGCGTCTGTCCGCGGCCCGATGCGATTTCATTCAGCCTTTTTATCACGCTGATTTTTTCCGCAGTGATGCTGTCTTTTTTAAGGAAGAAATTTCTTGCGGCGCGGCTGTCATCAGGGATGCCGTCTATGTATTTGTCGGAGAGAAGGCCCTGCGCCAGCGGGCTGAACGTTATGCTTCCGGCTCCCACGGTGTCCAGCGTGTCAAGAAGCCCGTCCCTCTCTGCGGCCCTGTCCAGCATGTTGTACCTGAACTGGTTTATGAGCAGCGGTGTGCCGTTCTGCCTGAGGATGGCGGCGGCGCTTTCTGTCTGTCCGCTTGAGTAGTTGGATACTCCCGCGTAAAGGACTTTTCCGAGCTTTATGGAGTCGCTTATGGCTCCCATGGTCTCTTCCAGCGGAGTCTCGGGGTCCGGCCTGTGATGGTAGAAAATGTCCACGTATTCAAGTCCCAGGCGCAAGAGGCTTTGGTCAAGGCTTGCCGTTATGTGCTTCCTGGAGCCGTAGTTTCCGTAAGGCCCCCTCCACATGGGGAATCCCGCTTTGGTGGAGACGATGAGCTCGTCCCGGTACTGCCTTAAGTCAGTGCGCAGAATCCGCCCGAAATTCTCCTCCGCGCTGCCTTGCGCAGGGCCGTAATTGTTCGCAAGGTCAAAGTGCGTTATGCCCAGGTCGAACGCCTTGAAAATCATGTCGCGCTGGTTCTCGAAGCTGTCTATGGAGCCGAAGTTGTGCCACATTCCCAGGGAGATTTTGGGAAGAAGGACGCCGCTTTTTCCGCAGCGCTGGTATGTCATGGTGCCGCTCTCATAGCGGTCGCTTTTGGCCGCGTAAAGCTCCGGTTTGTACAGGATTGCCATATAATGCCTCCGGAAAGGAATTTGCCCCGAACCCATGCTCTGTTCGTCTTATGACCGGATGCTCCATTGCAAGTGCGGGCGGATCAGGCTCCGGGGATGGAACCTAGCATAATGAACTTGCGGCGTAAAATCAACTCTCGCGTGGACGCGGCATCTTAATGCCTGTCTTTAAACGTTCCTTGTAAACGTGCTGAAAATGGGATATAATGTAGGCATGAACGAAGGAGAAAACGCTCCCGTAACCTGGCTTGTTTTTAGAAGTGGCGGGGAGAACCTGGCCATAGAAAGCAGCGAGGTCCGCGAGATTCTGCGTAACAATGAGATTTACCCCCTGCCATTTATGCCCGCCTACATCAAGGGTGTTCTGAACAGTTACGGGGATCCTTATGCCGTTGTGGACATGGCCCAGTTCCTGGGGAACGAGAGCCCTGATGACCGTATGTTTATGATTCTGAACAACGAGAATAATTTTGCCCTGCGCATCACGGACATACAGGAATTCCATTCCAATGCCGATGTCACTATGAAAAATCTTTCTGACAGCTCTGAGTCCAGTTACTTTACCGGCGCCATAACGTTTGATGACGTGACCGCTCCCATACTTAGCATAAAGGGTATTCTGGAAAGGATAAAAGCCGACCTTGAACGCAAATGAATGGTTCGCCTGCCTGGGCTACCGAACAGTGGACATCCTTATTCCTCAGGACAACATATTCGAGAGCGTGTATTGCGCGCCGAGCTCCATAGGCGGGGCGCAGGATTTCTGCGAGGTGTTCCACATAGATGATTTTATCTCGAATGTGTTCGGCGAGAAATTCACCGGGCCTGAGGTGGCGCGCCTGATAATAAAGGGAGAGCAGCCCCTTGCGGTAAAGTCGCGCATAGTGCCTGACGTCATACAGATTGACTTCGACACGTTCACGATATCCAAGGGCATAATGGGGAAGAAGCTTTTTTCCATAGGGATTTTGGCAAGCAGATTTGAGGATAACCGTGTTCAATATTTGCTGGACATAAATCAGATTCACTCAAAGTGGAGACAACGATGATAAATGTTCTGATTGTAGATGACTCCGCCATAGTGCGCGCTATGATAAAAGAGGTCATGGAGAGCGACATCCGTTTCCACGTGGTGGGAATCGCGGAGAACGGGGAGAAGGCTCTGGAGCGCAATGCGGAGCTTAAGCCTGACCTTATAGTGATGGACATAAACATGCCCGTCATGGACGGACTTGCGGCCACCCAGAGAATCATGTCGGAGTCGAATCCCGCGGTGGTTATCTTTACGACAGAGGACACAGTGCGCATAGGCTACTCCTGCATAGAGGCGGGCGCTGCGGAGGTTTTCTCTAAGCCTGATTTCTCTGTCATGACCACCGAGGTCCTCCGTGATTTCTGCGACAGGCTTGCCTCCATCGCTGAGACACGGCAGAGGCTGAATGCGTCCAGGGCTGCCAGAAAGAGTCCGGCACAGGATACGGATGCCTCCGCTGAGAGCGCTGTAATCCGCGCGGAGGAGACTGGTCCTGTATCGGATGCGGGGCATACCGTTAAATCCAAGCGCCTGAATTATGACATCTGTCTGATAGGCTCGTCCACTGGAGGCCCTGCCGCCGTCCAGACCGTGCTTAACTCTCTGGGCGCGGATTTTCCTCTGCCGGTTCTGATAGCGCAGCACATAGACTCCCTTTTTGACGAGCAGTTTGCTAAATGGCTTGACGAGACCACATGCTTCTCTGTAAGCCTTGCGGAGAGCGGTGTAAGCCCTGAGCCGGGACACGCTTACGTGGCGCCCGCGAACAGGCATCTGGTGGTCACTCCCGGCGTATCCAAAGGAAGCTTCGAACTTACCCTGAGCGATGAGCCGCCTGTTCATTTCCTGAAGCCCGCGGTTGACAAGCTTTTTATAAGCGGCGCTAAAGTCCTGGGAAAACGCGCCATAGCGGCCATTCTTACGGGCATGGGAAAAGACGGGGCTGACGGCTGCCTGGAGCTTTTAAAGAGCGGCGCCTGCACCATAGCGCAGGATGAGGAGTCCTGCATAGTGTTCGGCATGCCGCGCGCGGCCATAGATGCGGGCGGAATAGAGGAGGTTTGCCCTCTGGAGCAAATAGGCGAGCGGATAAGGCTAAGAGCAGGGGCTTAGCGTATGGAGACTGCTGAGCAGGAAATTTTCGGCATCATACAGGATTACTGCGGGCTTGAGGTCAATGATGCCCACCGCGCTTTTGTGTGCCAGTATATAAAATCACGCTGCTCAGCATTGAATCTTAGCGTGGGGGAATACCGTAACCGCGTGCTCTCCACCGAGAAAGAACTCGCCCTGCTCATAAATGAGGCCGCCATAAACGAGACGTATTTTTTCAGGGAAGAGCAGCAGTTCGATTATCTGAAAGATAATTTCTTCAAGAGGCTGCACACGGAGCCGCTTGTGATATGGAGCGCAGCATGCTCCACGGGCGAGGAGGCTATCTCTCTTCTTGCCATGACAGTGAGCTGCGGCCTTGATGCCCACGTGTACGCCACTGACATAGACACCGCCGCCCTGTCCATACTTGAGAAAGGGCTTTATGCCACGAACTCTTTCCGTGCGGACGGAAGAAAATACCTTCCGCTGCTTGATGCCGTGGGAAAAAGAAAAGACGGGCTTTTTGAATTTTCCGCCGGGCGGCGCGGGAACCTGCATCAGTTTTTTTTTAATCTGAACGGGACCGAGCCCCTGCCGTTCGCTCCCGGAACCGTGGATTTGATTTTTCTGCGGAATGTTTTCATTTACTTTGACGCCGGGCGGCGCAATCAGATTATGAGGCGTATATCCTCAGTGCTTAAAAAGAACGGGCTCCTTTTTCTTTCTGTGAACGAGGTCGCGGGCGTGGAGTGCAGTTCTGACATTCCGCTTTTAAAGGAGAACGCGGGGAACGTTTATTTTTTCAGAAAAGTGGACACTGAGGAGAAAAAGCTTTATATGGAGAGGACCAGGCCTGCGTCCGTCGAAGGCTCAGGTGCGGTCCGGGCACAGGGATTTAACGCGGGGCGTAAGGCAGCCGCAGTGCCGGAACCTCGCTCTCCGGGGGAAAGGAATTTTTCTGGAATCAGGCAGGTTCGCGCCGAGCATGTGATTATGCCGTCCGCGCAGGATGATGCGCCTGACGGAATAAGCCTGGGCGCCCCCGCCGTGACGGAGCCCGAATCAGGTTCCGCCGGGCATGAGGCTCTTACTGGAATAGAGGGGCTTTTCTCGCAGGCGTTCAGTATCCTTGGAACGGAGGATTCCTCGGACAGATTGCAGGCGCTCGTGGGCTCGTTCAGGTTTCTTCCCCAGCAGAGCGAATTCAAGCTTTACCTGCAGGCGCTGGCTGCCCTGGAGAGGGGCGACTCCCAGTCCGCGGTGAGATTTTTCGAGAAATCGCTCTATGCTAATCCGGGGCTGTGGCCCGCTAAATTCAGGCTTGGAACGCTTTACGCTAAATCCGGCAGGAAGCACGACGCGGAGAAAACCATGCGGGAATGCGCAAATCTGCTGAAGGACTATCTAAAACAGGATAAAATATGCTATAATTTTATGGTGGAACAGTTTAGCCCCGCGTATTTCCTTGCGCTGTGCGAAAACTTTTTAACAGAGAAAAACTCCTTTTGACGGGACGGTCCATGGCTTTTTCAAAGAACGAATTCGTAAGCGGTTTTATCACGGAGACTCAGGAGCATTTAGATGCCGTGAACCTGGGGATTATAAATTTAAAGAACGAGCCGCAGAACAAAGAGTATCTTGCCGCCGTGCTCCGTGAGCTGCACACCATAAAAGGAACTTCCCGGATGCTGGGCTTCCCCACGATAGAGAAGCTTGCCCACGGCCTTGAGGATGTATTCAAAGGAATCCGGGAGGAGAAGTATGAGCTCATAGACCGCATAGTCCAGCTCACGTTCTCCACCTCTGACGCCATAAAGCGCGCCCTGCAGAGCATACAGGATCAGGGCACGGACGTAATAAACATAGAGTCGTTCCTGGAAGTCTACGACAAGGCGTGCGTGGGGCTTTTTTTCAGCACTGAGCAGCTGGAGCAGGAGAACAAGGGCGAGACTGATACGCATGGCTCGGAGGATGATTATGACTCCAAAAATCTGGAGAACATAACCTCAATCCGCATAAACATAGAGCGCATAAACGACATAGTCCGCTCGTTCGATGACCTTATAATCAGGCAGTTCAGGTTCAAGCATCAGCTGGAGGAATTTGAGAAGAGGCTCTCAGGGGCGGCGCAGAAAGGAGGCTCCGCGGAATCGCTGCACGAGGTTCCCAAGCAGCTTAAGGAGGACCTGTCGCTCACGGAGAACGTGCTGTTCAACACCCAGCATCTCATACTAAACCTGCGCATGCTCCCGCTTGACATAGTGCTCACTCCGCTTAAAAAAGAGATTGAGTCGGAGGCAATGCGCATGGGAAAGAACGTCCAGTTCGATGTTCCTCCCACGGACTTTATGCTGGATAAAGTGATTCTGGAGCAGCTTAGGGAGATTCTCCTTCATCTGGTAAGGAACGCTCTGGATCACGGCATAGAGACTCCCGAAGTCAGGAAGGCCGCGCATAAGGACGAGAAAGGAACCATAAGCATACACGCCTCGCAGGTATCGAATTACATAAAGATAATCGTGCGTGATGACGGGAGCGGCATAGATTATGAGCGCGTGCGTGAGAAGGCTGTCATTCTGAATCCTACGTCCCGCGCGGAGATAGAGAGCATGAACGAGAGGCAGCTGCAGCAGTTTCTGTTCGTATCGGGCTTCTCCACCCGCGACAACGCCACCGAGATGTCAGGGCGCGGCGTGGGTCTGGACGTGGTCCGCATAGACATGGAGAAAGTGAAGGGCAGGATTCATCTTCACTCCAAGAAAGGCAAGGGAACCTCATTTGAGCTTACCATACCTCTCTCATTGGCCACACAGCAGGGACTTTTCATACATTCCGGCGGCATGAAATTCATGGTGCCGTCGCATTACATACGCGAGATAATAGACACGGACTCCTGCACCCTGACCATGATGCAGGGGCAGCCGTTCATCAGCCTGCATAACCAGCTTATTCCCGCGTATTACCTTTCGTCCATCCTGGGAAACGAGCGCTCCCCCGACGCCAATTCCATAATCGTGGTGGAATACCTGGAGACGCAGATTGCGATAATCGTGGAGTCCATAGAGCAGTATGAGAATGTGGTGGTGAATCCGCTTCCTCCGCTGATGCGCGGAATACAGTCATTGCAGGGCGTGGTCTATGATGAGAATTATGCGATTGTCCCCATACTGAACATCCCCGACACCATGCAGAAACTTAAGGGTCTCATAGCATACGAGATGAGGAAGTACAAGGCCAAGAACAAGAAGCGCACTTACACCATACTCATTGTGGATGACTCTGCCACCACGCGCCAGATAGAGCAGACGATTTTCGAGAGCTCAGGATACATAGTGGAGACCGCCGTGGATGGTATAGACGCGCTCGACAAGCTGAGGAGCCGCCATGTGGATGCGATAATAACGGACATAAGCATGCCGCGCATGGACGGAAACATTCTTCTGAGCAACATACGCCACATGGAGGAATACGCCTCCACTCCCGTGATAGTTGTGTCCGGCGCCTATGACCCGGAGGCCCGCGCCAAGTTCATAGAGGCGGGCGCGCAGGCGTTCATAGTCAAGTCTGAATTTCAGCGCGGAAATCTTCTTCAGGCCGTAAAGGAGCTGCTAGGTGAGTACTAAGAAAAAAGTTGTGGTCGCGTTTGACTCCGCGACGATGAGGACACTTATAACGCAGACCCTTGTCTTCCACGGATTTGATGTGACAGAGACATCCGACGGCCTTGAGACTCTGGAGAAAGTTTACACGGACTCCCCCGATGCGGTGGTGATGTATTACGACCTGCCTGTGATAGCGGGCTTCAGTCTTTCCAGAATCATAAAGAACACGGCAAGGATGCGCAGCACGGCGGTCATAATCTGCACCACGGAAGAGAACAGCGTTGTAAGTTTCTGGAACGAGAACAGCCAGGGCGACCTGCTTTTCATTCTGGACGGAGAGAATACGGGCGAGCTTGTGGGCAAGATACTGGACCTGTGCCCGGATGACGCTGAGTCTGCCGACAGCGCCCCTGATTCTGACGCGGGCTCAAAGAATACCGGCAGAAAATCAAAGGACGCTAAGAAAGCGTTTGTGGCAAAGGACGAGCTTGCCCGCACTATAATAAACGCTTACGAGAAAGAGCTGTTCCAGCTTTACATAGTGCAGGACGCATTCAACAGCACGTCAAAGAACATGGAGATAAGTTTCCTTGCGCGCCAGATGATTCAGCAGCTGCGCGGAGTATACAATTATGACGCCATGGCCGTAATCGTGAACGACGAGGAGCTTCATGAATTCATAGAGAGCGAGAGGTACATAACACAGGCAGACATAGAGGATTTCAGGACAATCTGCCATTCTGACTTCGCGGCGGTGGTTCCTGACCGGCGGGAGTATAACTGGCATGACGAGAACGTGCACGGCGCAGTGCGCATAAACAAAAGCCGCGCGGTGGGAAAACTCAGAAGCTATGAATTCTTCCCCAAGGAGGAGGGCGGCAATAAATCCATAACACTGCACATAGCCAGCTGCTCATCCGAGACCATGAATTCGCGCACGTCAGAGCGGCTTAATTTTTTCGCGCGCGTTTACTCGCAGCTGTTCGAGAAGGCCCTGCTGTTCCGCCATCTGCACACCTCGGAGGAGAAGATGTACAAGGCGTTCAGCAGGTTCCTGCCGCCTAAGATTATAGACGGTATAGTGGCGGGAGATGACTCCGCGATTGCCACCGTGGGCGAGAAACGGCAGGTGGCGATTCTGATAGCGGACATAAGAAAGTTCACCACCATAAGCGAGGTGAACCAGCCTGAGACCATAGTGGATTTTCTGAACAGCTATTTTACCGTGATGGGCTCAATCATAAAGAAGCACGGGGGCACCATAGATAAATTCATGGGAGACGCCATAATGGCCATGTTCGGGGCGCCTGAGAGCTATGAGGATAACGGTAAGCGCGCGGCATTCGCGGCACTTGAGATGCTGGACGCATTGAAAACCCTGGACACTTCCATGCTGATTATGCCTCCCGGAATTTCATTTAACATAGGCATAGGCATAAATTACGGCCAGCCCATCGTGGGCGCCATAGGCAGCGATGAGAAAAAAGAATACACTGTCATAGGAGATGATGTGAACGTCGCGTCCCGTCTGGAGGGACTTACGAAAATTTACGGAACTCCCATAATTATATCAGAGTCCGTGAAAAAAGATCTGGACATTCATCCGTCCTCAGGATTTTTGCCGCTTAAGTATTTTACGCGTCACATAGATAATGTGAAGGTCAAGGGAAAGTCTCACGCTGTGGGCGTCTACGAGCTTGCTCCGCTGGAGGACCGCTACAGCGAGGATTTTCTGAGCACATACGACAAGGCGCTGAGCCAGTATCTTATAGGAAATTTCAACAGCGCCATGGAATATTTTAACGGCGCCCTGAGGGAGTGTCCCGGCAATAAGTGCGCGGCTGTGATGCTGGACAGGTGCAGGGAATTCATAAAGAATCGTCCTGAGGACTGGGACGGCGCTGTGGTTCTTACAACCAAATAAGGAACGGTCAGATGGCTAGGAACGAGAAAACTTTTGAGTTACAGATGATGGACACGGGCCGCGTGCCCAATATGCTTGCGGGCGCCATAATCGCATGCTATATGTTCTATTTTTCCGGCATACAGTTCAGTGAGCTGGGGCCTGTGAGAATTCTGATAATGCTGTCCATGGTGCTGCTCATGGCGGTAGTGGGACAGTTCCTTATAGCGCCGAACACGAACAGGTTCATAACCAAAAGCATATCGCAGCGCCTGATGCCGCAGGATAATGCTGAGCTCAATGATTCTGAGCGCACTGATTTAGTGCGTGACCTCATGCGGTGCCCCATTAAAATAGCGGTGCAGGTGACGCTTGTGTTCATCATTATCGTAGCGGTTGTCTCGCTGTCATATCTTTTCATAATACAGATAAACATCGTGTCACTGGAGATGTTTGTGGCGGGCGGATTTTTCGGGGCATACAACGCGGGAATCCTTGCGTTCGCCTATGCGGAGCGCCTGTGCTCCAGGCACGCCAAGGAGCAGGTCCAGAAAGGCATAGACAGCGCGCGCGTAAGAAAGGAGCATTTCTACGGTGAGCGCATACAGCGCCGCGTTATGTTCTTCATCCTTATTCCTGTGGTCCTTGCGAACATGCTGCAAGTCGCGATGATTGTAAAGGGATATATGCAGGACATTGACGCGGGAAGGCACCTTCTGAACATGTTCCTCATGATTCTTCTGAATTCCGCCGTCACTTGCATACTTGAGGTTTTTCTTTACACGGGAATCACAAAATCCACGTCGCAGCTTACGGCCACTATGGAGAACGTGGTGAACAACGGGCTTAAGCAGCATGTGTACATTCCCACTGACTTGGCGAATGAGATAGCGTATAATCTTTTCTCCGTGAATGAGATCATAAGCTATCTGCAGTCTGTTACGGCGAACGCGCGGGAGACCGCTGACAGCATAGGTGTGGCCACGGAGCGTCTTGCGGATGTGGCGTCAGAGAACGCGTCCATAAGCGAGCGTCAGGATTCCAGCGTAAAAGAGTGCCTCCTCTCCATGGAGGATGTGAAGGAGCTCCTGAAAGACGTAACGTCTCACATCATAAAAGTGGGCGCGGCATCGGAGGATATAAGAAAAGGCATAGCGGAAGGATACGAGCTTCTGAACCTCAACATAAACAAAATGTCCGAGATTACGGACGCCAATCTGGAGACGGTGGCGGGCATAAAAGAGCTGGGCGAGAAAATAGAGAGCGTGTGGGAGATTATAAGCAGCATAGAGCACATCGCGGAGAAAACCAGGATGATAGCCTTTAACGCTGAGCTTGAGGCCACGGCGGCCGGCGAGAGCGGACAGAATTTCCACATAGTGGCTAACGAGATACGCCGTCTGGCCGCCACTATAACGGAGTCCATACGCGACATAAAGGAGAGCATAAAGAAAATCCAGGAGTCATCTGACAACCTCATAGTCACCAGTGAGGGCGGAACGCAGAAAATCCGTGAGGGAAGCGAATTCTTTACGGGCCTGGAAGAGAACTTTGACGCGCTCAAAACTACCAGCGAGGTGACGGCGGAAAGCTACGCCTCCATAGAGGAGATTACCGTGGCACAGGACACAAGCTTCATACAGATAAGCGCCACGTTAAGGCAGGTGAGCATAGGGTTCACGCAGTTCTCCAAGGCCGCGCAGCACATAAAGGATTCCGCCAAGAATCTGCGCTCCGTGGCGCTTGAGCTGGGCGGCATCAAAGCGGAGGGGGAAGCATGAGCAAGAAGTTCCGTGATTTTTTCAGGCTCTCATATAATCCTGCCTCCAAAAAGAATTTTATATCTTTCCGCTCCTACATGGCCATGCTGGGACTGGCGCCCGCATTGTTCGCGGTGCTGGCGGTCTTTGTGTACGCCGTGATTTTCATTTCTTTCTCGCGGGAGACTCTGCTTGCGGCGGTCCTGATGCAGGCGCTCATACTTCTTGCGTCGCTGGTTATTTTCTCTCCGCTCACTAACTATGCCATAACCCAGCGGCTCTCTAACCGCATAAACTACTGGATGGTCTCAGGACTTGACGAGAAAGGCAGGACCGAGCTTCTTAAGGCTGTGCTCTCATATCCCAGGAAAAAAGCCATGGAGACTTACGGGCATTTCTTTATCTGCTCCGTGGTGCTGGCTTTTTTATACAGGATGCTCCTGCACGTGGATTTTTTTGTGACTGTTCTGTTTTTCGCCACATGCCTGGTGTCGTCGTTCATAGCGATGATTTTCTCCTTATACATAGCGGATGCGGTCTGCTCTGATTTGGCGGTGCGTATTGCCGGGCAGGGAATTTCCCAAGAAGCGATTATGGAGAAAAAATACTTTGGAATACCGCTCTCCGTCTCATTCATACTTTACGTAATCATTCCCATAGTGCTGGCGGGAATGCTCTCTTTCCTCACTGCCAGACTGGGGTATACACCCGTGGTCATTCACGAGAACGGAAAGATTGCCAGCCTTTATATTTCCTCTGCGGAGAAACTGGGCTTCGTCTACAGGGAGGTCCAGACCGGCACCATACGAATCCTCCGCATGGTGTTCGTTAGCGCGGCGGACATCTGCCTGCTTTTCTTTACCGCCATCCTGTATTTCAGAAAACTGTCCAAAAGCTCCAGGCAGATGAGCGATGCGTTCGAGTACATGATGAGCTTTACGTCGGAGGAGATTTATTTCCCCGTGGATTTTGCCACCGAGCTCTCATACACGCTCTATCTCATAAACCGCACCATACTTTATTTCAGGGATCTGATAAGAAAAACCTCCGGTGTCAACGCCAGGATAAATCAGTCCGCGCTGGAGCTCTCCGGCGTCACTAAAGAGACTGAGAGCACGGCCATAACCCAGTCCACGAATGTGGAGGAAATACTTGCCACCATGATGAACACCAGCACGCTTTCCAAGACCATAGAGGTTAAGGTGAACGAGGTCATCACTGTGGCGAACAAAACCTCCACCGACATAAACGAGAATTTCAAGCGCATAAATGAAAACCTTTTCAAGATGCAGGAGATAACGGACTCAAACCAGAACACTATCCGCGGCATACAGACTCTTGCGAACAAAGTGAACGGAGTTAAGGAGATAGTGAACCTTATAGACAGCATGGCGGAGCAGACAAAAATAATCGCGTTCAACGCAGAGCTTGAGGCGTGCAACACTGAGGATGACGAGAACAATTTTGTGAACGTCGCCATAGAGATAAGAAATCTGGCGGACCGCACCATAGACCTTACGTCACAGATAAAATCCAAGATTGTGGAGATTCAGCTGTGCAATAAGTCGCTCATAGACGCCAGCAAGATGTGCATGAAAAAAATAAATGACGGGAACACCCTCACATCAAGCCTTCAGAATAAGCTTTCCGGTGTGCAGAAAGCGGCCATAGTCACCACTGAGGACGCCAAGGAGATAGGAAATCTGGTCCTCAGGCAGACGTCTGCGTTCGACCAGATTGTGGCGGCGCTCTCCGGCATAAGCAAGGGCGTTAAGGCGTTTGAGGAATCATCACGGACCATAACCCTTACAATGGAAAAGCTGAAAACAGACTCAGCTCGTCTTGCAAGTATAAATACAGGAGCGAAGGAATGACGTTTGAAAGAAGAATTATAAGAAGCAGTTTTTTACCTGACGTAGTGTCGGCGATGGTTATTTTTTGCTACGCTATGCTTTCTGTCCTGGTTGTGGACGGGATGGATTTTATGGTTTTTGTTAAGGCCGCCGTCGCCACCATAACGATGCTTGTTGTGGCGCAGTTTATGATAGCGCCTGTAATCGATCACTTTTTGTACCGCGGGGTCTCCCGCCGTTTCGAGCAGTTCAAGAAAGGCGCGCTGAACGAGCAGGAGCGCACGGAGCTTTTGGAGCGCCTGATGCAGTATCCGTTCATTTGCGCGGTCTATACCTCCGTGTACTTCATACTCGGCTCCATAGGTCTGTTCACCGTGGTGTACGTGAACCTGGACATGCCTCTGGCGCTGAGCGTGCTTATCCTGTGCGAGTGTCTGTTCGGCTCATATTTCAGCGCGCTCTGCGGATATTTCTACAGCAACAAAATCTGCTCGTCCTGCGCCATAGAGATAGTGCAGGCTGGCGTGGACAAAAAATATGTGATGGCTAAAAAATATTTCGGCACGCGCATCAAGTCCCAGATAATGATATACGTGGCCATTCCCATCATATCCGCCACGATTATAACTGCCATGGTTCTTACGGTGGGCTTCCTTCTGGAGTCCAGCAACGGTGATTACGTCTGGTCCGACAGGAGTACGCAGTTCAGGCGCATGGGGCTCACCTGCGTCATGAATCTGGTCATAGAAGTTTCCCTTGTGCTTCTGTTTTTTAAGCGCATACACCTGAACAACAAGAGGATGAACACAGTCCTTAAGTCCATGCAGGGAAAATCCATAACCACAGTGAGCCTTCTGGATACGGACGTGGAGGATGAGATTTCCTACAATCATTTTCTGGTGAACCAGATGCTTTTGTTCCTGCGCTCCATACTTTCAGGCTCCGCTGAGATAGGGCAGGAGATAAATAAATTCTCGCTCAATCTTATGACGGTCTCTAATGAGACTGAGAGCACCGCCATAGAGCAGTCCACCGGAATCAGCGAGATTGTCTCCACCATGGAGAACGCGAGCCAGGCGTCACGGAGCATAGAGGAGCACATAGCGCAGGTTTCATCCATAGCCACCGAGACCGCCTCTGATGTTTTCAGCGGCTCCCAGGTCCTTCAGGAGAACCTGGCCAAAATGCGGCAGATAGAGCAGTCCAACGAGGACACCATAAGCGGCATCCGCGATCTTAGCGAGAAAATAAACAGCATCTGGGAGATAGTGAACATAATAAATTCCATTGCCGATCAGACAAAGATTATCGCGTTCAACGCGGAGCTTGAGGCGACCGGCGTGAATAACGGCAATAAGAATTTCCGGAATGTGGCGAACGAGATACGCCGTCTGGCTAACAGCACCATGGACAGCACGCACGAGATAAAGCAGCGCATAAACGAGATGCAGGCCGCCGCGGATTCCCTCATAAAATCCTCGCAGAGCAGCACCTCCCAGATACGTAACGGCATGCAGATAGCGCACAGCCTTGAGGAAAGGTTCATAAACATAAACATTTCCGCGGACCAGAACGCCGCGTCCGCTGAGGAGATAAAAAGGCTCGTGAACCAGCAGACAGTGGCCTTTGAGCAGATAGTGAAGACTTTGCAGCAGATAAGCACCGGAATACAGAATTTCTCTGTCACCACACGCACCATAATCGACACGTCCGACATGCTCGGCCAGAGCGCAAAGGAGCTGGAGAGCATCGCAGAGAATTCCGTGCAAGGAGAATAATCATGAGAGAAGAGAAAAAGGTTCCGTTTATAAAACAGATTTTTAAGGCCGGGATGCCGGTGAATTTGGGCTCCGCTTTCCTGGTGTTCTTCTTCTCTGTTTTTTTCATGAACATGCATCTCTACCAGTTCCCGTGGGCGCTTCTTGTCGTGAGCATAATAATTTTTGTGGCGGAATTCGCCGTGTCCCCCATAGTGAACAATCTGCTCACCGTAAGGCTTTCCAAGGACCTGGAGGCATGGGAGGCCGGTAAGTATAATTCCGCGGAGGAGCGCACGGAGCTTTTCGAGCGCCTTATGCGCTATCCGTTCATAAAAGGCATAGAGACGTTCCTGTTCTTTGTGGTGTGCGCAGTAATCCTGTGCCTGAGCTACAGATGGGTTCCGCAGATTGCCGTCTCATGGAAAGTCGCATGGCAGTCTTTGTTCGCGTGCCTGTTCGGATCGTACTGCGCGTTCCTTATGTCCATGGCCTATTCCGAGCGCATAAGCATAAAATTCGCGGAGCGCATAGTCGCGCAGGGAGTGGACGCGCAGGTGGTGGCAAAGAAGAGGCATTTTGGAATTACGCTCACAATCCGCACCATTCTGTTTTTGATTCTGCCCGCGTTTGAGACAAATGCCCTGTTCATGATTATACTGGGCCAGAGCTACGAGGAGCTTAACGGCGAGATTCTTTCGCACGGTGAGCAGATTCTGCGTATGTGCGTCCTGGCGCTCATAAATGTGGGGCTCTGCATACTGCTCACGGTTCTTTACTACAGGCAGATAAGGCTCACTAACTCCAAGCTGCGCCACACGATTACACGCATGCTCTCAACCCATGACATGAATGTGAGCGCGCCTACAAGCATAGCGGACTCCATGCAGTACAATGTGTTCACGCTGAATCAGGCCGTGGCGCGCTTCAATGAGCTTCTGAGCCGGGCGGCCTCCATCGGGGATTCAGTCAAAAAGACAACGGACAATCTTTCTGTAATCGCAAAGGAGCTTTCCTCCACATCGCTTGAGCAGAGCGCCGACGTAAAGGAGATACTCACGACCATGGAGGACACGAACGCGTTCTCACAGAATATCGCGGGCCGCATAGAGAAAGTCTCCTACGGCACTGACAGCACAAAGGATGATGTGAGCGCGGGCTTTGACGTGCTCAGGCAGAACATACAGCAGATGGAGGCTATCAGCGAGTCGAATAAAATCATAACGGAGGGAATACGCTCGCTGGGGCAGCAGATAGACAGCATAGGCGATGTGGTTACTCTGATAAATGATGTGGCGGACCAGACCAGAATAATAGCGTTCAACGCCGAGCTGGAGGCAGTCAGCGCGGGAGATGAGGGACGGAACTTTCATATAGTCGCCACGGAGATAAGGCGCCTTGCCAACAGCACCATGAATTCAGTCCACGAGATACAGAAATACATAGAGACCATTCAGACGGCATCCAAGAATCTTATAGGCTCATCGGAGAGCGGAACGCGGTACATTCAGGAGGAGACCAGAACCTCCAAGGATCTGGAGAAACACTTTACCGCCATACAAAAATCCGCGGAGGAGACCTCCGTCAAAGCGGCCGAGATTACAAGCATAATATCGCAGCAGACATCATCATTCAATCAGATTGTGATTACGCTCAGGCAGATAAGCGCCGGCATAGAGAGTTTCACTGTGTCCACAAAATCCATATCTGACACGGCAAGCCAGATGCAGGATGCCGCCACACGGCTCTCAAACCTGCAGAACGAGGGCTCCGATGACAATGTGTTCGGCGGCGCAAAGCCTGAATGAGATTCTGGTGCGGATGTTCTACGCGGGAGTGTTTAAGTCCGCCAGAGTGCGCAGTATATTTGCCATCACCGCGAAGCTTTCCTGCGTGAGGGAGCTTTCGTTGTCCTGCGGTGTGTGGAAAAGGCGCCATGTTTTTGGCATGCGCTCCTTATACGCATAGTCCGGAATGTGGTTCTGAAGCCTCTCCTGCCTGCTTTTCATACGGTTAAGCACCGCGTCCTCAAGCCCTTTTTCCTGTATAAGCTCGCGGGCATAAAGGGATGCCTCCTCCGCGGGCAGCATGGTCACGGCCACGGCGGGAATGCCGCACGCCAGGAAAGACGCGTTGTCGCTGTAAGGCACAGGCAGGCACATCCATCTTCCGGGGCTTGCCCTCTGCAAAAGCCTCTGCGTCCTTGTGTGCAAATCCGTGAACTGCGCCAGGAATTTCTTGTCAGTTCCCGGGGGCAGGTCCGAGCGGGAAAGAACGGGAACCTCTCCTCTGCCGCAGGAATCGAACACGTACACGTCATCATTTTTTATGCCGAGCCTTTTGTACACGCTTGCGATTCCGTATGCGCCCTGACCTGACACGCCGGTGCTCCAGCCGAGCTCCTCTCCGTCAGTGAAAAAAATGCGCACGTTGTGAAAGACCGGATACTGTGAGAGCTCCACCGCCCAGTTCATTATCTGCCAGTCCGCGGCGGAGTTATCATTTGCACCGGGACTGTCCGGCACGCGGTCGTAATGCGCTATCACCGTCTTGATTTTAAACTGCGGGTTGTATGCGGATTTTGCGAATTGCACCAGAATATGATTCTTTCCGTCTATGACCAGTTTGTTTGACTCTATGCCGCGACTTTTAAGCCAGTCCTGTATGAACTTGCAGCGGTCTGCTCCGGGGACTATGTACTGCTGGAATTCTTGCGGTAGAAAACTCATGCGTATATTATAAATCCCCGCCGTGCATTTTGCAAATTCTCATTCCTGGCAGCGCGTCTTTTCCGTGAAACTTTGATTGTTGTCAACAAATATCAGGTATGGTATAATCGCTCCATGAAAAAACAGGAATTTTACAGTTTGATGCGTGCGGTTCCTAAGGCGGAGCTGCATCTGCACAGCGAGGCCGTTATAAGCCGCAGGACTGTAAAACGCATGATGGCGAAGCACCGCAAGTCTTCCGTCACTCAAAAAGATATAAATGAGCTTTTCAGCTATACGGATCTTCCCGGTTTCTTGGACGCGTTCATAAAGATACAGAATTTTTTTGTCACCGAGGACGATCTGGAGTATATCACAAAAGACCTGGATTCCTATCTTGAGGATAATAACATTGTTTACTGCGAGGCCTTTTTCAGCCCCACAAGCTATGTGGGCCGGGGATTTGATTTCCATAAGATGATTTCCGTGCTTGGTGACGGGATAAAAAAAATCGGCAGCCGTAAGAGCGGACCTGATGGCATGGGGCGCACCGTCCGTATTCTGGTGGATGTGAGCCGCTCGTTCGGAGTGCGGAACGCCATGCGAAATCTGGATTTGGTTCTGGGCGAGAAGAGCGCGTACATAATCGGCATAGGGCTGGGCGGCGATGAGAATGCCAGTGGCGCCAAAGATTTTAAAAAGATTTTTGACAAGGCCAGGGCGGGCGGACTTCACACTGTGGTCCATGCGGGCGAGGTCTGTGAGCCTGACTCCATAACTGACTGCATAAAGTATTTGAGGCCGGAGCGTATAGGGCATGGCATAAGCGTGGTGCATGACAAGAACGTGATGCGGGAATGCAGGGACAGGGCGCTCGCGTTCGAGGTATGCCCCACCAGCAACGTTTTCATGGGCGCATATGTAAAAAGTCTTAGGGACCATCCCGTGAGGCGCATGTACGAGGAGGGTCTTTTAGTGACACTGAACACCGATGACCCCGCCTTCTTCAAAGTGTCGCTTCTGGATGAGTACTGGAATCTCTATTCCAAGCTGGGATTCTCTTTAGATGATATACATGCTGTTCTTCTGAACGGATTCAAGGCAGCGTTCATAAGCGAGAGCAAAAAAAAATCATATTGCAGGCAGGCGGACAGAGCGTGGAAAGAATGGTTCGCATCTCATCCTGACATTACCTCTTAAAATGACAGGGCCCGTGTGTTTGCACGGGCCCACTTTATCATCCTTATGCTTTTTATACTCTCTGGATTTTCACTGTGAGCGGAACCCTCAGTGTGTTACCGCACCAGTCCGTTATTTTAAGGGCCGCTTTTCCTGCTTTCCCGGTGGTCCTCACGTAGGCGCCCGCGGTCCCGCCCTTGAGCGACACTGCGGCAGGACCTATAAGCTCTATAGGGCCCTCTGTCTCCAGAAGGACCGCCTCCTGGCAGTAATGCTGCACGTTGGATTTCTCGTCAACGGCGCACAGGTTCACTTCCGCCACGTCATAGGTCTGCGTCTCTATGAGGACGCTGCGGCGCACGGTGGCGCTCACCTGGGTAAGTCTGGCCGGCCCCTTGACCACTGTCTTAACCAGTTTGCCTCCGCGGTATGCCTCGAACGTGTAGCTTGTGGTCACGCTTCCGCCCGCGCCCAGGTTCCCCAGATAGCGGCTGAAGAATTCCGTCATCTGACGCATGTTTGTGGTTCTGGTGGCGGCCAGTTTTAGCGCGGTGGCGGTCACATTTTTAGGAAGGTTGTTCATCCCGTACCATAGCGCCGCATGCAGGACTTTCTTTATGTCCTCCGCTTTCTTGTGCGGAATATTGTAGTCATCCTCCAGGCGGGAGCCTATGAAATCATCCACGAAAATCGGGCCGTGAGCAAGGCTTTTGTATTCGCTGTCCTTTGCGGTGAACTCTTTTATGAACGTGCCGTTCACGTAGAATTTCACGCTGTCGGCGTTCGTGAAAATCCACACTGCCTCACGGGTTCCTGCGGGGTACTCTCCCAAATCCATGCTGCTGGAAATCTCAAGCACATCTCCCGCGATTTCCGCGCTCTGCTGGCTCTGGTAGACGGATGCCGCCAGCTTAGGATTGCGGAACATATCCATCACGCCGTGATAGCAGATGTAGTCTCCCGCTCCGAATTCCTTATGCGTGTTGTAGTCGAACGCGCACCATCCGCTTGAGCCGCCTATGTCATCGCGCGCCGCTACATCGTTTATGACCTTAGCATGGCGCAGCGCGTGCCTCATGCGGTGCAGCTCGTCGTCAAAGCTTTTTGTGGGATACATATGGCCGTTGTATTCCGTAACCATGTAGCCGCCGGAGGACTTTGTTATCTCTTTTTTGGGGCGCACACCGTCGTTGTTCCCGGTGTGGCTGAAGTCGTTGTAAGTGTAGACGTCCTCAAAGAAATGGCTGTGTGCAAAGTTCCGGACTCCTGCGGTGGGGCGTGTGGGGTCCAGCTCCCTGGCGGCGGCGTTCGTGGCTTTGAACAGTTCATCGTCATCAGGGCTTTCGTTTATGCGGACACCCCACATGAAGATGGAGGGGTGATTGCGCCACTGAAGAACCATGTCCCGCGTGTTTCTGACGGCCTGCTCCTTCCACTCATAGTCACCTATGTGCTGCCAGCCGGGAATCTCCGTGAAAACCAGAAGTCCTATCTCATCGCAGCGGTCTATGAAATGATGACTCTGCGGATAATGCGACGTGCGCACCTCGTTAAGGCCCAGCTCATATTTAAGGATGTCCGCGTCGTCCCTCTGCATGGAGGCGGGCATGGCATACCCCACATAGGGATAACTCTGATGACGGTTAAGTCCGCGCAGCTTTATCTTCTTGCCGTTAAGAAAGAATCCCTGCTCGTTGAACAGAATGTCGCGGAAGCCGAAGCGCACCTTGTGGGTGTCCACGATTTTTCCTTTCTCGTTCAGAAGCTCGGTTATGGCGTAATAGAGGGCGGGATTCTCCAGGCTCCACGCCACTATGTGGTCCGCATCCGCGGAAGTCAGGACCTTTTCTCCAGGAACGCCCGTGCTTATCTGTGCGGAAATCCTCTCGGCTATGCCCTCGTCCTCCTCTGCGGCGCTCACAATGCGCTGGCTGATTGTGTATCCCTCCGCGGGACTGCTGAGAGTTATCTCGCTCTCAAAATGATTGTTCTTTGTCTTAACGAAAACGTCTTTTATATAGACAGGATTCTTTATCTCCAGATACACGTCGCGGTAAATTCCGCCGTATGTCATGTAGTCTATTACAAGTCCGAACGGAGGGAAGTTGTTTGACTCGCGGCTGTCAACTTTTATCGCAAGCACGTTCTCTTTTCCCTGCGGCAAGAGATGCTCCGTTAAGTCCGCGCTGAAGGCGGTGTATCCGCATTTGTGGACCAGCAGGCTCTCGCCGTTCAGAAAAACCTCGCTCATCTGCGCGGCTCCGTCCACCGTGAGGATTATTCTCTTGCTCTCCCATGAAGGCTGCGTGAGAAACGTGGTGCGGTACAGGCTTACTTTCTGATACATCTCAGGACTGAAATTATTGAACGGAGTCTCCGCCACAGTGTGTGGAATGCGCACTTGCTCCAGCTTGCCCTTGAATTTAAGGCTGAGCATTTTCTCGTCAAACTCCGGTGAGAACTGAAAATCGTTGTTTAAAAAAATCTTGTCTTTCATAAAAATATTTTACGGGAAATTTTTGCTATGTGCAAGACTTTAAAACGTCCGCCGGCACTTGACAGGGATTGGTGTGCTGTAAGACAATAAGTTACTTTTGGTTTGAGGGTTTTATGAAAGCATTTAGAGTTGGTTTTCTTTTGCTTGTTTTTATGGTTGTAAAAACAACAGTGGTTTCTGCGCAGGAATGGTTCATATGTTTAGGCTCTTTCATGGATCGCTCCAATGCGGAACGATTTAAAGATGACCTTTCCGCACAATCTGTGCCGTCTTTTGTGTACGAAACGAAGATAGACGGACAGTCACTGTACCGTGTCCTCCTTTCGGAATCTTTTTCTGATGCCAATGATGCGCGAGTCCTGCGTGATGGAATTGAGAAGTCTCTGAGAAAGCATGTCTCCATAAACGGCAATCTGTGGATTTGTCTTGCGGACAGGCCGTATCATGCTGAGCCTGAGAAACGCATTATTAATGTGACGGACAGTGACACCGGGAATCCCATAGCCCTTGCCCGACTTACTGTGGATGAGACTTTGCATACCTCCACTGATGAGGACGGTAATGCGGAGCTCCCGGACGGTCTTGCTGATGGAGAGCACAGTCTGCTAATAGAAAGTGACGGGCATATAGCGACTAAAACGCATTTCTCAACGGAAGGCGGAGCGGTGCAAACCCCGCCTGTTTATTCTGTGGCACGCGTTGTGGACGGAGAGGGCGGAAGCATAAAAGTTGTGCTCAATTGGGGGCTTATTCCTGAGGATTTGGACCTGCATGTATTCAGCGGTTCAAGGCATGTCTATTTTGGTAATATGCTCTCGTCAGGAGATGATGTAATAACTCTGGACAGGGATGACATAGATTATGAGGGACCGGAGACAATCACGGTGCATAACAGAAACGAGAGCGCAGCGTATGAATTCTACATCCATGATTTCTCAAATAGATCCAATACATCAAGCACCGTTCTTTCTAAGAGCATGGCCAGGGTGCAGCTCACAATGGATAATGTCTATATAGGCACTTATACCGTTCCCGCAGAAAAAGAGGGCACATGGTGGCATGTCCTTGACATAGAGAACGGTGAGGTCATTGTCCGTAATACTGTCTCTGATGAGATTAGGTAGAACGGACTTCTTTCAGTTATGCAGGCACTTAGGAGAGACGGCCGATCAGATACGGAATCGCTTTCTCGAACTTGGCGCCGTACCAGTGGTCCTTGTCTCCGAGCGTGGCTTTCATGGACTCAACCGTGAAGTCCGCCGCTATGGCCGCCGCCTCAGCCGCAGGTTTTCCCCTCAGCAGCGCGCCGGTGAACGCGGAGGCGTAGATGTCCCCCGTCCCGTGCATGGAGGCGTCAAGCTTCTCCGTAAAGTAATAGCTGAATGATGAGCCGTCGTACACCGCCACACCGAGCTTGTCTTTCTCAAAGCTGACTCCCGTCAGTATTACGTTCCTGGCTCCAAGCGCGCATAGCCTTTTCATCACGTCCTCTATGTAATCCTGAGTGTAGTTCTCCCCCACATAGGGAATGCCCAGCAGGAACGAAGCCTCCGTAAGGTTGGGCAGTATGTAGTCCGCGCCGTCGCAGAGCCTGGCCATCTCTTTGGGAAAGTCGGCGTCAAACCCCGCGTAGAGCTTCCCGTTGTCTGCCATGGCGGGATCAACTATTCGGAGCGCATCAGGGCGAGCGGTGTCACGCATTATGCTGAGGATGTGCGGGATCTGTGTTCTGGTGACGTAGCCGGTGTAGAACGCGTCGAAGCTGATGCTCTCTTTCTTCCAGCGGTCCAGGATTCTGGGCATCTCGTCAGTAAGGTCACAGAATGTCCATGCCGAAAATCCCTGGGCCGTGTGGTTTGACAGCACAGCGCCCGGCAGAATGGCGGTCTCTATTCCGCATGCAGAGATTATGGGAAGAGCCACCGTGAGCGAGCACTGCCCTACGCATGAGATGTCCTGAATGGTTAAAAGCCTTTTGTCCATAAAAATTTCTCCGTGACTGTTTTTTTTAGCCGCGCATGATGAATCCTCTAAAAATCTAGCGCATAATCTGGTATTATGTATATACTCAAAAATATAGAAAATGTATAATATCAGATTATGATAACGGTTTCTTTTGAGAGCAGGGGAAGCGCTACGCTGTGCGATTATCTTTGCGACAGCATAAAGAGGCAGATAGAGAGGGGCGAGCTTAAGGCCGATGAGCGTCTGCCGTCAAAGAGAGCGCTCTCCGAGAATCTGGGTGTCAGCGTCATCACCGTGCAGAACGCATATTCGCGCCTGATAGATTTGGGCTACCTGTACTCCGTGGAGAAAAAAGGTTTCTTTGTGAGCGACCTTCTTCCCGTAAAATCCGTGCCGGGCGCGGAGGTAAAAGAGCGCCTGATGGAGCGGGAGAGAAAAGTAGAATACTTCGCGGACTTTACAAGCGGCGCGTCTAACTTTGAGAGATTCCCGTTCAGCGTATGGGCGCACACTTTGCGCCGCGTTCTGAATTCCGGGGACGAGAGGCTTCTGGAGAGAAACGGTCCCTGCGGCGTGGAGCCGCTGTGCGATTCCATAGCGCGCTACCTTAAGGAGTTCAGGGGAATGAGCGTGCGCCCTGAGCAGGTGGTGGTGGGCGCCGGCACTGAGAATCTGTACTCCATGCTCGCGGCGCTTCTGGGAAGGCAGAGGAGAATAGCGGTGGAGAATCCGGGGTACAAGAAAATCTATTCACTGCTCACCATGAACGGAGTGAAATGCGTTCCGATAAAACTGGACGGTCACGGAATGGACATGGGCGCACTGGAGGCAAGCGGCGCGGACGTAGCCCACGTGTCGCCGAGCCATCATTTTCCCACGGGAATGGTCATGCCGGTAAGGCGCAGGCAGGAGCTGCTCAGGTGGGCCGGTAGGGGCGGAAGAAAACGTTTCATAATAGAGGATGACTTTGACAGCGAATTCAGGTTCAACGGAAAGCCCCTGCCCACATTGCAGAGCGAGGATTCAGGCGGGAACGTTATTTACGTGAACACTTTCTCAAAGACGCTCTCCCCGTCATTCCGCATAGGGTACATGGTTCTTCCCGTGCGCATGGCTGAGACTTTCAGAAAAAGATTCAGTTTCTGCTCCTGCCCTGTAAGCTCGTTCGAGCAGTACACGCTGGCGCAGTTCATGGGCAGCGGGGATTACGGCGCGCACATAAGGCGCATGAAAAACTATTACAGGAGCCTTCGCAATGAGCTCATACGCGCGCTTGAGGAGAGCGCCGTCACGGACTTCTGCGGCATACATGAGGAGGACGCTGGACTGCATTTTCTGCTCACGGTGGAGAATGCTTCCGTGGATGCCGTGCGTATTGCGTCGGAGCTCCGCGAAAAAAAATCAGTGAGGCTTCCGCTGCTTTCTGATTATTTTTATGGCGCGGTGCCGGCTTCTTGGCGCAACACTTTTGTGGTCAACTACGGTGGAATAAAGAAAGAGCGTATAGCGGAGACCGTGGCGCGCATGGAGGATGTTTTCAGGGGCCTCTGATTTTATGCCCGCGGATTCTGGTAGAGGAATCGGAGCCTACGCCCGGCTGGAGTGGCGGCTTGCCGGCCGCTTGCGGCTGAAACCACGGAAGACGGGGAGCGGGACGGGATTCTATGTTTGGCGCGCGGAGATTATGGCATTGAGGCAGGTTCCGTCCGAAAAGGTATTGAAGCGCTAAACGTAATCAAGTAAAATCTTCCGTAATAAAATTAAGGAGATTGTATGTCAAACCCCGTTGAGAATTATCTGGCAGCCTGCGGCGGAAAGCCTGATGCCGCCATGCTTTCGTATGTGGCGGGCCTTCAGCAGACGGCCCTGGTGGCTCCGGACATTGCCGCGAGCGTGGTGAATGAGCTTGAGAACCAGAGGAGGCACCTTAAGCTTGTGGCGAGCGAGAATTACTGCTCATTGAGCGTGCAGTCCGCCATGGGAAATCTTCTTACGGACAAATACGCTGAGGGTTTTCCCGAGCACCGCTATTACGGCGGATGTGTGAACATAGATGCGGTTGAGAATGCCGCGGCGCGTGAGGCGGAGGCCCTCTTCGGAGCGGACTATGCGTATGTGCAGCCTCATTCAGGCGCGGACGCGAATCTGGTGGCGTACTGGGCGGTCCTGAGCGCCAGGGTTGAGACTCCTGCCCTTGAGGAGCTGGGCGTAAAGTCTCTGGCGGAGCTTACCGACGCGCAGTTTGACGAGCTCAGGAAAAAGTTCGGGAACCAGAGGCTTATGGGACTGGACTACAGCTGCGGCGGGCATCTTACGCACGGCTACAGGATGAACGTGAGCGCGCGTATGTTCGAGAGCCATCCTTACGGAGTGAGCCGCGAGACCGGGCTCCTTGATTATGACGCCATAGAGAGGCAGGCCATGGAGGTGAGGCCGCTCATACTTCTTGCGGGATACTCCGCGTATCCCAGAAAAATAAATTTCCGCCGTTTCCGTGAGATAGCGGACAAGTGCGGCGCGGTCCTTATGGTGGACATGGCGCATTTCGCGGGCCTTGTGGCGGGAAAAGTCTTTACCGATGATTACGACCCCGTTAAATGGGCGGACATTGTTACCACCACCACTCACAAGACGTTGCGTGGTCCGCGCGGAGCCATGATTCTATGCAAGGAGAGTTTCCGCGACTACGTGAACAAGGGATGCCCCATGGTGCTGGGCGGTCCTCTGGGGCACGTGATGGCGGCCAAGGCCGTGGCATTCAAGGAGGCGCGCACGCCGGAGTACAGGGAGTATGCGCTTGGCATAGTAAGGAACGCCGCCGCACTGGCAAAGGAGTGCATGGACAGGGGCATGACGCTCCAGACAGGCGGAACGGAGAATCATCTTATGCTCATAGACGTTACCACCTACGGCCTTACAGGCAAGCAGGCGGAGGCCGCGCTGTTCCAGTGCGGTGTTACGGCTAATGCGAACGCGCTGCCTTATGACAAGAACGGCGCATGGTGGACCAGCGGAATACGCGTGGGGACCCCGGGCCTTACGACTCTGGGAATGAATGAGAACGACATGGGGGAGGTGGCATCCATAATCGACCTGGTGCTGAGGGGCACTAAGCCCGGCGTCACAAAAGAAGGGAAAACCGCCAAAGGCAAGATAGTCCTTGATCCCGGAGTTCAGGAGGAGGCGCGCAGGCGCGTGGACGCTCTGCTTGGCTCACATGTGCTTTACCCTGAGCTTGACCTGGACTTCCTTAAAAAAGAATTCGTAAGATAAGCAGGGCGCAAGGAGCATAGAATTATGGTTCATGTGCAGTCACCTGTAGTGTATAAGAATTCCGCGGCCATAGTCACATCCGCTCCCGACAACGGTAAGTTCTCCATAAAATTCCAGAGCGCTCCCGCCACGCCGTCCAAGGGGGCCTCTTATTCCACGCAGAGCGTGCGCGCCAAGGATGTCCTGTGCCTTGCCGAGGGAGAGGCGTCAAGCCTTGAGGACATGCTTAGGTTCGCGGAAGAGAGCGCTCCTAAGGCGGAGGATATATATGACCCGGAAACCGCCCTTAAGAATCCGCTGGCGTGCAGGGTAAAAGAGGCGTGGGAGCTCCTTGTCTCTGATGACGGTACGGCCCGCGAGCCTGTGGACTTTAAAGATTTGGTCTCTCTTTTTTACGGCAATCTTACGGCCACTGAGTCATGGGGACTTTTTCTGGCGCTCAAAAACACTGTCTATTTCTCGCAGAGCCTTAAGGAGCAGACGGAGGGACGGATAGTCTTTGTGCCGCGCTCTGAGGATGAGATAAATGAGCTTCAGAGAAAAGCGGATGAGAAGGGCAATGAGGCCCGGCTCCGCGCGGAGTTCCTGGAGCGGCTCAAAAATAAAAGCCTTATCCTGCCTGACGACGGAAAATTCATGGGCGACGTGGAGGCACTGGCGCTGGGAAAAACTGACAGAAGCCGCACCATGCATGACGCCCGCATAAAGGAGACCCCGGAGCGCGCGCACAGGCTGCTTCTGGACACAGGCCTGTGGGCCGTGACGCGCAACCCGTATCCCGTGCGCTGGGGGCTTTCCATGCAGAGCGCGTCAGAGAATCTCTCTTCGCCGCCCGATGAGGAGAGGACCAGTGTGCCGGGCATATCATACGCCATAGACAACGAGTGGTCCGCTGATCCCGATGACGCCGTGGCCTTTGACGGAGAGTATCTGTGGGTGCACATAGCGGATCCCGCCTCCACGGTTATGCCGGACAGCTCCATAGACAAGGCCGCGCGTGAGCGGGGAGCCACGCTGTATCTGCCGGAGGGAGCCTCCAGAATGCTTTGCGAGGATTCTCTGGAGGACTACGCGCTGGGGCTCACGGAAAAAAGCAGGGCGCTCAGCTTCCGCATAAGGCTCTCGGAAGACGGCTCCGTGCAGGACTGCGATGTGATGAAAACCCTCGTTAACGTAAGGCGGCTGACTTACCAGGAGGCCACCGCGCTTAAGGATACGCCGGAGTTCCTGCCGTTATTTAAAATCGCCGGGAGGAACATGGAGCGCAGGAACAGGTCAGGGGCGGTGCAGATAGACATCCCCGAGGTCCACATAAAAGTGGAGCCCGAGACAAGGAAAGTTATGATAGAGCCGGACATTCATCCCGCTGCGGCTGACATGGTCCGCGAGATGATGCTTCTTGCGGGCGAGGGCGCCGCGAAATTCGCGTTCAAGAACGGCATACCGTTCCCGTTCGTGAGCCAGGAGGCGCCTGCTATTCCCGAGGAGCTTCCTGACGGCCTTGCCAGGCAGTTCAGGCTTAGAAGATGCATGCGCCGCAGGACGGTCGGTGTCACGCCGTCCATGCACTGCGGACTGGGCATAAACATGTACAGCCAGGTGACCAGCCCTCTCCGCCGTTACGGTGATCTTATAGCGCATCAGCAGCTGCGCGCTTTTCTGGACGGAAGAAAACTTCTGGACAAGGACGAGGTCCTCATGCGCGTGAGCCAGGGTGACGCGGCTGCGGTGGCGGCCAGAAACGCCGAGCGTAAAAGCACACTGCACTGGACTCTGGTTTATCTTCTTCAGAATCCGGACTGGACAGGAGATGCGGTCTGCGTGGACAAAAGCGGCAGGGTGCCGCAGTGGTTCATACCCGGCCTGGGGCTTGAGACATTCTTTGCGCCGTCCTCAGATGTTCCGCTGAACGGTGTGACGCGCGTAAAGGCGGGAAGCATAAATCTCCCCGAGCTGCAGGTGGATTTCATGCAGACTGATTTGTGATTTCTGACATGGCGGGATTTCCTCCATTCGCCGTGCGCTCAATTTTTGTGAGCATGGCGGCAGGAATTAAGGTCATGCTGTCCTGCGCATAGAATCATCATCGTCTTTTCGCGGCAGATTTTAATTCCGTCCGCTATAGCATATCTTTAAAACCTTCGGTATAATGCTCCGCATGATAGTTATGAAATTCGGCGGCAGCTCCGTGGCGAGCGCGGAGCGTATCATGCACGTGGCGGAGATAATCAGTGCGTACAAGGATGACAGGCCCGTGGTGGTGCTTAGCGCTATGGGAGACACCACCGACCATCTTCTGGAGGCCGCGGACGAGGCCGTGCAGGGCAGGGTTGACATAGATAAAATCGAGGCCCTCCACCGTGAGACCGCGGAAAGACTGGGCGTGGATGTCCCCGAGATAGGCTCTCTTTTAAATGAGCTTAGGACACTGCTCACGGGCATATCCATGCTCAGGGAGCTCACCAGGCGCACTCGGGATTACCTTGTCTCTTTCGGAGAGCGCATGAGCGTCCGCATGATGGCGGCCTATCTTACTGAGCGAGGAATCAGCGCCAGGGCCTATGACGCATGGGACATAGGAATGCTCAGCGACTCGAATTTCATGGCGGCGGAGCTTCTGGACGATGTGTGGCGTACAATCCCCGGTCATCTGGAGCCGTATAAAAACGGCACGGAATCCAGCATCCCCATAATCACGGGATTCATAGCGAAAGACAAGAAAGGGACCATAACCACGCTCGGGCGCGGCGGCTCTGACTTGAGCGCCACGATAATAGGTGCCGCCATGGGCGCGGAAGAGATTCAGACATGGAAAGATGTGGACGGAATACTTACGGCGGATCCCAGGGTAGTGCGGGAGGCGCGTCCTGTTAGCGAGGTGACTTACGAGGAGGCGCAGGAGCTTGCAATGTTCGGCGCGCAGGTCCTGCATCCGCGCAGCATGATTCCGTGCCGCAGGACTGGCACTCCTGTAAGGGTTAAGAACAGCTACAACATAAAAAGCCCCGGCACGTTGATAGTGGAGAGGCATTCCGGCGCGACTCCTCCCGTAACGGCCATAACCAGCGTGAAGGACATAACGCTCATAGACATTCAGTCCAGCCGCATGCTTGGTGCCAGCGGATTTCTGGCGCACGTCTTCAATCAGTTTTTAAAATGGGAGATAAGCATAGACGTAATCGCCACCAGCGAGGTCTCCGTAAGCCTTACTGTGAATTCCGGCAGCGTAAGGAAAAAACTTCCCGGCCTGATGGAGGATTTAAGCCGTGTGGCGGAGGTCCATGCTAACGGAGGCAAGGCCATAATCACCGTGATCTGCGACGCGGGCCATTCCTCCGCCATACTGCGGGACGCGTTCTCGGCGCTGAGCGGAGCGGGCATAAACGTGCAGATGATAAGCCAGGGCGCTAGCAAAGTGAACATAAGTTTCATAGTGGACAGCGCGCAGTCAGATGAAGTGGTCAAGGTCCTGCACGGCGCCTTGTTCAGATAGTGTATTTCGCAAGAGAGGAGGCTTTGATATGAGGATTGCGCTTGTAGGTTACGGTAAGATGGGGCACATGCTGGAGCAGACTGCGCTCGCGCTGGGAGATGAGATTGCGGCGACCATAGATGTGCTTGCGGCGGATGCCAGCGTCAGGATTCCTGCGGACGATAAGGATGCCCTTGCCGATGCCGTAGTCAGAAGCGGAGCGCAGGGCGTCATAGAGTTCACGCATCCCGGCGCGGTTATGGCTAACATAAGCGCACTTCTGCCTACCGGAATCCCCCTGGTGGTGGGCACCACGGGCTGGAACGAAAGACATGATGAGGTCGCGGAGATGGCGGCGGCGTCCGGCGGCACAGTCATGACAAGCGCCAACTTCTCCATAGGCGTGAACCTTTTCTACCGCATAGTGCGCGAGGCAAGCTCCTTGGTGGGCCGTTTCGATGAGTACGATGTGGCCGTGTGGGAGATGCACCACAACCAGAAGGCCGACAGTCCCAGCGGCACTGCCATAGACATAGCCCGGCGGGTAATGCAGGGAAACCCGCGCAAAACCGAGATTGTGACCGACGCGTTCCATTCACGGCCCGCGCCTGAACAGCTGCACGTGTCCTCCACCAGATGCGGCTCTGTGCCGGGCACTCACACGGTGTTCTTTGACAGCGCCGCCGACACCATAGAACTCACTCATACGGCGCGCAGCCGTCAGGGGTTCGCGAGCGGAGCGGTCCATGCCATGAAGAATCTGCACAAGTTCCTGCAGGACGGAACGCTCTCTCCCGGAAAACTTTACGGCATGGCTGACGTTTTCCCCGGAATGTTCTGATGCGCTTGCCGGGCCTTTTTCTTCTCAGGTCCGCCACGCGCATTCAGTGACATCTGTAAGTCTCCGTCCTCAAAGCTGCGCCTAAAAAAACACTGCTTTTATGCCCTCTTTATGCCGATATTTGAGGCATGAAACTGTATTCATTTAGTTATCATAGAAAATGCGCCCTTATTTTTGCGGCAGTGCTCCTTTGCGCGGCCGGCACATGTTTCTCCCAGAATTCAAAGAAACATGTGGTCGCTCAGGGCGAGACATTATACAGCATAAGCCGGCAGTACGGCGTGAGCGTGGATTCTATTCTGAGCGCTAACGGCATGGGAAAGGACTCCGTCCTGAAGGCGGGCCAGAGCCTCTCCATACCTGACGGCGGTAAGGACCCCGGGCCGTCGTCAGCGGCAGGCGCGGAATTCTCAGTGCATACGGTGCAGAAAAATGAGACCCTTTACAGCATAAGCCGCCAGTACGGAGTGAGCGTGTCGGAGCTAAGGAGCGCGAACGGCATGAGCGACTCGGACATTATAAAAGCGGGGCAGACCATTTCCATTCCTCAGGGAGGTAAGACAGGCTCCTCGGGTCAGGGCGCCTCATCCTCAAGCCAGGGCGCGGGACAGAACGCGGACCGCAAGTTCGACACGTACACAGTGCAGAAAGGCGACACCCTCTACCGCATAGCGAAAGTCAACGGAATAAGCGTGGATGAGCTGAGGAGCCTGAACAATCTTTCCAGCGAGAAGGATTTGCAGGCGGGCGCCAAGCTCAGAATCCCCGCCACCATAGTGGACACAAGCAATGCGTCCCTTCCTGATTTACCCTCGAACGATCCGCGCGCTTACTCAAGCAGGCAGGGTGACTCAAGCCTTGCATGGCCGGTGAGGAATCCCTCCGTCACCTACATAACCGGCAAGGTCAGCGGAGTGCAGCTCAGCGCGCAGAAGAACGAGAGCGTCACCGCAATCCGCGCGGGAACAGTAATGTATGTGGGAAACTACCGCGGCTACGGTCAGGTGATTTTCGTGCAGTCCAAGACCGGGCACATCTACGTGTATGCGGGGCTGGGCTCCATAGCGGTGAAAAAAGGTGACTATGTGGTTTTCGGCGACAATCTGGGCACCGCCGGAACCGACAGCATAAAGGGCACCAGCCAGATTTCCCTCATGGTGTTCCAGAAAAGCAATCCCATAGATCCCGCAAAGGCGCCCCGGGGCTAGGCGCAGTCACTTTTTAATGCCGGGGACATATCGCGCGCGGACATAGGAATTTCTCACAAAAACCTTGAAAAATAAGCCTCTCTGGGATAGAATGAATCATCAAATGTTAAGGAGTTTTTTATGGCAAGTAAAGGAAAAGACTACTTCGGACTTGGCAGGATTGTGAGCATCATTCTTGCGATTATTCCCGTGACCTCATGGCTCTTGGGTGTGTGCACACGTTTCTCTGAAAAGGCTGTTGTCGCAGGTCTTCTGCGCTTGTTCCTGGGATGGAACATCATCTGGTTAATCGACCTGATTATGATGGTTGTAAACGGAAAAATTCTGCGTCTCTTGAAATTCTAATTTTCGTTCAGGATTGCGCTCCGCTCCGCTTGGGGCGGATTTTTTTTGCCCCGCGGACAGCATGCCCATGAATGTCTTGTGCCCTGGAAATCAGTGGTAAAACCGCGCGGCTTCCCGCTTGACTAAAGGCATTCTTACATGGTATAAGATTCACATGAGACGCGAGCTTCTACTACTAAGCCTATTTTTCTCTTTAATTGGCCGGAACTAGGTGCGGTAGCGTTTTATAAAATCGTAATCCAGACCTGTTGCGACCGCAGCGGGTCTTTTTTTATGCCGAGCGCAGTAAACGGGCCCGCATGTCCTTCAGGTTATGAGAATGCAAGGAGTTTTAATATGTCAAGAATGAATCCGAACGGTAAGTATGCGCCTGTGGCCGACATCCCGCTGTCAGACCGCGAGTGGCCCTCCGCCCACATCACCAAGGCGCCTGTGTGGTGCTCGGTGGATTTGCGTGACGGGAACCAGGCTTTGGTCAATCCCATGGGAATAGAGACCAAGCTCGCTTTCTTTGACATGCTTGTGGGGCTGGGCTTCAAGGAGGTGGAGGTAGGTTTCCCCGCCGCCAGCGACACTGAGTACGAGTTCATCCGCCGCCTCATAGAGGAAAGAAGAATTCCTGACGATGTGACAGTGCAGGTGCTGTGCCAGGCGCGGGAGCATCTGGTCAGGCGCACCATAGAGAGCATAAAGGGCGCGCCCAACGTGATTTTTCACATCTACAACTCCACCAGCCCCGCGCAGAGAAAGTATACTTTCGGCAAAAGCAAGGAAGAGATAAAGCAGATTGCCGTGGACGGAGTCAGGTGCATAAAAAGCTGCATGAGCCGGGAGGACAAGGACCGCATACGGCTGGAATACTCCCCCGAAAGTTTCAGCATGACAGAGATAGATTATGCCGTGGAGATTTGCGAGGCGGTCAAGAACGAGTGGGGATGCTCGCCGGAGAAAAAGATAATCCTGAACCTCCCCACCACGGTGGAGTGCTCCACTCCGAACATATACGCTGACCAGGTGGAGTATTTCGCAAAGCATATCTCTGACCGCGACAGCGTAATCATAAGCACGCACTGCCACAATGACCGCGGAACGGGAGTGGCCAGCTGCGAGCTGGGGCTGCTTGCGGGCGCAGACCGCGTGGAGGGCTGCCTGTTCGGTAACGGCGAGCGCACGGGAAATCTAGACATAGTCAACGTGGCCCTGAACATGTTCAGCCAGGGAGTGGACCCCGGACTGGACTTTACCGACATCCTTGCGGTGGGGGAGAAATACAAGGAATTCACCGGCATGGACATTCCCCCGCGGACACCTTACATAGGCGATCTTGTTTTCACCGCGTTCAGCGGAAGCCATCAGGATGCCATAAGAAAAGGCATGGCTTTCCGCGCGTCACAGGAGCCCTGCGCGCTGTGGGACGTTCCGTATCTTCTGATAGACCCGCACGACATAGGCCGTCAGTACGAGGGAATCATACGCATAAACAGCCAGAGCGGAAAAGGCGGGGCCGCGTACATACTGGAGCAGGACTACAAGCTTTCCCTGCCCAAGGCCATGCATCCCGCGCTCGGAGAGGCGGTCAAGGAGGCCGCGGACAAGGCGCAGAGGGAGCTTAAGGGCGATGAGATTTACGGCATATTCGAGTCTAAGTGGCTTAACGCACGGGGAAGCCTGAGGATAGTGGATTTGGCGGAGACCCATGTGGAGGGAAAAGATGGCGGCTCCACCGGGCAGGCTTTGTGCCGCGCAGTGGTGGAATGGAACGGCACCTCATACGCGGTGGGGGCCCAGGGAAACGGTCCGCTTGACGCTTTCTGCAACGCGCTTAAGGACACTCCCGCCCCGGCGTTCAGCATCACGGCGTTCCACGAGCACAGCATAGGCACCGGAAACGACATGAGCGCGGTCGCCTACGTTCAGATTGTGCTTGAGGACGGAAGGGAGTCCTGGGGGGCCGGTAAAAGCACTAACGTGGGCCGTGCTGGCATAGACTCCGTGGTGAGCGCGCTGAATCAGCTCTCTTACTGACCTTTAGTGCGGGCTCCCGTGTCCGCACTGAATCCGCATTCATACTGGACTTCTCTTACATTGCATTCAGTCCGTGTGCGGCGTGCCTGCGGTCTGAATGGCGTTATGTTGCACAATACATAAAAATCAAGTATGCTAGGCTCGCTATGGATTTACTTAAGAAATTAGAAGAGCTTTCAAAACGGTTTGAGGAAGTGAACGAGGCCGTGAACGATCCTAACCTTGTGAAGGATCAGAAAAAATACAAGGACACCATGCGCGAGCACGGATATCTCTCTGACCTTATGGATTTGTACGCCGAATATAAAAAAGTTCTGTCCGGCATAGAGGACGCCAAAGTCATGATTACCCAGGAGAGCGACGCCGAAATAAAGGAGATGGCGCGCGAGGAGCTTCATGAGCTGGAGGAGAGGCAGCCTCAGCTGGAGGAGCAGATAAAGCTCAAGCTCATTCCGCCTGATCCGCTGGACGAGAAGAACATAATCCTTGAGATACGCAGCGCGGCGGGCGGTGACGAGGCCAGCCTTTTCGTGCGTGATTTGTGGGAGATGTACACGCATCTGGCCGAGCGCAAGGGCTGGAAAACCGAGACCATGGAGGCGCAGGAGACCGAGGTGGGCGGCTTCAATAAAATCGTCACGAGCATAAGCGGAAAATTCGTTTACGGGACATTGCGCTGGGAGAGCGGCGTCCACCGTGTGCAGCGCGTGCCGGCCACAGAGTCCCAGGGCAGGCTCCAGACATCCACGGCAACTGTGGCCGTTCTTCCAGAGGCGGAGGAGGCCGACATTAAAATCAACCCCAACGATGTGCGCGTGGACGTCATGCGCGCGGGCGGTCCTGGAGGACAGTGCGTCAACACCACTGACAGCGCCGTGCGCCTTACCCACATTCCGACCGGCATAGTCGTCATTCAGCAGGACCAGAAGAGCCAGATTAAAAACAAAGAGAAAGCATGGCAGGTTCTTCGCGCCCGCCTGTTCGACCTGGAGCAGAGCAAACTGGACGCGGAGCGCTCAAGCGCGCGTAAAAGCATGGTAGGTAACGGGGACCGCTCGGAGAAAATCCGCACGTACAACTTTCCGCAGGACCGCATCACCGACCACCGCATAAATCTCTCCGTGCATAATCTTCCGGGATTCATGATGGGCAACATGGACGAGATGCTTGATGCCCTTAACGTGTATGCCAAGGAAGAGGCGTTCAAAGACGACTCCTGCTGAGGCTGTGATTCTTAGGGCGCTGTGACGGGGCCCTCCCGGTATGACGGTAAGACAGGCACGCTGTTACGGTACTGAAATTCTCTCTGAGGTGCGGGGGCCGGAAAAGTCCGCCACGCCCGCGCTGGACGCAGATGTACTCCTGCAGCATATACTTTCCTGCGACAAGACTTTTCTTCTCTTCCATGGCGACACGGACCTTGCCCCTGAGCATGAGAGCGTTTTCAGGGAATATGTCAGAAAGCGCTGCACCGGCCTTCCTGTGGCGTACATCACCGGGCACAAGGAATTCTACGGCTACGATTTTTCCGTAAGCCCCGCGACACTCATCCCTAAGCCTGACACGGAGCTCCTTGTGGAGAAGGCTCTGGAGGCCATAGCGGAGATGCGCTCGCGCTCGCCGGAGAGAATCCTTTCTGTATGCGACATGTGCGCGGGAACAGGCTGCGTGGGAATAAGCATTGTCAAGGCCTGCGCGGAAACGGGGATTGTGCCCGCCGCTATGCTCCCGCTTCTTACGCTTAGCGACATAAGCGCCGACGCGCTGGCTCTGGCCCGCATGAACGCGCGGAATTTGCTTTCCATGCATAAAAGCGCCAGTGTGGTTTTCTCACGCAGCAACCTGTTCGGGAATTTGGGAGGAACGTTCGACATAATTGTCTCAAACCCGCCGTATGTGCCCGCCAGTGAGACCGCCGAGCTTTTAAAGGACGGCCGCTCTGAGCCTGCCCTGGCCCTGAACGGAGACGTGGAGCTTGACGGCTCTCTGTCAGGCACGGATGACGGGCTTTCCGTCATGCGGAACCTGGTGCCGCAGTGCTATGAGCATTTAAGTCCCGGAGGAATTCTCCTTGCTGAAAGCGGAGAGTACAACGCGCCTGATACCAAAAATATTTTCGAGAGAGCGGGATTTTCTGAGGTGAGAGCTTACATGGACCTTTCGGGGCAGATGCGAGTTACGGAAGGAAGAAAGCCGCTCTGAATAAAAAAACGGCGGCCCGGATTTCCCGCCGATGCAGGATAATTTCCGGGCCGCCTGATTTAGTTTTATGTCAAACTAAATGTCAGGTTACGCTTTGTTAAGGCGCGCCTCCAGGTCATCAAGACATGCGGAGAGCTCTTTGGGAAGGTGTGAGCCGAACTTGGGATAATGGTTCTCGCGGATGTCCTTTATCTCCTTCTTCCAGCCTTCCACGTCCACCTTAAGAATCTCGGGCAGCGTCTCCTTGTAGTAGTCTGCCAGACCCTCGGTGTTGAGAGCGCCCTCCTTGGGCATGAATCCTATGGGCGTGTCCACGTAGTTGTCCTTTCCGTCGCAGCGGTCAAAAATCCATGCGAGCACGCGGCTGTTGTCTCCGTAACCAGGCCACATGAATCCGCCGGGAAGCTTGTCGTTGGCATCGTCCTTGCGGAACCAGTTGACGTAGAAAATCTTGGGAAGCTTGTCCTGGTCGGTCTTGGAGCCCACGTCCACCCAGTGCTGGAAGTAGTCGCCCATGTTGTATCCGCAGAACGGAATGATTGCGAACGGGTCGCGGCGGATTTTTCCAACCTGCGAGGCGTCTATGGTTGAGGCCGCGGTGATTTCCGAGCCTACGATTGAGCCCAGGAACACTCCGTGATTCCAGTTGCGGCTCTGGTGCACCAGAGGAACCGTGCTGGGGCGGCGTCCGCCGAAGAGAATCGCGCTGATGGGAACGCCTTTGGGGTCTTCCCACTCGCTGGCTATGCACGGGCACTGCTGGGCAGGAGCTGTGAAGCGCGCGTTAGGATGAGCGAATTCCTCTCCCTTGGGAGATTTGTCTTTCGCGGGCGCGGGGCGCTTGTTTCCTTTCCAGTCAACCAGCTCGCCGCTCGCGGGGTAGCCGATTCCTTCCCACCATACATCCCCGTCCTCTGTAAGGGCGCAGTTCGTGTAGATGGTGTTTTTCTCCGCGGAAATAAGGGCGTTCTTGTTTGACTCCGCTGATGTTCCGGGAGCCACGCCGAAGAATCCTGCCTCGGGGTTGATGGCATAAAGGCGTCCGTCCTCACCGAACTTCATCCATGCGATGTCGTCTCCCACAGTCTCCACTTTCCAGCCGGGAATGGTGGGGATGAGCATGGCGAGGTTCGTCTTGCCGCATGCGCTGGGGAATGCGCCGGTAACGTATTTAACTTTTCCCTCAGGGTTCGTGAGCTTAAGGATGAGCATGTGCTCCGCGAGCCAGCCCTCATCGCGCGCAAGCACGGTGGCTATTCTGAGCGCGAAGCATTTCTTTCCCAGTAGGGCGTTTCCGCCGTAGCCCGAGCCGTATGACCATATAAGGCGCTCCTCAGGGAAGTGGCTTATGTATTTGTGCTCCACGTCCGCGCAGGGCCATGTTCCGTTGTCTTTCTCTCCGTTGTTCAGGGGCTTTCCCACTGAGTGCAGGCACGGCACGAATTCCGCGTTGGGATCTGCGTTGAAGATGTCCAGGACTTTCTTTCCCGCGCGTGTCATTATGTCCATGTTGACCACGACGTATTCTGAGTCCGTGACCTCCACTCCGTTTTTGGAGATGGGGCTTCCGAGCGGACCCATGCAGAACGCCTGCACGTACATGGTGCGTCCGTGCATGCAGCCTTTGTAGAGGCCTTTCATGGTCGCCTTGAGCTCCACCGGATCAATCCAGTTATTTGTAGGACCGGCATCCTCTTCCTTTACAGAAGAGATGAATGTGCGTGACTCGACGCGTGCTACGTCTGATGGAAGGGAGCGGAACAGGAAGCTGTGCGGCTTTTTGGTCAGAGGTGTCGCAAGACCTGCATCCACGCACTTTTGCATAAGGCGGTCATATTCCTCCGCGGAACCGTCTACGACCACCACATTGTCAGGCTCGCACATGTCGATGCATTCCTGAACCCACGCCTTGATTTTCGGGTGCTTGATGTCTTCAAGAGTCAGACTCATAACAACTACTCCTATGAATGAGGAAGTGAACGGCCCGGCAGATGATTTTACAACGTACCAGCGCTGCCTTGGCCTTGTACATCAGTTCCTTACGGTACAACTATACCGCAAAATTTTACCGTATTCAATAGAAGCGCATGTTTTTAAATGAAATAGCCCGGTAAGCCGCAGTCCTGCGCGCATAGAGTTGCGCCGCCCTTCCTTTGCTGATATAGTATAAGCATGCTTGGATTTGGCGCGGAATTCTGGATATGCATGGCAGCGGCGGCGCTTTACGTGATTGTGGCCGTACTATATGCCGTGAGGATAGTCGGCGTTAAGAGGCGGATAACGGGGCAGGGAAAAAACGTTCCCGCGTCCTCCGCGTCCTACAAAGGCTCGCTCGCGGCGTCGGCCGTGCTCATGGCGCTGCCTCTTTTGGTTCCGCTTGCGGCGTGGCTGGCAGCGGTGGTGTGCGCATGCGGCGTTCTGGGCGAATTCATAGTCCTGAGGGACAGGCTCTCATCCCTCTCATCTTCTATAGAATAGATTCCGGCGTGGGAGACGTTCCGCGTGCCCCGTGCGGCGCATGTTATGTTGCTAAAGAGCGGGAATTTCACTATAATCATGCTGATTTCATTTTCCAGAGGTACTTAAATGTCTGACGAGGTACGTGTCCGCTATGCCCCCAGCCCCACAGGGATGCAGCACATAGGCGGTGTGCGGACGGCTCTTTTCAATTATCTTTTCGCGCGCTCCAGGGGCGGCAAATTCATCCTGCGCCTTGAGGACACCGACCGCACGCGCTATGACGAGAAATACGTGCGTAACCTTTACGACACCATGGCGTGGCTGGGAATAGACTGGGACGAGGGCGGCTCCAAGGACGGCGGGTACGGGCCCTATGTGCAGAGCGAGCGCTTTGAGCTTTACAGGAAATACGCGCTTGAGCTGGTGGAGAAGGGAGAGGCATACTACTGCTTCTGCGACTCCGAGAGGCTTGAGCGCATACGTAAGATTCAGACTGAGAACAAGCTTCCTCCCGGATACGACAGGAACTGCCGCCATCTGACCGCGGATGAGGTCAGGGCAAATCTGGAAGCGGGTAAGCCCTATGTTATACGCCTTAAAGTTCCGCTGGAGGGCGAGACCAAATTCAGCGACCATCTTCTGGGAGACATAGTGTGGAAAAACGAGGACATATCGCCTGACCCTGTCCTGCTTAAAAGCGACGGGTTCCCCACATATCACCTGGCGAATGTGGTTGACGACCATCTGATGAGGATAAGCCACGTTATGCGCGCGCAGGAATGGATTCCGTCCACGCCGCTCCACGTCCAGATGTACCGCGCGTTCGGCTGGGAGCATCCTGAGTTCTGCCATCTTCCCATGGTGAACGGCTCTGACGGAAAGAAACTCAGCAAGCGCCACGGCTCCACCAGCCTTAACGAATTCCGAGCCCGCGGATACCTTCCCGAGGCCATTGTGAATTATGTGGCTCTTCTGGGCTGCTCCTACGAGGAGGGCAGGGACATGTACACCTTGGAGGAGCTGGCTGAGAATTTCAGGCTGGAGCATCTTAACAAGTCTCCCGCGGTGTTCGACTACAAGAAGCTTGAATGGTACAACGGCCAGTACATACGCGCCATGAGCGATGAGGAGCTTTACATGCGGGTCCTTCCGTTCATTACGGGAACGGGTGACGCCGCCCTGGAGGTGAGCACCGAGAATCCCCAGCCCATGCCCAACGTGGGACCGGAATTCAGCGGTGTGGCGCTGGGCGCTGACGGCGAGCCTTACTGCGTTGACAGCTCCATGGGCATGACAGCCGCGGACGTAAGGAGCGCACTTATGGGACTTATGCCGCTCATAAAAGAGCGCCTCAAATATCTTTCTGACGCCGCGGAGATGGTCCGCTTTCTGTTCACGGAGCCGGCCGTGCCGCCGAAAGAGAACCTCATCCCCAAGAAACTTGACGAGCAGAGGACACGCATGGTGCTGGAGAAGTCAAAGGCTTTTGTCACGGCGGTTTTTGAGAAAGGTCATGACGGGGCGGAGGAGATTGCCAAAACAACTGCGGAGGAGATGGGCATAAAGCTGGGTGACTTCATGATGCCGGTCCGCATGGCGGTCACAGGAAGCAGGGTGTCTCCGCCGCTCATAGGAAGCATACAGATTCTGGGAAAAGATAAATCCCTGGAGCGCATAGAGCGCACTCTCAGGGAATTTAATTAAATCCGCATCGCGTGCCGGGCGACCGCGGTTCATTATCAGCCAAGGCTGCTGTCATTTTTATGCACAGGGAACAACAGCCTGCAAGATACAGGCTCCGCAGAAGGGCAGGCTTAAAATGTTTTGACACTGCAAGCGTGTATCGGTATACTTAAGACCAGCCGTCTCACTCGGCTAGATAGGCAAGGAGAGTTTTTATGAAGAAAGAGAAGAACGCATGGCTTTATAATTTTATGCTCGGCTTCGCAGGGCGGATTCAGCTCAGTGCGTTGAAAAAAGCGAGCAAGAACTGCAAAAAGCAGGAGGAGCGGACGCTCCGTGGGATTCTGGATTATGCAAAGGACACTGAATGGGGAAAGGCCCATAAATTCGAAGAGATTCTTTCCGCGCCTGATTTTGACACTCTCATCGAGCGCTGGCAGAAGAATGTTCCTGTTCAGGACTACGAGGATTTGCGCCCGTTCATAGAGAGGCATAAGAACGGCGAGGAGAACCTGCTCTTCCCGGGAAAGCCTATAATGTACGCCACCACGAGCGGCACCACCAAAGAGCCCAAGTGGATTCCCATCACACAGGCCTACTATAAGAACGTCTACTCAAAGATGACTAAGCTCTGGCTCTATACGTTCATCATGCATCGGCCCAAAGTGTTCTGGGGAAAATGCTTCTCCGTCGTCGGGAAAGTCATAGAAGGCTACGCGCCCGACGGAACCATCTGCGGCTCCGTCTCTGGCCGCACACAGCAGGACTGCCCTGAAATCATAAAGCCCCTGTACTCCGCGCCCGCAAAAATCTTTCATATAGAAGACTACGGCGCGCGCAACTACGCGCTCATGCGGACGGGCGTGGAGCAGAACATAACCTCGTTCATAACGGCGAACCCCAGCACGATTCTTGAGCTTCAGCGCTCACTGGATGAGAATTTTGGTGAGATAATGCGCGACATAGAGAACGGCACGCTCAGCGAGAAGTTCAGCATCGACTCTGATATTCGCTCCGCGCTTGCGCCGCTCTACAAGCCCAATCCGACCCGCGCCGCGGAACTGCGTGCGCTCAAAGAAAAGAACGGCCGAATCCTTCCCAAGGACTACTGGCCCGACTTCCAGTTCATCACCACCTGGCGGTGCGGAAACACGAAAGTCTACACCGACAAAATCAAGGATTTTTTCCCTGCCCATGCGCTCCATCAGGAATTCGGCTATTTCGCGAGCGAGTGCCGTTTCGGTCTTGTGATGAACGGCGACTGCGACACCGTGCCGTTCGCGCACATGCACTATCTGGAGTTCGTGGACTTTGACGAGTTTGAGAGCTCCTCCCCCAGGTTCCGCCAGCTGCACGAGCTTGAGGTGGGCAAGCGCTACGTAATTTATGTCACGACTTTTGCGGGGCTTTACCGCTACAACATGAACGATATGGTTGAGGTCACTGGAATGTACGGCACGATTCCAACGTTCCAGTTCATCCAGAAAATCAACGGCATCATCAGCATGACAGGCGAGAAAGTGCACGAGCGGCAGTTCATGGAAGCGGTGGAGCAGGCGGAGAAAGAGACCGGAATGCAGTGCAGGTTCTACGTGGGCTTCGCTGACGTGCAGGAGAGCCGCTATCATTTCTACTTCGACTTCACGGACGCAGACGCGACACAGGAGCAGGCGGAGCGGTTCTCCAGAGCCGTGGACGCAAAGCTCAAAGCCATCAACGTGGAGTACGAGGCCAAGCGCGACTCGTTCCGCGTGAAAGACCCCGTGGCGCATCTTCTGAAACCCAAAGCATTTGAGCTCTACAAGGAAGAGGCGATAAAGCAGAAGCTCGCTCGTGACGGCCAGTTCAAGATTAATCTTCTGATGCAGGACGAAAAACGCCACGAAATTTTCAAGGCTTTGGTGAAATAGCTTGGGCGCTTTTAAAGGTGTGATTTTTGATTTTGACGGAACTCTCTACTCGCAGAAACTCTTTCCGTTCTACTGCGTCCTCAGAAGCCCTGCGGATGCCTCCAGAATGCAGGCGGAGCGATTCGTAAGGAAAGCCCTCAAAGGCAGGGAGTGGGACAGCGCCGCCGCCATGGAGAAGGAATTCGCTGATCGCATGGCAGGTTTCTCCGGCGCCCGGGCAGAGGATCTAGGCCGCTGGAGGGTGGAGGAATTCCCCAGGATTATGGCGGATGTACTCAGGGCCCGCTGTTCCGCGCGGGATGGCGCAGGGGAGCTTCTTCTTTCCCTGTCAGGCGCGGGCATAAAAACCGCGGTGCTCTCGGACTACGGCTTTGTGGACGTCAGGATGGACGCGATAGGCCTCGGCGGTGAGGTTCTCTCCTCCCTTTCGGGGATTTTCTCATCGCAGGACTTCGCGTGCCTTAAGCCGTCCCCCAGGGCGTTCCTGAAGACCGCGGAGACAATGCAGGTTCCCCCGTCCGAATGTCTGGTCGTGGGCGACCGTGACGACACCGACGGTGAGGGCGCCAGAAAATGCGGCATGGGCTTTGTGCTCATAGCCGGAAGAAAGGCATGCGCGGGCGGCAGGAATACCTCCGCAATGATATGGAAGGATTTTGTAACTTGGGCATACGGAAATCTTATTTAAGATATAGACTCAAGGATTTTAAGGAGGTTAACATGAGATTCGATTCAGTCAGCAAAAAATCGGCGGCGGTCCTGCTTTTGCTCGCCCTTGCCGTCCATGCCTCATTCTCCCAGGACATTACGCTGGACGCCGTTTGCGCGGGTCTTGCGAGCCATAAGGTTACGACCGGAAATTTCACGCAGGAAAAAAAGATAAACGACAAGCGCACTTTAAAATCTTTCGGTACGTTCGTGCTGAGCGCAAGCGGAATCGCCCTGAACACCCAGAAGCCTCTTAAGACATCCATGGCGGTTACGGAGAATTCTTTCATCCAGGTGACAGCGGACGGAACCAGAAGCGTTATGGACGCCTCCTCAAACGAAGTGTTCAGAAGCGTGGCAGGCACAGTGTACGCAATGTTCAGCGGAGACAAGGAAGAGCTGGAAAGGAATTTCACGATTGACTTCTCCTCACAGTCCGACGGCTGGAGAATGGTCCTGGAGCCTAAGGACCAGACCATAGCGGGCGCCATAAAATCCGTTACGATGGGCGGAACTTTCAAAGGAAAAGACTGCCTGCTTGAGTATTTCATCATGGGCGACAATACCAAATACACTTTCAGCGGACATGCTTTCAAGGACAGTCTTTCAAATGAAGAAAAAGCCTATTTCTCAAAGTAACAGATTCTATGCGGGCCTGTGGGTCCTGTTCCATGCGGGAATCATTCTCGCTTTCGCGGTAAGCCTTTTTCTGGGCAGGCCTCTCTCCGTTGACGCGGATCTTTTCCACATGCTTCCCTCATCGACTCTGGGAAAGGCGATGGGCGAGGCTGATGAGAAACTCTCCGAGGCCACATCAAGGAACGTGTTCGTCCTTTTCTCTCACGAGGACTTTGAGGCGGCAAGGCTCGCGGCGGAGACGGCATACGGTCGCCTTAAGGACAACGAATTTTTCACCTCCGTTCAGTTGTATGCGGACGCATCCGCTCTCTCGGAGATACAGGATTTCATCCATCCGTACAGGTGGCGGCTTCTCTCCGACTCCGAGATTGCGGCCCTTGAGGAGGACGGCGGTCCTGCGCGGTTTGCGGACACGGCCCTGGCGGGAGCATACGGCGCTTTCTCTCTCTCATCGCTAGATTACATTTACGAGGATCCGTTCATGCTGGACGAATATGCCGTAAGACGCTACATGGCCGCTGCGCAGGACGCGGGGACCTCAATGCGCCCTAAAGACGGAGTCCTTGCCTCTGAATACGAGGGCCGCTGGTATGTGATGATCCGCGGCTCTCTCACTAAGGAAGGTGCCGCCATCGCGCGGAAAGAAAGCGGAATCTCCGCCATTTATGACGCGTGCTCTCCGCTTGAGAAGGACGGAATAAAAATCGTCTACTCGGGGCCCTCTTTCCACAGCTACTACAGCTCGAATTCAGCAGTAAAGGAAATCACCCTGATCTCCGCGATAACTCTGTCGCTCGTGGTGATAATGCTCCTTGCGATTTTTAAAAGCGCTCTTCCCATAGCAGCGTCTGTCGCGGGCATACTTGTCTCTGTGGCGGCGGCATTCTCTGCCACGCATCTGATTTTCGGCCAGATACACATACTGACACTTGTTCTTGGGACATCGCTCATCGGCTCGTGCATAGACTACAGCCTTCACTTTTTCATAAACTGGAAAGCCAACACGTCCCTGGGCTCAGGAAGAGATGTACGCTCGTATCTTCTTAAAGGACTTTCGCTCTCTCTCGCGTCAACGCTGATTTGCTATTTCAGCCTGGTGTTCGCTCCGTTCGGACTTTTGAAGCAGATGGGAGTTTTCTCGTTCACGGGCATACTGAGCTCTTTCCTTAGCGTCACGGCGATTTATCCGCTCTTTAGGCTTCAGAGCCCTGAGAAAAGAAACATTCCCCTGCTTAAGTTCTACAGGGAGCCCGGGCTTTCTAAGAAAAGGAACGCATGGATATGGATTACGCTTGCCGCGGTCTCCGTTATGGGCACTGTCCTTTTTGCTCTCAGGAGCGGCCTCCGCATAGAGAACGACATGAACAGGCTCTACGTGATGAAGGGCAGGCTCAAGGACGACACCGAGC
Organism: Treponema sp.; assembly: GCA_022510925.1. Classification (GTDB taxonomy): domain Bacteria; phylum Spirochaetota; class Spirochaetia; order Treponematales; family Treponemataceae; genus Treponema_D. Next base: position 81,528 of record JAFLSO010000007.1, read on the forward strand.
TCTCGGCCAAGGTTACCGGCTACAACGCGCAGGGCTGGTTCATAATCAGCGGCGATTCCGAGGAGGAGCTTCTTCAGACCGAGGAGGCCCTGTGCTCGCGCCTTGACACATTGAGGCTGGAAGGAAAAGGAAGCGCGTATCTTTCGCTCTCCAGGTTCGTTCCGTCGCTTGAGAAGCAGGAGAGGTCCCTTGCCGCCGCGCGGAGGCTCCTGCCGCTTTTGCCTGAGCAGATGTCCATGCTGGGCTTTGACTCCGAGGATGACATAGAGGCGGTCATATCTGACTTTGAGAATTCCCCGGCGCTTCTTCCGGGAGAGGCGCTTCCTGACGCGGTGTCATCAATTCCGTCCATGCTGTGGCTGGGCCGGATAGAGGGAAGGCACTATTCCGTGGTGCTTCCTGTGAGCAGCGACGGAGACGCGGACTTCAGGCAGATAGCATCGGAAATGCAGAACGTCTACTACGAGAACAAGATGGACGACCTGGGGAAAGGCCTTGACGGTCTTACAAGGCTCATCGCGCTTCTTTTCGCCGCGGCCTATGCGGTCATAATCATCGTGCTGAAATTCTTCTATCCCTGGCGCGAGACTTTGAAAATCGCATCGATTCCTCTTCTGAGCGTGCTGGTGATTCTGACAGTGTTCGTGGTATTCGGGATTCCCATAGAGTTCTTCGCGTTCACCGGGATGATTCTGGTGTTCGGGCTAGGGCTGGACTACGTGATATACATGATGGAGAATTTAAAGCGCGCATCAGGAGCGGAAGATGACGGAAGCCGGAAGCTTGAGCCGTTCGCGATTTTAATCTCGTTCATAACGACGGCGGTATCATTCGGGGCGCTCTCCCTCAGCACGTTCGTTCCTGTCCACACGATGGGGCTCACGATTTTCCTGGGGCTTGTGACGGCGTTCCTCTGCACGCTCTTTTAGTTCCTCGCCCTCACAATCCGCGCGTTCGCGACGAAGTGTTTGCATGCGGGGCAGGGGCGAGGTATGCCTTTATGCCGCGGCGGATGTTCGGATGGTCGTCAAAAATAAAATATCGTTTTGTCATAGTTTGTACAGGGCGATGCCCCTTGCGTCAATC
>JAFLSO010000070.1 GCA_022510925.1 Treponema sp.
GTCGCCCTGTATGAATGTGCGTCCGTGGCTCACCTCGTACAGGGCGGTGAGGATGACGCTCTCTTCTGCGTCCTTGGTGACGTATGCGTCCGCGCCGATTTCGTTGCTCATGGCGTACTCGATGAAGCCGCCGAAATCATAGCTTGAGTACACGATGCATGGGATGGGTAGGGCACGGCTCTTTATGTAGCGGATGATTGCGAAGCCGTTTGCGTTCACCGCGTCCGAGCCGGACTGCGCGGCCACAACCTTGTCCTTGAACGATGCGTCCACGATGGCGGCGTACACCGCGCGCTCGGCAGCGTCCGCCGGCAGCGAGTCCACGAGCGCGACCGCCTCCTCGCACGTGGACGCTTCCCCCGCGCACTGCCAGTCGGAGTTCTCCGAGAGGTATGCCTTTATGCCGCGGCGGATGTTCGGATGGTCGTCAAAAATAAAATATAGTCATACATTATCGGAACGAAATGGAAAGTCGCTTGCCGAGCGCGCTCGCCACCCGCTGCAAGAAATGCAGGGAGGGATTGTAGTTGCCGCTCTCAAGCCGCGCGATGTTGGACTGCCGCGTGCCCATTTTCTCCGCGAGCTGCTTCTGCGTCATGTTCTTCTCGTTCCGCGCGTTTATGAGCTGCTGTATAATCTCGTACTCAGGCTCAAGCGCATCATACTCCGCCTTT
>JAFLSO010000071.1 GCA_022510925.1 Treponema sp.
CTCAATAACGCAAAGGCGTTCGGGTAAAAAAATAAAGGCTTCCCAATGGGAAGCCTTTATTGCATTTATAATAGCTCGTCCAGCGCGTCCTCGTAGTCCTCGATAGCGTGTGCGCCGATGATTTTCTTCTTTACCTTGCCGTCCACGAAGATAATAACGGTCGGTATCGACACAACCGCGTTCATAGCCGCGATGTCGCCGCACTCGTCCACGTTCAGCTTGCAGACCTTAACCTTGCCGTCGTACTCCTCGGCAATTTCCGATATAACCGGTCCAACCATCTGGCACGGACCGCACCACGGCGCCCAGAAGTCCACCAATACGGGCTTATCTGAATTTAATACCTCGCCCTCGTATGTCGCGCTTGTAAGATTGATTTCCATTTTCCTTACCTCCCAAAGTTTATTCGTACCACGGTGTGCTTGTGAATATTTTGTTCACAGCGCCGGAATTATATACTGTTTTTTCGGTATAGTCGTCATCGGTTTTTGTGTACTGCGTAATGACCGTTCCGGTCCCCGACGATTCGTACACCGTTACGATAATGTCGCCGTTTTCACGTGCAGCCGCGTCGCAGTAAACCATGCCGTTTGAAACAAGCTGGTCATAGAGCGTGTAATATCCGCCGTTGCCGTCGTCAATCTCAACGACCCAT
>JAFLSO010000072.1 GCA_022510925.1 Treponema sp.
TGAATCCCGGAATCTGGATTTGCTTGGAAAGCTTCGCGACGTTTTCCTTATATGATTTTGCCACGTCGTCCTTGGCGACAGTCACCGTAAGTTTTACGGCGGATTTTTCAAGCGGCGTGAATTGCTTTGTCAACTGCACTTTTTTCTCCTTAAAATAATCGGTGTTAGCGATGACGCGTTACACGCTTTGCGTGTGGGATGCGCGAAATCGCAGGTTTGCGCATTCGCGAAAGTCTTGTCTTGTTGAAAAAAAAGCGGTTCTGCTGAACCGCCTTTCGAGAGCGGAAAACGGGAGTCGGACCCGCGACATCCACCTTGGCAAGGTGGCGCTCTACCACTGAGCTATTTCCGCATAAAAACTACGAATGGCAGTCATTCGCAACGATTTTCGCTTGCTCGCAAGGCTCGCATAATTTCGCGCCATGCACGAAATCACCGCAAAAACTCGCGGCAGCAAAAATGCCGCGCAACTACCAAAAGCAATTTCAAATAGAGCGGAAAACGGGAGTCGGACCCGCGACATCCACCTTGGCAAGGTGGCGCTCTACCACTGAGCTATTTCCGCGTAATTTTCACAAGCCGAAAATGCGAGAGGAGGAAAACCCCGCCAACCGCAAACC
>JAFLSO010000073.1 GCA_022510925.1 Treponema sp.
GCAAAATGTCCGCATCTACCATAGCAAAGGGAGCGAAAAATAACAAGGGAAGCGATGCCGCCAGTGGAATTTTCTACTTCACTTCCTGGATGCTTTTTCCGTCGTAATATAAAAAGCGGACAGCAAAATTATTCGGCTTAATGCAAAAAAAAACGATTTTTTAAGTTTGATAGTTTGGAATGCACGGAACGGGTGATGGAAGCCTGGTTTCTCGTTGAAACACAAAACCCAACCAAAAATTTAGTTGGGCTTTCATTAGCTGGGGTTGGACTTGAACCAACGGCCTCCGGGTTATGAGCCCGACGAGCTGCCAACTGCTCTACCCAGCGTCGTAATGTTTGTGTATTGTAGGTCGGTTTTAAGAAAATGTCAAGTGGAATTCAGCGCGTAGTGTCAGCGGCAGGCAATACATGTTTCTGAGCAAGCGGGCTGTACGTTTTTGTCTCCTCCAATAGTTACTAACCGGCACGTAGTAAGCGTACTAAGAGGCAGTTAGTAAACGAGGTAAGAGGCAGGTAGCTACAGACAATGTGTGCCAGTTAGTACGAAGAATGTACGGCAGTTAGTATTAAGAATGTGTGTCAGTTAGTACGCTAAGTAC
>JAFLSO010000074.1 GCA_022510925.1 Treponema sp.
TTTCTGATTTTATGGAATAAGAGCGACCAAGCCTTTTTGGAGGGCGACAACCCCTCTACTTTCGAAGCGGGGGTTTTCTCCCTCCAAGCCTCCCTCTTTCCCCAGCACGACTTAGGGCTGCCGCCCTAAGAACCTGCTTTTTCTTGTTGATGATTTGGCAGTTTTTTTAATTTGCTGCCAGTGGATTTCTAGAGTTTGCCGCCTTCGACTACAAGCGCGTCCGCGTCGGAATCTTTGCCGTAGACGCTGCGCAAAGTGGCCTCATAGTCAGCGTGGAAGAACCGCTCCTTTCCGAGAGCCACGATTTCATTGTTGAGCCAGTCGAGCAAATCCTTGTTGCCTTTCTGCACGGCCGCCGCAATCGTGTCAAGCTCTCCGAGGGACTCAACGCCCACGGCGAATCCTTTGTTCTCGATTGCCCAGGCGAGCACTTCCGTGTTGTCGGTTGAGAGAGCGTCTCCGCGTCCGTCCAAGAGCGCGTTGTACGCCTCCGCGTACTGGTCGAATTTGAGCAACTTCACCTTCGGATAATTTTTAGTGAAGTAAGTTTCGGCAGTCGTTCCCTTGGCTACGATGAGCGTCTTTCCGTTG
>JAFLSO010000075.1 GCA_022510925.1 Treponema sp.
CTGCTCCGGATAAGCTCTTCTATGCGTTCCATATCATTCTCCTTTCCCGGTCAGCTTGCCGATCACTTCATAGAGCAGCGCGTACAGGGTCTGCGCCTTTTCCGGGTCGAGCGCCACGCAGGCCGCCAGCCGCTCCGGCACCGTGACCGCTTTTTCCTTCAGCGCCTCGCCGCTGTCCGTGATCGTGACGATCAGATCCCGCTCATCCTCGGCGGAACGCCGCCGCGTCACATAGCCCTTTTCCTCCAGCCGCTTTAGAAGCGGCGTCAGGGTGCTGGAATCCAGAAACAGGCGCTTGCCCACGTCCTTTACCCGCAGCTCCTTGTGCTCCCACAGCACCATCATGGTGATGTACTGCGTATAGGTGAGGTCCAGCTCGTCCAGATACGGCTTATACGCCTTTACGATCTCCTTGGCGCAGGCGTAGAGGGGAAAACAGAGCTGGTTTTCCAGCTTGAGAGCATCGTATCGATCCGCCATTCTGGTTATCTCCCCTGGGATATGATTTTCTTGGCAAAATCCGCGGCGGCATTGCAGTCGTCCGCATTGGGTCTGCCTCTGTGCATCA
>JAFLSO010000076.1 GCA_022510925.1 Treponema sp.
TATAACAAAACAAATTTTAACTGCGCATACATCATTAATCAACATGAAAAAGGTGATTTATCAACAAGACAGGCATGCCGCAGACACAAAGATACGAAAAAGACTGCGATTTTTCTTCCAAACACGGCACCGATTTCCATTTATGTGATCGAATGTATCTTCTTACTGCGCCATAAAAATTGGCAGAATCAATAAAAAAATGTAATTTTGCAGCCGAAAGGTCGGTTCGGTAGCTCAGCTGGATAGAGCATCTGCCTTCTAAGCAGACGGTCATGCGTTCGAGTCGCATCCGAATCACTTCCGGGTCACACGGTTGACTCCATAAAGCCACCCGAAACGGTGGCTTTCGTTTTATCTAAGTGCTCATATACAAGCATTTTACAATTCTAATGAATTTTCATTTAAGAGAAAATCATAGACGCTAATCGTTGTTATACCTACTTCATTCCGAAGAACCGGAGTTCTTTCTCCCAGGATAATAATCTTCTTGAAGGAGTCATCAATATTTCTTAACGACGCTTCTTCTTGTTTTACTTTCCCTTCATTATCCATTCGATAAGCA
>JAFLSO010000077.1 GCA_022510925.1 Treponema sp.
TAGACGAACTGACCGAAAAGGTAAAGATTGCAGATAGCGAGAACAGCCTGATAGGACGCATCAAGAAAACACTCAACGACATAGTAAGCGAAGATAATAACTAAGATAAATACAGAAAGAAGATGGCAGAATCAGAAGATATAGGTGTTTTCAACTTCACAAAAGGTACACCAAGCATCATAAAGGTCATTGGCGTTGGCGGTGGCGGTAGCAACGCTGTCAACCACATGTACAATGAGGGCATCCACGACGTCACCTTCGTTGTGTGCAACACTGACAACAAGGCTCTGCAGGATTCTCCTGTGCCAGAAAAGATACAACTCGGCAGCGAAGGACTCGGTGCAGGCAACCGCCCAGACAGGGCTCGGCACGCCACTGAGGAGTCCATCGAAGCCATAAAGAGCATGCTCTCCGACGGCACAAAGATGGCATTTATCACCGCAGGCATGGGCGGAGGCACAGGCACTGGCGCAGCCCCACTCATCGCCAAGACTGCTAAGGACATGGGCATACTCACTGTCGGCATCGTCACTATACCTTTCCGCTGGGAAGGAAA
>JAFLSO010000078.1 GCA_022510925.1 Treponema sp.
CTGGAGATCGACTACAAGGCGCGCACGATCAAGGTGGGCGACGTAGTCGTGAAGGAGGGCGACTGGATTTCGCTCAACGGCTCGACCGGCGAGGTATATCTCGGCCAGGTTCGGACCAAGCAGCCCCCTATCGACGGCAACTTCGCCGAGCTGATGGACCTCACGTCGAAATATGCGAAACTGAAGGTTCGCGCCAATGCCGACACTCCCCGCGACGCCGAGCAGGCATTCGCATTCGGTGCGCAGGGTATCGGTCTCTGCCGCACGGAGCACATGTTCTTCGAGGGCGACCGCATCAAGGCGATCCGCGAGATGATTCTGGCCGACGACGAGGCCGGCCGTCGCGTGGCGCTGGCGAAGCTGCTGCCGATGCAGCGCGGCGACTTCGAAGGTCTCTTCAAGGCGATGAACGGCTATCCCGTCACGGTCCGCCTGCTCGATCCCCCCTTGCACGAGTTCGTGCCGCACGATGAGAAGGGACAGCGCGAGATGGCCAAGGAGATGAAGGTTTCGTTCGAGAAGATCGTTGCCAAAGTCGAGG
>JAFLSO010000079.1 GCA_022510925.1 Treponema sp.
TGCGGACAGCCTCCTCCGTTTGCTTATAGTCCCATTGGGTACGCCGCTTTACCGTTCCGTCCTCCCAGAACTCGTACTCGTACCACCATTCCGCGCCGTCTTCTGTCTTGTAGTGGATTTCGTTTCCGCGCTCGTCATAGTCGCGCCAGCTTTCATAGCCGCCGGAATCCTTGATGTGGATGCAATTGCCGCGTTCGTCATAGTCGCGCCAGCTTTCATGGCCGTCGGAACTTTTGAAGTGGATTTCCTTTCCGTCCGCATTGTATCACGTTTCCGCGCTTATTGTAGTACTGCCATTCTTCAAGGCCGCTGGCATTCCGGATATAGTGAGTCTTCCCGTCATCATGGTACTCATGCCAGCTCTCAGTGCCGTCAGAACTTTTGTAGTGGATTTCGTTTCCGCGCTCGTCGTACTCGTACCAGCTTTCCTTGCCGTCGGAGTCATGGAAATAGGTTTCGTTTCCGCGCTCGTCATAGTCCCGCCAGCTTTCATAGCCGTCGGAATCCTTGTAATGGATTTCCTTTCCGTCCGCATTGTA
>JAFLSO010000008.1 GCA_022510925.1 Treponema sp.
GAGGCCTTACCATCAAAAATCCCGTGGCGGACTTTTACATGAGACACTTGGACATGATAAACCGGCTGTAGGCAGGGCGCGCCGCCTGTGACATGGCCTTGCGCGGTTTCCTCCGCAGAAATATTCCGTTTACAAAAATCGTCTGCGGGTGTAGAATTAAAATACTGATAGTGATACTATCACATCTAGTGCCGGAAACGGTCTTATATTCTTAGGAGGAAACTATGTTGTTTCAGCTTTATGGCTCAACCTCGGCTACGCAGCTTCTTGGTTGGTGCATGGTGTTTGTAGGCCTGATTCTTCTGAATGAGCTTGGGCGCAGGACGAAGTGGGGCGGAATCCTGGTGTTCTTTGTGGTTCCCGCGGCGCTCACCGTTTATTTCATCGTGGCGGGCATAGGCGCCAAATCTTTCGCGTCGGACTGGTATGTTATTACGCACATGAACGGCTGGTTCCATTACGCTAAGCTTTACGCCGCCACAATCGGATGCATAGGCTTTATAATGATTAAGTACAAATGGGGCATAGGCGCCAAGGACTGGTTCAAGCCGTGGCCGTTTGTAATCGTGGCGATTAACATACTCATAGCGGTGGTGTCGGACCTGGAGTCGCTTGTAAAGGGCGGATTCTCCGGCGGATGGTGGGTCTCGAACGAGGGAGTGTTCCTTTACGGCGGATGGTGGAACCTGCTGAACGGTCTGGCGGGCCTCATAAACATTTTCTGCATGACAGGCTGGTGGGGCATATACTCCTCCAAAAACAAGAGGATGGACATGCTGTGGCCTGACATGACGTTCGCCTTCATCATCGCTTACGATATATGGAATTTTGAGTACACGTATCTTAACCTGCCCACACATACCTGGTACTGCGGACTCGCGCTGCTTCTGGCGCCCACGTTCGCGGCCGCTTTCTGGAACAAAGGCGGATGGATACAGAACCGCGCGTTCACGCTTTCCATTTGGTGCATGTTCGCACAGGTGGTTCCGTTCCAGCTCACAAAGCCTTTCTCCGTGCTCCCGAGCCTTTATAAGGGCGCTCCCGCTGACGGAACAGGCGCTGAGCTTATGTGGCAGAAGTCCATGGAGCTCTACAACGCGGGTGTGCACACCGGACCTGCCGTGGACCAGGCCATAGCCGAGATGGGCATTACTGCTAATCCCACCGCGCAGGGCGTGGTGGCAGCACTTGCTCTTGCCGTGAATGTCTTTGTGCTTGCGGCCATAATAAAGCGCGCCGCTGCCACTAAGACCAATCCCTACAAGAATGAAATCTGGAAAGGAACAAAGGACTTTGAGGAGGCCATGGCCAGAGCGGAGTAGGGCATAGCCGTTTTAGTTTGATATAAAACTTTCTGCGCGGAATGCGGGAATGGATTCTGTTCCTGCATCCGCGCTTTTTTTACTGCGGGGCGCGGTCAGTTTTCAGATGCAAGACGCAGTTCCAGGGCTTCCCTGGGCATGGGCATGGCGTACAGCGAGCCCTGCGCGTTAAGGCAGCCGCGCTCGTACAGCATGTCGGCGTACTCCTGTGTCTCCACGCCCACCGCAATCAGAGTGGTTCCCAGGCTTTCTGCCAGGCGCACGAAAGACTTCAGCACCTCAAGTGAGCGGGCGCTTTTTAGTCCGCCCACAAAATTCTTGTCCAGTTTTATCACGTCCACCTGGATTCTCTCAAGCAGCTTCAATGACGAGTAGCCCGAGCCGAAGTTGTCTATGGAGATGGCGAGCCCCTGTGAGTGCAGGTAGTTAGCCAGGTCTATGAGGCTGGACAGATTCTCCTGCGGAATTCTCTCTGTAAGCTCTATCTCAAGCAGACTCACGGGAATGTCGTGCCTATTTATGGCATCCATGATTTTTCCCGCGGCATCCTTGTCGCTCGCTGTGACGGGAGAGATGTTCACTGATACCCTGGGAACTCTGAGCCCCCGGTCAAGCCACTCGCGCATGTTCCTGCATATCAGGTCCACCATGTATATGTCCAGGAGATGGGACAGCTTGTTGCTCTCCAGAAGAGGCTCGAACGACTCTGCCGGAAGGAACTGCCCGTTATGCTTCCAGCGTGCAAGCGCCTCAAGTCCTATGATTCTTCCTGTGGCTATCTGGATTTTGGGCTGGTAGAACGCGACTATCTCATTGTCATGGAGCGCCTGCTCTATGCTGCCTATGACCTGCCGTGACCATTCGTTACGCTTGGCTATGTTCTCGTCAAAGAAAGTGACGTGCTGCTTGAGGAAAAGCTTTCCGTGGGTCATCGCTGTGGAGCCCATGAATACCCTGGCGTTGAACGTGATGTTCCCGTATTTCTCTCCGGGCACTACGCCGCACCATGCGCGCACCGTAAGGTCCTCCTCCCGTATGCCCTGCATGGGCGGAAGCCTCATCTCCTGTATTGTGGAGAGGAATGTCTGCAGATGCGGGGATTTGACTGCGGCCAGAAAATTATCTCCTCCGGGATGGCAGATGTACTCTCCGTCCTCTACCAGAGATTTAAGTGTCTGCGCGTAGTGGTACAGGAATTTGTCGCCTAGCTCCGCGCCGTATCTGCGGTTATAATACTTCATGTTCTCTATGTTCATGAAAACGAACGCGTAGTCGCCGCCGCGCCCCGCCTCCGTCACTTCCTTGTTGAACTGTGAGGACACGCTGTCCCGGAGCGGAAGCCCGGTAATCAGGCTGCTGTTCAGCATGAATGAGAGCGTGGAGAGCAGGTGCCCGCTCATGTAATACAGGTAGAGTGCGCCGCTAAGCGAGTCGTAGGCCGCGAAGTCCTGCTCCGTGGGCGCCGGGAAATTCGGATAGTATATGTTTATCTCGAATGTGGCGTTTATGGTGGGGATGTCGTAATGCTTGCTCATGCTGAGCATTATGCCGCTCTGGACAGGCGCCTTGTAGATTACGTGCGTCTCGTTCCTGCCGTTGCGCTCGGCCGGGGACGGTGGAATTGTGAGCGTGTATTCCGCTTTGAGCAGATTCAGCTCCTCGCATGCCTGCCGTATGAGTTTTTCCTGGGCGTCCTTGTCTTTCTCTGAGCTCAGGCAGCCCAGGAAAAGGTCTGTTTTGTTTCTGTACTCCATGCTTGCTCTCTTCCTAAATTAATTTCTGATATTTTTTCTCTATGTCTTTTATAAGCTTGTACTCGAATGAGTCCACCAGCGCTATCCATGAGGCCTCCACCACGTCGCAGCTTACTCCCATAGTGGACCACGCCTCAGTTCCGTCCGAGCTTTCTATGAGAACGCGCACACGGCTTGCGGTGGCGCTCTTTGAGTCCAGGACACGAACTTTGTAATCCGTGAGGTGTATCTGCTGGACGTTGGGATAGAATGTCTTAAGCGCGGACCTGAGCGCGCAGTCCAGCGCATTGACAGGTCCGTTTCCCTCTCCCGCGGCCACCTCTATGTGTCCGTCCACCTCTATCTTCAGCTGCGCGAACGAGTAAAGCCCTTTCTCCACCAGTGGAATCTCTCCGCTGGTCTTGTAATAATGCAGCTTGAAGAAAGGCTGGTATTTGCCTATCTCCTTTCGCACCAGAAGCTCGAAGCTTCCGTCTGCGCCCTCGAACTGGTAGCCCTCGTGCTCAAGCTGCTTGACTTTAGTGACTATGTCAGAGACCACGGGACTGCCCTTGGTTATGGAGGGATCGAATTTCTGTATCTTCTCGATTATCATGCTGCGGCCCGCCACCTCGCTCATGAGGAACACGCGCTCGTTTCCCACTGCCTCGGGCGCTATGTGCTCGTAAGCGCTGGGATTTTTCAGAACCGCGTCTATGTGCATGCCCGCCTTGTGGGCGAAAGCGTTGTGCCCCACGTAAGGCATTCCAGCGTCGGGGGTGATGTTCGTTATCTCCGCCACGCGTTTGCATATCGGCGTCAGAAGCTTCATGTTCTCCTGGGGTATGCAGATGCAGTCCATTTTCAGCTGAAGGTCCGCTATTATGGTGGAGAGGTTGGCGTTACCCGTCCTCTCGCCGAAACCGAGCAGCACGCCCTGCACATGGCTCGCCCCCGCCTCCACCGCGAGCAGCGAATTCGCCACCGCAAGGCCCGAGTCGTTGTGCGTGTGTATTCCGATTTTAACGGCCTTTCCGAATTTCTCAACAACGCTGGCGGTGCTTCTTTCGCATTCCGTGGGCATGGCTCCGCCCTTTGTCTCGCACAGGCACAGGACCGTGGCTCCGCCGTCCACCGCGGCCTGCAGCGTCTTGAGCGCGTAGTCGGGATTTTTCTTGTATCCCGTGAAAAAATGCTCCGCGTCATACATCACGTTTTTTCCGCGCTTGGTAAGGTACTCGCATGTCTCACGTATCATGTCAAGGTTCTCCTCCAGCGTGGCATGAAGAATCTCCGTTACCTGGAAGTCCCAGCTTTTGCCGAATATGACCACGTCCTCCGTTCCTGCGGAGAGCAGGCTCTGAAGGTTTGCGTCCTCCGCGCATGCCGTGCTTTTTCTGCGCGTGGAGCCGAACGCCACCAGCCGGGCGGTTTTGAGGCTGAGCTCCTTGGCGCGCTGAAAGAATTCCATGTCCTTGGGATTTGAGCCCGGATTCCCTGCCTCTATGTATTTAACGCCCAGCTCGTCAAGTGCCTGCACTATGTGAATTTTGTCCTGTACAGAATAACTTATGCCCTCGCCCTGCGAGCCGTCGCGTAATGTGGAATCCAGAATGTCTATGAAGCGTGCCATGCGCCCTCCGTCTTATGCCTCCATTATAGCGGAATTCGTGACCGTTAACAAGGTAAGCGCGCGGACCGGGCAGGGCTATGGCTCCCCGGGACTTGCGACCATGAGCGTGCCGAATTCCTGCATGCCGTCCGTGTCGTCCGCCGCAAGGGACGCCAGGTCCGAGACCATCTGGCTGCGCGCGGCCTTCTGCCACGTGGTGCCCGCCTGTCCCAGCGATTTCCTCTGCTCCGCCTTGCGCTCCGTCTGCTTTCCCAGTGCCATTTTAGCGGCCAGAAGAAGCTCCGAGGCGGCGTTTGCCCTCATGTGAAGGAGCTCCGCCACCTCGGACTCGCTAGCGCAGGCCAGCGCCTCAAGCGTTCCGTATGCGGTCATAAGCCGCCTGTCTTTCTCTTTCCCTATCCCCGGCAGGTCCAGGAATGGGCTTACGGTGTTCTCTTTGGTGCGAAGCTCCTGGTTACGGCTGGTGGCGAACCTGTGAGTCTCGTCGCGGACTCTCTGAAGCAGCCTAAGCGACTCGCTCCTTTTTGGAAGCCTGATGGGCTCTTTCGCGTGCGGTCTCCAAATCTCCTCATCGCGCTTGGCAAGTCCCGCTATGGGAATGTCCGCGCCAAGTGATTTTATTATGGCGTCCACGGCGTTAACCTGTCCTATTCCGCCGTCTATCAGGATGAGGTCGGGAAGCGGCTTGCCCTCGTTTATGAGGCGGCTGTAACGGCGGGTAGTGGCCTCGCGCATGGACTGGAAGTCGTCTATGTATCCGTCTGTTGTCTTTAGGCGGAAGATGCGGTAATTCTTTTTGTCCGGATTTCCGTTATGGAAGCTTATGAGGCTTGCCACGGGGAATTTGCCGCCTATGTGCGCTATGTCAAATCCCTCTATGCGCTCGGGGATTTTTGGGAGATCCAGGACTGACTTGAGCTCCTCCATGGCGGGGAAATCTCCGCGCTCCCTTATCCTGCGCACTATGTCCTCGCGGGCATTCTGCCTTGCCATCTCCATTGCGGCCTTGTGCAGGTCGGCCTGGGGAATGCCGTCCGTCACCAGGGTGATTCTGCACTCCGCTCCGTAAGTCTCCTTGAACCAGCGGCTCATTATCTCCATTCCGTCTGTGGTCATAGTGTAGATGGCCGGTGGCACGCTCTCTTTATCGGTGTAGTATGCGCCCATGAATTCCCCGGTGACCTCGCTGTCCTCGTTCAGCGTGACGGTGCGGTAATTGTCGCGCCCCAGAAGCTTTCCTCCGCGGATTTTCAGGACCGTGAAGCTGACCAGCTCTCCCTCGCTCCAGCTCGCTATGTAGTCGCGGTCATCGCCGTCAAAGCTCTCCACGGCATTCTGGTTCTGCAGGACCGAGAGCGCCTTAAGTCCGTCCCGCAGTCTGGCGGCTTTCTCAAAATTCATCGCATCTGACGCGGCCCTCATCTCTTTCTCAATGCGGTCAGCCGTCTGCCTGCCTTTGTTCTCAAGTAGGCTTTCTATCTCGCCGATAAATTCAGCGTAGGTGGATTTATCCGCTTGCCTGGAGCATGGCGCGGGGCATCTGCCTATGTGGTAGTACATGCACGGGGATTTTCTCGCGCTGAGCCTCCTGCAGTGCCGCAGAGGATAAATCTCATAGAGAGTCTCTATGAACGTGTCCAGCGCCGTGGCATCAGGAAACGGGCCGAAATATCTGGAGCCGTCCTGGACTATGTGCCTGGTCTTGAACACCCTGGGCCACTCCTCGCTGGTGATGCGCAGTACCGGATAGGATTTTCCGTCCTTGAGGTTTATGTTGTATCTGGGCGTGTGCTGCTTGATGAGGTTGTTCTCCAGAAGGAACGCCTCGTACTCGTTGTTCGTTGTTATGTATTCTATGCTCGCGGCATGGCTTATGAGCAGCAGGGTCTTCACGTCTTTTTTTCCGCTGAAGTAGGAGGACAGACGGCTTCTGAGACTTTTTGCCTTGCCCACATAGATTATGGTCCCCTCAGCGTCGCGCCACATATATACGCCGCTTTGCGTGGGGGCTTTAAGCGCGGTCTGATGCAGGACCTCACGCCGCGGGAGGGAGGATTTTGATGTTCTGTTCGTATCGTTTTCTTTTTCGAGGGCGCCCATAATGTTTTCTAATAAGATACTTTTTTTGTCCGCTGTTTGTCTACTGAGCTTGTCCTGTGGGGGATTCCTGGGGGCGGAAAGCAGCCGCATGGTTCTGGGCGGAAAAGCAGGCTGGCCTGAGCTTTCCAGAATGCAGGGAGTGGTGAAGGCTGAGGGCAGGTTCGGCTGGGAGTCCGTTATGCTCGCCACGAACGCGCGCTCCACTGACAGCGCCACTGACATTCTTCTGAATTTCGAGGATGATGATTTCACGGATGCCGCCGGAAATTACACCGTGTCACAGAACAACATGCTCACATCTCCCAACGCCAAGATGGGAAAGTCTTCCGCCCTCTCACGCGGAAACGGAGGCATACGGCTTACAGGAAAACCCGGCTCACTTTTCGGCACATCCGGCGTCACAGGCTCATTCCTCATAGAATTCTGGCTTAACCCCTCAATCGCGGAGAACGGAGAGATAGTGCTCTCGTGGAGGTCATCGCGCACGGTGGGGAACTATCCGCTGTACCAGATGATAAGCGCCAGTTTCGAGCGCAATCATTTGCAGTGGAATTTCACGAACGTGTTCAACGGCTACACGGAGAACGGAGGGAATGTCTCGCTGCAGAGCTACCGCACCATAATCCCCAAAGTGTGGAGCCATCACGTAGTGAGCTATGATGATACCACGGGGCTCCTGGAGTACAGCATAGACGGCAGTTTGGAGGCTCTCAGGTACGTGACCACCAACGGGCATGAGTCTGGCGGCTCCATATACACTCCGCAGCTCGGAGTTCCCGCGGACCTGGACCTGTGCCCCCAGTTCACGGGCTTCATAGATGATTTCAGGATTCAGCGCCTGCCCGCGGCCAATGATAACCTGAACGCCGGCTACGACACTTACAGGAGCGAGGGCGGCAGGTTCGAGACGCAGCCCATCCTTATATCGCAAGGCGCCCGCATAAACAGGATAGACGCGCTCATCACCGAGCCGGACGAGACGGCCGTGGTGCTTTATGTCAGGAGCGGCGATAATTTCTACGACTGGGACCTGAATCCTCCCGAATGGCAGATTGTCAGCAATCACGAGGCGCTTAAGGATATTCACGGAATGTACTTCCAGCTTGCGGCGGAGCTTTTCCCTGACGGCAGGGGAAGCAGGTCTCCTTCTGTGACGGAGATTGTGATTGATTACACGGAGGTTCCGCAGCCGCTCCCGCCGTTCAGCATCTATGCCCAGGCAGGAGACGGTGAGGTTACGCTCACCTGGAGTTTCTCTGTGGACAATACTGTGGGTGGATATTATGTATATTACGGTGACCGTCCGGGAGAGTATCTTGGCCGTGAGGCGGCGCAGGGCGAGTCACCCCTTAAAGTGGGGAACACCACGTCCGTTACTCTTACCGGGCTTAAGAACGGAAAGATTTATTATTTTGCGGTCGCGGCGTACTCCAGCATCGAGGATAAGATAATGGGCGAGCTTTCGCGGGAAGTGAACGCGCGTCCTCAGAAAAGCAAGAATAACGTGAGGTAGGTTTATGGCATTGAGCGCACAGAACGATATAATTTTGGAGAGGGCCAAGGCGGCGTCTCTGTCCAGGGACTATGAGCAGGCCGCAAAACTTTACAGGGGACTTCTTAAAAGCGATCCGAAAAATTTGGAGCTTTTGAATGCGCTGGCGGAGTCCTATGTCAAGAGCGGGAACGACAGCCAGGCCGTGCCGCTGTACAACGAGATTCTGCGCCTGGACGAGCACAATGTGATGGCGCTCAACGAGATAGGCGCCGCGTACCGCCGCATGAAAAAATACGACGAGTCCATAGCCGCACTGGAGCGCGCCATAATACTTGACGAGACCAACATTCAGATTTTCTACAATCTGGGCTTCACGTACAAGCTCATGGGAAAATACAATGACGCCATACAGTGCTTCAAGAATGTCATAAGCGAGAATCCCAGCGATGTGCTGGCGTTCAACCATCTGGGCTCCATCTATGCGCTTCAGAACAATCACAGGGAGGCTGTGAACGCGTACCTGCACGGGCTTAAGGTGGACGCGAACCATCCGGTGCTTCATCTGAATCTTGCTAAAAGCTACGAGGCTCTGGGCGAGTATGACAAGGCTGGCAGCGAGTATGAGGCGGCCCTGCGCACTAAACCGGGCTGGATGGAGGCCATGGAAGGCTACGCGGATCTGCTTCTGAACGAGAACAAAGTGCGCGCCGCCGGTGACATAGTAAAGAAAGCGGTGGATTTAAATCCCGACAATAACGACATCCGCACCAAGCTCGGCACGGTCTATTCCCGCGAGCAGGAGTACGAGAGCGCCGAGAAGGAATTCATAAAAGTGCTGAACGTGGACTCTGACCACAGGAAGGCGCTGTCGGGGCTGGCGGACGCGTATGAGGCTCAGGGAAAAAATGACGATGCCGTCCGTGTGATGACACATGCGGAGGAGCTCGCTCCTGAGGACTCTGACGTGCTCCGTCAGAGCGCGCACGTGCTCATCTCAGCGAACAAACTCAACACCGCAAGCCAGAAAATCAAAAAGGTCTGGGACAAGAATCCCGATGACGTTAGGACGCTGAATCTGCTGGGGCAGTATTACATAGTGTCCGGGGATGAGGGCAAGGTGGCGGGATGCTACAGGCGCATCTCCGACATAAACCCTGAGTACAAGGACCATCTGCGTGACGGAGCAAAGCGCTACGGACAGAAAGGCGAGTACCAGAAGGCGGAGCATTACCTGGACTCGTATATGAGGAGCCGCCCGGATGACACCATCGCCGCCACGCTTCTGGGACAGGTATACGAGGCCCAGGAGAAATACGCGCAGGCCCTGGCGCAGTACAAGAAGCTCACGGGAATAAATCTGGAGAGCAGATATCTCAGGGCCGCCATGAGCCGTGTGCGCGATAAGCTGGACATGCAGGAGATGGGCTCCGTCTCCCCCGTTCCCGCCGCCCCTGCCGCAAGCGCTCCTTCCGAGGAGAACTACGTGCCTTTCCCGGAGGAGAGCGCGGTGAATGAGATCGCCGCTCCCGACGTGGACATGGACATAGCCCCTGATTTCGCGGAGAGCGCGGATTCTGCTGACGTTTCCGAAGACGCCCTTGATTTGTCCGGGCTTAGCGAGGCTGACGAGGACATTGACGCGCTGGACAACGCTCTGCTTGATTCACAGGAGGTCCCCTCCACCGCGGTTCCGTCCGACACGCTGGACACTCTTCTTCCTGACGACGACTCCGCCATAGAGAACGCGCTGGACGATATGTTCGCGGACGGAATGTTCGGCACCCAGTCAGCGGACACGGATTTGCCCGGCGAGACGGAGGACGGCATGGAATTCGCGCCCGAGGACATTTTCTCCAACACAAAGAGCGATGACGGCACTGTGGAGATACAGGACGCGCTGGACGATGATCTGGTCGCGCCCGCTGAGTTCGAGATTGAGCCTGAGATGGACACGGAGCCTGACCCCGCCGCAGGAATTTTCAGCGGGGAGCAGGAGACCGAGGAGGCCGTGGTAGTGAGCGACGGGTTCGAGGAGGACGCGCCGGGCGATGAGATTCTGCCTGATGACGATGCGGATTCTGAGGTCCCGGAAGAGACAGCGGAGGACGCGCTTACTGAGGATGAGGAGATTCAGTCAGCGCCCGGTGAGGAGACTCAGTCTGCGCCGGAGGAGCCTGTTCCCGTTACAACCATGATGCCCGCGGCAGAAAACGCGGAGGATGATGTTCCCGGTGAGGAGGACTCGGATGAGACTCCTGCGGATGATTTTTCCGGGGGGGGCATTGCGCCGCATGATGGTGGCATGGAGACATCGGTGTTCTCCCGCACGGAAGAGATTTCCGCTCTTCTTAGAAAGCTCGTGGAGCTCTCGGAATGCCTTCCCGAGGATGAGTACGAGACGTTCCGCTCCAGCAGGGAATACGGTGCTATAGAAAGCCTCATGGAAAGTCTTTCATCCCGCCCCGGCTCAGGCTTTGTGGACAGGGCCCGTGCGTTGGCAGGTGACAGGCCCGTGCTTTCGGGAAACTGCACGTCATGGGTAAAAGATTATGACGGCTACATAAAGAAACTTTCCCGCACAGTGCTTAATTCCGCGCTAAGCCTCTCGGAATTCCTTCCCGATAACAAAAGCCGTGAGGAGCTGAAGGCGAGGATTAAGGCGGTCCTTGTAAAAATAGAATAGGCCCCGCAGCGCGGCGGAGAAAATGCTGTCTGGCCTAAAGCCTGATTATCCTGGAGTTAGTCAGGACCTGCCCGCCGCTCTCCGTGATGAGGATGTCGTTCTCCAGACGGCACCCTCCTAGCCGGGCGTCATAAAGTCCCGGCTCAAGCGTGACTATGTTTCCGGGCATGAACACTCTGTTCCCCGCGCGCGGGTTTATGAACGGGGCCTCATGAATCTCAAGCCCCGTGCCGTGCCCCAGTCCGTGCGGCATGCTTCTGCCCTCCGCGCTGAATATCTCATCTGCCTTTCTGGCCGCGTCAATTATTCTGCCTCCGGGAACATAAAGCCCAAAACACTCATCTGCGGCCGCCTGCACCAAGTCCAGGATTCTCTCCTGCTCCTTTGAGAGCGGTCCCCTGGCGACCGTTATGGTGCAGTCGCTGGCGTATCCCTCGAAGCACACACCGTAATCCAGTATCGAAAGTCCGCATGACCCCCATGCCCCTGCGGTGTATCCCGGGAAAGCATGGATGGCGAAACTTCTTCCGGGACCTGCGGCGAGCGTGTCGAAGCTTGTGCGCTCGCATCCTTCCTCACGCAGCCTCCTCTCTATAAAAAGAGCCACATCCGTCTCGGTAAGGCTTTTTCCTGCCCTGAGCATGGCCTCGAATTCATCTGTCATGGCGGATGTTATGAGGCACGCTTTTTTTGTGCATTCAATCTCATAGGAGTCTTTTTGCGCGCGCATCTCCCTGACTGCCTCATGGACGCCCTTCTCCTCGCAGATGACCTTCCATTCAGGAAGCTCCGCCTCGTATTTCTTTACCCGGGGATAAGGCGTGACGGGCGGAAGCGCGATGGACCGCACGCTCGGGTCCGTGCCGCGTAGAATCTCCTTTACCGCAATTACTGCGTCACGCGAGAATTTTGTGAGCGGGATTATGCTGTCCGCATGCGCCCTTTCCGCCGCAAGATTCTCATCCCACGGGCACAGGCAGCTCCTGCCCTCATCAGTAAGCACGAGCACTCCGTCTCCGGGAAGCCCGGTAAGATAGCGCAGCGCCGGATCCCTGTTATCCTCGCTGTCGTGGAACACCGCAGTCCCAAAAGAATTCTCCCTCATGTATGCGTAGACTCTCTCAAGCCTCGCTCCATAAATATCCTTCAGCTCTTTCATTCCGCCTCTCCCTTGATTCATTTTCGCCTTAGCTTTGACCTCACGATTTCTACGAGCGGATCCTTTGTCACTAAAAGGAGGACCGCTCCTATCCCTCCGAAAATAAGCGCGCTTATCAGGACAGGAATTCCCTGCGAGAAAAATCTTCCGCGGCCCGCGAAAATGGACAGGAGCCTGTCACGCATAAGGTATACCGGCAGCGCGGCAATCACGGAGTACAGGATTATCCTGAGCGCGTACAGCATGGACGACTTTATCACGCTGTTTACGTTTATGTTCGGTGTGCGTCTGAGGAACACGAACAGCATCACTGTGTTCGTCATGCTTGCGACAGTTAGCGCCAGGGCTATTCCCGCCCCTCCCATGGACCTTGTTAGAATGAACGCGAGCAGTATGTTCACCCCGAAATTTACCAGCCCCGCGAGCATGGGACTTTTTGTGTCCTGCTGCGCGTAGAACGCCGGGGCCGTTATCCTGTTCACCGCGATGAAGAACAGTCCTGCTATATGATACCTGAAAACCTGCATGGTCATTCTGATTGAATTCGAGTCGAATTTCCCTCCCGCGAAAATCAGCGTGATAAGATTCTCTCCCATCACCAGCGAGTAGAATGTTATGGGAAGCGCGATGAGAGCCATTATCTTTATGGACTGCGTGAGCATGGAGTTGAAACTGTCCCACTCGGATTTTTTCGCGAAGCCTGTAAGGTCGGGCAGGATGACCGTGCCTATCGTGACCGCGCATATTCCCAGGATGAGCTCCTGCAGGCGGAGAGAGTACTGCAAACTGGACACCACGCCCTCTCCCGCGCGAGTGGCCAGCGCCGATGACACCACGTCGTTAAGCTGGTAGCCGGCCATGCCTATTATGGTCGGTCCCACCAGGGCTATGACTTTCCGCGTGCCTGGATTGGTGAACGCGCTCCTTAATGACGTAAGCGTGACCTTCCATTTGTTTTTCAGCACGAACGGCAGCTGGAAAAGCGCCTGCACGGCACCGCCCGCTATAACTCCTATTGCCATGGCGCGCGCGGGATTCTGTGTGCGCGGCGAGAGTATGTACGTGGCGGCGATTACTATGGCGTTGAAAAGGATGGGAGTGAACCCTGACGGCGAGAATATTTTAAGCCCGTTAAGGATTCCCTGGAAGAACGCCGCGATTGAGATCAGCATCAGGTACGGGAACATTATGCGCGTCAGAAGGACCGCCTCCCTCATGGCGTCGATGCTGTCGGTGCCGTAAAAGATGCGCAGTATCCATGGCGCAAGGATAATCCCCAGAGTAACGAACACGGCGGTAAGAAAAGTCACGAGCGTGAACGTGGAGCTCACGAATCTCTGCGTGGTGATGGTTCCCTGCTCTGAGCTGTCCTCCTCCAGGTATCCTTTGAATGTGGGGATGAACGCCACCGATATGGCGTTCTCCGCGAAAAGCCGCCTGAATAGATTCGGAATCATGAACGCTATCCCGAACGCGTCTGAGTAGGCGCTCGTTCCCAGAAAGCGTGCCTTCGTCATCTCCCGCACAAGCCCCAGCGCCCGCGAGCCCAGCGTAAGTGCTGAAAGCGATAGCCCCTTGGAAAGTAAGGAGGAGTTTCTCCTGCGTCCCAGATTGTCCTGACCGCGGGCATTGTCTGTCTGTTCAGAATTGTTTTCCATATCTGCGCATTAGAATAATACTGTTGCAAAATTTAGGCAATGCGGTTACAATGGCGCTCATGGAGAAAAAAAGGAAAGCCTATCATTTTAAATTCTTCCAATATGTGAATGACACTCCTATAATTCCCATACAGCACCGTATACTCACGGTTTTCATACTGTTCCTTCTGCTGACCAGTTTCGCCACCAACCTTATTTCCCTTATGCTCCTGCAGAGCCGCGTGGTGGACCTTACGAACAAGCTTCTAATAAATCAGCTCACCGACATTTACACCACCGCCGGAAACCAGTTCCAGATAAGCCTTTTCTCAGGCGAGACCAAGGCCCCTTTGGAGGCCATAAAGCTCAGCGCCGAGAACACTTTCAGCATGCCGCAGAGCATGGCGGTGGGGGTAAGGCCGGACGGCTCGGTGCTGTTCTACGCATGTGCGGACCTGTCGCCTGACTGGGATGCCTTCACGGACGAGGGCGCGCTTCTTTCCATGGCGTCCGCGGGGGACGGGCAGGGCACGCTTAACTTCACGTCACCGTACGGCCGCGAGTATCACGGCGTGTTTAAATTCCAGGATGAGTGGGAGGCGTACATAATCCGCGCGGAGTCCATCTCCGACACCAATGTGGCGTTCTACAGGGTGTTCGGCATAATATCGCTCGTTATATTCATAGTGACCGTCATATGCCTTCTGTTCGGGCTTGGGATAATATCGCGCCTTCTCTCCAACATCCGCAAATTCACCAAGCAGATATACGACATGCAGAGCGAGCAGAGTTTGGGGCAGATAGACATCTCCTCCGCGCCCAATGATGACATAACTTATCTGGCCGCGAATTTCAACATGCTCACCTCCCGCGTGAATTACCTTATGGGCACGTTCCAGAAATTCGTTCCCGAGACCGTGGTTAAGGCGGCCCGCAAGGAGGAGCAGATAAGCCTGCGGCAGGGAAGGCCGCTTGATCTTACCATTCTGTTCAGCGACATACGCGGCTTCACGTTCAGGACGGAGGTGCTCGGAACCGACATAATAGACCTTCTGAACGTGCATTACAACTCCGTGATTGAGAGAGTGAAGCAGCGAGGCGGGGAGATAGGCTCCATAATCGGGGACGCGATACTCGTCAGCTACGGGCAGGACCCCTCCGTGAGGACGAACAAGTCCCTGGACGCCATAGACACCGCGTGGGACATAACGTTCGTTACGGAGAGGCTCCGCGAGTCCATATCGCATGTGCAGGAGAAGCGCAGCGAGGAGAACAAGCCCCTCTCTGAATCCGAGAGCCGCGTCCTGGATGCGGCCCTGCTCGACGTGGGAGTGGGCATAGACGGCGGGACCGTATATTACGGCAACGTGGGCTCCGAGAGCCGCATGCAGAGTACGTTCATCGGCGACAACGTGAATTCCGCCTCACGTCTGGAGGGGCTCACCCGTTTCTATAACGTGCCGGTCATAGTCTCCGCTTACGTGATGGACGAGGCCCTTAAGGAGCCGCGCGCCGCGGAAGATTATGAGTTCTTCGAGATAGACACCGTGCAGGTTAAGGGAAAGACAGAGGGCGTGAAAATATATCTTCCGCTTAAGAGAAGCATACCGGAATTCGAGGACCTTAAGCAGAAGATGAGCGTATTCGAGCAGGGGCTCTCCCTGTATTACAAGGGCAGCTGGAGCGAGGCGCGCAGGCTTTTCAAGGATTCTGACCTTGCCCTCTCATCGGTGTTCCTGGAGCGCATGGGACGTAAGGGCGCGCCCGAGAACTGGAGCGGAATATGGACAATGACAACGAAATAGGAAAAGAGATAAGGGGCTTCCTCCAGGACGAGCTGAATAAATACACCCTTGAGGAGGAGCAGACCACATACGACTTCGAGAAAAAATACGCCGAGTCAAAGAAGGCCAGCGCCCGCATCATGTGGCGCAACATGTGGTCGCGTTTTTTGATCTGCTTCGCTGTCGTGGGGGTCATGGTCGCCGTCACGCTTTTTTTCACCAACCGCTACAACCGCAGCATTGCAGTGCAGGTGCGTGAATTCGATGACATAAATCTGCGGGACATTCTCAGAAGCTACAGCATTTTGGAGGACAGCCTCCGCGATGCCAGGAACGAGAAGCTCAGGCTGGAGCAGGAGAGGGACTTCAGGCGGATTCAGGCGGAGTCGCAGCGCAGGGCAGAGAGAGATATTCTGAATAACATGAACATAAAGGACGCCGAGGCACGCAGAAAAAAACTGCGGGAGATAGAGAGCGACTACAATCTTGCCATACAGGACTCCATGGTGAACGACGGGCGCATACAGGAGCTGGACGAGCTTATCGCGGGATTCACCCGCCAGCTGGAGCAGTATGAGCCGGATAGCTTCGAGCGCGCCGAAAGGCAGAAGTCTGTCATAGACAGCGAGGGCCAGCTGAACGAGATGCAGCGCGCCAGCATGCAGGATTCCTACGAAAAAAAACTCGCGGATTTGCGGCAGGAGCTTACCGACACAAAGGAGGCGGACAGGCGGCATCTTCAGGAGATGGTGGGGTATGTCATGCGCCAGTACGATCCTGCCATGGCGGACGCGTCAGAGGCGGCACGGCGCGCTGTGTCCGAAAGCAGAAGCCTGCCCTCATCAGAAAGTTTTTCCGCGGAGGCCAACAGTAATGCCGCTGACGATTTCAATCTGTCCGTGAGCCGGGTGGATGACTACTACAGGCTCATGCGTACCATAGAGGACGACATGGCGGGGTATCCGCAGAAAGACGAGAATGCCATAAAATCTTTTACGCGCGCCCTGGTAAGGCTTTCACATGCTGCGGGAAACGACCTGCTCAGTGCATCCGAGAAAGAGATAAACTCCAAGGCGCTCCGCATATCAGAGCTGCAGGGCGACCTGTCGCAGGCGGAGAGAAGCATATCCGTGATGAGCGGATATTTTGACTCGCAGCTTGCGGCCATGCCTGCCAGGGCGAACTGTCCTGTGGACGGCATCATAATAAGCGCGCCCGAGAGCGGCTCCGTAAAGGTTTACGTCTCACGCTCCGCCAATGATTATTTTATGAGCCAGGCCGAGGGAAACGAGCTTCTGTGCGTGGCCATGCGAGGCTCCTCCGCCGTAAGGACAGCCGGAAGAATTTACCTGGAGCGGGAGACGGACGCTGCCAGAATATTCGCCCTGCGGTTCGAGAACGATGATGACATTTCCCTGGTGACCAAAGACTGCGTTATAACTCTCCGCCCCACGGAAAAAATCCTTGACGGCAGCCGCGCTAACAGTTCTGGCGCAGGGAGATGAGAGGCCTGCGCTTTACGCTGTGGTGCGTGGCGCTCCGTGACCGCGCGTAATTTCTCACTGCGATTTCTTAGCGGCATGAAAAAGTCCTTCCGGAGCGCGGAGTCTTTTAGCGCTAACTGAACGCTCTTGCGCGGTTATTTTTCTCTTTTAGCCAGCCGGGAGATTACTGAGACTCGTATCCGTTGCATGGGTGTCTCCTTGAAATCCGGTAAAAACACTGCGTATTGACCGCCGCTCCCGGTCCGTCTCCGCACCGCGCGCTGCCTTGTATACCTGCCGTTGCCAGCCGTCCCGTTTTATGCTATACTCACCGCGATATAGCCCGCCGCAATCCAGTGGCGGGAAGGAGTTACTCATTATGGCAAAGACAGTCACGGACCCCCACGCATGCACGCTTGACAAAATCATTTCTCTCTGCAAGCGTCGCGGCTTTGTTTATCAGGCCAGCGAGATTTACGGCGGTCAGGCAGGCGCATGGGATTACGGTCCTTTAGGCGTGGAATTCAAGCGCAACATACAGAACGCGTGGTGGCACTACATGGTACAGAAGCATGATGATGTGGTGGGGCTTGACAGCGCCATTTTCCAGCATCACAAGACATGGGAGGCATCGGGCCACGTGGCGCATTTCTCCGACCCAATGATTGACTGCATGGAGTGCAAGGCCCGTTTCCGCGCGGACCAGCTCATAGAGGATTTCGTGGACTCACATCCGGAGTCTGATCCGGGAAAGCCTGTGGACACCATGAGCCACGATGAGATGAAAGCGTTCATAGACGCGAATATAACCTGCCCCACATGCGGAAGCAAGGAGCGCAGGTACACTGCCGTGCGCGAGTTCAACCTGATGTTCAAGACTTTCCAGGGACCTGTCGCGGACGACGCCCACTTGATTTATCTGCGCCCTGAGACATGCCAGGGAATTTTCACGGACTTCAAGAACATAGTGCAGTCAAACAGAATGAAGGTGCCGTTCGGCGTGGCGCAGGTGGGAAAATCATTCCGCAACGAGATAATCTTTAAGAATTTCATTTTCCGCACGTGCGAATTCGAGCAGATGGAGATGGAGTATTTCTGCAAGCCCGGAACCGATGACGAGATTTTCGAGCGCTGGAGAAAAGAGCGCTGGGAATTCTACAAGAAATATGGAATCGCGGAGAAAAATCTCCAGTGGCATCATCATGACAAGCTGGCCCACTACGCCAAGGACGCGTACGACATTCAGTACAACTTCCCGATTGGCTTTGAGGAGATTGAGGGAATACATAACCGCACGGACTTTGATCTTTCGCAGCACACTAAGACTAGCGGCAAGGACATGGACTACATGGACCAGGACGACGGCAACAAGAAATTCACGCCGTACGTCATAGAGACCTCCGCCGGCCTGAACAGGAATTTCCTGGCGTTCCTGTGCGAGGCTTACGAGGAGGAGAACGTGGGCACGGACGGAAAGGAGGATTACCGCACCGTTCTTCACCTGCATCCCAAACTCGCGCCTGTCACTGTGGCGGTTCTTCCTCTTATGAAAAAGGACGGGCTTGCGGAAAAAGCTCAGGAGATTAAGGATGCCCTTACCGAGGAATTCGTGACTGACTATGATCAGAGCGGCACTGTGGGCAAGCGCTACCGCCGGCAGGATGAGGTGGGCACTCCGTTCTGCGTTACGGTGGACTACGACACTATAACCGAGGGAAGCGATAATTTCGGAACCGTCACCGTGCGTGACAGGGACAGCATGGCCCAGCAGCGCGTTAAGATTGAGGAGCTTTCGCTTTACATTCACGGCGCAATCTCCGGCTGGCAGCCTGTGCAGAAATAGAGCATGGAATTCGTAGCGTTAGGCAGGACGAATTTGCTCGTAAGCCGCACCGCGTTCGGCGCCATGAGCCTTGACTGCAAGGAGATAGAGGCGTTCGGCGAGGATGCGGAGGAGAAAGCCTGCGCCCTGGTACATCAGGCATATGATGTGGGCGTGAATTTTTTTGACACCGCTCATTCCAAGCCTGTGTGCGAGCAGCGTCTGGGGGCGGCGCTGCACGGAATACGGCATCACGTCTTTCTGGCTACAAAGACATCCGCCTCAAGCGTGCAGGAGCTCCGCTCCGATTTGCGTGAGAGCCTCGATGCGCTTGAGACAGACACCATAGATTTATATCAGCTGGAGAACCCTCTTATACTTCCCACTGATAAATCCGCGGACGGCCTTTATGCGGAATTCCTGTCGCTCAAAGACAAGAAGATAATAAAGCATTTCGGCATAGCCACTGATAACCTGGACATAGCGCGTCAGGCGGTGGAGAGCGGTCTCTACGAGACCGTGCAGATTCCGTTCAATGTGCTTTCAGGAGATGACACGCTGGAGGTCATAAAGCTCTGCGAGAAAAAGGACGTGGGGTGCATCGCGATGCAGCCTCTTAACGGCGGTGTCGTCTCTAACATTCCGCTGGCGTTCGGCTTCCTGCATCAGTTTGAGAACGTGGTCCCCGTATGGGGCGCGCACACGCAGGAGGAGCTCCAGCAGATTCTCTACTTCAATGACCATCCGCCTCTGGTGGACGAGGACTTCAAGGAAGAGGTCTGCCGCACCAGGGATTTCTTTAACTGATATCCTGCTTTTCGGCGCCGGCATTTTTCTCTAGCGCCGCCAGAACGTCCTCTGACTCCTGCTTGCTCATGACACGCACTATGCGGAGCTGGTTGTCATCAGTCTGCGCGGTAACAGGCGCACCGTCATTGCCCGTCTCACCTATTATAGTGACTATAGGATTCTTGGGGTTGTCGGGTGCTACGTCCGTGACCTGCGCAATCTTTCCGTTTGAAAGATACACATAGGCGCCGATAGGAAAAAGGGAGAGGCTGTACAGAAGGGCTTTCACCACGGTGTCATCGTACTGATGGTTCTCGTTCTTTAAAAGCTCTATCATCGCCTCGTAGGTGGTCTTGGCTTCCTTAAAATGGCGCGGTGCGGTGATGGCCTCGAATGAGCAGGCCACCGAGATTATTTTAGCGTACAGTGATATGGTGTCTCCCGTGATGTGCCGCGGATAGCCTGTGCCGTTCTCCCTCTCATGATGCTCAAGCACGCCGAGCTGTATTCCGAGCGGGAAATTCGCGTCTTTAAGTATGTTATAGCTCAGTATGGGATGCGTGTTCATCTGCGATCTTTCTGACGGGGCGAGCGGCCTGTCGTTCATGTATGTCTGCGGCGGAAGGCGTATCATTCCTATCTCATGCAGTATGCCCGCCACTCCGAGCTCCACAAGTTTTTCGCGGCTCATGTGCAGCTGCTGTCCTATGGTTATGGCAAGCACGGTGGACCGCATGCTGTGGCTTATGAGGAAATTCCTGTTGCGCGCGTCCAGGCTTGGCGTTATGCGCAGCACATACCGCCTGAAATCCTGTATGTAATCGCACAGGTACGCGACAGTGTCGCTTATCTCCTCCAAGTTGATTTCCTTGTGCGTGGCGTACCTCGTGTAGACTTTGGTTATGTAGTTCTGAAAATCATTGTACAGGGACTGGACTATGTCCACCAGAGAGTTCTCTGTAAGTTTTTTCTCCGCCTTAAGTTTGTGCGCGTGGTTTGCGAGCATTTTGATGGCGGCGCTTTCCTCGCTCGCATTGACCGTGCTTGTGAATTCAGTTGCGGAAAGCTCCTCGGTGTCAGACGAGATGTCGAATTCAGAGGCATCCACCGCTACGGAATTCTCCTCCGATATGCTTACGGAGCTGCCCAGCGTGGCCTCAGAGAATTCCGGCTCGTTTATGGGTCTTATCTGCGCGGCGCCCAGACCTATTTTTCCGAGAGAGTGAATCTGCGTGAAACCCCATTTTTTTACTGCGGAAAGCATAGGGCCCGTTATGCGGCATGGCGGGGCGCAGAGCAAAAACGTATTGTCTATGAGCAAGTCCGCGGAATAAAAAATGTCAGGTTTTATGTCAGAAACGTTGTAGGAATGCATCGAGACCTCTTCTGTATATTATCGGAGAAAATAAAGAAAATGTATAGTGGTCACCCCGTGTGTCCCGTGTCCGTGCTGTAATGTGGCCGGAGACGCAAAAAAAAAGACCAAAGCTAAAACTCTTTGGTCCTTAAGGAGGGTTTGCACAGGCGTCTGGATGTCGATGTGACCGTCTGTGCAATTAATCTCTGCACATTCTAATTATCGGATGCGGGGAAAAAAACTTAAGCGTTTTGTGGAATTTTTAAAAGGAAAAATCCGGATTATTGTCCGTACAGGCGGGAAAGCTCTTTTGTATAGCGTGTGATGGCTTTTATGAGCTCTGAGTACACTAACTTTGAATAGTGTACCGGGTACATGTCGCTCTCTTTCGGAATGCTCTCGGCGAATGAGTCCAGCCTGCCCTTAGTGGGAAAAACCAGTGCCGCCGCATCCTTCGCTCCGCTTTCCAGAATCTGACTGTCTATGGCGGAAAGCTCCCTTAGCGCGCCGGGAACTTTCTTGTTGTCGCGGAGCGCCTCTTCTGTAAGAGCGAGCCCTCTCTCTGCCAGGCCCAGGAGATTCTCCATGTCGCGCATGAAAGAGAGCAGGGCATCGTGAAAATTCCTGGAGGAGCCGGACATACTGCTCCTGGACTTCTCCGCGCTCTCCTCCGCGGTCCTGAAAAAAGCGGCCTTTTGCGAAAGGCATTCCTCCCTGTCAAGGTCCAGTATCTCTTCCACGGCTGCGGTCTTTATTCCCGGAATGGCTTTGCTCCTCGGAGTGAGCGTGTATGTGACGCAGCCGTTCTGTTCCGCGCGGCCGCAGTTTGTCTGAAACCACCATGAGAAAAGTGACATTTTCCTGTCAGTAAGGATAGTATTGCCGTTGTAATCTGACGCGCGCTCCGCTCCGCTTGAGAACAAGGGCAGGGAATTCTGTGTCTCGGCGGGGGCCGTCCTGCATGATTGTGCGTGCGCCCTCTCCTCGAACTGCGAGCCCCGTATGTGCGTCTGCTTCCCGGGAAAGCCCAGGTCCATTCCCGCCAGATAGATTCTCCGCGTGCCTGTGCTGTATGCGAAATCCCACGCCGTTGTGGCCACGCTTCCTCCCGCCCCGAGCGCGCCTTTCTCTTCTAGACGCGACTCAAAATATTTTCCGAGAGGAAACATGCTGGAGCACAATACTTTCTGCCTGCACTCAAAGCGGAACACTGAGGGCCACACGGAGCTTTCTGTTATGAGCACGGACGATGGTGACTTTAGGAATGCCAGGTGCATGGCGCACGCATACTGCGGGTCGGTGAGCACGATGAAATCCGGCTCCACGCTCTCCCTGAGGCATGCATGGAGCGCCGTGTCCACGCAGATTAGAACTGAGCGGTCCTTAAGCTCTTTAAGGCGCGGAAGAATTTCCTCAAGGGTAGGGCCCGCCGCAAGCACCACGAACGGAATGTCAGGCGCGCTCGTCCTGGCCGCGCTGAAATATTTTTTTACGCCGTCAAGCTCCGCTATGTGATGCAGGTTCCTGCATGAATTCCTGAGCCACAGTGAGGAGAATTTCTCAAGCGTGGCAGTGTTGGCGCTCTCCTTGCTGCGGTTGTTCTTAATGTTCCTTGCCGCCGCCTCAAAATACTCCGCTGCGTGCGCGCATTGGCTCTGGCCCGCGTATATTTTTATCTGCGCGGCGTTAAGCCTGTTGAAAAGCTCGTCGCACTCTTTTAAGGAGGCGCCCGTGATAAAAGTGATTTTCCCGTGGGTGAGCAGTGGCTCCCAGCTTACCGTGCACATGGCCTGCAGGATGCGGCTTATGTCAGGCTCCACAAGAATTATATGGACGTCGGGAAATTTTTTTGCGAGCTGAAGGGGGGCGTATCCCAGTGCGGGCGCGAAAAAAGCAGCCGCGGAATAATCCTGCTCCGTGAAACCTGCGGTCAGCTGCTCCGCCTCGCGCTCCGGGTTGTACATGGAGTGAAGCGGTTTTCCGTCCTGCGACAGCGCTGTGGCGGAGCCGTTCCTTGCGCTTTGGATTCGCAGTGGAAGGTTCTGGGGGAAGCGCTCGTATGTATCCTTGAATGATTCTATCTCATCCCTGAAACGCTCTGAGAGCTGCGGGAATCTTTTCTTGAAGAGCTCCAGGTTTTTATTCCAGATAGAGTTCAATGCTCATGTTCTCCGTTACAGGTGTTCCCGGCGCGGGCGACTGGCCCACTACCCAGCCTTCTCCGTTTATCTGGAACGTTATGCCTTCTATGCCCAGAAGAGGAATCAGATCCCGTTTCGCTCTGCCGGTAAAATCAGGCACCACGCTTCCCACTGAGAGGGGCGCGTTATGGTTTATGGATATTCTTCCTGAGTGCTCCAGGCTTGCGGCTCCCTCACGGTTCATTCCCAGATGGTCTATGATTTCGTCAGCGGCATCCGCTATCACGGGCGCCACGATTCTGCCCGCATAAGTCTCGCCCTTCGCTTTCTCTATCACTATGTAGAGGACTATCTGCGGGTCCTCCACCGGAAAAATCGCCATGCAGTTGGAGATGAAGTCTGTGGTGCTGTAGCCGCCGTTGACGGGATCGGCCATTTGCGCGGTTCCTGTCTTGACGCCTATGGAGATGTCTCCCAGGTTCGCCCTGGTTCCTGTTCCGCTGCGTGCGGTTGTCTCCATGCAGCTTAGGATGTAGTCCGCGGTGGAGGCCTTGAGCACCCTGTCGCCGTATTTGGGCGCGTGTATGTACTCCGGGTTTCCGTCCTTGTCGGTGATTCTCTGTATGAAAGTGAGCCTTACGGGCACTCCGTGATTGGCTATGACAGTGGCGGCCTGGACCATCTGCAGGGCGCTCACGCTTATCTCCTGTCCTATGGCCATGGTGGCCTGCGTCCTGCCTGACCACATCCTGTCGTCCTGGTCCTTGACTATTCCCCTTGTCTCCGCGGAGGCCTCCACGCCCGTGCGGTCTCCGAAACCGAACCTGTGGATATAAGAGAGAAAAGAGTCAGTGTCAAGCGTGTCGCTCATCTGCGCGAGCGCATCGTTGCATGAGTATTTCAGCGCGTCCCGCACGTTCACCCATCCGTGATGTCCCAGGCAGGTTATGCGGATTCTTTCCCCGCGGCTCGTGGTGCGCTGGTACACTCCGTCGCACAGGAAACTGGTTCCGGGCGCGATGGAGCCCGCGTCAAGGAAAGTCGCGGATGAGAAAATCTTGAACACGCTTCCTGGCTCATAGGCGCTTACCGCGGGCCTGTCCAGAGTCTGTATGGGAAGCGCCGTGGAGTAGTCGTTCAGATTCACTGACGGAAGGCTTATGTATGAGAGTATCTCTCCTGTGGAGGCGCTGGCGGCTATGAGCATGAGGCTTTCCGCCTGCGTGGACTCCATGGCGGCCTTTGAGATTTTCTCAAGCCTGTACTGCAGGTTTGCGTCTATGGTCAGGTATATGTTCTTGCCGTAGACGGTCTCCGTGGAATTTGAGCCTGGCTCAGGAGAGAGAAGGCTCTGCTGCGAGTATTCTATTCCGCTGAGGCCTGTGCCCGCGTCCCCCATGTATCCTATGAGCTGGCTGGCCAGATCGTTCTCGGGATAAATGCGTCCCGGTATGCGGTCGAACCTGCAGAACGAGCCGTATCCGTTCTCATCGATTATGGCGGAAAGCTCCTCGTAGGTGGTCTGCGAAAGTTTTTTCTTAAGGTAGATGAATGATGAATTCTGCGAGCGCGTTATGAGCGCGGAAATCTCATCGGGGTCCTTCTCCAGAATGTGGGCCACTGCCTCCGAGAATGCCTGCACGTCCTTTATCATTTTGGGTGTGACGCCGAAGTGGAAGAAATTAGTCTGCACCGCCAGCTGCTTTCCGTTGCGGTCCACGATTGAGCCCCTCTCCACTCCCGGAGTCCTGCGCACGAGCTCCGGCTGCAGACTGAACGCGAGCCTTCCGAACACAAACAGTATGTACCCTGCGAAAAGCACTCCGAGTATTCCTATAATCCATAGTCTGATTTTTTTGTAAAACCCGTTCATCTGCATAGCGCTTTACCCAGAATATTTTTTTCAGGCACAAAACCGTAGCTGCGGGAATCCACAGAGACCGAGTGGTTGTCTCCGATGGCGAGGATGGTTCCGTAGGGCACAGACTTGCTTTCGTACATGAGATGATACTGCCGCTCGCTCAACGGATATTTCTCGCCTTCCACAATCAGAGTATACTGCGAATCATTGGAATATTCCAGTGGAATTGAGCCGGTGGCGCAGCAGCGTTTTATCACGTAGTTATCGTTGTACAGATAAATGACTATGTCGCCTTTTTTTGGAGATGCCCACTGTATGAGAAGCCTGCTTGAGAACGGAATTACAAGTCCGTAGGCGAGCTTGTTTATCACCACCAGATTCCCGTCGCGCAGGGCAGGCTCCATGGAGTCACCTGTGACGCGCATTATGTCCACTACGAAGAGCTTTAAAAATAATCCTATACAAATGCCTGTGACAGCGCATTTAAAAAGTATCCCCGCCCGCTCCTTTCTCATATCCAGTTTATTCTAATATGTAACTCTTTTTATGTCGATAATGTCCGTATGGAAATAATCAGCTATTCGGATAAAAAGGACTACAGGAAAAAAAACGTCTTCTGGAAGTATAGCGAGAATTCCTCAGCCTCAAGAAAATCCGGCCTTTCACGCCGCCATCGCGGAAAAAAAGGCGCGAGTTTTTTTGCCCGCGGTAATATCAGCGCGGTTAGGGCCAGACCTGTTTTCTCTTTCCGCTCCTTCTTGCAGAATGTTCCCGGTTATATCCATTATGCCTGTGTCCGCGCGCAGAGATTTGTCTCATACATGTGGATTCTTCCGGCGCTCGTGGTCCTTGTTCTGGTGCCGTCCACGGTCTCAAGGATACTCTCTTACTCAGAGAGCTTCGCGCGCGCCGTCAGGTTCGAGAGCACGGCTGATCTTTCCATAGCGTACCTGGAGAATGCGATGAATGATTTCGCGGTGGACAGGAATGGCTATTACGATAAGGACGGAAACGTCATAGGCTCGGATGCGGTTAAGAATTTCAAGCAGCCTGTTACGTACTCGAATTACACTGTCCGCGCGGGGGACACCATAAGCGGCATAAGCAGAAGGTTCGGGCTGTCGAATATATCCACGCTCATAGCGGTGAACGGAATCTCAAACGTGCGCTCACTGCGGACAGGACAGAAACTGAGGGTTCCGTCAATGGACGGTCTGGTCCACGAGGTGACGAAGGGTGAGTCGCTCGGCTCAATCAGCAGGAGATACGGCGCGTCTGTGGCTGACATCCTTGATGTGAATGACCTTTCGAGCGAGGTCATACAGGCGGGCGACAGGCTTTTCATTCCCGGCGCCAGGCTTGACAGCGAGTCGCTTCAGAAAGCGATGGGCGAGCTTTTCTCATATCCCATAAAATCCTCATGGAGGCTCACGTCCAGATTCGGACGGAGGGCGGACCCGTTCACCGGAGTCTCGTCAAACCATACCGGCGTGGACATGGCATGTCCTACGGGAACCTCCATTTACTCGGCCATGAGCGGCACGGTGGCGTACACGGGGTATTCCAGTGTGTTCGGGAATTACGCTATAATAAAGCACGCGGACGGATACCAGACATTGTACGGGCACATGAGCAAAATCCTGTGCAAGAAAGGGCAGCGTGTCACGCAGGGCTCCGTCATAGGTCTTGTGGGCAGCACCGGGTATTCCACGGGACCCCACCTTCATTTTACCGTTTACAAGAACGGAAAACTTGTGGACCCGCTTACTGTGCTGAAATAGTGGAGGACAGGTTATGATAAGAATAAGGCATAGTGTTTTGCTTGCGGCATGGGCCCTTGTCCTTGCCGCTTTTCCTGTTCATGCCAGGGTCTCTTTCGGCGGGCTGGATTTAAATGAGGGGGACGAGCTTTTGTTCTCTGTCTCACAGAGCATTCCCGGCACTCCGGTCTATTCTTCAGTTTTCATGTCGCGCCTGGGGAAAAACAAGGTTGAGGGAAGCCCGCAGATTATCACCTGCTTCCCGGAGCGCATGGAGCTTCTTCACGGCGGCAAGACCCTTCAGCTGAGAAACCGCTACGGCACCGCATGGTATTCCGTTCAGGAAAAGAAACTTCGCTGGATAAGCTCCGCAGGCTCAGTTCCCGTGGACTATGCCCGCACCGCATCACAGAGCGTAAGCGCAGACGGAAAATGGATATGCTTCGTGCGGCAGACTAAGAATGCGGCGGGGCAGCTCATTCTCCAGAATGCGCTTACAGGAAGCCAGCAGGTCATAGTTGAGTTGTCTCCTTTCGGATATGACGGCGTTAATGTAAGATGGGCGCCGGATTCATCGGTCCTTATCTATGAGAAAAAAGGCGGAATATATTTCCTCACTCCCGAGGAGGCCTTCAAGAATGTGCATGTCCCTGAGGAGTATCGCCGCATAGGTGACGGAACCATAAACAGCGCCGTGTGGACGCGCTCCGGTGATTTGATTTACATAGACGGGGACATAGTGTGGCGCATACGCAAGAACGAGCTTTATACGCGCGGGCTTTATCATGCGCTTGTGGGAAGCGGAACCATGCTCGGACGCCTTCCCGGAATGTTCGATTCCCTGCACGACAAATTCTGGGCCAGCTCCGACGGAAACCAGATTGTGGTCATAAAATCGGACAGGCTTGTGAGCTGGTACTCCGTGAATTCCGGCGGATATGATTTTCTCCGCATAAACAGCATTTTTCCGCTTACGGGGATAAAAGGCTCCCCGCTTGAATATTTTGTTTTCTGGACGGCGGACGATGTGCCCGTGCTGTGGATATCAATGCTCAGTTACGCGACAGGGAAGAGAAGCGGCGCAGTTTACAGGCTTGGCGCGAGCATGGATCTTATGCTTGAGGTGGAGGGCTCCTCTTTCCCCGCGCTCAGTCCTGACGCGCGCCATGTGGCGTTCACGGGCGGAAAATCCCTCTATGTCTACGATGTGACTACATGGCGTCAGGCGGGAAGGCTTTCGGGAGAGCAGATGGCGTCGTTCGTGTGGGCAGCCGATGACACTCTCTACGCCGGCGGATATCAGACCGTGTCGCTTTGGAGGCTGGACTATGATGCGAAATCGTCCCCGGCAGGCACATCTGAGACTGTCCTGCTCTCGTCCTCCGATAATTTCTGGTGGGCTGACGGGCGTATCCTCTCAACCGCGGGCGCGCAGGGCAATATATATGAGTACATCCCCGAAAGAAATTCCTGGAAGCCATGCACGGCGCAGGCCGCCCCCGGAGACGCGCGCTCTGAGAAAAACGGAAAATTCCGTGTGTTCATAGGGGATGCGCAGAACAAGAGGTTTGACAACGCGGTGTATGTCCGCTCCCTTTCCGGCAATGTGATTACGTATCCTGTTTTCGCGGAGACTGATGTCTCTGTTCCTGAGCCTAAAAAAGCGGCGTTTGTTTTTGACGCCATGGACAATGCGGAGGGAGTCGCGCGGATTCTCTACGTGCTTGATGAGTTCAATCTGCGGGGCACTTTCTTTTTGAACGGGGAATTCATCCGCCGCTATCCCATGGAGACCAACCAGATAGTGAAGGCCGGGAGCGAATGCGCGTCCAGCTTTTACAGCGCGGCGGACCTTACGCAGAAATCTTTTGTCATAGACAGCGATTTCATAAAGCGCGGTCTTGCCCGTAACGAGGATGAATTCTTTTCCGCTACGGGGCATGAGCTTTCTCTTCTGTGGCACGCCCCTTGGTACAAGGACAGCGCCCTGATGCGCAGGGCGGGGGAGGAGGCGGGCTACCGCTATGTGGACGCTTTCACTAAATTCAGCGACCGCGTTAATTTCGAGCAGGGAATAAAGTCCGCCGGCAAGTCCGTTTATATGGACGCGGGGCAGCTGATAGATGCGCTGGTGCATGACCTGCATGACGGAATGATTATCCCTGTGAGCGCAGGAAAAACCTCCGGCACCAGGCAGGACTATCTTTACGAGAAACTGGATATACTTATGTCTGCGGTTCTGGATGCAGGCTACGAGATAGTCAGCGCACGCGATTTAGCGCGGTGACGGATGCCTTTACCAGACGGCCCCATGCGCGCGCTGCCGGCCCAGATTCCCTCACGGTTCTGTCCGCCACAAGAGGCATGCTTCTTAATACAGTTCCGTCTATGCTGTATGTGATTGTTCCGTAGGCTTTCCCGCACTCAACGTTTCCCAGGATTATGTCGGGAACATAGGCGCGCGCCGTTACCGATGACGCGGCCCCTCCGGGGGAGTCGCTTGTGATGAACGGCACTGTCAGCGTCTCATCAAAGGCGGGAACAAGCCTCACTGATTTCTCCTTTGCCCCCGCAAGCGCCATCGTGAATGAGTGGGCCCTCTCTCCTGTAGGCGCATGGTAGTCCGCGAAACCTGAGAACGCGTATTCCATGAGGACCGTGCCGTCCTGTACGCGGAATTTGTTTCCCTCCTGCGAGCCGTTTCCCGGGCCTCCCATCGTAACTGATATGAATCTTGTTCCGTAGCGTACCGCCGTGAGGGCTATGTTATATCCGCTCTCATATATGAATCCCGTCTTAAGACCGTCACAGCCGGGCAGGTCTCCTAAAAGCTTGTTCGTGTTGTGCTGGACTATCTCCTGCGACACGCCCTTTCCTTTCTGGAAATCCGGAAGATTGTGCTCCTGGGGATAGCGCAGGACTCTCTGCGAGTGGTAGCGCTCCATGGCGAACGGAAACCGCCTTATGTATTCCCTGCAGAATGCCGCGAACTCCCGCGCGGTGGTCACGTTCTCCTCGCTGTAACCGCTTGACTCCACGAAATGTGTCCGCATGAGCCCTAAATTCTTTACGACCGAATTCATGCGGTCCACGAAGTCCTGCATGTTCCCGCATACATGATACGCTACCGCCACGGATGCGTCGTTTCCGCTGGCTATGGCAAGCCCCAGAAGAAGCTCGTCGAGCGTGACGTGCTGGCCCTCCGCAAGGAACATCCGCGACGCGTCGCCCGGCAGGTTTATGCTCCAGCTCTGCGGCGGAAGATGAACCTCATCATCCAGAGATACCTCTCCGCTCTCCACTGCCTGGAAAACCACGTACATCTCCACCAGCTTTGTCATGGATGCCGGTGGAATCACTTCGTCAGCATTTTTCTCAAAGAGTATGCTCCCGGTCCCGTAGTCTATTATTATGGCGCTCCTTGCGTTTATGCTCAGGTCTGCGGGAACTGTGTCGTACGGCAGGGGCGATACCAGCAGCCTCCGCTCGGGGAAGCTGACGTCGAGCGTTTTCTCCAGGACGGATGCCTCGGACTCGGTAAGCTCCCTGGGAGCCGCGGGATTTCTGGCGGAGAATACAGAGAGCGAAAGGCATGCCGTGAATGCAAGGATTGCGATGAGGCATACCGCGATGGACCTGCCCTTGCGGGAAGCCATGCCCTTGCGGTGCACGCCGTCTTTCTCAGGACTTGACATGGGCACTCCTAGACTTTAGATGCCCTGTCCCGCAGATATAAGTCCGCGAGCGTTATCGCTGTCATAGCCTCTATCACCGGAACTATGCGCGGGCACAGGCATACGTCGTGCCTGCCCTCTATCTTTATCTCCGTGTCGCCGCCCGAGACATCCACGGTTTTCTGTACCGTGTATATGCTGGGAACGGGCTTTACTGCCGCACGGAAGATTATGTCGTTCCCGCTCGTTATGCCGCCCAGAATTCCGCCCGCGTTGTTTGAGCAGAAACTGATGTCAAGCGAGGCGTTTGTTTTTCCGCCTGCACCGCCATTCCCGCTTCGAATGCTGTCGTTGTTCTGTGAGCCAAGCAGGCTTGCCGCTCCGAATCCCGCGCCGAACTCTATGCCTTTGACCGCCCCCACGGAAAGCACCGCATGCGCCAGAAGCGAGTCCGCCTTGTCGAACACAGGCTCGCCCAGACCTGATTTTACTCCCTGCGCGACACATTCTATTATTCCGCCCGCGCTGTCTCCGCTCCTGCGTATCTCCTCAATCTTTAGAAGCATTCTCTCAGCGGCGTCCTTGTCCGGCGCGCGCATGGCGTTTCTCTCTATTTCTGTAAAATCTATGGAGGAGCATGAGATGCCCGCGGCCTCCTTTGTGTATGCCGTAACGGTCACTCCGAATTCCCTTAGCAGCATTTTAGCCACCGCTCCGGCCGCCACACGGGCGCATGTCTCCCTTCCGCTGGCCCTGCCGCCTCCACGGTAGTCCCGGATCCCGTATTTTTCCGTGTATGTGAAATCCGCGTGTCCGGGCCTGAATTTCCGCGCTATGCCGGCGTAGTCGCCCGAATGCTGGTTCGTGTTCTCTATGAGAATCGCTATGGGAGTTCCCGTCGTTCTGCCCTCGAATACCCCGCTCAGAATGCGGGCTTGGTCCTGCTCCTTCCGCGCGGTAACTGCGGCTCCGCCTGAGCCGGGTCTGCGCCTGTCAAGCTCATGCTGCAAAAAATCCGCGTCCATGCTCAGCCCCGCGGGACATCCGTCTATTATGCATCCCAGACCCTGACCGTGGCTCTCGCCGAAAGTCGTTACTTTGAAAATTTCTCCGAAACTGTTTCCTGACATGCGGATATTCTAGCGCACTTTATTTATGAGTTCAACACGGCTGTGGACGCCCAGTTTCTTGAAGAGTTTCTTGTTGTGTGTGGCCACCGTTGCGGGGGAGATATTTAGCTGCTCCGCGATTTCCTTGTCACTCAGGCCCGCTATAATCAGAAGCGATATCTGCATCTCCCGCGTGGAGAGCCCCGCCTGGCTAAGTATGCTTCCGTCATCTTTTCTGGCGCTGTCCGTCTCCGTGCCCTGGTCCGCGCTCTCCAGCGCCCGGCTCATGCGCGTGATGGCGGAATGCTGCGACTTCATGCTTATGCGCAGAGTGGAGTATATGGTGCCAAGGAGATTGTCAATGCCGAAAGGTTTTACCAGGCACTCCACCGCGCCTAGCCTTATGAGCTCCAGTTTTTTCTCTCCCTGGTTCGTGTTGAGTATGAAGATGAACGGTATGTCCTGCGTGCGCGGGCTCTCCTGGCATTTCCTTAAGAGCTCCCTAGAGGAGAAATGCATGAGGCTGTACGAGCAGAATATTATGTCAGGCAGACGCTCTGATGTGTCGCTTAGATAATCCCATGCGTCCGCGCCCGTGTCCTTTATCACCGTGACGCATATGTTCGCGAACATGGTTTGAAAGAGGCTCCTTGTACTCTCGTTGTTCTCCGCGAAGAGAATGCATGCGGGCTGATTGTTCATAAGGATAGGCGGCAGCGATTTTAGCGCCTGGCTCTCCAGGAATTCCATGTCAGTGGATTTCCGCGCGGGCTTGTGATTGGGAACATCCTGCGCGCTGAAAACATCGGAGCTGTGTATGGGAAGCGATATTCTGTAAAGCATGCCGTCAGAAAGTCCCTTAACCTCCAGGCTTCCGCCGCACACCTCCACGGCCTGCATCATAATCAGAAAATTCACGGACGCGTCCTTGGTGTGAATCTTCCTTAGGTTCTCCTTCAACGTCTCGCTCTCCATTTTGCTGCGCAGCGTTACCGTTATGTTCTCTCCGTCTCCCTGCAATGATATGCAGAAAGTGCTTCCGCGTTTTGCGGCGTTAAGAAGAGACTCTATGCTGTTTGAGAAAATCATGCTGAGCAGGTTGGGGTCGGAGCGGAGCACAGTGTCCTGCGGAATGTCGCACTTGTTCTGTATAGTTATGCCTTTCCTCCGCGCCTGCTCCGCGTGCAGCGAGACGCACTCCTCAAAGAAGCGCGATATTATGAGCGACACCTCCTTGGGCTTTGTGTCGGACTGAATTATGCTCACCGCGTCCAGTTTGTTCTGGAGCTGCATGGATGTTTTCTGCAGCAGTGAATTTATGGACTTGGACTCCAGCCCGCTTTTGTCTGCCTCCATGAATTTAGTTGAGTTTATCATTATGTTGCTCAGGTCCATTATCTCCGTGACCAGCGCCTCGAAGAATCTTTTCTGTCCGCGTAATTTTCTTATCTCCTCCGTCTGTTCGTTTAAAAGCGTGGTGATGCGCATGGACTCGGCCAGATGGTATTTTAGATTGAAGCACACGGGAGGAATCATCACCAGAAGGAATTCCAGGTTCAGAATCTGGTACGGCACCGAGAATGAGTTGCGGAACGGAATCATGTACGCGAACAGAAAAATAAGGTTCACGGGAATCCAGAAATACAGGTAGCGCCTGATGCTTTTCCTTGCCTTGCGCATGAGCATGATTTCGTAGGTTATGAGAAGCACGCTCTGAATGCAGGAGAAAAACGGGAACGTGAAGTGCAGCATTATCTCCGACCTGATTATGACGGGAAGCAGGAACGAGACTGACGTCAACGGCAGCAGGAAGAGGATTTTTTTGGGCAGCGCAGTGTCCTCCTCGCGCGCCAGTTGTATGAAGGCCAGCTGCATGAAAAGCTGTGTCTGGTTTATGGCCAGATAAATGAATTTGTATGAGTGCCTTATGCCCGCAAGGTAATTCCAGAAAAACACCGGCCCCAGACCAGAGATATGCAGTTTAAGAAGCTCCAGGCTGAATCCCTCCAGCGCCAGCAGTATCAGTATGCCGTCCTTTCTTAGCGCGCCCTCTATGAAAATGCTCATTGTTATGAGCAGGAATATTCCGCTTATGAAAATGTTGGAGATTGTCCTGTTTATGCTCTCCAGGTAGAAATCCCGTGTGGTCATAGTGAGGAGCCTTATCCGCGACCCCTCGCGCGATTTTATGCGAAGAAGAATCTCTTTCTCCTCCGCTCCTGTCTCGAACGGAATGGAGAAAATCCAGTTCGGTATGTCCATCTGGCTCGTCCGCACGTTCCTGCCGGTCCGCCTGTACGGAAGCCACGCGCCGCCCTGCATGGTGTACGCCTCCGCCTGATCCAGCACCGCCGTGCTTATGACTATGTTCAGTTTCTGCGGGGGAAAGTCCGTGCCGCCGGGAAACGCAAGCAGCACCCACAGGTATCCCCTGTAGAATCCGGGCGATATGATTTGCTCCGCGGAATATTCCCTAGCGCCGTCAGGAACTTTCAGTTTTTTGTACGCGTCCTCAGGCAGAAGGCTCAGGTTCCCGCTTATGAAATGGCTCTCGGAAAAAACATGCTCCTCCTGGGATGCCGGGTCTTGGTTTGTCCTTGCGAATGTCAGTGAGCGTTGAAGCAGAATAAGAAGAACACAGAATATTATTCTATAAGGTTCTCTTCCCATGCCATGATTATACTATAAAAGAAAACGGCTTGCAATTTTGCGCGGGCCTGGGTCTGTTGAATATTTTGCATGAATATGCAATAATCGCGCGAGTTTTTAAGCGCAAGGGAGTCGAAAAATGGCCAGATTAAAAGGTTCTTTCACCGCTATGATAACGCCCATGTTCCAGGACGGTTCCGTGGACTACGAGGGCTTTAAGAAGAACGTCCAGTTCCAGCTGGAGCAGGGGATAGACGGTCTCCTTCCGCTGGGCACAAGCGGAGAGACTCCGACGCTGGACGAGGATGAGGAGGAGCGGCTCATAGACATAGCGGTTCCCATGGTGCGCGCGTGGAATGAGGGACACGGTACGGACGTGAGCCTGATTATAGGCGCGGGCAGCAACAATACCCGGGATGCGGTCCGCTACGTCAGGCGCGCGAAGGAGAAAGGCGCGGACTATGCTTTGGTCGTGACACCTTACTACAACAAGCCCAGCGACGAGGGAATCTTCCAGCATTATAAGGCCGTGAGCGCTGTGGGCATCCCCATAATCGTGTACAACATTGCGGGAAGGACAGGCAAGAACATCTCCACGGCGCTTCTGGAGCGTATCGCGGGGCTCCCGAACATAGCGGGCGTTAAAGAGGCGAGCGGCAGCATAAACCAGATGATGGAGGTGATTGAGAAAATCAGGCCCATGAATCCAGATTTCTCCGTGCTCTCCGGTGATGACGGACTTACGCTTCCGCTGATTGCGGCGGGCGGCGACGGGGTTATATCCGTGGTCACGAACCTGGTGCCCGCGCTCATGACCTCACTGGTGCATCATTCTTTGGACGGGAATTTCGAGGAGGCCAGGAAAATACATTACCGCCTCCAGCCGTTTTTCAGGGCGGCGTTCTGCGACGGAAATCCCGCCAGCATAAAATGCGCCATGAATCTGAAGGGGCTTCCCGCGGGCAGTCTGCGCCTTCCTCTGGTGGATGCCAGGCCCGAGGCCCGCGAGACTATAAAAGAGGCGCTGGACATCTGCGGACTTTGATTTTTACCGCGCGAGATTCAGGCTAAGCGCATATACAGGAGATTTTTTTATGTCAGAGAAGATAAAGGTAGGCGTGCTGGGCGCTACGGGAATGGTGGGCCAGCGTTACATAAAGCTTCTGGAGAATCATCCGTGGTTCGAGGTAAGCTACGTGGCGGCATCTCCGCGCAGCGCGGGAAAACTTTACAAGGATGCCGTCTCCAGCCGCTGGCTTATAGGAGCGGACATTCCGCATGCCGTGGCGGAGCTCACCGTGCATGACGCCAATGACGCGGGTCTTGCCGTAGGAAAATGCGCGTTCGTTTTCAGCGCGCTTGAGATGGGAAAGGATGAGATAAAGGCGCTGGAGGAGGCGTATGCCGCGGAGGGAATACCCGTGGTCTCAAACGCGAGCGCCAACCGCTGGACGGAGGACGTTCCCATGCTGGTGCCTGAGATAAATTACAGCCATCTGGATATAATAGCCGCGCAGAGGAAGCGTCACGGCTGGAGCAAGGGTTTCATAGCGGTGAAGCCGAACTGCTCGCTTCAGACATACATGATGCCGCTCCATGCGCTTATACAGGCGGGCTATCCCGTGAGGCGCATGATTGTGACCACGCTGCAGGCTACGAGCGGCGCAGGGTATCCGGGAGTGGCAAGCTACGACATGATAGACAACATAGTTCCGTTCATTGGCGGTGAGGAAGAGAA
Organism: Treponema sp.; assembly: GCA_022510925.1. Classification (GTDB taxonomy): domain Bacteria; phylum Spirochaetota; class Spirochaetia; order Treponematales; family Treponemataceae; genus Treponema_D. The sequence goes on from JAFLSO010000008.1 coordinate 35,931, forward strand.
GACTGAGAGGGAGTGCCTTAAGATTCTGGGGCAGGTTGATGGTGAGCGCATAAAGAACGCGGAGCTTCCTCTTGTGAGCAGCACGTGCACGCGCGTTCCCGTGATTGACGGGCATACCGCCTGCGTCAGCCTGGAATTCGATTTGCCTGAGGACAGGAAGCCCGGCCTGGAGGAGATAGAGCGCGTGTGGACGTCGTATAGAAGCGTTCCGCAGGAGCTGGGGCTTCCCAGTGCGCCGGAGCATCCCATAGTGGTGCGCCATGAGGAAAACCGCCCTCAGCCGCGCCGTGACCGCGAGACGGAGAAGGGCATGGCGTGCGTCATAGGCCGTCTGCGAAAGTGCAATGTGTTCGACGTGAAATTCGTGGCGCTGAGCCATAACACCAAGCGCGGCGCGGCGCTTGGCGGCATACTGAACGCGGAGCTTCTTAAGGCAAAAGGATTCTTTGATTCTCTGTGAGTTCTTTGCCCTCAGGGAATTTTATGCGTGGCACATACGCCCGATTGCAACACCGCAGTGCCCTTGCGGCGGTCGGAGACTGCCGCAAGGGCATGAGCCGCAAGGCGAAGTGCGGAAAGCGGGGCACGGAGAGCAGTCTGTGTTAGCGGAGTAAGCGGACCGTCTGATTGCAAGTGCCGTCCCTTAAAAAACAGAGACTTAAGTTCGCGTTCCCAGAAAAAGCGTCCGTGTGCTCTGCTGTGATTTCCTGTCTTTATTCCTTTCCCATATTGCGCAGCTCCGGGATTATGCATGCGGTCACTATAAGGAAAGACACGCTGTCTGTTACGGGAGCCGCCATCATTATTCCCTTTATGCCGAAAAACAGCGGGAGGATAAGGACCGCGGGGATGAAGAAGAACACGCTCCGCGTGAGGGAGAGCAGGGCGCCCCTGACAGGCTTTCCTATGGCCGCGAAGAAATTCGCGGAGATAAGATGCGTGGCCACCAGAGGCAGCGAGCACAGGAACGTGCGCATGAAGCTGACCGAGAATTCAAAGTAGAGCGCGTCTCCGTTTCCGAAAATCCTGAGGACGTAATGCGGGAAGAATTCGAACGCCACAAGGCCCGCAAGTGTGACGGCCACCGCGCTTGCCACGGCGAGCATATATGTTCTCCTTACGCGGCTGAATTTTTTCGCTCCGTAATTGAATCCCACGATGGGCTGCATGCCCTGGTTTATTCCGATTATGACGGCGAAAATTATTCCGTTCACTTTCATGACTATGCCGCTTCCCGCAAGCGGTATGTCCGGGCCGTATGCGGACAGAGTTCCGTAGTGCACCAGAGAGCGGTTCATGATTACCTGCACCGCGGTGATTGCTATCTGGTTAAGCCCGTTGCTCATGCCCATGGTGCATGTCTGCCTGATCTGACAGAGCGTGAGCCTGAAGTGCTCTTTTTGCAGCCGCACCCGCCTGAATTTTCTCAGGTAAAGCACCGCATATATGAACGACGCCGCCTGACCTATGACAGTGGCCCATGCCGCTCCTGCGACTCCCCAGCCGCATACGAAAATAAAAACAGGGTCCAGGACGGTGTTTATTATGGCGCCCACAAGCATGCATGTCATGGAGTACATGGGGCTTCCGTCCGCGCGGGCAAGATTGCTCAGACCGTTCATGGTTATGAGCATGGGGATTCCGAGCGATGTGATTTTAGTGTATGTGACCGCGTAGTCAAAGATATTCTCTGTGGCGCCGAAAGCCCTGAGCATGGGGGAGAGGAATATCTCAACCACGGCGGCATATATCGTTCCGAAGAGAATCATCATGCAGAAACCGGAGCCCACGACTTTGGCGGCCTCTCCCTCCTCCTTTCTGCCCAGATGGAGCGAGTATCTGGCGGCGCTTCCTATGCCAAGCGTGAGCGCTATGGCCATGCAGATTGTAGTGACGGGGAACGCTACGTTCGTGGCGGCGTTTCCCAGTGGACCCACTCCCCAGCCTATGAAAATCTGGTCCACCACGTTATAAAGCGAGCTGACGAGCATGGCAATTACGCTGGGCACCGCGAATTTCCTGAGCAGCACGTGAATGCGCTCGAACCCCAGCGGATTCTCTTCCTGCAGTTCTTTTTGTTCAGATTCCATATTCCCTCTCCATTTTGCGATGCGGTGCTCTTGCCTGTTTTGAGCCTTAAAGCAATTCTTACCAGCGGATTATAGTGATAGGAGGAAGAAAAGTCAATATACCCAAGGTAAGTATATATTCGGCGCGGATTATGTGCCTGAGGACCGCCGCGGTATTTGTGCGGGGCTAGAACTCAATCTCCCTGTCATCGGGCTGCCTTTTAAAATAATCCATGAGGCGCTCCCTGCTCTGCGATGTGTCGGTTGCACCCAGCATCTGCGTCCTGAAATAATGCGCGAACGAGAAATTCTGTGAGTAATATGAGAAGAACCTTTGCAGCCGGGTCCTGTGAAAATCCTTTGGCTGGAAATTCTCCACGTCGTCTATGAAATCCAGGGCGATTCTCTCTGCGTCAAGCCTGGCGTGAGCGCCTTTGAGCTCCGCGAAAATCCATGGCTTTGCCGCCGCCGCCCGCGCTATCATGATTCCCGCTGAGTGCGGACATGCCTCCATTACCCTGGACAGGCTCTGCGCGTCGCATACGTCTCCGTTCACATAGACTGCTGTGCCCTGCCCGGCATAGCGCGTCGCAAGCCTTTCCGCCCAGACGTATTTGGGGAGCCCCCGGTATTTCTCTTTTATGGTCCTGGGATGAAGCGTTATGAGCTCCACTCCGTTGGCTGTGAGCATGTCAGTGAAGCTGAACAGGCCTGCCTCCGTGAAATCCTCCGCGCCGAGCCTGCATTTTACGCTCAGCCTTAGATGCGTGCCTGTTTGGCGCTCCGCCTCATCCAGCGCTTTCCTCACTCCGCGCACGGCATCCTCTGCCTCACGGAGAGGGCGAAGCATCCAGCTTATCCCTGCGCCTGTCCTGTAGATCTGCGGGGCGGAGCAGCCCATGTTTATGTCCACGCCCATGCCGCCATACTGCGAGAGCATCTGTGCCGCGCGGGCAAGGGTCTCCGGCCTGGAGCCCGTTATCTGCCACACCGTTCTGTGCGGCACCGGCCCCGACTGAATGTAGTAGCGCTCGTACGGTCCCTGATTTAAAAGGCTCGCAGCGTTTATCATCTCCGTGAAGTGCTCATCGCATGCGGACGGCATTCGCGCGCTCTGACCGCAGCGCTCTATGCATCTGCGGAACGCCTCGTGGCTCAATGTTGCCATGGGCGCGCAGACAAGTCTGATGTTTCTCTCGGGCTCTGTCATATGGTAACTTATTGCGGCGCTCTCATGTGTCTCATGAGATTCTCACGGAGCTAAATCTTTTTAATCAGGGACTCTACCGCGTCCGCGGCATCGTTCACATAGTCCACGTCCAGGCTCTCAATCTCGCCGTTGTCCACCGTGACGCTCATGTTCTGCTCTATGGGGATGCGTGCCAGAACCGGAAGCCCGAAGTCCTGCGCTATTCCGCCTATGTTGCTTTCCCCGAAGATTCTTATCTCCTTGCCGCAGTCCGGGCATCTTACGTAGCTCATGTTCTCTATGAGACCCAGCACGGGTATGCCCATCATGTTTGCCATGTTCACGGCTTTCTCCACGATTACGCGGACAAGCTGCTGCGGGCTCGCCACCACTATGATTCCGTCTACGGGAAGGCTCTGGAAAAGCGTGAGGGGAACGTCCCCTGTTCCGGGCGGGCAGTCCACGAACATGAAGTCCACGTCGTCCCATACTACGTCCGTCCAGAACTGCCGCACGGCGCCGCTTATGACCGGACCGCGCCATATCACCGGGTCGGTCTCGTTCTGAAGCAGAAAGTTCATGCTCATAATCTGAACTCCACCCGCGCTGCATACAGGTTTTATGAACTCGCTCGCGTTCCCGTCCGATGTGGTCATGGTGCCCGCTTCGGCGCGCTCCTGTCCCAGACCGAACGCAGTGGGAATCGAGGGACCCGTTATGTCCGCGTCAAGTATCGCGGTCCTGAACCCGTCTTTCTGCACTTTGCTCGCTATGAGACTGGTCACAAGAGATTTTCCCACGCCGCCTTTTCCGCTCACAATTCCTATGACTTTTTTCACGCGGGAGCCCTCATGCAGCCTCTCGTGCATATCCTTCTGCGCGCCGCCGGAGCGTGAGGGGCATCCGTCCTTTCCGCATCCGTCGCATTTATGATTGCAGTTCTCTGAGCTTATGTTATCTTCGGCCATACTGTACCTCGCATATTTTTAGAAAATAATAAGTCCTTATAAATATACTGATTTTTCTGCGATACGGCAATGTTTTTGAGGCGCATGTATCACGTGGAAATATCATGCTCCGTGCGGGGAACGGCCCCCGTATTCAGCCTAGCAGGGCCTCGTCGAAGGAGGACGCGTCTCCCTCCCAGATTTTCTTTCCGTCCCTCATCAGTATGATTCTGTCGCTCAGGGCCTTTGCCTCCGCTATGTCGTGCGTAACCATGACGGCGGTCAGATTCCTCTGCCTTTGAAGCGCTCGGATTTCCCTGCCGAGCTTTTTCCTTAGCGGCGCATCCAGTGCGCTTAGCGGCTCGTCAAACAGAATGAGCCTGGGCTCCACTATCAGGGTTCTGGCCAGGGCCACGCGCTGCGCCTCTCCGCCGCTTAAAGTCTCCGGCCACCGTCTGGCAAAGTCCCTCATACCGAGCATGCACAGCATCTCGCCAGCTTTCTTTCTGGCGGCTTTAGCCCTCATTCCGCGCGCCCTGAGCCCGTACGCTATGTTGTCCTCCACGGTCATGTGCATGAAAAGCGCCGCTCCCTGGAACACCATGCCGCAGCCGCGCCTTGCGGGAGGCAGCGAGGTTATGTCTGTGCCGTCCAGAATGATTCTGCCGTCACTGCATCTCACAAGCCCTGCTATCGTCCTTAGCACGGTGGACTTTCCGCTTCCGCTCGGCCCCACTATGCTGGTGAGCGTTCCTTTCTCCGCCGTGAACGAGAAGTCAATACTCACGCTGTCCCAGTCTTTCCGTATGTTCGAGCATTCCAGATAATGCCCTGTCTCCTGAGCGCCTTTCATTCCGCGTCTCCTTTTATTTTGTCAGCCATGTAGAAAACCAGCGTGCACAGTGCGGCCAGTATTATCCCGGCGCAGCATGCCTCCGTGAATCTGTAGCTTCCCGCCAGCCTGAACGTGAGCAGGGAGAGCGTTGTGAAATTCGGGATGGCGAGCACCAGCGGCAGAGACGCGTCTCCCGCACTTAACGCGAATGTGAATCCGAAAGCGCTTATTATTCCCCTGGCGCCGTAAGGTATGACGACCCTCAGGAATGACTGCGCATGGTTCCTGCTTAGAAGCCTGGACGCGTCAAGGACATCCTGCGGAATCTTGGAGAGGTGAGGATGAATCTGCCTGTACGCGAACGGCCAGTTAAGGAATGCCTGCGCCAGTATGAGAAGCGGCGGCGTTCCCCTGCGCACGAGCATTGTCAGCGCCATGGCCATCACCACTGATGACACCGCCATCGGAAGCAGCGGAATCGCTCGGATTATCGCCGGCTGCCTGCGCGGAAATTTGTCCCGGACGAGCGCGGCGTACAAAAGGCCCAGCGTGGTTGATAGCATGGCGCTAAGCGTGGCGGTGCATATTGTGGTCAGAAAAGATTTCCTGAATGCCGCCATTCCCAGAAGCCTTTTGTAAGGAAGCAGGGAGAGGCTTCTTACTCCGTCCGTGCGGACCGTAATGGAGGAGATTATTATGCTCAGCAGCGGAACCAGAAAAAATATCAGCACCAGAATCAGAAGCAGTGCGAGCGGAACCGCGTCTTTGCCGGAGATTTTTTTTTCGGCCTCATAATTCCTGCCTGAGACAAAGCCCATGCTCTTTACTCTGAGCGCCCGTCTCTCCGCCATGCTGTAAAGGAACAGCATTCCGAACGCCATCGATGTCTCCACCGCCGCAAGAATCAGCATCTCTTTGTAATTCAGAGTGCTCCTTCCTGCGTGATAGATGGCCACCTCAAGCGTGGTGCCACCCGGCGGTCCGAAGAGAAGGACAATCATGAAAGAGAAAAAGCAGTATATGAAAGTGGGTATGCATCCCGAGAAAACAGACGGAAGAATCTGAGGAAGCGTTATTGTCAGAAACACGCGTGGCTCTCTGGCTCCTAAAAGACGCGCGCTCTCCTCCAGTGTCCTGTCTATGTGGCTCCATCCGTCCGCCACGGTTTTCATTATGAGAGGGAAGTCATAGAATCCCTGCACCATGACTATTCCCCAGAAACTGTAAAGCCTTGTCAGCGGAGGATTGCTCAGACCAAGCGCCCGCATCAGAGCCCTGTTGTAAATCCCCGCCATGCCGAAGCTCGCTATGTAGCCCAGCGCCATAATCAGCACTGGCAGGCAGAGCGGTATGGAGGACATTGCGGAAAGAATTCTCTTTCCCCGGAATTTCCTTTGCGAGATGAAGAACGCCAGAGGTATGCCCACCGCGACCGCCAGCAGCGTTGAAAGCAATGCCTGCGACGCCGTGTACAGCGCGGTGTGCGCTAAGAATCGCGCGCTCACTTTATGATGCCGGGCGCTTTACTTGGAGAGAAATCCTGTGACTTCCTCCATTGCGGCGAAAGTTTTTTCCGCGGGAACGGACAGCGTCCTCTGCGGAACGGGGGCGGCCTCCCTGTAGCTTTGCGGGAGCTCCACGTTCCTGTTCACCGGATACATCCACTGGGTCAGCGGCAGCGTCTCCTGCGCGGCCTCGCTTATAAGAAAGTCCATGAACGCTTTTGCGCCGTCCTTGTTCTTTGAGGACTTGAGGATTCCCGCGCCCTCCACCTGCATCACGTGCCCCTCAGGGAAAACAAGCGCCTTGTAGCGGTAGTCGTTGTCGTACTCCACGCTCACTGCGGGACTGGTGGTGTAGCTTATCACAAGCGGCGCCTCTCCCTCCAGGAACATGCCCCAGCCCGCGCTCCAGCCCGGCGTCATGGTCAGGATGTTGTCCTTGAGTCCCCTCCAGAAATCCATGTAGTCATCGCCGTATGCCGCGAGGGTCCAGGAAAGAAGCCCCAGTCCGGGAGTGGATGTGCGCGGATCCATGACAATTATCCTTTTCCTGTACTCACCTGACGTCAGGTCCGAGAGCGACTCCGGCTCCCTTACCGCAGACTGCGTGTCGTATATGAAAGCGAAATGGCTCCAGTCATAGGGAGTGAACGTCCAGTCGCCGCCCAGCTCCTCCTCCAGGCCGTCGTCTATAATCTCACCTGCGTCACGCGGCGTGTACTGCATGAAAAGGTCTGTGTCCCTTGCGCGCTTCCAGAGGCTGTTGTCCACGCCCAGCACTATGTCGGCCACAGGAGATTTTCTTTCCAGTATGGCGCGGTTCAATGCCTCCACTGCATCCCCGCAGTCCACGAACTCCACGGTGTACTTTGTGGACCCGTTGAATCTCTCCGCTATCTGGGCAGCGGGGCCCCAGTCTCCCGCGAAACTGTCATAAGTGTACACTATGACTTTGTCGGATGACTGTCTGGCGCATGATACAGCCAGAACTGCCAGAGACACAAATAAAGAATTGATTTTAAAAAGGGACAGTCGTTTCATAACGTTCCTCCGCCGGCATTGTCCGGATCAGGTTCCAGGTTTCGTGCAAAACCTTCGGGTATAATCTCAGGCTCGCATATAATGCTCACCACCCCGGTCGCGCTACAGTATACATGAAATTGCTTTTATGTCAAACGATTTTATGCTACAATCTGCGCATGCTCTGTTCCGTATGCAGGCGATGCGGTCTGTGCGAGGGTGACGGCTCCTTTTCCGCGGACAAGAACATTATCGTTTCCTCACAAGGCATCCTGGACTTTAGCCTTCCGCCGGATGATACCGCGCGCGGAACTGATGTCGGAGCCGTGTTTGACATAGGGACCACCACGCTCGCGGCAAGAATATACAGGCTCTGCACTGCGGAGCTCATAGGCGAAAGCAGGGCCGTGAACCCCCAGGTAAAATTCGGTGCTGACATAGTGTCGCGCATATCGTATGCGTCGGAAAGGCACTGGCCGGAGGAGCCTCATTCCTGTCTTGCGGAGAAACTTTCCGCGATGCTGGCAGAGCTTTACTCCCAGGCGGCATCATATTTTCTTTCCCGCAGGATGGGGCGCCCTGTCATGAGCCGCATCGTGATTGCGGGAAACACGGCCATGCAGAGCCTTGCGCTGGGGCTGGACGTGTCGGGACTAAGGCAGTTTCCTTTCAGGCCGGCGTCGCTGTTCGGAGAGTCCGTGGATTTCAACAGTGTGTTCTCTGGCTGCCCCTCATTCCTTGAGTGCCCCGTGTACGCGTCTCCCGCGGTCTCCGCTTTCATAGGTGGGGATGCCGTGTGCGCCATGCTTGCCTGCGGACTGGCGGATGATACGGCGGACACGGAGCCTCTTTTTCTTGCGGACCTGGGGACCAGCTGCGAGATGGCGGTCAGAATACCCGGCTCAGGAAGGATTCTCTGCGCGTCCTCCGCAGCGGGGCCCGCTTTCGAGGGATTCGGAATATCCTGCGGCATGCCCGCCTGTGAGGGTGCCGTAGCGGACTTTTATTTTGACGGGAACAATAATCCTGTGCGCAGGGTTCTGGGAGGAGGGGAGGCCAGGGGCCTGTGCGGGACGGGACTGCTGAATGTCATTCACGCGCTCTATGAGTCCGGGGCCATTGATTTCCGCGGCACAATGACTTATGGCGGAGACGGGTTCGCTGTGGCGCCGAAAGTACGTCTCTCCCAGAAAGATGTTCGGAACTTTCAGCTTGCAAAGGGCGCGGTTTACGCGGGGCTCACTGTGCTTTTAAAAGAAGGCTCCGTCACAGGAGGAAAGCTGTTCCTTTCGGGCGGGTTCGGCACCAAGCTCGATGTGCCCAAGGCTGTGGCGCTCAGAATGATTCCCTCGGTATTCAGGGATTCAGTGGTGCATGCGGGGAATGCGGCGCTCAGCGGGGCGGCCCTTCTCCTGCTTGACGAGGACGCCAGGTCCCGTGCGGAGCGCATGTCCCGTAAAGCGGAGTGCATAGACCTTGCCCAGTATGCGGGCTTCGAGAGCATATTCATGGATTCCATTGATTTCAAATAAAAAAGACGCGCCGTACTGACGCGTCTTTCTAAGCTCCTGTCTGTGACTACCGGGCGTATTCCACGATACGTGTCTCGCGTATCATGGTTATCTTTATTCTTCCCGGATAGCGCAGATCCGTCTCTATCTGCTTCGCTATGTTCTTTGCCAGATTCTTGACCTCCATGTCAGGAATCTTCTCGTTGTTCACAAGAATCCTGAGCTCGCGGCCTGCCTGTATGGCGTATGCTTGCTCCACTCCGGGGAACTTCTTTGCGGTCTCCTCCAGGTTCTCCAGGCGCTTGGCGTAATTGTCCACAGTCTCACGCCTGGCTCCGGGACGGGCGGCGCTGATGGCATCCGCAATCTGGACTATGACGGCCTCAAGCGTCTGCGGCTCGCAGTCGTTGTGATGCGCGGCTATGGCGTTCACCACACGCGGATCCTCGCCCATTTTCCGGGCCATCTCGGCTCCAACCTCGGCATGGTTCTGGTCGCTGTCGTTCTCCGCGCCTTTGCCTATGTCGTGCAGGAGGGCGGCCCTTTTGGCAAGCTCCCTGTTGGCGCCGACCTCAGCCGCAAGCATGCTGGCCAGCTCCGCTACCTCGCGCGAGTGTGTCAGGACGTTCTGTCCGTAGCTCGTGCGGAAATACAGCCGTCCCAGGGCGCGCACTCCGTCCTGCCCCATGTTGTGTATTCCCAGGTCGAACAGGACTTTCTCGCCCTCCTCGTAAATCTTCTGCTGTATCTCGCGGGCGACTTTCTGCACTATCTCCTCTATTCTGGCGGGATGTATGCGTCCGTCCGTTATAAGGCGCTCCAGTGACTCGCGGGCTATCTCCTTGCGTACCGGGTCAAAGCAGCTTATGACCACGGCCTCCGGGGTGTCGTCTATGATTATGTCCACTCCGGTGAGGGTCTCCAGCGCGCGTATGTTGCGGCCCTCGCGTCCTATTATGCGGCCCTTCATCTCATCGCTGGGAAGGGACACCGTGGCCACCGTTATGTCCCCTGTCACCTCCGTGGCCAGGCGCTGTATCGTAGTGACCAGAATCTCCTGCGCCTTTTTCTCCGCGCTGAGCTGAGCCTCCTGGTCAATTTTGTTCAGAAGCGCCTGAGCGTCATGACGCGCGTCATTCTCAAGGTTCTGTATGATGAGCTGCTTTGCCTCCTCCGCCGTGAGCCCGGAGATTCTCTCCAGCTCGCTGCGCAGCGTCTGCTCCTGCTGCTGCATGGCGGACTCGCGCCTCTCCATGTCCGCCACACGTGCGGCGAATTCTTTGTCGCGCCTGTCGAATTCTTGGCCGCGCTGATCCAAGAGTTCCTCTTTTTTATTCACGCGACTTTCATAGCGCTGCACCTCCGCGCGGCGCTCTCGGTTCTCCCGCTCCTGCTGGTTCCGGTCCTGAATGAGTTGTTCTTTTGCCTGAAGCAGTATCTCTTTTTTCTGAGCCTCCGCTTCTTTTATAGCATCTTGTCTGACACGGCTTGCTTTTTGTTCAGACGAAGATAGTTGAAATCTGGCATAAATCCAGCGAATTGTCCATCCAAGAAGAATTCCTGCAACGGGGAGAATGATGTACAATAACCATACTGGCATATCACTTCTCCTTATTGTATAATGGAATAATCCAATCTTATAGTAATATATATAGATGATAATGTCAAATACATAAAGGGCATTTTTTATAAAAATTTTTCCATGTATTTGCTATTTAGAAAAAAAACGTTACATTAAAGGCATGGATTCACAGGACGACATCTCCATCGAGGATTTTTTATTGGCTCGCCGCGACGCGTTCAGCATGCGCGATATGGCCAGGTTCCTCTTTGTCTCGGGCATAAGGGCCTCCCAGGATGAGATAAGGGAATTCCTGTACGACCATCCGCTGGTGCTTCCCCTGGGAGATGATATGTACATTACAAGGCCCGCGGCGTTTACGGGCAGGGCGTTCAGCATAAGGCCCACGGCGCAGGAGGTGGCGCAGGGGATGTTCGTTCCGGGAGACAGGTGCATGCCCTTCGTGGACAGCGAGCAGGTCTCGTCATCGCTTCAGTTCTATGCGGACGGCAGCAGGCTGGGGAATAAGTCCGGCACGTTTGACTCCGACCTTGCCATAGACATGTTCCTTCTTTACGGCGAGGAGTACGCTCCGCAGTACATAGCCGCGGACCCCGCCAACAGTAACCTGGATCTGGTGAGCAGGGACTTTGAGCTTCCAGCGTCCGTAAGGCTTACCGGCGTGGATTTGGACCTGCTTTCCCGCAGGCACGGTTTCAGGCTGGGAGACAGGCTTCTGTGCCGCGTGTCGGACTGGAGCGCGGGGCGCGTGGACGTTACGGTGCTGCATGCGGACGGAAACCAGTTCGATCAGGGGGAGACGGGCGAGAGGAGGCTCGCATGGTACGGCAGGCTTGAGAAACTCCTTTTGGACAGCTTTGATGCCATGGGACCGCAGGACAGCATAGAGATGCAGCTGGCGCGCGTTTTCGCAATGCACCTGGATGAGCTGTGCTCGGAAAGCTGCGGCTCCGTGGAGGAATTCATGTGCAGGTACTCCAGGCGCGTGGGACTGGGATATTTCGGCGTGGAGACAAGGCTGTGGCTTAAGGGAAAGGACATCCCCTTTGTGGGCAGCTGGAGCATTAAGGAAAAGAATTTTCTGACTGACTTACGCGGCGGCATGGGGGAGGACGCCGTCATCAATATCCCGGAATTCATTCTGGACCAGTATGTGCTGGACATGCTTTTCTCACGGAGCGACGACCTTACAGCGCTTGTAAGCCGCATAGTTCCCGGCGAGCATGACCCCGCAGGAAGCCTGGGCAGGGAGCTGATGTTGCACTTGCAGGGAAGACGTGGTATACTTGAGCGAGACTATAACTGGTTCGCTGACCAGACTGTCGGTAAGGTCCGGCACAAGACCCTTCTGCTGTACGGCAAGGTCCTTCGCCTTATGAGCAGCATCGATTGCGACGGAAAGAAACTGGAGCAGTTTCCTCAGCAGGAGCTTGTTATACTTTCGCAGCTTCACAATCATCTTGTGCGCATGATTCAGTCCGTGGCGGAGGACGACGGCATAGAGGAGGATTTCGATGCCCTCATGCTGTCCGTGGAGGGCATGGACTGGAATTTTGAGGACATAAAGGATGCCCTGGAGGCTGCCGTGGAGAGACAGAGGATAAACCGTTTCAAGGTAGTGAGGATTATTCCCGGCCGGGAGGATATGAAGAATGGACGCAGAAGTTAGTGTACGCTCCCTCATAGAGCGCGGCGATGTCTTTAATAATGTCAAGGGACTCACCGCGGAGGAGATTTTCAAGAGCCTCTCATCGCTCACGGATTTTCCCCCCGCCGCTAACGGGGAGGACATTCTGACCGAGCTTCTGGAGCGTGAGAAAGTTCTGAGCACTGCCGTAGGTAACGGCATCGCCATTCCGCATCCGCGCCGTCCGCTGATAGGAAATCCCGATGACCAGCGCATTTACGTCTGCTTCCCTGAGACTCCGGTGGGCATGGGTGCCCCTGATTCGCGCAGGGTACATGCCATGTTCATCCTTCTTTCCGCCAACAGCCAGTCCCATATAAAGGCGCTCTCGGAGCTGGCCAGGCTTTTCAGGAACGAGGATTTCAGGCGGCTTCTGGAGACGCAGCCCTCAAAGCAAAGCTTGCTAGATGCTATAGACAATATGTAATCTGGTCCTGTAAGGAGGAATTTTATGGACACAAAAGGAATTGAGGCCACCGCGCTTTCTATCCGCTCGCTTTCGATGGATGCCATTCAAAAGGCTAAATCCGGTCATCCCGGGCTTCCCCTGGGAGCCGCCGAGGTGGCCGCCGTTCTTTATGGCGAGGTTATGAAGCATAATCCCGCGGACTCCTCTTGGGTAGACCGCGACAGGTTCGTGCTGAGCGCGGGGCATGGCTCCATGCTCCTTTACTCCATCCTGCACATCGCCGGCTATAAGGTCAGCATGGACGACATAAAGACTTTCCGTCAGGTGGGCTCAAAATGTCCGGGGCATCCCGAGGTCCGCGTTACGGACGGCGTGGAGAGCACGTCGGGTCCTCTGGGACAGGGAATCGCGGTGAGCGTGGGCATGGCGGTGGCGGAGAGCATGCTGGCCGCCCGCTTCAACACGGCACGGCGCACTATTGTGGACCACTACACATATTCTCTGGTGGGAGAGGGCTGTCTGGAGGAGGGAGTCTCCTCAGAGGCGTCATCCCTGGCGGGCACATTAAAGCTCGGAAAGCTCATAGTGTTCTATGACGAGAATAAGATTTCCATTGACGGATCCACGGACATAACTTTCGGCGATGACGTGCAGAAGCGCTATGAGAGCTACGGATGGCAGGTTCTCCGCGGCTCCATGTATAACGTGGGCGAGATAGCGGATCTGGTCAGGGCCGCCAAAGCGGAGAAGAACAAGCCCTCGCTCATCATATTGAAATCAGTGATAGGGAAGGGCGCTCCTAACGAGGGCACTGCCGGCGTGCACGGCGCTCCTCTGGGCGAGGACGGTGTGAAGGCCGCGAAAAGGACCCTGGGCCTGCCTGAGGACAAGGATTTCTATGTGGTCCCGGAAGCGTACAGTTTCTTTGAGATGCGCCGCAAGGAGCTCGCGGAGGCGCAGGCCGAATGGCAGAAAGAATTCGACGCATGGAAAGAGGAGAACCCCGAGCTCGCAAAGCTCTGGGCTTCATACTGGAGTGCCGGTCAGACAGCGGAGGCCGCCGCTCCCTCATATAAACCGGGCGACAAGCTTGCCACACGCGCCGCGAGCGGAAAAAGCCTTAACTGCATGGCGGACCGTTTCCAGTGGCTCGTGGGAGGCTCCGCAGACCTGCGCGATCCTAACAAGACCGCGGTCAAGAATGACGACGGAATCTTCTCCCCTGAGAACCGCAAGGGCCGCACCATAGAGTACGGCATCCGTGAGTTCGCTATGAGCCAGGTGATGAGCGGCATAAACCTGCACGGAGGTCTCCGTGCGTTCGGCGCCACATTCCTTGTGTTCAGCGACTATCTGCGTGGCTCTCTCCGTGTGGCGGCTCTCTCCAAAATCCCCAACATCTATGTTTTCACCCACGACTCCATTTATGTGGGAGAGGACGGACCTACGCATCAGCCCATTGAGACGCTGGCGTCCCTGCGCGTGATTCCCAACGTCCAGGTGCTGCGCCCGGGCGATGCCGAGGAAAGCCAGCTGGCGTGGGAGGTCGCGCTCGAAAGCAAGGATCATCCCGTGTGCATGGCGTTTACGCGTCAGGATCTGGTGGTGTACGAGAAGCCCGCTGACTGGCAGAAGAATGCCCGCCGCGGAGCCTATGTGGTCCTGGATACAGACGGCACCCCGGACATAACCGTTCTTGCCACAGGCAGCGAGGTTGGCATGGCCATAGAGGCTGCTGGGCTCGTCTCCGGCAAAAAAGTGCGCGTAGTCAGCGTGTTCGACAAAACTCTGCTCGACAACGACGAGGCGCTTCAGGCTGAGGTCATAGGCGGCGCGAAACGTGTTGTGGTGGCGGAGGCCGGAAGCCGCATGGGCTGGGAAGGCTATGCCAGAAAAGCGGACCTGTTCACGCTGAATGATTTCGGTGAGTCTGGTCCCGCGTCAAAAGTGGCGGAGCATCTGGGATTCACGGCCGCTAAGCTCGCTGAGCTTCTGAATAAGTAAGGCCTTATGTCCTGCCGCGGCATGCTTACCGTGCCCGGCAGGATTTTTTTGTCCGCGCGCCCTGAATTCGCACTGGGGCCGTGTGGATGTTTTCTGATGAATTTTCTGAAATTTAGCTTCGCTTACTTGCCACGCACAGAAATTTATGCTAATATCATGCAGTTATTTTATAGGAGAACGTTATGGCAACAAGAAGAGGCCCTCGTTTTAAGGAATGCCGCCATCTGGGTGTTAACACCTGCGGCCACCCTAAAGCGATGAAGCGTGCAGGCGACCCTGCGTTCAGGAAGACGCATAAGACATCGGAATACGGACTGCAGCTTATTGAGAAACAGAAAGTCAAGGCTTACTACGGTATCCTTGAGAAGCAGCTGCGCAGATATTATGCGCTCGCGCAGAAATCATCAGGCAAGACCGGTGAGGTTCTTATCGTGAGCCTTGAGTGCCGTCTGGATAATCTGGTATACCGCATCGGCTTTGCGAATTCCATCCGCATGGCGCGCCAGATGGTGAGCCACCGCCACATCAGCGTTGACGGAAAAATCATAAACATTCCTTCCTACACAGTTAAAGTGGGACAGGTAATCGCCCTGGTGGAGAAAGTCCAGAAGAACGAGCAGTTCAGGAACTGCTTCCTCTCACAGAATAAGAGACCGCTGGATTATCTTGAGGTTGACGAGGAGAAATTCAGCGCCAAGCTCGCGACTCTCCCGCAGCGCGATAAAATTCCTGTGGAGATTAACGACCAGCTTGTGGTTGAGTATTACTCCAAGTAGTGATAGAGAATCAGTTGAGGGGAACTTGCGGCGGTCTGAGGCTTACGCGGGTTCCCGGATTCAGGCGCAACTAGCTCAGTTGGTTAGAGCATCAGCATGACACGCTGGGGGTCACTAGTTCGAATCTAGTGTTGCGCATAGCAGGGGCGGCCTTGTACGGGGCCGCTCTTTTTATTTCTTGGCTGGAGCGCGGACCTCTCTTTCCGTGCCCTTTAGTCTGCGAGCAAGATTTTCCCTTTTGTGATGTCCTGTATTTTTTTTGAGAGCGCGTCCATCTCATCCTCCTGCACAAGGCCCTCTATGCGGGCGCGCGCTCCGAACTCCTCTTTAACGTCAGAGATGTTGAATTGCTGTAAGAGGCGCTTTATGCTCTCGTAGTCGCTGTAATCGGCTGTGAGTGAGAAATGCTTCCTGCTGACCAGAGGCTCCATTCCGCATTCCGCTATGACGGCTTTAGCGGCATCTCCGTAAGCTTTTACAAGGCCGCCTGTCCCGAGCAGCGTTCCGCCGAACCATCTGGTCACGGTGAGTATGCAGTTTGTAAGGCCGCTTCCGCGGAGCACGTCCAGCACAGGTCTTCCCGCAGTTCCGCCCGGCTCGCCGTCATCGCTCATGCCGCATATCTCCCCGCCCGGTCCTGTCACGAACGCATGGACTACGTGGCTTGCGTCAGCGTGCTTCTGCTTAAGCTCATGCAGTCTCTCACGCGCCTCCGCCTGGCTTTGCACGGAGTTAAGCTCGGAGAGGAAACGTGAATTCTTTACGGTTATGACCGCCTGCGCGGGAGACTTAAGGACGTACATCAGTTTTGCGGGCCTTGCTCCGTTGTCTCCGGCAGGCTTTCCGTGCCCTTTGCTCCGTCATGCGCTGTGTCCTCCGTGTCCTGCGAGAACGGAATCTGCCTCTGCACGGTAAAAACTATTTTTCCTGTCATGGAGAAGTAGTAGACGGGAAGAGAGAAGTTAAGCCGCACCAGCACGATGAATTCACTTATAATCACCGCGAACTGGATGAGCATCTTTAGAAGCTGCATGACGGACACAGTGTCCTCCCCGGGAATCCACAACTCAAGCAGGACCGATGCTATGAGAACAGGAAGCGCCGCGCCCGCAGCGTAGAATTCGTATCCCACGAACCGGAAGAAATTCCCTGCCACCATTCGCGCGCTTTTTCTGAACGCATGCAAAGCGTTTGTGCCGCGCTCGCTGTATATTATGGTCCATACAAACACTAGGAAAATCTCTGTCAGAATGAAAAGCGGGATGATTACGATTAGAATCCTGTACGCCTGGGAGCGGAAATCATCGCCGGGGAAAATCCTTGATATGGGTGAGCGGAGAAAATATGCCATGATGAGGCCCGCCGCGGACACCAGGAATTCTATGACCACGAACAGAGCGGCCGCTCCCGCTGCCCTTGTAAAATCCTTTTTGTTTTTGAATGCTATGAAAAGGTATCCTATGCTGACTTTCTTTCTCTGGACCATGCGGCAGAATATGGCGCAGAGCCCGTAGTCAAAAAGAAGCGCTATGAAAAGAGAGAGCAGGGTGAGCGCCACGCACAGGACCGATAGCGCTCCTGCCGTCATATCCAATGTATTCCCGGAGCCCATGTACATGAAAAGAACGGAGGCCGCCGGCATGACCAGCGCAGATATTACAAGCGAGCGCAGGGCAGAGCACAGGAACAGCGCGAACACGGAGTTCCCCATGTTCTTTGAGACGCACTGGTTTATTACGTTCCGCATCATGCGGGCGGTGGGCCTTGCGCTGGTATCCTCAGCGCCTGATTTCTCTGTAAACTTTTCCATCTGTCTTTCCGTTCAGAAACAGCGTCACTTGAAAAGCTCCGCCTGTCCGTCCGCTCCCTGCACCTCAATGCTCTCCACCTCGCGGCTCTCAAGACGCACTCCGTTGGCCTTTGCGCCTTTCTCATCGAAGTTCTGCGCTTTGAATTCCGCCTCATGGATTTTCATCCTGGGCTTTTTCACGTAATGCAGCCTGAAAGTGAATTTACTTCTGGCGTCCACATGCAGGACCTCCATGCCCTCGGGTGCCATGGGGTAGTCGCGGTTCATTATCCATCCTGTGACTTTGAATCGTTTTATGAAGCAGAATTTTGTTTTGGGGTCGCGGTAAATGACCGTGAACAGGACTTTGCTGATTATGTCCTTGTCGGCGTAGTTGCAGTACCACAGGCCCGAGTCCACGAAAAGTTTCTGGGGCACGTCGCAAACCGCATAGAGCCCGCTTTTCCGCACAAAGAAAATCCTGTCGTAGGGCGTGACTTTCAGAATCTCCTGACCGCCGCTGACGCCTGTGCCCAGGTAGCCTTTGTCATCGTAGCGCAGGGGCGTCTCCCGCTTTACGATTTTCTTCACCTCCACCGCTGTGAATTTCTCTATCTGCGTGTGGCGCTCCATCTCTTCCTGCGTGAATTTCTCAAGCATGCCGTCAAGGTACTCTATGGCGCAGAGAGTGAGGTTTTTCAGCTTGCGCGATATTTCCTTGAGCCTGCCGTTTATGGCGGCCACCTGGTCCTTGTTTTTGTTTATGTCGAAGAGGGAGATTCTGCGGATGGGGATTCTCAGAAGATGCTCCACATCGTCATCCGTCACGTCCCTGATAAGCTCGTCCTTGAAAGGCTTGAATCCGTCCTTGACGGCTTTGCTCACTGCCTCCGCAGTTTTCATCTGCTCGATTTTCTTGTAGATTCTTTCCTCCACAAAAATGCGCTCCAGAGTGCGCGCGTGCAGCTCCTCTGTAAGCTCCCCGCGCTCGAATTCCAGCTCGTCCTTTATTATGGCGGTAAGTTTTTTTGCGTAATACTTTATGATTTCAGTGGCGGTCATGGCCACCGGCATTCCGTCCTTTATGACGAGCATTTGGCAGCTTATGGATTTCTCGCAGTCCGTGTACGCGTAAAGCGCCTTCTCCACGTCTTTGGCGTAGACTCCGCGCGGAAGCTTTATCTCTATCTGGCAGTGGTCCGTGGTGAAGTCCTCTATGGCGCCGATTTTTATTTTTCCGTTCTTGTACGCGTTCTCTATGGAGTTCATGAGCGTGTCGCTTGTGGTGTCCACGGGAAGCTCGGTGATTGTGATTTTCTTCTCGTCGCTCATGTCGAATTTGGCGCGCGTGATTATTTTTCCGTTGCCGTCGTTGTAGCCTGAGACATCGATCAGGCCTCCTGTAGGAACGTCAGGATAAATCTCAAAGCTCTCGCCTTTAAGGGCCTTCTTCTCTGCCTCAAGAACCTCGCGTATGTTGTAGGGAAGGATTTTTGTGCTCATTCCTACGGCTATTCCCTCCGCGCCGATTATGAGAGCCACCGGAATTTTAGCGCGGTACACCTCGGGCTCGGTGTCGCGGCCGTCATAGTTGGGAACGTAATGGGTCACATGAGGATTTCGCACCAGGAATTCCTTTGCGAGCGGATGCACGCGGCATTCTATGTAGCGCGGCGCCGAGGCCCCGTCTCCGGTGAACATATTCCCGAAGTTTCCCTGCCGCTCTATGAAAATGCCTTTGTTCGCAAGGACCACAAGGGCGCCGCCTATGGACGCGTCTCCGTGCGGATGATACTTCATCACCCTGCCCACCACGTTCGCCACTTTCTGGAACCTGCCGTCGTCCATCTCGAACAGGGTGTGCATTATGCGCCGCTGCACGGGCTTAAGTCCGTCCTCCAGATCAGGGATGGCGCGGTCGCGTATTACGTAGCTTGCGTATTCTATGAAATTCTTGTCGAATAAATTCTTTACGTATGCCATTGTTTTTCCTTACGCGTCTATGTCGGCGTTAGAGAGAAGATGCTTCTCTATGAACTGGCGCCGCTCGGGGGTGTTCTTTCCCATGTAGAAGCCCAGAAGCTTGGGCACAGTCTTGAGCTGGCTTATCTCCACCGGGGTCAGGTGCATGGTCTCGGGCTCTATGAACTGGCGGAATTCGCCGGGGTTAATCTCTCCCAGACCCTTGAACCGGCTTGTCTCGCTGGATTTTCCGAGCCGGGCCTGAGCCTTGTTGCGCTCCTCCTCCGAGTAGCAGTAGATGTTCTCCTTTTTGTTCCGCACGCGGAAAAGCGGGGTCTCAAGAATGTAGACGCGCCCGCTTGTGACAAGCTCCTCAAAGTAGCCCAGGAAGAACGTCATGACAAGATTCCTTATGTGGTAGCCGTCGTTGTCGGCGTCGGTAGCGATTATGATTTTGGAGTACTTAAGGTTCTCCACGTCAGTCTCTATGCCCAGCGCCATCATCAGCTGGTAGAGCTCGTCGTTCTTGTATATCTCGCTCTGCTTTTTGCCGTACATGTTCTCAGGCTTTCCGCGCAGCGAGAAAATCGCCTGGTAGCTCGCGTCACGGGAGTGCGTCATTGTGCCGGACGCGGAGTCTCCCTCCGTTATGAAAATCATGCTGTTCTCGCCCTTGGCCCCGTCCTGCATGTGGTATTTGCAGTCCTTGAGCTTGGGAATCCTTATGCTGATTTTTTTCGCGGCCTCCTTTGCCTCTTTCTTTACCGCAGAAAGCTCGGTGCGAAGCTTCTCGTTCGCCTGTATTTTCTCCTGGATTTTCTTTGCTGCGTCAGGGTTGTGATGGAGCCAGTTGTCCAGTCCGCTCTGCGTCTCCGATACAATCCATGAGCGTATGTCGGTGTTGCCGAGCTTGTTCTTGGTCTGGCTCTCGAACACAGGGTCCTTTATTTTTACAAGGACCGCCGCCGCCATGCCCTCGCGCACGTCCTCGCTTTTATATGCGGTGCCGAAAAAATCGTTTATGCCTTTTACGAAGCCTTCCTTGAATGCGGCCAGATGAGTTCCTCCGTCCGCGGTGTACTGTCCGTTCACGAAAGAGAAATAATTCTCGCCGTAAGCGTTGGAGTGCGTGAACGCGAACTTAAGGTGCTCGCCCTGATAGCTTCCTATGGGATAAAGGGAGGAGTCCTCCATCTCTTTGTTAAGAAGATCAAAGAGCCCGTTCTCGCTGTGAAAGTCCTTTCCGTTAAGGCGCAGCGTTAGGCCTGAATTCAGATACGCGTAGTTCCATATCCGTTTCTCCACGAACTCCATGTTGAATCCGTATTTGCCGAACACCTCGGTGTCGGGCACGAATTCAAAATATGTGCCGTTCGGGGATTTCTGCTTCAATGTGCCGGTGCGCTGGCTTTTCAGCTTGCCTTTCTCGAACGTGGCGTCCGTGCACTGGCCCTCGCGGATTGACACCACGCGGAAGAAGCTTGACAGAGCGTTCACTGCCTTGGTGCCCACTCCGTTCATGCCCACGCTGAACTGGAAGACGTCATCGTTGTATTTGGCGCCGGTGTTAATCTCCGAGACGCACTCTATCACTTTCCCGAGCGGAATGCCGCGGCCGTAGTCACGCACTTTAACCCGGTTATCCTTAACCTCCACGTCTATGCGTTTCCCGTGGCCCATTATGAATTCGTCCACCGCGTTGTCTATGATTTCCTTAAGGAGCACGTATATTCCGTCATTCTGGTTGGAGCCGTCTCCCAGCCGTCCTATGTACATGCCGCTTCTGAGCCGTATGTGCTCCAGCGCGTCCAGATGCTTTATCTGGCTCTCATCGTAGACTTTGCGGGCAGCCGGTTTCTGCGCCTCTTGTCTCTCTGTCCGCGTTTCCTCTGCGGCCGCCGTTCTCCTGGCGGAGGACTTGGTGCCTGAGGAGGCCTTTGCCGTCTTTGATGATGACTGCGGTTTCTTTACGGCCGCCGCCTGTTTCTTTGTGCCTGACGCGCTTGTTTTTTTTCCTGCGGATTTTGTCCCTGACTTTGCCGCCGCTTTTGCCTGCGTGGTTTTGCCTGCCGCGGATTTTCCTGCAGGGGCGGACTTTCCCCTTACCCCCGTCTTGACTGCTGATTTTCCACCCATGCCTCCGAGTATAATGCATGCGCTGAATTTAGTCAAAGGCGAGCGCATCATGCCACCTCATCCATGCCGCACTTTAGCATTGAATTAAAGCGCGCGTTCCAGTATAATCTTCTGAGTAGTTTTTACATGGAGGAGCAGATGATAAAGACTGTTAGAGACGTGGACCTTAAAGGAAAGCGCATTATCATGCGCGTGGATTTTAATGTTCCGATGAAGGACGGAGCGGTGCAGGACGACACCCGCATTATGGCGGCGCTTCCCACCATCCAGTACATTTTAGAGCAGAATCCGCGCAGCTTGGTCCTTATGAGCCACTTAGGCGATCCCAAGAAAGACGTCAAGAAGGCCCAGGAGAAAGCGGAGAAAGCCGGAAAGACTTTTACAGAGGAAGATAAAGAGAAATTCATCAACGGCAAGAACCGCATGAGGCCCGTGGTGGAGTATTTCGCCGCCAAGCTTGGAAAAGACGTGACGTTCCTGCCTGACGCGCTCGGACAGAAAGCTGCCATAGACGCTCTTCCTGACGGGGCGGTGGCCATGCTTGAGAACGTCCGTTTCCATGCGGAGGAGACGAGCAAAGTGGACTCGGAGCGCGAGTCCATGGCCAGGGAGCTGGCCACATACGGCGACATTTTCGTGAACGATGCGTTCGGCACCGCTCACCGCGACCAGGCGTCCACGGCCACAATCGCCAGGTTCATGAGCGAGGAGCCTGTGGGCGGTTTCCTTATGGAGAAAGAGGTCAAGTACATAGAGCCCATGGTCACGAATCCTCCCAAACCCCAGGTAGCCATCATAGGAGGCGCTAAAGTCTCCTCTAAAATCGCGGTGCTGGAGAGCCTTCTTAAGAACGCCGGCGCGCTGATTATAGGCGGCGGCATGGCGTACACATTCCTTAAGGCTCAGGGACATAAGGTCGGTAAGTCGCTGGTTGAGGATGATTTCATCGACACTGCGAAGAAGCTTCTCTCTGACGCGGAGTCAAAGGGCGTGAGGATACTTCTTCCTGTGGACCATCTGGGCGCCGCGGAGTTCAGCGCGGATGCGGCTCCTGTGAGCGTGGACGGCGTGGACATACCCGATGACCTTATGGCCATGGACGTGGGACCGAAAACGCTCGCCTCGTACAAGGAGGTCCTGGACACTGCCAAGAGCGTGGTGTGGAACGGTCCTGTGGGAGTGTTTGAGTTCGACGCGTTTGCCAAAGGAACGGAGGCCGTGGCCAAGATGGTGGCGGAGGCCACAGGGCGCGGCGCTATGACCGTGGTGGGAGGAGGCGACAGCGTGGCCGCCGTGAACAAATTCCACCTGGCAGACAAAATGAGCCATGTGTCCACCGGAGGCGGCGCGAGCCTTGAATTCCTGGAGGGAAAGACACTCCCCGGAATAGCGATTCTGGCGCAGAAATAGCATTCCTGGTGATATAAAAAGCCGCCGCTATAAGCGGCGGCTTTTCTGTCTGCTCAGTATTCTTTTATCACACTCTGAACTGGTCTATCTGAGAGCCGATTTTTTCTATTGACTCTTTCACTTTTCCTGAGATGCCCTCCAGCGAGGCGCCTGTCTCATTTATCTTTCGGGCACCGGCGCTCATTTCCTCCATGCTTTCCTTCATGGCTCCTGTGGCGTCCTGAAGGTTCCTCACCTCCTCAAGGATTGCCTTGTTTCCCTCAGTCATCTCCTGGCTGGCGTTCCGCACCTGTATCGTGCTGTCGTTCATGCTGTGCAGGGCGTCGCTTATCTGGCGGCTTCCTGTGTTCTGCTCCTCCATGGCGGCCTTTATCTGCATGACCAGCTGGTCCGTGGCCTCAATCTTGCGGCTTACGGACTCCAACGCCATGCTTGACTCCTGGGAGGCCTGCACCACCTCCTGTATGGAGTCCTTTATGTTGTTCAGCTGCTCGCCTATGGTTTTTGACTGCTCGGTGGATGTCTCGGAGAGCTTCCTGATTTCGTCCGCCACTACGCTGAATCCTTTTCCCGCCTCTCCCGCGTGCGCCGCCTCTATGGCTGCGTTCATGGCAAGCAGATTTGTCTGCTCCGCTATGGCGCTTATCGCGGAGTTTGCCTCCTGCAGCATCTCGCTCTGGCTCTCTATCTGCTTTATGCGCTCGTTCACGTCCTGCTGCTTGTTGAATCCTGTGGCGGCGTCAGCGTGCAGTATGCTGAATTCGCTCGCCATCTTGTCCATGCTCTGGTTGACGCTCTTTATGTTGCCTATCATCTGCTCCACGGCGGCGCTGGCCTCCGTAACTCCCGCGCTCTGGCTCTCTATCATCGTCTCCAGGGAGTTTATGTTCGACGCTATCTCGTTCACGGCGCCCGCGGTCTGATGCACGCTGTCGTTCTGCTGCACTATCTGCCGTTTCATGCTGTCTATGTTCGCTATGATTTGTGTTATGGCGCTGGCCGTGTCCTGGGTGCTTGCGCCCATGTCCTCTCCGGCAGTGCTGAGCTCGTCCCTGGAGTCCTTGACGTCCTTGATTATCTCCTGCAGCTTTTCCGCGAACGCGTTGAATCCTCGCACGACCTGGCCTATCTCGTTGTTGCTGCTCACGTCTATGCGCTTGGTCAGGTCCGCGTTTCCTGTGGCTATGTCCAGTATGGTGTCGCGCACTTTTTTCAGCGGCTTGAGCATGAAGTGCAGGAGAAGCCCTCCCACCAGTATGGTGAAGAACACGACTAGGCATCCGAAGAAAATCATCTGGTTCCTAAGCAGGGCCACAAGGTCATAAATCTGATGCTGCGGAACTGTGACCGCCAGACCCCAGCGCGTTCCCGCCACGCCGTGGTACGATATGAAATCCTTTCCGCCGTTAAGTCCGTTCACCCACGAATTCCCTTTCTGGCCCGCCGCTATCTTTGTCGCAACGGCAGCCATGTCCTCGAATCCCGCGCTAAGTCCGGTTATGAAATTAATCTCCATGATGAATTCTTTCCGCGGATGCGAGATTACCGTGCCGTCAGATGAGAGCATCCATGCGTAACCGTCCTCACCGATTCTTACGGCCGCAAGCTCCTCGGTCAGTTTGTTTATGCCCACTACGCCCGCCAGAATGCCTATGTTCCTTCCGCCGCGCGTCACTGCCCGCGTAATGTGTATTACGGGCTGGCCCGTGGTTCTGGAGATGACGGGGTCGTCTATGTATTCTGATTTTCCGTCGCGCATGATTGCCGTGAAGTAGTCGCGCGATGAGATGTCGGTGCGGGTTCCGTTGTCGTTGTAGCTTAGTCCGTCAGGACCCGCGAACATTATGTAGTCGAATTCAGAGGAGCGCTCGGATTCCTGCGTCATGAGCCATTCTCCTATCTCCTCTATGGTTCCCGTCCGCATCACGGGCGCGTATATGTACTGGTTCAGCTCTTTTTTGTAGCTGGTAAGATCGTTCTCCAGTGCGAGCGCATACGCTTTCACCGTCTCCTCGATTTTCTGCTCCGAGTCTGACACTATGTTCAGCCGCGCGGAGCGTGACACTATCCACGTCTGGATGAAACAGAACAGCGCCACCACTCCGCCTATGCTTGACAGCACGGAGTATAGCAGGCTGGTCTGCCTTTTGCTTTTCTTTGTGTTGTTGCCGGAATCTTTCATCGCCGCACTTCCTTGATGCTGATTTTATTTTTGATTAGAGGGATAAGGACTAATCCGTAAAACCCCTATACTTTTATAATACCTAAAGTTACGGCTGTCAATATGCGCGGGGCGCATGGCGGGGATGACTCCGGGCCGGAAAGAATGCGTCCGCCGTTGCCACTCCCGGTGTTTTCCGCTATTATTGTCGGCATGACATTAAATTTTTAAGGAGATTCCATTATGGCAAGAACGCATTATATCGCAGGAAACTGGAAGATGAACACTTCCAGGGCAGAGGCCGTCAAACTCGCGGAGGATCTGGTCAAGGCACTTGAGGGCAAGACCAATAAATTCATGGTCGGGGTGCCGTTTGTGTACCTGGACGCGGTGGGGCAGGTGCTCAAGGGCTCCAACATTCTTCTGGGCGCGCAGGATGTGGCGGCCACAGCCAACGGCGCGCACACGGGGGAGGTGTCCACGGAGATGCTTAAGGACCTTGGAGTCTCCAGCGTGATTCTGGGGCATTCGGAGCGCAGGCATGAGATAGGCGAGAGCGACGAGCTCATAAACAAAAAGGTTCGCCGCGCTCTCTCAGAGGGACTTGAGGTGGTGCTCTGCATAGGCGAGCTTCTGAGCGACCGCGAGGCGGGCAACGCGGAGCAGGTGTGCGCTTTCCAGCTCAGCGCGGATCTTGCGGGCGTGACAGCGGAGCAGATGAGGAATGTCACAATCGCCTACGAGCCTGTATGGGCCATAGGAACCGGAAAGACAGCCACTCCCGAGGACGCGCAGGCCATCCATAAATTCTGCCGCGACTACATCGCGAGGCTTTACGGGCAGGCAGTGGCCGACGATGTGATAATCCAGTACGGCGGCTCCATGAAAGCATCCAACGCCAAGGAGCTTCTTGCCCAGCCGGACATAGACGGCGGTCTCATAGGCGGAGCCTCCCTTAAGGCGGAGACGTTCACTCCCATCTGCGAGTGCTAGATTCCGCGCGTTATTCTCTATAATAAAACAAACGGGCAATGTCCGTGCCTGCCGTGCCCTGAGCTCCGGCCGGTGCGGGCATCTTCCCGTCATCATGCAGTGGATGTCATTCCCGCCCGCCGTTGACGGCCGAGCCATATTTTGCTAATATAGCAGTCAAAAATCAGTATATAATGACCTTTCGGTCTGGAGAAAAAAATGGGTGTTGTCAGAACAATCCTTCTTGTGGCATTTGTAATTGTTTGTGTTCTTTTAGTTTTGCTGGTTCTTATTCAGAATGACGATTCTAATGGAATGGGAAGCGTTTTCGGCGGAGGGAATTCCGCGGCGTTCGGCTCTCATTCCGCCAGTGTCCTTACAAAGACTACGGGTGTGCTTGCCGCTTTGTTTTTTGTGCTGGCGTTCACGCTTGCCCTCCTTACAAAGGCTCCCGCGCAGTCGGACCTGAGCGCTGCGGCGGAGGCCGTGCAGTCCTCACAGGAGACGGAGAGCGCGTCCGGCGCAGGAGACTGGTTGGACCAGGAGCTGAACGGCTCCAATAATGAGGACACGGATTTTGTCCAGTCCCTTAGCGCCGGCGGGCAGGAGCAGTGAGCCTCTGATTCTTAAGCGGGGCTGGGATGGCTTATGATTCTGGATAAAGTTTTTTCGCCTGAATGCGTCGTTCTGAATCTGGAAAGCTCTGATAAAGACGAGCTGTTCGAGGAGATGGTGCAGTGCCTTGTGTCCGGGCATCCCGAGATTGACCGCGACCAGGCTCTTTCTGCCCTGCGTGAGCGCGAGGCCAAGATGAGCACCGGCATAATGCACGGCATAGCGGTTCCCCACGGAAACTGCGACACCGCCAGAAGCGTGGTGGGCGCCATAGGCATAAGCAGGGGCGGAGTTGACTACGACTCGCTTGACAAAGCCCCCGTTCACCTGGTGTTCATGCTCCTGTGCAATCCCGGCGAGACGGACCTGCATCTTCAGGTGCTTAAGGAGCTGGCGTCCATATTGCAGAATCCGCTTTTCGGCAAGCAGCTGCAGGAGAAGACAAGCGCCCAGCAGGTTTATGATCTTCTGTGCTCTTATGAGGAAAGCTCCGAGCAATGATTTTTATTTGGTGATAAGATGACTAATGAAGCAGATATAATCCGGCATCTTCTGGAGGTGGAGCGCGAGGCCAGCCAGATGCTCCTGGATGCACAGAAAGAGGCCGACGGTGAGATTGCCAGGGCCCATGCCGAGGCGGAGGATAAGTTTCATTCTGAGTATGTGAGGATTTCAGCCGGAATAGAGGACGACGAGAATGCCCGTAAGGAGAAGATAGCCGCAGGTCACAGGGCCGATTTGGACAATTACATAAAGTCCCTGGAAAGCGGCGCCCGGGACCGCTCCGCGTTCGACTCGCTTTTTGAGAGCTACCTTTTTTCGTGAGGCGCTCCTATGGCCATGGATAAAAGCTCCGCGGATTATTATGTCTACGCCAGGGCAAGCGGAATGCTCGCCAGATCTTTTGTGGGGGAGAGCGCCCGTAAGCTTTTCAACGCGGCTTCCCTGCAGGAACTGTGGTCACTTCTTTTCAGTGAGGATTTGCCTCAGGTGCCTGAGATTCTTCTTGCAAGGCAGATAGAGCTTAAGGCGCAGAAAACTTTTATCGATGACTACCTCAGCCTTGTCTCTTGCTACGAGAAGCCTTCCCCCATGCTTGTGGCGCTTCTTCATTTCTATGACTACGATAACATAAAGGAAATCGGCGGCGCGCTGTGCCTGGGCGAGAAATCCATGCCGGACATAGTGGACATAAGGCCGTTCAACATAATAGATTACTCCAAGTGGCCCTCCATCAGCGCCATGACGGAGGGCACTCCGCTGGCATGGCTTAATGCCGTACCGCGCCTGGAGCAGCAGAAAGACAACGATTACAGGCTGGACTGCCAGTACATAAGCGAGGTGTGGGAGAGCATCCGCACGGTGAGCCCTCAGTGCAGGAAGTCGCTGGAGGCCCTGGTGGGCGAGAAGTACCGCATGGACAACATCATGTGGGCACTTCGCCTCAGGACGTATTACGGCATGGACAGGGCTTCTGTCATGAGCCATCTGGCATATGCGGGGCCGCACCGCTCCGTCCAGGATGTGCTTGCGCGCGACGCCATAAGGACACTGGACTGGGAACTGGACTCCTGGGAGCAGTGGAAGGGCTGGAAGTACAGCATGTTCCTGAATCCGTATGAGGAGGGCACCGTGTGGAGCATAGATCCGCGGTGGGTCGCCTCCGCATACCGCAACGCTTTCGTGAGCAGGGCGCTCGCCACGTTCCATAAGTTTCCGTTCACGGAGGCGCCTTTAGTATGTTGGTTCGTGATTAAGCAGCGTGAATTGGACAATATCAGAACGGCCTGCGAGCATTTGCGTCTGCACATGAATTCCTCTGCGAGCATCTCGCAGGCGCTGCATATAGCCGGTCTGGAGGTAAAGTGATGGCTAAGACTACAACCATGCGTCTTGTGGAGCTGATGGTTCTGAAACAGGACATCCACGGCGTTCTGAAATATCTGGGTACTCTGGGAGAATTCCAGTTTCAGAACGATTTGGACTCCCCGGACGTGAGCGAGCGTCCCGGCGAGACGCTTAACCCCGACGGCGAGATTTTCGTGCGGCTGGAGAAAATACGCGCGGCTCTGGATTTGCCTGAGCTCACAGGATACACGAACGCCATAGAGCTTCCGGTTCCTGAGGATCACGATGAGGCGCTGAGGCTCATAGAGTCCGCGGAGACCATAAACGCGCGCGAGCAGGAGGCCCTGCACGAGAAAAAGCGACTGGAGGACGCGTACAACGAGGTGCTCGCGTTCGCTAACCTAAAAGTCTCATACGCGGAGCTTGAGTCGCTCTCGTTCCTTACCATGCGCATAGGAAAAGTTGACGAGGGCAGCGTGGACTCCCTTAAGGCGGCACTTGGCTCCCGCGCCATAATACTTCCGCTCGGAAACGACAGCACGCGCATAATGGTTGCGTGCGCCAAGAACGCCAGGTTCTTTCTGGACGGCGAGCTTAAGAAAGCGGGTTTTGTGGAGCTCCAGATTCCCAAGGACTTCAAGGGTGTGCCCGATGACGTTCTGCTTACGCTTGGAAAAGAGAAGGCCGAGACATCCGCGGCGCTCATGGAGGCGGAGGCGGAGCGGAGGAATTTCGCGGAGACCCATAAGGACAGAATCTACAGGCTCCTTCAGCGCTATTCTGTGGGAAGCCAGGTTTACGAGGTGGAGAGCAGGCTGGAGTCCACCGAGATGGTATACCGCATTACGGGATGGATTCCCGCGTACCGCTCCCGCGAGGTTATGAAAACACTGGACGAGCTTACGAAAGGCCGCACCGCAATGCGCGAATTCATGCCCGATGAGGTGGCGGGTGTAATGAACGGCAGCGAGAAAGTCCCCGTCAAGCTTAAGCACGGTAAGATAGTCTCCGCGTTCGAGCGCATGATTTTCAGCTACGGCTCTCCTCTTTACGGCACTGTGGACCCGACTCCGTTCGTGGCGATTTTCTTCACGGTCCTGTTCGGCATAATGTTCGGTGACGCGGGGCAGGGGCTCGTATTTCTTCTTGCGGGAATACTGA
The DNA here is from genome assembly GCA_022510925.1 of Treponema sp. Classification (GTDB taxonomy): domain Bacteria; phylum Spirochaetota; class Spirochaetia; order Treponematales; family Treponemataceae; genus Treponema_D. The sequence goes on from JAFLSO010000008.1 coordinate 65,516, forward strand.
TGCACTTCAAGCTGCTTAAGCTGGGCGGCTGGGAGAAATTCAGCGTGATTTTTATCTGCATAGGCGTGAGCTCCACCGTGATGGGGCTTCTTACCGGGGAATTCTTCGCGAACGAGACTCTGCTGGAGCCTTTCTCCCGCTGGGTGACGGGGCTTTTCGGTGAGCCCAGGGATGCGATTCTTCCCATGATGCCGCAGAGCGACCCGGACAGCATAAAGCGCATGTTCCTGTTCTTCGGATTCACGGTGGGCGTGGGATTCATCATAAACAGCTGCGGCATAATCATAAACATAATAAATCAGCTTGCGCTTAAAAGATGGGGAAAGGCGCTGTTCGGGAAAACCGGAATTACCGGGGCAGTGTTTTTCTGGTATGTGATAGTCTTCGCGCTGCGCGTCGCCCTCCTGGGGCATTCTCCCGCCGCATACGACTGGATTGTCATAGGGCTCACGCTGTTTCTTACGGCGTTCGGTGAGCCCTTCGGCCGTCTGGTGGACAAGGAGAGGCCTGTGCTTGAGAACGGGCTTTTCGCCGCGGTGATTGCCGCTGTGGTGGAGATTGTGGAGGTCGTCTCAAGCTATCTGTCCAACACCGTGAGTTTCCTGCGCGTGGGTGCCTTTGCCCTTGCGCACGCCGTGCTTGGCTTCATCATCTCCATGATGTCCTCGCTGGCGCCTGCAGCCGGGGCGGTAGCCATAAGCATAATAGGAAACGTGATTGTGGTGGTTCTTGAGGGAATGATAGTGGCCATTCAGGTGGTGCGCCTGCAGTACTATGAATTCTTCAGCAAATTCTTTAGCGAGACAGGACGGGAATTCAGGCCGTTCATGTTCCGCTACAAGAGCCTTAAAAACGCATAAGGCCGTTTGTATGCGGTTGAATATAAAATTAACAGACAGAGGTGTTTGTATGAGAAAGAGATTTTTTGCGGTGCTGGCATTCTTGCTTTTGGCTGGCTCAGTGTGCGTGTTCGCGCAGGAAAGCCTGGATAACGCTCAGGAGCCTCAGGTTACGGAGGCGCAGGCTGAGGGCGGCTCTGATTTTACGGGCGCGCTTAAATATATAGCCGCGGCACTGGCAGTGGGCATAGCGTGTATAGGCGGCGGCACTGCGGTAGGAAAAATCGGTGCGGCGGCCATGGGCGCCATGAGCGAGAACGCGGAGCTTTCCGGCAAGGCGCTGCCGTTTGTAGGTCTTGCGGAAGGTATATGTCTGTGGGGATTCCTGGTGGCGCTGTTCATCATAATAATGTAGCGGGCCCGTGGAATACTTTGTTATAGGCGAGCGGGAACTGGTGCTGGGCTTTATGCTTGCGGGCGTAAAGGGCACTCCCGTCTCCAACAGGCAGGAGGCGCTTGAGGCGTTCAATGCCATGACAGGACAGAACAAAGAGATTCTGGCCAGCGGCAGCCTGCCTAAAATACTTATTCTCACAGAAGATGCAGCTGATATGCTCGCGCCTGAGATTCAGGCATGGCAGATGACGGGAAAATCTCCGCTCATAGTGGAGGTTCCCGGTCTTCACGGGCATATAGAGGGCAGACGCACGCTTACAGATGCAATCCGCGAGGCCATAGGCATAAAAGTGTAGGAGCGTCTGGGGGTAGTTTTTTATGGAAGAGTTACGTTCAACAGAAGTCCTTGACAAAGAGATACGCGAGGATGCTCGTAAAAAAGCGGAGAAAATTCTTGCGCGCGCTAAAGAGAGCGTGGAGCAGGAATTAAAGAATGTGGGGCAGAGAATCTCAGAGGCAGAGGCAGAGGCAAGGAAAGCGAGCGCAGCCAGAGTTGCCGCATTTGAGAAAAATAACAGCGCCTCCCTTCCTCTTGAGAAACAGCGGTACGTGGTTTCGTTCGTGCGCTCCCAAATCATAAAGGCCGTGAACGAATGGCTCACTGAGTGCGGGGATGCAAAGCGCTTGGAGATTATCTCCGGCATGATAAGGAAAGCGGAGCCGGTTCTGACTGACGTAAAGAAAATAGATGCCCTTGTCACAGGCATGAGAGTGCCTGACGCGGAGAGAATCCTTTCCGCTCTGGGAAAATCACTCAGCTCTGTAAGTGAGGCAGACGAGGATAAATTCGCGGATGAGCATGTGCCGGGGCTTTTGCACCATGAGGGCATTGTCCTTTCCTGCGATGACGGAAAAATAATCTGTCGCCTCACGCTGGATGAGAAAATACGCGAGGTTCTGGACTCTCACAGCGAGGAGCTTGCGCTGGCATTGTTTAAAGGGAGGATTCCCGAATGATAAAAGGAAAGATAACCCGTATCTCGGGACCTATAGTCTACGCCGAGGGGCTGGAGAGCTGCGGCCTTTACGATGTGGTCGATGTGGGAAAAAACAAGCTCATAGGCGAGATTATAAGACAGGATAAAGGCAAGGCCACCATAGAGGTTTACGAGGATGACAGCGGCATGCAGGTGGGCGAGGAGGTTGTCAGTAACGAGCGGCCACTCTCCCTAAAGCTTGGTCCCGGTCTTGTGGGCATGATTTATGACGGCATTCAGCGTCCGCTTAAGGATATGTTCGAGACAGGAGGCTCTTTCCTTCTGCCGGGGCAGCGCACGGAGCCCATAGACAGCAAAAAGAAATGGCATTTTGTTCCCGCGGAGAATATCGGACCCGGAACGGAGATTCGTCCCGGCTTTGTCTTAGGCACCGTGCAGGAGACCGGAAGCATCGTGCATAAAATCATGGTGCCTCCCTCCGCGCGCGGAAAAACTTTGAGGTCTGTTGCGGGAGAGGGCGATTTTACCGTGGACGAGGAGATTGCCGTAACTGATTCAGGCGAGAGCCTCTCCATGAGCCAGTGGTGGCCGGTGCGGAAGCCGCGCCCGTTCGCGCAGAAACTGGAGGTCACAGAGCCTCTGGTTACGGGCCAGCGCGTCATAGACGTTTTCTTTCCGCTGAGCAAAGGCGGAACTGCCGCCATTCCCGGCGGATTCGGAACAGGAAAGACCATGACGCAGCACGCCATAGCCAAATGGTGCGATGCGGATTTGATAGTTTACATAGGCTGCGGCGAGCGCGGAAACGAGATGACGGACGTTCTGACTGAATTCCCGAACCTTATAGACCCGCGCACAAACCGCTCTCTTATGGAGCGCACCATTCTTATAGCGAACACATCGAACATGCCGGTGGCGGCGCGTGAGGTGTCGCTCTATTCCGGTATTACCCTGGCGGAGTATTACCGCGACATGGGCATGCACGTGGCTATCATGGCGGACAGCACCAGCCGCTGGGCGGAGGCGCTGCGTGAGCTGAGCGGACGCATGGAGGAGATGCCTGCGGAGGAGGGGTTCCCCGCGTATCTTCCCACACGTCTTGCGGAATTCTACGAGCGCGCAGGACGCGTGAACACGCTGTGCGGAAAAGAGGGCTCGGTGAGCGTTATAGGAGCGGTCTCCCCGCCGGGCGGAGATTTCTCCGAGCCTGTAACGCAGCACACCAAACGCTTCATCAGATGCTTCTGGGCCCTGGAGCGTGAGCTTGCCAACGCGCGCCATTATCCCGCCGTAGGATGGATAGACAGCTATTCGGAGTACGCGGAGGAGGTTCGCGTCTGGTGGGATAAATTCGACCCGCAGTGGGCCATAATACGTCAGCAGGCTCTGGATCTTCTGAAGCGCGAGGACAGGCTGCAGCAGATTGTGCGCCTTATAGGAGCGGACGCGCTTCCTGACAGCGACCGTCTGATTCTTACCGTGGCGGAGATGATAAAAAACGGTTTCCTTCAGCAGAGCGCGTTTGACAGCGTGGACCAGTACTCCGTGCCTGAGAAACAAATCCGTCTTCTTACGCTTATAATGAATTTCTATGAGCAGGCGCTATCTGTGGTAAAGAGCGGCTGCCCCCTTCTGCGCGTGCTGGAGCTTGGCGTGCGCGATGAGATTGTGCGGGCCAAGTCCTCCGTGCCAAACGATGATCTTTCGGCATTGAAGACAATCGAGACTCATCTTGAGGACCAGATAGGCGACCTGGAGCGGATGTACCGCAAGGATTCAGTATGAAAGGTATAGAATACAAAGGACTTGAGCAGGTAGACGGTCCTATAGTCGTGGTTCAGCGTACACCGAATTCTTTTTATGACGAGGTGGTTTTTGTGCGCGACAAGAACGGTGAGAAGAAAACCGGGCGCATCATAGACATTAACGAGACCGCCGCCGTGGTGCAGGTTTTCGGAAGCACCACCGGACTGGACCTGGACTCCGCCACCGTGGAATTCCTGGACCGTCCCATGGAGCTGCGCGTTGGAAAAGGACTTCTGGGAAGAATTTTCAACGGCCTTGGAGAGCCCATAGACGGCTATCCTGAGATAATCTCCGGCCGGAAAGTGAACGTGAACGGAAATCCCATGAATCCTTATGCCAGGGTTTATCCGCGCGATTTCATACAGACCGGCATCTCCTCAATAGACGGAATGAACACTCTGATTCGCGGGCAGAAGCTTCCCATATTCAGCGGAAACGGACTCAGCCACAACCGCCTTGCCGCGCAGATAATACGGCAGGCCAAGATACTTAATTCCAGCGAGGACTTCGTTATGGTTTTCGCCGGCATGGGGATAAAGTATGACGTGGCGCAGTTTTTCCAGCATACGTTCGAGGAGTCGGGCGTTCTGAGCAAAGTGGTCATGTTCCAGAGCCTGGCGGACGCGCCGTCAATAGAGCGCATAATCACGCCGCGCTGCGCGCTCACCGCCGCGGAGTATCTTGCTTTTGAATGCAACATGCACGTCCTTGTGGTCATGACTGACATGACGAACTACTGCGAGGCTCTGCGCGAGATAAGCACTACCCGCGGAGAGGTTCCGGGGCGCAAAGGCTATCCGGGTTATCTTTACTCAAATCTTGCGGAGCTTTATGAGCGCGCGGGAAAAGTTCAGGGCAGCACCGGAAGCATAACTCAGATTCCCATACTCACCATGCCAAACGATGACATATCCCATCCCATCCCCGATCTTACCGGCTACATAACAGAGGGGCAGATTGTTCTGGGACGGGAGCTTAGCCAGAAAGGGCTGTATCCGCCGGTGAGCGTGCTTCCAAGCCTCAGCCGCCTTATGAAGGACGGGATAGGGCAGGGCATGACGCGGGAGGATCACGCCGCTGTGTCAAGCCAGCTTTTCGCCAGCTACTCAAAGGTCCACTCCGTAAGGAATCTGGCCAGCATAATCGGAGAGGAGGAGCTTAGCGATCTGGACAAAACTTATCTGAGGTTCGGCACGGAGCTGGAGGAGAAATTCTTTACTCAGGGCGAGCATGAGGACCGCAGCATAGAGGACACCCTGGATTTGGGATGGAGAATACTCAGCATTCTTCCCCGCTCGGAGCTTTACCGCATAAAGGATGAGCTTCTGGAGAAATACTTACCACAGAACGGCGGGCAGTAGGAATGGCAAAACTCAATGTGGCACCCACAAAGTCAAATCTTCTCTCCATAAAGGAGCAGCTTGCCGTAAGCGAGCAGGGATATGAGCTTTTAGAGCAGAAGCGCGAGATTCTTGTGATGGAGCTTATGCGCAAGGTGGAGCAGGTTAAGCTTCTGGAGGCGCGCATAGACAAGTGCATAGAGAAAGCATATCCTTCGCTAAGGAACATGCTTCTTACCGTGGGCGGCGACCGTGTGGAGCGCATAGCGCATGCCGTGGATTACAGTTTCGACATTACGGAGAAGCCGCAGGTTATAGGCGGCATGAATTTCACTTCGCTTGACGTGACGCTTCCGAGGCGCGAGCTGTTCAACTCGTTCTTGGGCACGTTCCCCGACAGCGACGAGGTTATGGCGCACTTCTTTAACCTGCTCACGCTTCTTACGCAGATGGCCAGCATAAGGACCATAGTGTGGCGGCTTGCCATGGAGGTTAAGAAAACACAGCGCAGGGTCAACGCACTGGATAAGATGGTCATCCCGCAGGACAAGGAGACCGTGGCATACATAGAGAGCGTGCTGGAGGAAAGGGAGAGGGACAACGTGTTCGTCCTAAAATCTCTTAAGGCACGGCAGGGAGGCAGAAATGATTAAACCGCTTTTTCAGAGGATTGTTGTGGCATATAATGGTTCGCAGTCATCTTTGCACGCAGTCATGTATGCCATTCTTATGGCCAAGCAGTTTAAGTGCCACATAAAAGTTGTGTATGTGGTGGACACGGTCACAATCCGCCAGCTCACCATGAGCAAGTTCATGGTTAAGGATGAGGGCGAGCAGATAGAGGGCGGGCTCACCACGGACGGAGACAGGAACCTTACCTACGCCGTTAAGCTTGCCGCGGGCAAAGGCATAAAGATAGATGCGGAGCTGAGGAAAGGAGCCGTGTGGTCAGAGATAATATCTGCGGCGGATGAATTCAAGGCGGACCTTATACTTCTGGGCGGCACTGCTGATTCCGCTCCGTTCGTGAACAGGCACGACGTCATAAGCCGGCAGAACGGGGAGATAATAGGCAGCGCGCATTGCTCCGTTATGCTTGTGCGCCAGCCGCAGATAGAGCAGCTATTTAAAATCGCATGATTTTATGCGGGTTTTAGAATGGAGGGCCGGGCAGAGCATAAGGCTCGATTTGTTTCTGCGCAAGATGCTCTGCTCCTCCGCTGATTTAGTCGGCGCAGGCTCATCCGGTAAAATATCGAATTCAAAAATCAGAAGGCTTATTTTCGCGGGCGCGGTCAGTGTGCGCGGTGACAGATGCAGGGTGCCCGCGCTCATGCTGCGTCCCGGAGACATGGTTCTTGTAAGGATGGACGAGGAGAAATTCTTCTACGAGAAACCCGCGGGTGACATAGATTTTACGCTCACAGAGAATGACGTTCTTTATGAGGACGACAGCCTGATTATAGTGAGTAAGCCCGCTTTCATCCCCACCGAGCAGACTGTAGCCGGCGGCCGTGCGAACATGCACGACTGCGTTGTGAATTTTCTGTGGAGAAGAAATCCTGCGCTTAGAAATCCGCCTTACGCGGGAATAATGCACCGCCTGGACAGGGAGACAAGCGGTGCGCTGCTTTTTACGAAAACCCGGAGCGTAAACGCTTCCGTACACGCCATGTTCGAGACCCGTTCCGTAAAAAAGACTTACCGCGCGGTTTGCTCTGCGCTGGGCGCGCGCGAGGCGGATTTTTCTCAGGGAAAGGAATTCTCCGTGCATGGATATATGAGCCGCGTCTCTCCTAAATCCAGCGCGTGCATGATGGGACTTTTCG
>JAFLSO010000080.1 GCA_022510925.1 Treponema sp.
TACGCGCCGCTCTGCCTATCGTCTGTATGAGTGACATTTCACTTCTTAAAAAGCCCTCCTTATCCGCGTCGAGAATCGCCACAAGCGCGACCTCAGGAATATCAAGACCTTCTCTTAACAGATTTATTCCGACAAGCACGTCAAACTCACCCGTACGCAAATCCTTTATAATCTCCGTACGCTCTATCGTGGAAATGTCCGAGTGCATATATCTCACGCGCATACCGACTCCGCCGAGGTAGTCCGTAAGGTCCTCCGCCATTTTCTTTGTAAGTGTTGTTACAAGCGTGCGGAATCCCTTTTCGGTGCGCTTATTTATCTCGCCAATAAGGTCGTCTATCTGATGCTCTGTAGGCTTTATCTCTATTTCAGGGTCTAAAAGTCCCGTAGGACGTATAATCTGCTCAGCAACTACGGTAGAATGTTCATGCTCGTAGTCGGACGGCGTCGCGCTTGTAAATATAACCTGATTAAGGCGCTCCTCAAACTCAGGAAATTTAAGCGGTCTGTTGTCAGCCGCGCTCGGCAGACGGAAGCCG
>JAFLSO010000081.1 GCA_022510925.1 Treponema sp.
CCACGCAGTTCTTGAAGGCGGGGCGGTCGAACAGCGCCACGGCCATCACGTGCATGTAGTAGAACCAGCAGCGGATCTGGCCCGTGTACTCCACCACGAAGTCGCAGGGGAAGTGGGTCTCGAACCAGTCCTTGTTCTCGAAGGGGTAGTGCTTCTGGGCGTAGGTGACCGAGCCGCTCTCGAACCAGCAGTCCAGCACCTCGGGCACGCGGCGCTTGGTGCCGCCGCACTTGCACTTGAAGGTCACCTGATCCATGTACTGGCGGTGCAGGTCGTGCAGCTCCACGCCGCTGACTTCCTTGATCTCCGCGACGGAGCCCAGCACCGTGCGGTCGCCGCAGCAGTCGCACTCCCAGATCGGGATCGGGGTGCTCCAGTAGCGGTTGCGGGAGATGTTCCAGTCGCGGGCGTTCTCGAGCCAGTTGCCGAAGCGGCCGTGCTTGACCGTCGCGGGCACCCAGTTGATCTCCTCGTTCTTCTCGATGAGCTTGTCCTTGATTTTCTCGATGGAGAAGTACCAGGCGTTCATGG
>JAFLSO010000082.1 GCA_022510925.1 Treponema sp.
CTTTCAGGTCACGCACATCAAAGAATGGTGGATGAAAACGATCGGCGGAATGTTTTCAAAAAAGAGCAAGGCTCGCAAAAACGAGGACGGGCGCGGTTCTGTTTCACAGTTTCAGGCGCTTTGTACGGCTCTTGCCGCTACCATCGGCACAGGAAACATCGCGGGTGTTTCCTCGGCGATATGCGTAGGCGGACCGGGCGCGGTTTTCTGGATGTGGATAGCCGCGTTTTTCGGAATGATGACAAACTTTTCGGAAAACATTCTCGGAATATACTACCGCCGCAAGAATAAAGAGGGCGAATGGAGCGGAGGCGCGATGTACTACCTCCGCGACGGTCTGGGCGGCTATAAGGGCTGTAAGTATATCGGCAAGGTCTTAGCTGTGATGTTTGCGGTTTTCGCGGTTCTGGCGTCGTTTGGAATCGGAAACATGGGTCAGATAAATAAGATCGTCATAAATCTTGACTCCGCTATCCTCAGCAATCTTGACTTGGGCTATGC
>JAFLSO010000009.1 GCA_022510925.1 Treponema sp.
GTTCCAAAAGTTTTGGACTTTTGAAATTGTAATTGATTCCGCTTTGAACATAGTTAAATTCTTCTCTATTCATAGAAATACTCCTAAATAAAATACTAGACAAAAAATGTCAGTAAATTAAGATTGAGAAAATAAAATGTTGTGAAGAATTTCAGAAAAGAGAAAAACAAGTGAACTAATAAAAACCTAATTGCTACGCCTAACTTTCATCAGGACATGACAATCAAAACAATATTAGAACAAGTATTTTCTTTATGTTCTTCATTTTGCATTTTATGAGCAAGCAAACCTTTTGTCAAGGACAAACTGTATTACTGCACGATTTTCGTGTTAAAACCACAATCAGCATTTCCAAACGCGCGTCAAGTTTCCTCGAAAAAAAAATCACACGCCCCGCCACGCTTGTGCTAACCCGCGGAATGCAGAATCCCGGCCGGAACCAAATCCCTTACGGCAAGGACTGCACCACGCATAAAAAGCGCATTATTTTCTGGCCACCAGCACCATTGTCCTGGCGTTGTAATCATACGGAGACAAATCGAAGCCACCGTAAATCTCTGCGGTTTTAAATCCCAGGCGCAGAATCCCGCTCCGTAACTCCGGCGCGGAATACAGGCGCTGCACGAACTGGTGCTCCATGCGCTTTCCGTCCCTGCCGATCAGAATCCATCTGCTCAGAAGGCCTTCCCACGCCCCGTGCACTTTAAATTCCGTGAGCACCGTCATGCCGTCACGCTCAAACCACTCTCCCTCCGTGAACCACCGCACTGCGGTCTCGCGGCTTATGCATTCCAGAATGAATGTCCCGCCGTCCTTTAAGGCACCATGCACCGCCCTGAGGATTTTAAAATCATCCTCCACGCTGTCGCAGTAGCCGAACGAATTGTAGACATTTATGGCCGAATCGAATTTCCTGTCCGTGGTAAAAGAGCGCATGTCGCATTTTACAAGATTCAATCTTACGCCCTCAGCACAGGCGGACTCCCTTGCGGCATCCAGGAACGGCACTGTTATGTCCACGCCCGTAACGTTCATCCCCAAGGATGCCAGTTCCACGGAAATGCGCCCGGGACCGCAGCACGCATCCAGAACCGAGCAGCCTTTCTTAAGGGAGGCGATTTGGACGCAGCGCTCCGCAATACCGCGCGCCTCGGCCCAGTGCTGCCCGTCGAACATGACAGGCCCGTAATTAAGCCAGAAAGACTCGTTCTCAAACCATTCGATTTTTTTCTCTCCGCTCATGCGTCTTTCCTCCGCCCGGGAAAATTCACTTACGCCCGCAGGACTGTCCTATGCCGGCGTCATTTCGGCCCAAGCAAAATCCGCCCGCCTTTCAGATGGCGCCCGTGTTTCCGGCGGCGGGCCCTCCCGGAGCGCGGCACATTCCGAAACTCTCTTTCTCCGCGCCGCAGACAGGGCATTCCCACGAGAGCGCGCTTATGCTTTTAAAGTCCGTGCCCGGAGAAACGGAGCCCGGGGCATCTCCCTGCGCAGGGTCGTAGACGTAACCGCAGATTCTGCACTGATAGCGTACATTGTCCATGCCCAAAATTTATCACAAATTCAGTTGCAACAAAACCGTACAAACTGTATACTAAACACATGTCTGATAGAAAAATCACGGTCCTGGACCTTCTGGATCTGGATTTAAAAGGTCATAACTCTCTGCACATACATTGCATCGCGGGCAGAGGAGGGCTTTCACGGGAACTTACCGTGCCGGACATAAACAGGCCGGGACTGGCGCTCTCAGGCTTCTACGATTCCTTTGTGTGCGAGCGCGTGCAGCTCTTCGGCCGCGGCGAGGCGGCGTATCTGGCAAAGCTTAAGCGCGAGAACAACATGGAGACCATACAGCGCCTGTTTGAATTCAACATTCCGTGCATGGTGTTCACGCACAGCATAAGTCCCGACGAGAGTTTCCTGAGAGTGGCCGACAAAGCGGGATGCCCCATCCTGCAGACAGACTTGGAGTCCACGGAATTTACCACCAGGCTCCTGAGGATTTTCATGCAGCTTTTTGCGCCCAGAAAAACGCTGCACGGCGTTCTGGTGGAGGTGTTCGGCATAGGTATACTCCTGCAGGGAGATTCCGGGGTAGGAAAAAGCGAGACGGCGCTGGAGCTGGTGGAGCGCGGGCACCGTCTGGTGGCGGATGACAGCGTGGAGATACGCTGTGTCAACGGAAACGCCATTGTGGGTCAGGGCGCCAACAGTCTTATAAGCCATCACATGGAGATACGCGGGCTCGGAATAATAAACGTCTCGCAGCTGTACGGCGTGGGCGCCATACGGGAAAGCAAAGAGGTGCAGCTGGTCGTAAAGCTGGAGGCATGGGACCAGTCAAAAATCTACGACCGTCTGGGAACGGAGACGCACACCGTGGATCTTCTTGGCGTGAAAATCCCGTACATAGAGGTGCCCGTAAAGCCGGGGCGCAACCTGCCCATAATCCTGGAGGCGGCCGCCATGAACGAAAGGCTTAAGTCCATGGGCTATTATTCCGCCATGGAATTCAACCAGAACGTGCTTAAGTGGATTGAGTCCGGGGAGGCACAGACCGCCTATTACGGTCAGGACGACTCCTATTGAACCGGAGCCATGTATTCAAGGACGGCAAATCCTTTCATAAGAATGCCATTCAGTTCCGGCGTAAAAACCAGAACTTTTTATATGCTGCGGGAATTTAAGCCCGCAGTGAACTTTTAAAAAAGTGCAAGAGGAAGTTTTATGACAGAGAAAATTCTTACAGTAAGAAACAGAGCCGGAATCCACGCGCGGCCTGCCGCCCTCATAGCGCAGACAGCGAATAAATTTGCCGCAGAAATCACTCTGGAGAAAGACAACGCCACCGTGAACGCAAAGTCCATCATGGGCGTCATAACTATGGCGGCAGGCTACAACACCACGCTCACTTTAAAGGCGGAAGGCTCTGACGAGACGGAGGCGGCGGAGGCCATTTTCAGTCTTTTTGAGTCCAAATTCGAGGAGAAGTGAATGAAAAATCTCACCGACCGCCAGCGCGAGGTTCTGAATTTTATCTCGCAGTATTCAGAGGATAATTACAGGGCGCCTTCCGTCCGCGACATAAGCGACCATTTCGGAATATCACTGCGGGCGGTCCAGGACCACATAGCGGCCCTGCAGCATAAAGGCTATCTTTCCCTGAGCGAGCGCAGGGCGCGCTCCCTGCACGTTCTTAAAGATGAGCGCGAGAAAGCCCCCGCGCCGTTCATCTCAAGAGTGCCGGTGCTGGGAACCGTGGCGGCAGGTAAGCCTCTCCTGAGCGAGGAGAATCTGGACGGCTATGTGAGCCTCACGGAGCCTTTCGTGCGGCCCGACAAATCGTACTTTGCCCTGCATGTGCGCGGTGCCAGCATGATTAATGCGGGCATCCTTGACGGCGACCTTGCCATAGTGGAGCAGGGCGAGGTTGCGGCAGACGGACAGATTGTGGTGGCCGTGGTGGACAACGCCATAACCCTTAAGCGGTTCTACCGTGAGGCGGAGCGCATAAGGCTGCAGCCTGAGAATCCCGAATTCCAGCCAATCTACGGAAACGAAATCCGCATAGTGGGCACGCTCTCAGGCATAGTGCGGACGTACTCATAAGGCAGGAACCCTTTAGCCTAAAGCGCACACAGAATGAAGCCAGCAGCAGAAGTCTATCTTTTTACAGGTCCGGAAGCCGGCGAGAAGAACGATGCCATAGACAGCATCCGCGAGAGCGCGCGCAAGGCGCACGGCGACCTGGACGAGTACAAATACTACGCCTCGGACACACGCTTTGCCGACGTTATAGCGCAGCTGCAGAACGAGAATTTATTCTCCGCGGCCACATTCATAGTCCTGCGCGACGCGGAGCAGATAAAGACAAAAGATGACATCGACCTGCTCTCCTCATACATTCATGGTGCCGGGAGCAGCCCCAACACTCTCATCCTGGTATCAGATGAGAACGGCGTGGAAAGAAAACTTGAGGGCCTGTTCGACAGTGAGCATAAGAGATTTTTCCGGGAGATGTTCGAGAACCGCAAGGAGGACTGGGTACGCTCTTATTTTAAGAGGAACGGATTCAGCGCAGAGAGCGAGGCTATAGGCCAGATTCTGGATATGGTTGAGAACAACACCGAGGCGCTTAAATCGGAATGCTCCAGGTTCTTCTGCTGTTTCGACAAAGGGCACACCATCACCACGGAGGACGTGGATAAGATTCTCTCGCATAACAGGGAGGAGAACGCGTTCACGCTTTTTGACGCCATGACAGACAAATCGCGCTCCCCTAAACAGCGCTTCGAGGCATCGTTGGAGATACTGCAAAAAATAAGGCTTTCCCGCGAGAACAATGCCGTAATGCTTATTGCGGGCCTCACTTACTGCTTCAGGCAGCTGCGGACATGGCACTCTTTAAACGGAAAGTCCGCGCCCGCAGGTGACGCTCAGCTTAAATCCGCGGGATTCTCTGTCACAAAGCAGAAACGCTACAGGGCGGCAGCGTCCATCTGGGGGCCGGGGGCCACCGCCAGCATCCTTTCGCTTCTGGCCGCCACAGACATGGAAAGCCGCGGCTCAGGGCAGGCGCTTGACGACACACGGCTAACGCTCCTTCTCTACGCCATCATAATCAAGAACGGAATTTATCCCGCCGAATACGAGACCGCCTAAAGCTCCAGTCCGTTAAGCAGGCCGCGCAAAGAGATAAGGTCGTCTTTTGTGAACGTAAGGCCTTTTCCCATTTTCTGATGATCCGGCGCCCATGCGCGTAAATCATATTTGGCAGGATTCCCGTTCCAAGAGACCAAATTAAGCTCCGTCTTCCATCCGCCCTTTCCCTCGGAAAGCACGCCTAAATTCTGCACTATCTCGTACTTAAAATCTTCTGCCATAAAAACTCCTTATGAAAATGCCCCGCAAGGCAATACCCGCGGGGCGCAATCTAGCAGCGTAGACTCTCCGTTACGCGCCTGTAAGAACGCGCACGGCCTCTTATTCTTAGTAGTCCATTCCCATTCCGGGCTGCGCGGGCATCTGCGGAGCGGGAGGCTCAGGGATGTCCGTGATGGCGCATTCCGTGGTAAGAAGCATTCCCGCCACGCTCGCGGCATTCTGCAGCGCACACCTGGTCACTTTGGCGGGGTCTATGATACCCGCATCCATCATGTTGACCCATTCGTCAGTGGCGGCGTTGTAGCCCACGCCTTTCTTCTCATTCTTGGCGCGGTCCGCAATCACGGCTCCGTCCACTCCCGCGTTGTCAGCAATCTGGCGGATGGGCTCCTCAAGCGCGCGCTTCACAATGGTAAAGCCGACTTTCTCATCGCCCACAAGAGTCGCGGCGTTTTCGTCAAGGACTTTGCTTGCCTGGATAAGCGCTATTCCGCCGCCGGAGACAATGCCCTCCTCCAGGGCAGCGCGCGTGGCAGCAAGAGTGTCCTCCACGCGGAATTTCTTCTCCTTCATCTCAGTCTCCGTGATGGCACCGATGTTAATCACCGCCACTCCGCCGGAAAGCTTGGCAAGGCGCTCCTTAAGCTTCTCTTTGTCGTAGTCGCTCGTGCTTTTCTCCACCTGATTCTTAATCTCCGCGACACGCGCCGCTATGTCCTTCTTAGCGCCGGCGCCATCCACGATCGTGGTGTTGTCCTTGTCGATTTTAACGCTCTTGGCCTGGCCCAGATCAGAAAGCTCCGTTGTCTCAAGCTTAAGCCCGAGCTCCTCCGTTATGACTTTTCCGCCGGTAAGAATGGCTATGTCCTGAAGCATCTCCTTGCGCCTGTCGCCGAATCCGGGAGCCTTAACCGCGCAGCATTTGAGCGTGCCGCGTATGGAGTTAACCACCAGAGTTGTAAGCGCCTCGCCGTCCATGTCCTCGCAGATGATTACCAGAGGGCGGCCGGTCTGCGCCACTTTCTCAAGAAGCGGCAGAATGTCCTTCATGGTGCTGATTTTCTTGTCGTGGATAAGAATGTATGCGTCAGAGTAGTCCACCTCCATGCGCTCGCGGTCCGTGACAAAATATGCGTTGATGTAGCCGCGGTCGAACTGCATTCCCTCCACGGTCTTTACGGTGGTGTCCATGTTCTTGGACTCCTCCACGGTTATGACTCCGTCCTTGCCCACTTTCTCTATGGCCTCTGCCAGAATGCCGCCAATCTCAGGGTCATTGTTGGCGCTGATTGTGGCCACATGGGTGATGTCCTCGTTGCCCTTTACGGCACGGCTGTTCTTATTGATTTCCGCAATCGCCAGAGCCACGGCCTTGTCTATGCCGCGCTTGATTTCTATGGGCGTCATGCCGGCGCTCACTGCCTTAAGTCCCTCGCGCACTATGGCGTAAGCAAGCACTGTGGCGGTAGTGGTTCCGTCACCGGCCACATCATTAGTCTTGGAGGCGACCTCCTTAACGAGCTGGGCGCCCATGTTCTCGTAAGGGTCCTTAAGCTCCACCTCTTTGGCCACGGACACACCGTCCTTAGTGATTGTGGGCGCGCCGTACTTTTTGTCCAGCATTACAAGGCGGCCGCAGGGACCGAGTGTAACTTTCACAGCCTGGGCAATCTGCTCCACACCGCCAAGCATTTTCTTGCGGGCTTCTTCATTGTAAATCAACTGTTTCGCCATTTATATGCTCCTAAAAAAAATCTATTTGTCTTATAAGATACAAAAATAAGTCAAATTCGGCAAGGTTTTTCCGCATTTTTTGTTGAGAAGCGGACTCACTCAAAACAGGAGTCCCGGCCCCATAAAAGAATTGCCCAAATTATTTTAAACACCGCTTGCAACTCTGAAAGAAATTCAGTATAGTATAGCCGTTCGGGGACGTAGCTCACCTGGTAGAGCGACAGGTTCGCAATCTGTAGGTAGGCGGTTCGAGTCCGCTCGTCTCCACTACTTTCCTAAAAAATCCCGTCACATTCAGAATCCGCACCCGCACATGGCAAGAGAAGCCTCGGCCGGGCGGACTGTCTACAGCCTGAAAAGTTTCTCGCAGTTTTTATCCACTATGCGGCACAACTGCTGCATGGTTATGTTCCGTTTGGCAGAAATGAACTCATAGGTGTAGCGGATGTTCTGCGGCACATTCGGCTCGCCGCGCAGAGGCACGGGCGCAAGATACGGAGCGTCAGTCTCCAGAAGCAGGCGGTCATCCGGCACGTAGCGCAGAAGCTCCTCCATCTCGTACAGATGATCTTTTTTAGTGTACGTGACGGCACCTCCGAACGCCAGATGCCATCCTAAGTCCACGAACTTGCGGGCCTCGTCTATGCCGTAGGAATAGCAGTGGATTATGCCGTTATGATACCCCACGCTCTTTATGCATTCCAGAGTGTCATCAAAGGCATCGCGGGAGTGCACTATAACCGGGAGCCGCATCTTCTTGGCAAGAATGAGCTGCATCACAAAAAGCTCGCGCTCGCCCTCATACACAGCCGGGTTGAAATCCGCCCGGTCACGCGCGTCAGGATTGCCCGGATTCCAATGATGGTCTATGCCGCACTCGCCTATGGCGGCGATTTTCTTTGCGAAGCGGCCGCCGCTTGCCGTGGCGTCCTGAATCTGCTCCTCCAGCGTCTCCAGGCAGGACCAGCGGTTCTCTATCTCCTCCACGTCAGGCCATATACCCGCGCTAAAATGCATGAACTTCTGGGAGCGCGCGCGTTTCTCCGGGTTTTCGATTCCGTCCAGGCTCTGCGCCATGTGCTCCAGACGGCCCTCCAAATCATCGCAGCGCACACCCACATCCAGCATGAACACGGGCTTGTAATCCGCTATCTCGTCCAGAATTTCAGCGCCGCGGGACGCGTCGTCACCAGTGAGTTTCTGAAAATGAAAATGAGTGTCGCTGTACATGATTTTATCCTACCGTATCAAGAAGAAATTCTCAAATGCACGCGAAAAGGCTGACGGGAGCGCAGGATACGGGCCGCAATCCCCCTGACAGAGAGAACCACGGGCACTGCGCTCAATGACCTTCCGCAAAAAACATAGAGCCGCATAAAAAAAGACTGCCGCATAAAAGCAACAGCCTGAGCGTGCCGGGAACCAGACTTGAACTGGCACGCCGATTGCTCAGCAAGGGATTTTAAGTCCCTGGTGTCTACCAATTCCACCATCCCGGCAGATTGTGATACTATACCGAAAAACTTTTTCTTTTGCAAGCATACGCCCGCGGGCTTAGCGCGGCAGGAGCAGGGCCTTACCTGACTTTGCTGTATAAGTCAGCCACGGTTCCGCGCCATTCCGGCTTACCGTCCTTCTCCTCCCAGTCTATTATCTTACGGATTGAGAAATGCCTGGGGTCATGCGCATCGGGGCAGCTAAGGACACCGAACCTTCCCTGACCTATGTACGCTATGCGCTCGCCCTCGGAAAGCGTCTCGGACTGGGTAAGGAAATCCAGGGCGCACTCAAAGTGCATGGGGCTGCCGGAATTTTTATCAGCCATGGCATACGCCAAATCCGCCACAGGTTTTCCGCAGCGCGGGCACACACTGTGGTTCGCATTCTTAAACTCGCGTATGGCCTCCTCCTCCGCGCGTATCTGCTCGGCGCTCACTGCCGGGCGGGACGGCCTGAAAACCGGCTTATGCGGGGAAGACAGGAGCTCCTCGCGGGCACTGCGGGCGCTGACCCTCCACGAATTGCTGTGCTCATGGCGCTGGGAACGCTCACGTCCGCGCTGACTGTTCTTTTCGCCCCGGCCCTTGGAAGACTGTCCGTGCCGCCGGGAATGTCTGTCTCTACTGCTCATGGAATCATTCTAATTTAAAAGCGGATGATAGTCTACTAAATTAAAAAATCCGCCGTGTTTCCCGTGGTGCTGTGGGTGCCTACTATATGCCTGCTCATGATTACCGCTATGCGGTCTATGGCGTTGTTCACGTAGTTTTTGTCCTGGATTTTTTTCTGCAGCTCCGCTATACGCGGAGAAAGCGTAGTGTTCAAATTAGAATTCTGCGTTACCGCCATTCTTTACTCCGAAAAAGCATTAACTATATGATGCACCGGATCCAGAGCCGGAACATCCAAGGCAATTACATCGAATCTTATGTAGCTGTCATTATATTGTCGATGTTTTTGCAGGTAACATTTAGCGGTTTTAAGAATCTTTTGCTGTTTTGTTGAATTCAGCTCGTGGCTTAAAGTGTCCGTGCTTCCGTGCGGGAGGCTTTTCACCTCCACGAACACTATGGTGTCGTTCTCAGAGCGGGTGGAGCCCAGCGCTATTATGTCTATCTCGCCTTCCCTAGTCCTGAAATTCCTTTCCAGGACAGAGTAGCCTTTCTCCCTAAGGTAGCCGGCCGCCCTCTCCTCTGCCATGAGCCCGCGGTCATGCGTGGAGGCGGCGTTCCCTGCGCCCGGACTCACAGCTCCTCTAAGTCCTCCAGGTCCTGCAAATCCTCCAGGCCCGAGGAATCTTCAGGAGACAGGAACGGGGGCTCCTCCTCAAATTCTATGTGCGACAGTATGTCCTCTATCTCGGCGCGGCCCTCGCTCTTATCCATGTCCACGGGCTCTATGGACATAAGCTTCTCGGCAAGGCGGTCCATGCGGTCAGTCTCTGAGAAATGCACTGCCACGGCAGGCCGCATGGGTATATCGGAATCCACAGGCTGCAGCATCTCCTCTTCCTGGGGCTCCTCAACCAGATCCTCCGCATCGTCCACGGTCTCCAGAGTCTCCAAGGGCTCCAGCTCCTCAAGCGTGCCGTAATTCTCCACGTATCCGGCGTCCACACGGTGCCCGCTGGTTATCAAAAAAGGAATGTGCCAGCGCTCCAGAACGTCCAGATGGTACTGCTTTGCGGGATGGCCCGGCGCCAGGAACATATTCACGCCGTCATCAAAAAAAACGGGCGCGTCAAATGTGGCTCCGACCAGAAGATCGCTGCATTCAAGTCTCTCTGACATTAAACTATTCCTGCTCCAATTCTTTTATAAAAGCGAATATGCCCGCCACCGCATGCCAGGTCTTTTCCGGAATGCAGTCGCCTACCTCCGCCATGGAAAGCACGTTCTCCGTGACGGCATCCTCCACCACGGGAATACCTGAGTCCCTGGCAATCTGCACCAGCCTGAGCGCCGCCTCTCCCCTGGACTTTGCCGTTATGAACGGAGCGTCCGCATAGGGAGGATATTTCAGCGCCACTGCCGAAAACTTAGAGCCGCTCATGCCTTGTTCTCATAAGTGACAGGCCGCTCGTCCGAGGAGCAGAGCCCGTCCGTCATGGCAGAGGGGGTGTAGGTCGCCGCCACAGAAACATCACCTCCAGTCCCGGAGGAGAACATTTTTCCGAGCCGCCCCTCCGCGGCCTCAGCCTGTGACGGCGTAAGCGGCGGTGACGTGCAGAACCGGATTTCCCTCAGCCTGCTGCTATCAAAATATACCACAAAAAAATATTTTTTTAAAGGAAAAGTGCAATTTATTTCGATTTTTTCAACGGATTTGCTTTCCGTATCAAGAAGGAGCCTGATTATTCCGTCAGCCTCTTTCTCTCCGTTCTGCCACTGGAACGGGAGGATTACCCAGTGCCTGCGGCCTGAGGAAATCTGGTTTATTAAAGTGAGCGGACCCGGCCCCTTTACAGGGCGCGTGACATAGAGCCCGGACAAAAAATCCTGCCCTCCGTCCGCCTCATCCTTACCGGGGGAATTTTCCGCGCCGTCGCCATGCCCGTCCGAGAAATCCAGCAGTGAAAGAAGCCCGCTCACGGCGCTCTCCGTGGGCTCCACGCCTTTCTCCAGCAGAAGGGCCGCTATCTCCGCGGCCTTTCCCTCTTTCCCGGGGAATTTAGCGGCAACGCGCCTGGCTCTCTCCATAACCGACGTGTCTATTTTAAGCCCGCTCTGCTGAAAGAACTGCACGAGCTTTAAAAGAATGCCGTCCTGAGCGGCCTGTTCCGATGAAAAAAGACTTGCCAGAGAGAAATCCGCCGCGTTAAGCATGCCCGCCTTAAAATCAGGCGTCTCCGGCACCAGAAGGATTTTTCCTGACGGATCGCCGCGCAGCACGGCCCTGAAGCTCTGCCCCTCACGCAGGGCAATGTCGCTCTGTACAACAACGCGGTGTCCTGCGAGCGAGACTAAAAAATCACCCCCGCCCCGGTCAGACAGCACCCGGACAAAGACATCCGAGCCTTCCGCAATCTGAGCAGGAGCGGGGGAAGAAAAAGATATATTGCTGGTCCGTATAAAATTACTTTGCAGCGTCGCCTTCTTTAGCCGCTTTCAGAGCCTCTTCATGGGCTTTGGCGGCCTCATTCGCCTTGGCGTTCGCCTCTGCCACTGCCGCGGCTGCCTTGGCACCCACCAGTGTCTTAATCTTGGCGGCCTTGCCGATTTTGTCGCGCACATAGTAGATTTTGGCGCGGCGGACTTTACCGGGGCGCACTACCTCCACCTTGACGATGCGCGGGCTGTGAACGGGGAACACGCGCTCCACGCCCACGCCGTAGCTTTCTTTGCGCACTGTAAAAGTCTTTCCTATGCCGGAATTCTTAATGCAAAGAACCAGACCCTCAAAAACCTGCACGCGCTTGGTTTTTCCTTCGATAATCTCAAAGTAGACTTTCACTGTGTCGCCCACTTTGAAGTTCTCCGCGAACGGCTTTTTCTGCTGCTCTTCAATAGTCCTGATAAGATCCATTTTTATTTCTCCATTTGGGTGCGCTTTGTTTCCGCGCGTCTCAGTCTCTCCTGCACTGAGCGCAGTTTTCTGCGCTGCTTGCGGTCATTCTTGTAATCGATATGCTCCGCAAGTTCTTCGATCATTTTCTCGGCCTCTGATGAAAGAGTACCCGCTTCCCTGGCCCGCCAGATTAAGTCCGGCCGGTTCATGAGAGTTTTCTGCAGGCTCTTCTTAAGCCGCCACTTTCGGATTTCCTCGTGGTTTCCGCTGATAAGAACAGACGGAACTTCCATGCCCTTATACACGCTTGGCCTCGTGTACTGGGGATATTCCAAAAGAGCGCCGGAAAAACTTTCCTCGTTCAAAGATTCCTGCGTAATTACATCTTTTACAAGACGATACACGCTGTCTATTATGACGGTGGCCGCCACTTCCCCGGAGGACATCACATAGTCCCCTATTGAAAGCTCCTCGTCCACATAGGAATCTATTATCCGCTGGTCTATGCCTTCGTAGCGACCGCAGATAAAAACAATCTCGTCTTTCTGGCTAAGCTGCACGGCTTTTTTCTGTGTGAATGGCTTTCCGCCCGGGGTCACATAGACCACGTGCTTTTTGTAAGCCTCCACGCTGTCCAAAGCCCTGCCTAACGGCTCGGGAAGCAGAAGCTGCCCCGCACCGCCGCCATAAGGAGGTTCGTCACAGGTTTTGTGTCTATCAAAGGCAAAGTCCCTGATATTCACTAAATCGTAGGCAATAATTCCCTTCTCAACCGCTTTCGCCATGATCGAAGTCTCAAAAAAAGCGCGCGGAATCTCAGGGAACAAGGTCAGCACAGTAAATTTCACAGGAGTTACTCCAGAATCCAGAGGTGCATCAGCTGCATCCTGCCGCTCTCAACATCCACTTCCCCTATGAATTCATCTTTAAAGGGAACGTATACAACGCGCGTTTTACCGCCCGATGT
Source organism: Treponema sp. (assembly GCA_022510925.1). Lineage (GTDB taxonomy): Bacteria > Spirochaetota > Spirochaetia > Treponematales > Treponemataceae > Treponema_D. Next base: position 12,596 of record JAFLSO010000009.1, read on the forward strand.
AAATTTGATGTCGTCCGCAAGCAGCGTACAGCCCTCGGACAGCGAAACCTCAACGAGGTAGCCTGATCCGCCTTCCATTACGTTTGTGACTGTTCCAACGGTTTGCTCGCCGTTATCGCTCCTATACCATAAAGAGCACCCCTTAAGGTCCTCTATGTACCACTCTCCCGGCTGCAGCGGGCGCGCGTATTCGCGGGGAACTACGATTTCCCACCTGTTGTACCTGGCAGCGTCCTCAGGTGTGTTTATTCCCGCTAGTTTCATGTACAGAGTGCTTCCGCCTGTTTTCACGTATTCCACGGCAAACAGTTTTTTCTCTTCCGCATTCCGTAAAGTCACTTCTTCCATACGTTCAAAATGCCCGTACTCGCCGGAAGTGCTTTCTACTTTGAACTCGCCCGTGATTCCATGGGAGCCTCGGACAATACCAACCACAAATTGCTCTGTCATCCTGAATCAGTCCAGAATCTCCAGGCTGTAACGCTTGCCGTCTTTGCTGGCAGAGGCGCTTAAAACGGTGCGCAGGGCTTTTGCTATACGGCCATACTTGCCTATAACCTTTCCGATGTCACCTTGGGCCACGCTAAGCTGCAGAACAGGACCGCGCTCACCTTCGGTTTCCGTGACGGAGACTGCGCTAGGATCATCGACCAGTGATTTAGCAATGTATTCAATCAGGTCTTTTTCCATTGTCTGCCCCTTAAGAATTATTTGGCAATGTTAGTGCCGTCAGCCGCAAGGCCCTGCTTGTTGAACAGATGCTTTACGATAGTCGTGGGCTGGGCGCCTACGCTGAGCCAGTACTTGGCGCGATCTTCTTTAAAAGAAATCTGCTTGTCCTCGGCTTCGATCGGGTGATAGTAGCCAATCTCTTCGATGGTCTCACCGTCACGGGGTTTGCGCGAGTCCTGCACCACTATGCGGTAGTACGGACGGGCTTTAGCACCAAACTTCTTGAGTCTGATTTTTACCACTTGGTTTTCCTCCATGAAAGGTCTCTTGCGAACGGGTTCAAGACCTAAAATGCGTATTTTCCACACTATGCAGTGTGAGAGCAACATTCTAGTGATTTTTATGGGCTTGGTCAATAATAGGCACCGCTCCGTGCGCGCGGAGGGAACTGCCCGGGACTGCAAAGCAGAGCGCGGAAAGCCTCAGATGCCATGGCCGCCCCGGGCGCGGAAACGCTAGTTCAGATAGGACGCCGCGTCTGAATTCTCGAAAAATGACGTGTCTATGTGCTGCCTTACATCGTATTCCTCAGAGAGAACATCTATGCTCACCAGGAATTTTATGGTGTCCTGCAGCGCGTCGGCATCGGTATCATCCACCGTTACGGCGAAATTATACTTGGGAAGAAGCTTCTTTATCTGCTCAGGCTCCAGGGCCAGATTCTCCGCCACTTTTGAGAGCGTCTCCTCGTCAAGCACGGGAAGCTCCCTCACGGCGCGCGCGAACTGCTCCAGAATAACGCTTATGACCTGCGGGCTGGATTTTACGAACGCCTCGCGGGCTATGAACGTGTTGGTTCCGCGCAGCGTGGTGTCGGAGCCTTTCGCTATTATCCTGGCAGTGCCGCTGTCCACAAGGCGGGTCACGTTCGGCTCCCAGATGACCACCGCGTCCACCTGACCTGTGGCAAGCACGGCAGCCGCGTCTCCCGCGCCTATGTTTATGAGCTCTATGTCATCAAAGGTGAGGCCGTTCGTCTCCAGGATTTTCTTTATAAGATTATGGCCCGTGGAGCCTATGACGGTGGCGACTTTCTTGCCTTTTAAATCTTTAGCGGAGCGGAGCCCTGAGCCGGCCGCGGAAAGAACTGCGTATGCGTCGGGACCGTTGGCGGGAACTCCGACTATCACATTTTTCTGCCCGGCCGCTATGGAAGAGACCGTGGGCACGTCTCCTATTACGCCTATGTCGCTAGTGCCGGCCGCAAGGGACTCGTTCATGGGCGGACCTGACTCAAAGTCGTTCCAGTTAACCTTAACCTGCGAGGATGCCAGCGCCTCCTCTATCCAGCCTTTCTCGCGGGCCACATAAAGCGGCAGGAACGCGGCGCTGGGCTGTATGGCTATGTTAACCGTCTTGGCGGAAGAGCCTTTTGCCCTTGCGCCAGAACCTTTGGCGCAGCCCGTGAGCATGACGGACGCAATCAACGCCGCCACAAGAATAACTCTCTTTTTCATTTTTTCCTCCAGCATGAATGCTTTATTATTTTTCCGAGTGTTCGTGCCGCCCTTGATGCTCATCCTGGAAAAATTCATCATAAATGCGCTTTTTAATCTTAAGAAAATCTATGCTGTTCCTGTCGCGCGGCTCGGACAAATCCACATCCACGGTATCCTGTATGCGGCCGGGCCTGTTAGATAAGACTATGACTTTATCAGATAAAAACACAGCCTCATCTATGTCGTGGGTGACCATGAGCATGGTCGTGTGCCGTTCGTGCTGAATTCTTTTCAGCTCGTTCTGCATGGCGATTTTTGTGAACGTGTCCAGGGCGCCGAACGGCTCGTCCAGAAGAAGGACCGGCGGCCTGTTCACAAGAGCGCGCGCTATGCCCGCCCTCTGCGCCATTCCCCCTGAAAGCTGGGAAGGATAGGATTTCTCGAATCCGTTAAGCCTCACCAGATTTATGTAATGCTGCACCAGCGCCTTTCTCTGCGTCTTAGGCTTGCCGTTCAGCGCGTACCCTATGTTCTGCTCCACCGTCATCCACGGGAAGAGCCTGTGCTCCTGGAAGACTATGCCCCTGGTTTTCTCCGGGGACAGAACTTTTTTGCCGGCCACAGTAATGGTCCCCGAATGGTCCGGGTCCAGCCCCGACACCGCCCTTAGCAGGGTGCTTTTTCCGCAGCCGCTCGCGCCCACTATGCACACGACCTGCCCCTTGCTGACCGTGAACGAGACATCCTCCAGCACTTTAAGCGGGCCTGTCCGCTGCATGAAAGTCTTGCTCACAGAGTCCACTGTGATATAGCTCTCAGAACTGCCCGTATCCGTCATGCATAACTCCACCTGACCACATTCTTCTCCACGGCCTTAAGAACGGAGTCCATAATCTTACCTACAAGACCTATCGTAAGCATGCCCACAATCACCACGTCCGTCTTGCCGTACTGACGGGCGTTCATAATCAGGTAGCCGAGCCCTGTGGTGGAGGAGACCAGCTCCGCCGCCACCACGGTCATCCAGCATCCGGTGAGCCCCGTGCGGAGTCCCGTAAAAATATTGGGCGCCGCGCCGGGAATAATCACCATGAAGATATGCTTAAGAACCGGTGTCTCGTTTACCAGCGAGACCTCCTCAAGTTTTTTGTCTGCCTGACGGATGCCGTCTATCACGTTCACAAGTATGGTAAAAAATCCGCCCAGAAAAATCAGATACACTTTTCCGCTCTCACCGATTCCGAACCACAGTATGACCAGCGGAATCCATGCGATGGGAGGAATGGGCTTTATAATCTGAATGAAAAGCTTGGTTATGCGCATAAGATGCCTGGAGAGCCCTATGAGTATTCCCAGAACTATGCCTAGCGCGCTGGCCACCAGGAAGCCTTTCAGAACGCGCGCTATGCTTATCCATGCGTTCTTAAGCAGGGAGCCTTTGGTGAGCAGGTCCAGGAAAGTCTGCCATATTTTTGAGAGCGACGGCATAATGACAGGATTAAGCCTGCCTGACCTGTCAAGCGCGGACCACAGGACTATGACGATCAGGAGCAAGGAGAAATATTCCGCGCAGTATCCTGCCCGCGCCAGATTTGAGCTTTTATTAGAATCACGCTCCGCATCGCCTGTCTTGAAACTACCCACTACTGCCATTAACCCACTAAAAAAATATGATTTAGAAGTCTACACTTTTTGAAACGGAACGTCAACATTCAAAAAACGGAAGGACTTTCCGCGGACGCCGCATGCCTGCCTCAGCGCTCAGAGAATCTTCTGAGGAACTGGCGCGTGCGCTCCTCCTGCGGATTTCCTATCACTGACTCAGGAGTGCCCTGCTCCACTATAACGCCGCCGTCCATGAAAATTATGTGGTCGCTGGTGTCGCGGGCGAACGCCATCTCATGGGTCACCACCACCATGGTCATTTTCTCTGACGCGAGCTCGCGGATTACGGAGAGAATCTCGCCGGTGAGCTCCGGGTCCAGGGCGCTGGTGGGCTCATCGAAGTAAAGGACATCGGGGTTAAGGCACAGGGCGCGGGCAATGGCAACGCGCTGCTGCTGTCCGCCGGAAAGCTCGCACGGATAGGAGCGGGCCTTGCTCTCCAGCCCCATTTTGCGGAGAAGCTCCAAAGCCGTCTGCTCCGACTCCTCCCTGGATTTTCTGAGCACCACGCGCTGGGCCTCCGTAATGTTCTGCATGACGGAAAGATGGGGGAAAAGATTGAAATTCTGGAACACGAGCCCCACGTTAAGCCCCACCGAGCGCAGCGTCTCTTTGGGCGCATACACTCCGTCTTTGACCAGCGGCGTTCCGCAGATGCTTATGGAGCCGCCCGTAACATCCGTGAGCTGGCACACGCAGCGAAGCAGCGTGGATTTTCCGCTGCCGCTGGGACCTATTATTCCCAGGACATCGCCCCTGTGCACTGTGAACGAAATGTCTTTCAGGACAGCCACGCCGTCGCTGAAAGTCTTGCTCAGATGCTCCACCTGTATAATCTTATCTGTAGTAGTCAAGTCTCTTCTCCAGTAAGTCGAATGTCCTGGAAACCGCCCAGTTCATCACAAAATAAAACACGCCCGCTATGAAAAGGGGCATGACGCTCACGAGCCTGCCGCTCTGGGTCTGCGCCACGTGGAAAAGCTCCGCCACGCCCAGAACCTGCACAAGCGCCGTATCCTTGACTAAAGTGATTACCTCGTTCCCCATGGCGGGAATAATCCGCTTGACCACCTGAGGAAGCACTATGCGGAAAAAGGTCCTACTTTTTGTGAAGCCCAGGACTTTAGCGGCCTCGTACTGGCCCGCCGGGATGCTCTGGATTCCTCCGCGGTAAATCTCCGCAAAGTAGCACGCGTAGTTTATGACCATTGCCACAATAGCCGCGGTGAAGCGTCCCATGCCGTGCCCGAACAAATACGGCGGCGCGAAGTACACGAAAATAAGCTGGAGCATGAGCGGCGTCCCACGGATTATAAGCAGGAAGACATGCGTAATTTTAGAAAGAATCTTTATGCGGCTCATCCTGCCCATGGTGATGACAAGCGCGAGCGGAAGGGAGAACAGCAGCGTAAGGAAAAATATCTCTATGCTTACGCCGGTGCTCCTGAGCATGGCCAAAAGAAGTTTTCCGAAATGAATTTTTGTAAAATATGCGACTATATAATCCATAAAAAAACAGCGTGACTAAAACCTGTCAGAAGTCTCATAAAAGCAGACGGCATATCCGCGGAAAAGGACAGAGCGCGCCCTGACATCCGCGGATATGCGCGTGCGGGGATGGAATTACCTGCCTATAACGGATTTATTCGAGCCGAACCATTTCTCGCTTATCTGCGCCACGGTTCCGTCGGCCTCCATCTCAAGCAGCGTCTGCCACACTTTATCGCGCAGCACGGTGTTGCTCTTTTTAAACGCGATTCCGTATTCCTCGGGAGCAAGGCTCTCATCAAGGATTATAAAGTCGCGTCCGCTCTGGCTTATGTTATATGCTGCCACAACCTCGTCCATGGCTACCGCGTCCACGTTGCCTATCTGCAGGTCGTTGAGCGCGGTTATGTTCTCCGCGAATTCCACCACGGACTTCAGGTTCCTCTTGAAATCCTCGGCATCGTTCACAGCGTCCTCCGCGGAGGAGCCGGCCTGTATACCCAGGACTTTGCCCCTCATGTCACTAAGACTCTTTATGCCGCTTCCCGCGCGGACCACCACCACCTGAGCGTTGTCAAGGTAGGCGGGAGTGCAGGCCATGGCCTCGCGCCTCTCATCCGTCATGGTAAATCCGTTCCAGATGCAGTCGATTTTTCCCGTGTTAAGCTCCTGCTCCTTGGCGGCCCAGTCTATGGGCTGGCATTTGAGCGTAAGCTCCAGGCGCCTGCAAACCTCGGCCGCCAAATCAATGTCGTAGCCCACCACTTTGTTATCCGCATCGCGGAAACCTAAGGGCGGGAAAGAGTCGTCCAGTCCCAGCACAAATTCATTCGCATTCTTCTTAGAGCAACCCGCAAACGAAACCAAAGCCAGCGCGGCGGTGGCTAACACCGCGCAGATTACTGATGTCTTTTTCATCATCCACTCCTTATTTACTTTCTGCTTTTCTCGCAGAATTTTTGCAGTTTTCTGATTTGTGCCCTGCAGCTGGCAGAGCTCGGAGAGCCTGTGGTCTTTCTGTTCTCCACGCAGGCCTCGGGAGAGAGAACGGCGAACACGTCATCCTCTATGAGAGGAGAGCATTTCTGAAGCTCCTCTACGCACAAATCCTCTATGCGGGTAAGCCCCGCGTCCAGGGCCATGCGCACCGCCTTTGCCGCCACGGAGTGCGCCGTGCGGAACGGAAGCCCTTTTCTTACCAGATAGTCCGCCAGGTCCGTGGCGTTAGCGAAGCCTCCCTCGCAGCTCTGCGCCATGCGCTCCGTGTTCCATTTTACGCTTGATATCATAGCGGTGAACACGGTTAGATTCGCCCGCACGGTATCCAGCGCGTCAAACAGAGGCTCCTTGTCCTCCTGCAAATCGCGGTCGTATGCCAGCGGAAGTCCTTTCACCATGGTAAGAAGATTCATTAAATCCCCGTAAACTTTCCCTGTCCTTCCGCGTATGAGCTCCGCGAAATCAGGATTCTTTTTCTGCGGCATTATCGAGCTGCCGGTGGACCATTTCTCGCTCATCTCCACAAAACTGAATTCCGTGGTGGACCACAGCACCAGCTCCTCGCACATTCTGCTCAGATGGCCCTGCATGATTGACAGCGCGGATGTGAACTCTATGCAGTAGTCGCGGTCGCTCACCGTGTCCAGCGAATTAAGAGTGACCCCGCTGAACCCAAGTTTCTCGGCCACCGACTCCCTGCTCAGAGGCAGGGTGCTCCCCTGCAACGCGCCGCTTCCGAGCGGGCTTTCGTCTATGCGGCCCAGCGCGTCCTCCAGGCGGCTCCAGTCACGCACGAGCATTGCCGCCCATGCGAGAAGATGCTGCGCCAAAGTTCCGGGCTGTGCGTGCTGCATGTGTGTGTAGCCTGTAAGCAGTGTGCCTGTGTGCTCCGCCGCCATGCCGGTCAAAGTCTGTATGAGAGTCAGAATCTGGTTCTGAAGCTCCGGGATGACCCTGCGCAGATAAAGGCGCTCATCCAGCGCAATCTGGTCGTTACGGCTCCTGCCAGTATGAAGTTTTTTCCCGGGCTCGCCTATCCTGTCAGTGAGGGTAGCCTCCACGAACGAATGTATGTCCTCGGCACTGTAATCTATGGAAAGCGAGCCGTCAAGCAAATCCCTCTCTATTCCGCGCAGGGCCGCCATAATCTTAGCGCTCTCCGACTTAGTTATTATGCCCTGCTCGCCCAGCATTCCCGCATGCGCAATGGAGCCATGTATGTCATCCAAAGCCATGCGCTCGTCCACGCGGATGGAAGTCTCAAATTCCACCGCCGCCGCGTCAGGCCCCTCGGCAAAACGTCCGCTCCACAATGCCCTGTGATTATCGTCTGTGTGTGTTCCGTGAGCTGTACTCTTCTTAGCCATCTTGTATCCTTAAAAAAATTATCCACGCAAAAGGGCATGAATCCGCTTTTAATTATGGACGGCAGCATCAGCCTGTGCCGCAAGTCTCCGCGTCAAACCGCCGCGGGGTCCGCATCCTGCTTTCCGGGGTTTCGTGACCTCATTCTGCCGCGGCATCTTTTAAGATGCCGCAACAGAACGCTGCGCGCCCCTCCAATCAGGCCTCATGCCGCCAGCATGCCTTATGCGCTCAACTCTCCTCATGCAGATTTATAATCTGATTGTAGACAGGCTTTCCTCCCGGCACCATAGGAAGCACAAGCTCGTCTATGTCAACCTTGGCATCTATGACGCAGGGCTTCCCGCTGTCGAACGCAGTCCTGAACACCTGCCTGAATTCCGCTATGTTACGCGCGCTGTACCCGTCAATTCCGTAGGCGGCGGCCAGCTTAACCCAGTCGGGCCCGAAGTCCAGCGTGGTGGCGCTGTAACGCTTTCCGTAGAAAAGTTTCTGCCACAGGCGCACGTTGCCTAATGTCCCGTTGTTCACCACCACAATCACTATGGGCAGACCGTAATGCTGGATAGTGGCCAGCTCGTTGCAGTTCATGCGGAAAGAGCCGTCTCCCGCTATGTGCACTACCCTGGCCTGGGGCAGGGCCATCTGTATTCCTATGGCGGCCCCGGTTCCGAATCCCATGGTGCCCAGCCCGCCGCTTGTAACAAACGTGCGCGGCCGCTCGAACGGATAGTGCTGCGCCGTCCACATCTGATGCTCGCCCACCTCCGTGGTTATGAACGCGTCGTCTCCGGCCACATCATGCACGGCCTCGCAGAGCGCCCTGGGGTTGATTGAATTCTCGGGCTCCTCAGAATAAATGCGCGGAACCTCTTTCTTCCACTCAGAAATGCGCCCGTTCCATTCAGAATGCTTTTTCCTGTCCACCAGCGGAAGGAGCCTGGTAAGGATGTCCCTCACGTTTCCTATGAGGCTTCCTGCCACCGGAATGTTCTTGTTTATCTCGGCGGGGTCTATGTCTATGTGAAAAACCCTGCTGTTCTGCGCGAAACGGCTCGCGTCGGAGATTACACGGTCAGAGAATCTGGCGCCCAGCGCAAGGAGCAGGTCGCTCTCCGTAACGGCCATGTTGCTGGCCCTGGTTCCGTGCATGCCCACCATGCCCAGGCACAGACCGCTGCTTGAGGGGAACGCCGCGCGCGCCATAAGGCTCTGCGTCACGGGGATGTCCGCTTTCTCGGCCAGCGCAAGAAGCTCCTGCTCGGCGCCGCTTATGGTCACCCCGCCACCTATGTAGAGCACAGGCCGCTCCGCGGAGTTTATAAGGCGCGCCGCCTCCATAATCTCATCGTCACTAGGAACGGCCGCATCCAGCACACGGCGCATGTTTGTCCTTCTCTCCTCGCTGAACCTGCGCGAAAGCTGCTCGCGGGTAAGAGGCTCAAAGTCCACCTCGTTGGCGGTGACCTCCTTGGGAATGTCTATGAGCACGGGTCCGGGACGGCCGCTTCTGGCGATTACGAAAGCCTCCCTTATCACATCCGCAAGCTCCTCCACGTTCCGCACCATGAAATTATGCTTGGTTATGGGCATGGTCACGCCCGTTATGTCTATCTCCTGGAAACTGTCCTTTCCTAAAAGAGGAGTGGGAACATTGCACGTTATGGCCACCACCGGGCTTGAGTCCATGTAAGCCGTCGCTATACCGGTGACCAAGTTAGTGGCGCCCGGACCGCTGGTTGCCATAACCACGCCCACTTTTCCCGTGGCACGCGCGTAACCGTCCGCGGCATGCGCCGCCCCCTGCTCATGCGCCGTAAGTATGTGGCGTATTCTGTCGGAGTTCTTATAAAGCTCGTCATAAATGTTAAGGATTGCTCCACCCGGATACCCGAAAATGGTATCCACACCCTGCTCCACAAGACACTCCACCACCACGCGCGAACCGTTTATCCTCATACTTATTTCCTTAAAAATAATGTCAGATTTTTGTTTCTACAGATAATAGCAATTTTCACCGTGATAGTCTACATAACTAAAAACAGAGCCCGCTGTCAGGAGAGGCAGAGCGGCAGGCGGGAGGGCATAAAAAGCGCGGGCCTGATTCCAAGGTCTTCCCTTAAATCAGGCCCGCGCTTATAAAAGACTTTTATTGAAGAACAGCGCCCTTGTCCGCGGAGGATACAAGCTTCGCGTATCTGGCCAGATAACCGTGCGTCACTTTGGGCGCGGGGGCCTTCCATGCCGCCTTACGCCTCGCAAGCTCCTCGTCGCTCACCTCAAGGGTGATTTTATAATTGTTTATGTCCAGCGTGATTCTGTCTCCTTCCTGCACAAGCGCTATGGGACCGCCCTCCGCGGCCTCAGGCGAGCAGTGCCCCAGCGATGCCCCGCGGGTAGCCCCGCTGAACCTGCCGTCCGTAATCAAAGCCACCTGCTTGTCCAGCCCCTGACCTGCCAGAGCCGCGGTAACGGCAAGCATCTCGCGCATTCCCGGTCCTCCCTTAGGTCCCTCGTAGCGAATCACAACCACATCGCCCGGATTGATTCTGCGCGCCTGCACAGCCTCCATCGCCTCGCTCTCATCGTCAAAGACGCGCGCGGGTCCCGTGTGGCTCATAAGCTCAGGGGCGCACGCGCTTCTCTTAACCACAGTGCCTCCGGGCGCCAGGTTCCCGAAAAGAACCGCTATTCCTCCCGTGGCGCTGAACGGATTCTCTATGGGGCGCAGAATCTCCGGGTTGCGGTTCCTTACACCCGCTATGTTCTCCGCTATGGTTTTTCCCGTGGCGGTAATCAGGTCCGTCTTTATAAGATTCTTTTTCGCAAGCTCCGCCAGAACCGCCTGCACTCCGCCAGCGTCATTCAGCTCGGAGATAAAAGTGTGGCCGGCCGGAGCCAGATGGCACAGATTAGGCGTGCGCTCCGAGATTTCATTCACATCATGCAAATCAAGCGAGAGTCCCGCCTCGTGCATAATAGCGGGAACATGCAGCATAGTGTTGCTGGAGCAGCCCAGAGCCATGTCTGCGGCCAGGGCGTTCCTGAAACTGTCGGCGCTCATCATGTCCCGCGCCGTAATGCCCTTCCCGTAAAGATTCATCACTGCCATGCCCGCGTGCTTGGCCAGGGAAATACGGGCGCCTGTTGTGGCGGGAATGGTGCCGTTTCCCGGAAGCCCCAGACCCAGCACCTCAGTAAGGCAGTTCATGCTGTTTGCGGTGAACATTCCTGAGCACGAGCCGCATCCCGGGCACGCCACCCTCTCCATCTCCTTAAGCTGCTCCTCCGTAAGCTTACCTGAGCTGACCGCCCCCACGCCCTCGAACATATCCGTAAGCGAAAGGTTCTTGTCGCTGTAGGGATTCCCCTCCTCACGGCACGGAAGATGACCGGGCATCATCGCACCGCCAGAGACAAACACAGTGGGCAGGTTCAGCCGCGCGGCCGCCATAAGCATTCCGGGCACAATCTTATCGCAGTTCGGAATCATAACCAGCGCGTCAAACTGATGCGCCGTCACCACGCACTCAATGCTGTCCGCTATAAGCTCGCGCGTCACAAGCGAATACTTCATTCCCTCATGGCCCATGGCAATCCCGTCGCAGACGCCTATCGCGGGAAACTCTATGGGCGTACCTCCCGCCATGCGGACTCCCGCCTTCACAGCGTCCGCTATTTTATCCAGATCAAAGTGCCCGGGAATAATCTCATTCTTAGCGCAGCACACGCCCACTAACGGACGCTCAAGTTCCTCATCAGTATAACCCATCGCATAAAAAAGCGAGCGGTGGGGAGCGCGCGCCACGCCCTTGGTGGCATTATCACTTCGTTTGGCCATATAAACCTCGTAACAGTAAATTTCAAGCATTCTAGCATTCTGCGCCCTAAAAATCTAGACACGCAAAAACAGGGCATACTCTTTATAAATTCCAGGACGGTACTTTGCTCCGTAAAATCAGTGCCCGCGCATAACCTCCGCCGCGCCCTGAATCCCCGCTGCTCCGGGTTCCAGTGCTGCGCACCGCCTCCGCGCCCTCCGCATCGGGCGTAGGCTCTCCGCTCCTTATAACCACGCGGGCATAAAAAAAGCCCTACCATAAGGTAAGGCCGGAGCGCCCCCTGCTGGGCTTGAACCAGCGACACACGGATTAACAGTCCGTTGCTCTACCGACTGAGCTAAGGGAGCATTCATGCGGATGCAGTGCCACTATATAAAAAACACAGTTTTTTGTCAAGCGCGCGCAAAATAAAAAAGGACTGCCGTAAAAGTATCGCAGTCCTATATCCTTAAGCATTAAGGAAAATTTTTATACGTCACTGATTATTTTGAAGTCTTTTTTGCGGCAGTTTTTTTAGCAGGTGCTTTCTTGGCAGGAGCCTTTTTCGCAGTTGTCGTCTTAGCGGCAGGCTTCTTGGCGGCGGTCGTTTTCTTTGCGGGCGCTTTTTTCGCTGTCGTCTTCTTCTCGGCTGTTTTTTTCGCAGCAGGCTTTTTGGCTGTCGTCTTGGCAGCGCTTGTCTTTGCGGCGGGCTTCTTGGCGGCGGTCGTTTTCTTTGCGGGCGCTTTTTTCGCTACTGTCTTTTTCTCAGCAGTTTTTTTGGCCGTGGATGACGCTGTTGTTTTTTTAGCAGTCGTCTTCTTCTCCGCTGTTTTTTTCGCAGCAGGCTTTTTTGCTGTCGTCTTGGCAGCACTTGTCTTTTTCTCTACAGGCATGTCTGTCTCCTTTGTGAATAAAAGATATATCCTTACTTTCATTATATCGGCTATAACAAAAAAAAACCACATAAATTTTTATTTTTTATGAATTACGCGCATCAGGCAAAACACGACGTTTCCTGCGCGGTAAAATCATAAAAGCCACGCACTCCGTTTTTCCCGCGCGCGCTGACACGAATTTCCAAGAGCCATGCATACGGCGCATTTACTCACGCTAAAAGTCCCGTCATGGAGCGGATTATTTTAAAAACTTAGGTTTTTTAAAAACTCCGCCAGAAACAGGTGATTTTACCACATTTTATGTAGAAAACTACCATGTTTTAGGTATTCCAGGACATTGAAATGCGGTACGGCCGCTGTTAGTATAACCAGTGGAGAAAGAGATAATATAGATAAAGGAAGCCCAAAGACGCCTTGCATCAAGTTGTCTTTGGGCTTCTTTTTTTATTCAGTCGGATGCCGTCTCAAAAGCTCAGGCTTATTTCTCCAGTATAAATTCCACGCGGCGGTTCTTCCAGTTGGCGTCCTTGTCCTTGGGGTCGGCCACAGGCTCCGTGCCGCCCTTGCCGTCCACGGTCAGCCGCGACTCTGATATGCCGTTCTTGACCAAATAATTTTTAACGAACATGGCGCGCTCCTGGGAAAGAGGAATGAGGGCTGGTCCCCATGCGGCGGGATTATTCATGGTCTCCTCGTCGGGGTTGTCCGTAAGGCGGTTCGCGTGCCCCACTATCGTGACCTTATAATCCCCGAATTTTTTAAGCGCGGTGGTTATCATTCCCAGAACGCGCTCGTTGTTTGTCTTCTGCTCGGCCGTGATTCCCTGCGTAATATTCCTTCCTGCCGCATCCTTGGTACCCGCGACACCGAAGTCCGCGTTGTCGCTGCGGAAAATTATGGACGGAACCTGCATCTTAAGCTTGTTGCCGTCACGCACCACAAGAACATCAGTCTGTATTATGCCCTTGACAGTGCTGGTCATGCCAAGCTCGTCAGTGGCGGTGAACTCATAAGGATAGTCCTCCGCGGACTGGACAAGCTCGCCGTTGTTTCCGCGTCCGTCCCAGATAATGCGCTCCGTTATGGATGTCTTGCCGCTGGTTTTCCAGAATGCGCCTCCGTTGCGGTCATAAATAGTGAATGACCAGCTCTTAAGGCTTGCCAAAGTCTCCCCGCGCAGACGAATGAACAGGTCGTCATCGTTACCGTCATTGTCCGGGCTGAAGTATTTTGGCGCGGTGTTTACTGTGAGCCTGGGCGCATCTGCCACGCACACGAACATGGAGCCTGTCGCCTCCAGGTCATTTCCCTTGGCATAGGAGGCGCGCAGTTTGGCCAGGTAGACGCCGTTCGCCACAGTGCCGTCATCCTTGTCGCCCGCCCATGTGAAATTCGCGGGAAGATTACTGCTGTCCTCCTGGGTCCACCGCCGCACAGCCGCATTGGACGTGGCGTCGATTATGTCAAAGCTCCATGACTCTATGCCGTCCTGCAGCGAGGCCTTTATGGAAAGCTGCTGCACGTTCCTGGGTGCCTCCGCGTTCGGGGAGAAAACCTCATGCGCGCTGGTTATGTATGCCGATACAGGGCGGGTGTCAAGCACTATGCCCGGTATGTCCGCTCTCACGCTGTTTCCCGCGGAGTCAGTGGAGGCGATTCGCACGGCGTACTCGCCGTCAGCAACTTTATTTCCGTTATTGTCCGTGCCGTCCCAGGAGAAATCCACAGGCTTGGAATTCTGCCATGTGTATGTCCTTACCGGCGTTCCGTTTTTGGAGAGAATCTCTGCCACCCACTTAGCCTCCCGGCTTGCGTCCGTAACTGAGACAGGAAGGCTCTGCTTGCGGCTTATGCCGTCAGGAGAGAACAATGTGTACGGAACGGAGATTTTAACCTGAGGGGCCGCCGTGTCCAGCAGGAAATTCTGCGCGGGCGTGGAGGCCATGGTGCCGCTGTTCGCGATGGTCTCAATCGTAACGGAATATGTTCCGTCCTCGCATCTTGTGACACCGTCAGCGGCTATGCCGTTCCATGAGAGAGACGCCGGCATGGAGCCTGTGCCGCTCTGGGTGTAGACGGGTTTTCCCTTGGAGTCAAAAACCTTAAGGCTGTAGCTTTCTATTCCGCTGGACGCTTTGACTACGGGAGTGAATGTCATGGTGTCCTGCACGCCGTCACCGTTGGGAGAGAATGCCGCAGGAGAGACTGAGAGCATGAGCTCTGTCTTGCTTGTGTCAAGCGTGAAGCCCGCGGTCCTGGCGCTGGAGGAATTCCCTGCCGGCTCCGTTACCGAAAGCTCATAATAATAAAGGCCGTCCGCCGCAAGTTTCCCTGAGCTGTCCATGCCGTCCCAGAAAACGTTCTCGGGAATCGCCGCACCGAAATTCCACACGCGCACGGCGCTTCCGTCTGAGTCCAGGATTCTGCCCGTCCAGTTTTTCTCGCCTGTCCAGGGCATCTCCTCCTTTATCTGCTGCTGGCTTATCTCCAGACTGTCACTGCCGTTAAAAACTTTAGCGCCCGCAATCACAGTGGCGGAGGGAGCGGTCACGTCCAGAACGAACACTGGGGAAAGAAGGACAGGAGGCTCGTAACCGTTCTGATATTTTGCCGTGACCTCTGCGCGGTACTCGCCCTCAGGGAGCAGTTTTCCGCCCTCATCTTTTCCGTCGAACGTTATGCTTTTAGGCGCGCTCTCAGTGCCGCTGAAAGTGCGGTAGACTTTGTAGCCGTCCTTGTCAAGTATTTTCACGGCCCAGTTTGAGAGCGAATTCACTTTTGAGACCGGCTGGGGAACGGAGATATTAAAGCTTATGGTGTCCAGAATTCCGTCATCGTTCGGGGAGAAATATTTTGAGCCCGCAATGGCTATCTCGGTCTGCGGTTTTTCTGCGGAATAAATTATATTCGTTATGACCGCTTTCTCGGAGGTGTTGCCGGCCAGGTCCGTGGAGCTTATCTCGTAATTGTACACTCCGTCAGGCACCATGGCAGAAGTCTCGTCCGTGCCGTCCCACTCAAGCGTGAGGGGCTCTGAATTCTCCCATGTATACGAGCGGACTATTTTACCCTCCACGTCCGTAATCCGGGCGCTCCACAAATTCTCCTTGGAGCCGCTCTGAGGAATTCTTAAAGTCACTTTGGAGCCTTCGCCGAAAGCCTTGTCATTGGCGCTCAATGCCGCGAGCCTTATCTCCGGCGGAGTATTGTCCACTATAACCTGAAGCTTGCTGGTGGTGGCGGTGTTGCCGTTGTCATCGCTCGCGGTAAACTGATAGTAATAGATGCCGTCAGGCGCGAGCGAGCCGTCGTCAAAGAATCCGTTCCATACGATGCTGGCAGGAACGGCCACGCCCTGCTTTGGAGTAATCAGCGAGCGGAAAAAACTTTTGAACGTGATGCGGTCCGGCAGCGCTACTTTGTTCCCTATGGTCCTTACAATGCGGCCGCTCTCATCGGTGATGGTGAAATTCCACTCGCTTATGTAGCGCTTCTCCTTTATTCTAAGCGGAACCTCAAGGACATCCTGAATGCCGTCGTTATTGGGAGAGATGTAAACGGGCGAACGCTCCGCAAACGCGAAAGCCGCAACGCATAAGGCACACGCTGTAACTAAAATCTTTTTCATATTCTGCTATCCTTATTCCTCGTCCCATAAAATAATTTCTGGGGCACTTGTATCACTCATACCTAAGTTCATGCGGGCGCCCGCGCAGAACGCCTGTATTCCGCCGTGCAGATTCTGCCACGCGAATGACGGGATAATCTCGCTGCGCTCCCAGTCCGCGTTAGCCTTGGATATGCCGGATGAATTTATTGCGAATTTAAAGCACAGTCCTATGCTCGGGAAACTTACGGTGCGCACATCCCTTTGGGCCGCCGCCACAAGCTCGCGGGTGTTCGCCTCCCAGCTTACGGAGAGCACCATCATGTCCGCGTATGAGAATCCCAGGGCCGCATCCAGCACCGCGTTCTGGAAGAACGGGAATGACAGGTCCGCCGAGAATCCGCCTTTCAGCCTTCCTGTCTTGAAGAATGTGGCCGCAAAAGACACGCGCGGAGTAAGTATGCTGGGATAGGACACGCCTGAAGCGTTTCCGTTAATGCCGAGCGCATCAGTATAGCTGGTCAGAGGCTTTCCTAGATTAAGGAAAGACACTCCAAGGCGCGGAGACTTAAGGAACCAGCTGTCCTCAAAGCAGTAAAGCGCGCCTAAGTCCACGCCCGCCGTCAGGTCAAAGCTGCCTCCCATATAAAATCCTGCGTATGCGTTAAGGCCCACGGAAAGCCTGTCCGTCATCTCCTTGGATACGCCGAAACGCATCGAAAGCGAATTGCCCAGATCCATGCGCGGGAAATCCGTGAACGTTCCCTGCAGAACACCGGTAAGCACAAGCCACTTAGAGGGCACAATAAGTCCGAGCTGGAACGCCTGCCCGTAACCTGCATCGGAGCCTGCGGCTCTCTTAGTGTCTATCATGGCGGTGTAATTAAGGCTCAGTACATTGCGCTGCTCCAGGGCCGTAAGGGCCGGATTGAATGCTATGGAGCCGGGAACCACCGTAAACTCAGGTCCTCCGCTCGCGGAAGCGGCACCTGACATAAGCTCAGGATTAGAAATTCTGTAGATGCTCTCCCCTCCGAACGGCGGGTTATAAGCAAAGGCATTCGCAAAGGCAAAAGTTACAGCCAAAGCCAGAACCAAGTTCTTTTTCATGTAAAAGGCCTCCCTTTTTTGATTTAAAGTATAACCGATAACATCATGTTATTCAATTCGCACATGGAATTTAGGCGCGGAGCCTCAGTTTCCGGAGCTACCGCACGGAATCAGCGTTAGACTCCAGCGCGTGCTGAACCTGCTCTATGAGGCTTTCCGGAGTGGAGGCCCCCGCCGTGAGCGCCACTGTGCCCAGCGTAAAAAAATCCCCGGGTATCTCGGAGGCGTCCTCTATGAGTGCCGTTTTTCCGCAGATGGAGGCCGCGGTCTGAGCAAGGCGCAGGGTGTTCGCGGAATTCCTCCCGCCTATCACAAGTATGCCGTCACATTTTCCTTTCAGATTCAAATGCGACTTCTGAAGCTCCAGCGTGGCGGAGCAGATGGAGTTAAACACTTTAAGGCCGGGATTTTTCTCCAGAAGCAGCCCGGAGATAGTCTCGAACTCGGAGGGGCTGAACGTGGTCTGCGCAAGAAGAACGGATTTTTCTGGAACACGTGCTGCCCGAGCCTCGTCCGCATCCTGCACCACCACGGCGGCATCTGACTTTAACGCGGAGGCACTGGCGGCATGCGCGCAGATGCTGGTGACCTCGCCGTGGTTTCTGTCCCCCGCCACAAACACCGTGCAGCCCCGGGCAGCCCACTCCGCGGCGCGTCTCTGGCTGGCAAGTACACGGGGACAGGTGGCGTCCAGCACAAGCGCGCCCTGCTCCTTAAGACGTGCCATGACCTGCGGGGTGGTTCCGTGCGCGCGGATGACCACTGCGCTTCCGCCGTCCGCCAGCGAAAGGTCCTCCGGGCTCAGAACGGAAAGCCCCATCCCGGAGAATTCCTTTAGCACGCAGGGATTATGTATAAGCGGCCCAAGGCTGAACACTCTGCTGTATTCCGCTCCAAGTCCGCCCAGGGCATCACGGGCTTTACGCACTGCCCGCTCCACCCCCATGCAGTAACCCAAGACTTCGGCACGAATAACGTTCATAAAATCCCCCGCGCATAAAAAAGAGCTGCCCAAGATTTCCCAGGCAGCCCCGCAATGTTTTTGAAAAAAATCAGCTCTCCTGCGGCAGATTGCGCGCGGTCTGCTTGCGAGGACGCACACGCTCCGCGTTCTCACCGGGCTCCCAATGGCGGCGCATAAGCGCTATGAAGCCGGAGCTTATGAACATGGATGAGTAGGCGCCGGAGACAAGGCCTATCGTAAGGACGATGGCGAAAGTCTCTATGGCACCGGAAGTGAACACCCACAGTGATATTGAGGCGAACATCGTAGTCACGGTGGTGATTATGGAGCGGCTTAAAGTCTCGTTCAGGGATTTGTCCAGTATCTCCGTAAACTTCCTGGCGTTCATAGTCCTAAGGTTAGTGCGTATGCGGTCAAGGATAACCACGGTGGCATTTATGGAATAGCCGAATATTGTGAGGACCGCGGCAAGCGTGGTCGTGCTGAATTCTATCTGAAGCCAGCTTATGAACGTGAACATTATGAGGCAGTCATGCAGAAGGGCCACTATGGCTCCCAGCGCGAAATCCCAGTGGAAGCGGATGGTGGCGTAGACCCAAATCAGCAGGATTGTGGCCAGAGCCAGCAGGATGGACTTGCTCATAAGGCTTTTTGAGAATGACGAGCCCACGAAGTCCGTCTTGATTATGGCCACGTTCTCCGCGCCGAACGCAGAGTTAAGGGCGCCGGTTATGCTTCCCTGCAGCTCCGTGTTGGAATCCTCGGGAGAAGCCTTTGCCCTTATCTGATAGCTGCGCTGCTCCTCAGTGCCCAGGGCCTTCACGTCCACGTTAAGCTCCGACACCGCCTGGCGCACATCGTCTATGGTGGAGGGCATGTCCTTGCTCTGCATGTAAAGGTTGTACGGCACGTCGGATGAGAGCCTGCTGGTCACGGCGGAGTTGGCGAAAAGATTGTAAGTGTCGTTGTACTCGTCAGACTCATCGGCCCAGAGCACGTTCGCCGTTATGCCGTCTATCTTATTAAGGGACTCCGCCATGGCCCTTACGGTGGGATTCTGCCCGAACGTGAGGGTTATGGTCTCGTTCTCTGCGCCGGCACCGCTTATGACCACATCAAGCGCGGTGGAGGTCAGATCCGCAGTTACGGTGGCGCTTCCCGAGTAGGTAATCTCAAGCGCGGCAGGGGCGATGCGCACCTCCTCTATGAGGCCCGGCTCAAAGTCTATGCCGAAGTTTATCCCGCGCACGCAAAGTCCCGCGACGCCTGTCACAATAACAATCAAACTGAATATAGCGCAGCCTAAAAATGCCTTGCTGAATTTAAACTGCTTTCTCATTACTTTACCCCCCAGGCAATGCTGATGTTCTTTTTGCGGAAGGCCTCCGTGTTAAAGTCGAACATAAGGCGGGAAACCACCAGGGCGGTAAACACCGTGGAGCATACACCTATGGCAAGGCTCACGGCGAAGCCCTGGATGGAGCCTGTGCCCAACTGAGACATGAAGATGGCCGCGATAAACGTGGTTATGTTGGAGTCCAGGATGGCCCAGAGCGCATTGTCAAATCCGCTGGCGATTGAGGAGGCCCTGTCCTTTCCCAGACGGCGCTCGTCCTTGATGCGCTCGAAAATAATCACGTTCGCGTCCACCGCCATGCCTATTGTAAGAATCATACCCGCAATCGTAGGAAGCGTGATTGTGAGGTTGAAGGCTGAGAGGAACGAGAACATTATGTACAGGTTAAGAATCTGGGCCACGCATGCGTTCACTCCCGCGCCCTTATACCAAATCAGCATGAAAATCATTATGGCTATGAGCCCCACGGCTATGGCAAGCAGGCCCTGCCGTATCGCCTGGTCGCCCAGGGACGCTCCTATCACCTGCTGGCTCTCCACTGTGAGCGGAACCTCCAGCCATGCGGTCTGCAGCACTTTGCGTAGATTCTGCGCCTCGTCCGCGCTGAAACCTGTGATGGCCACGCGGCCGCCCGTAATCGCAGTCTGTATGCGGGCATTGGACTTGATTTTCCCGTCGCTTACCAGAGCCAGGTAACGTCCCACGTTCTCTCCCGTGAACGTTCCGAAAATCTCGGCGCCCTCGGAGTCAAGCGTAAAGTTCACCTGCGGGCGTCCGGTCATGTCCTCGCGTCCCACTTCCGCGCTCTTTATGTGGCTTCCGTCCAGTGCCACGGCTTTCTTTACTGCCAGATAGCCTTCCCTCTGGTCAAGCCCGTAGGCGTCCGTGGAATAAAGCCCCATCACCTCGCAGTCATCGGGGATTCCCGCCGCCACGGGATCAATCACACGGCCCTGGCTGTCGAAAGTGCTGTCCATGTGAGAGTAATAATAGACCAGGAAAGAGTTAGTGGCATCGTCGTCCACAAGGCGGAAATTAAGGCTTCCGCTTCCCTGGATTATGGAGTTTATCTGATCCGCCTCGGCAGAGCCGGGGAGCTCTATGTATATGCGGTCCTCGCCCTGCTGCCTTATCGTGGGGGAGCTCAGTCCGAACCTGTCTATGCGGCTTGTAAGTGTCTCCACCGCCTGCTCCATGGCCTCCCTGCGCAGAGTGTCGGCGTCCATGCCGCTCTCGGTGTTTGACGCCACCACAGAGTCCAGGTCAGCCCTCACTATGACGTTCATGCCGCCGCTCAGGTCCAGGCCCAGCTTTACGGAGTTGCGGTAGCGCCTCTTGGCCTTAAGAATCTCGCTGCGGTAACGGTCCTCTATAAGGGAGGCGAGCTCCTGCTGTGAGGAGAACGAGTGCAGCGCCGCCTCCAGAGTGAGCGGAGACGGGGTGTCCGTGCCAAGCGCCTTGTAATTCTTTCTGGCGGCCTTCTCCAGCCACTTCTGATCAGCGCCGATAACGGCGGAAGGCTCAGACTTTACCTGGGCCACAAGCCTCTTTACGTCCTCCGAGGCCTTTACGCCGGAATAGTCCTTTATGTTCTCAAGCGAGCCCAGGGCCAGAGCCTGCACTTCCTTGGGCGTGCGCGCGTACCAGCTTATGGAGGGCCACAGGAACGCGAAACAAACTGCAAGCACTGCTATGATAAACAGCAAACGGCTTCTTTTTTTCATTATTGGTTTTCTCCAGATTCTGTTTTTTCCGGGGATGACTCCTGGGCCGCGTCCGCTTTCCCGGCATTCTCAGAGGCGCCATCGGCGGGAGTCTCCGCGGGCTTGTCACCGGCTTTGTCCGACTTCCTGGATTTTTTCCCGGCTCCGAACAGCCCTTTCTTCTCGGGCTGGGCCTCGGAGGAGACCGCGGGCTTGTCCACAATCACCGTGGAGATGGCGGAACGGTTGAATTCAATCTTGGTGTTGTCGTCCACTTTCAGAACCACAGTATTCTCTTTAGTGGAGGTGATGGTTCCGTGGATTCCGCCTATGGTAACGACTTTATCGCCCTTTTTAAGCGCGGCGAGCATTTTCTCCGTTTCTTTTTGTTTTTTGTTCTGGGGGCGAATCATGAAAAAATACATGATGATTACAATAAGAACCAGAGGAATAAGCATTCCAAATCCGCCGCCCGCGGCTGACGCGGCCGCATTCTCGGCATCCAAAAACAAGGGAACAAAAGGCATAATCATTTCCTTCCTTCAATTTTAAAATATGAGTAGCGTATATTATCACACTTTAAGGGGCTGTGTCTACTTAGAGGTTTGCGCTGGACAGCGGCAGAAGACGGTCATAGTCCTACTTTCCCAGAAAGGAATCCAGCTCCGCGTTTTTCTGCAGGACTGACGGATTGTAGGGGTCAAGCGCCACGACCTGCTTAAGATAATACTGCGCGCGCCTCCAGTCTTTCTTGTTATAGTAAATCTCGTACAGCCTGAAAAGCGCGTCCTTGTTGCGCGGGTTAGACGTGAGGCTTGAGCGCAGCTCGCTGAGGGCAGCGTCCTCCGTATCCGCGAAAAACGAGCGCTCGTAATACAGGAAGCTTTTCATGCGAAGGCTGGCGGAGGGCATAAGGGAATTTATAACCTGCACCGCCTGGGCCCTCTGGTTAGTCCGTACCAGCGCCTTTATGTAAGCCTGCTGCGCGCTCTCGTCCCTGGGAGCGTTCTTGTACATGGATGAGGCCACCCTCATGGCCTCGTCATTCCTGGAGAGCGCTATGCATATTGTAACGTAGTCCACCATTATCTCTATGCCCGCATTCCCCGACGCCACGAGCGGGCCGCTCACATTGTACGCCTCCTGCCACATCTCTTTCTTTATCAGCTCGGAGACGCTTATGCGCGCGGCGGCCTCATTCCTCGGGTCCAGCGCAAGAACCTTGTCGGCAAGCTCCATGGCGCTCAGCCCTCCCACACGTATGTTCGCGTCAGAGGCAATCTCCGCGGCGAACAGTAGGACCTCCACGTCGTTAGGATACAGGGAGAGCGCCCTGGAGATGGTCTCCCCCGAGGCGGTAACATTCTTGTTCCACTCACGCTGCAGCTGCGCCCTGAGAAGAAGATAGTCGCGCGCGGTGGAGTCCGTCTTGGCATAAACGTCCAGCAGGGATGACGCCCTTATGTAGTCGCCCCTGGACGCAAGGATTCTGGCGCGGAAGAGGACATACCTGAGGTTCTCGGGCTCTATGGTAAGCACGCGCAGAATGTATGACTCTGTCTCCTCCAGGTTTCCCAGCGCATAGGAGGACTCGGCGCAAAGCTCCAGGAGAGGAAGGCTGTTAGGAAGCCTTTCCAGCAGGGAAGAGGCCTTTGCGAGGGCATCCCTGTAATTCCCCGCCCGGTAGAGCGCGTTCGCAAGGGCAAAGTTAAGCTCGTATACTGACGGCGAACCTGAGAGCGCTTTCTGGAAGTACGCCACTGAATCCGCCGCGCGGCCCTCTTTCACCAGCAGGACCCCCATAAGATAGCCGGCCAGAACGGATGACGGACGCAGCTCCAAAGCCACGTCTATGGCTTTCTCCGCCTGCGGGAAATAATCCGTGCGCGATGATGAGGACAGGAGCACCAGCGATGGGAGCAGTATGGTCAGAAAATCACTGTTCCCCGTGCTTGAGTCGTATATGCCCCGCCTCGCGCTGTCCAGGGCGCCGCTGTAAGGGTCATTTCCGCTCACGGCAGGAACATCCCATGCCGCGGGCTCTGACGGCCACGCGAACGCCATGATTCCGTGCGCGGCATAAAGCAGAACTTTCTCGGGCTCTGTGTACTCGTCCGCGGGCTTATGAAGCAGAGCGTAAAGCTGCCTTAGGCTTTCGGGAGACCCGTCCTCGGCCAGCTCCATGATGCCGGCGGGGATGGAGGAGAAATAAGTGCGCGCCTTCTGCTGCGGCAGGGGAATGGACACGGACTCCCCTGACCCGGAGCGCGCACTTTGCTTGGGAGTGCTTGCGCAAGAGAAAAACAAGAAGCAGACGGCACACAGGACAACGTGTCCTTTAGTATTCATTAAAGCTATCTTCCCCCGTGGAATCATCCTCCAGATAAGGAAATTCTTCTGCATGATTTTTTTGAATCACGAACAGCGCTATGAGTGTGCCTCCCGTGAAAAGAAGGAGCAGGGGCCACCACCTCGCTATGAACAATCTGAAAGGAATCTCGTTAAGCGAGAAAATCAAAAAGAATATGCCCAGAAAAATAAGCGTTATGGCGGGGAAAAGATATATGGACCTTGCCCTGCGCATTTTATAGAGCCCCGCGGGAATCAGCGCGATTCCGCTGTAGCACATGAACACCGGCCACAAATCTTTCATGGGAACCGGCAGAACGTATACGTCGCTCAGCAGAGTGGTCACGCCCGACAAAAACGCGAATATGCCCAGAAAAACAAACAGCCCGTTCCTGGTGAACGCGAACGCCATGAAAATGAACACTATTCCCAGCGCCATGACAGTCACATCGCGGGCAAAAATTATTTTCTCGGACGGAATCACGCGCACCACCAGAAAGAATATCCCCAGGAAAACAAATATGAGGCCCGCAGCGAAAACTGTGTTCGCGCGCACAGTGGTTTTTGTCTGCGGAATTTTAAAGAATCTGTTTTTTCTATCACTCATTTTCAGGGCTCCCGTACGGACTTTGTTACCAGCGCAAATTCAGCACATTCTACATTCTAAATAGAATACACTAATATGAGGGTTCTTGCCAATAACTTATACCTCTGCTAAAATCAGCGCATGCTAGAATCCCTACGGCACAAGGCCCTGTCCATGGTTTCCGCGGCCGTTCTTATTGCCTCCGCGAGCTTTTTTTCGTGCGGGACGGAGAACCGGGCGGACAAGGCGGAGAGGCAGTACCGCGAGACGCAGGAGAAACTGGTCCAGCAGCTGCAGAGGCCGGACCTGGGGAAAGAGGAGCGGTACGCCATAATAAACAGAATAGCCTCGAACATGCTTTCCATGGGAGAGCGCAACGAGCTGATACCGTTTCTTACAGACCTGGTGGAGCAGAATCCCGGCGACACGTACAACGCATACTGGCTTCTGATGACGGCATACGCCTATCTGGAGACTGACGCGGAGCCTGTGGCGGAGTATTACTTTGAGCGCATACTGAGCGACTGCACGGACCTTATGGTCCAGGGGAAGTCCATTCATTTTATGTGCCTGCAGCACCTCATAAACATAAGCACGCTGCCCTCCAAAAGAATCTCATATTTCAATCAGCTTATAAGCAGGTTCCCTGATGATGTGAGCCAGACGGAGCTGTACTACAGGCTGGCCCTGGAATACGAGAAGGAGGGGGAATGGACGCTGGCCATAAAATCCTACGAGGATTTCCTGAGTCAGAGCAACGCCTCCACCATACAGATAGCGGGAATACCGAACGCATACCTTACCGCGAGGCAGCTGACAGACCTTAACAACTCCCCCAAGGACTGGACGTTCGAGAGCCTGGACTCCCTTATAAAAGCCGTGAAGACCGCCATATCGTCCTATGACTGGCGGGCGCTGGACAGATATAAGAGCAAGGTGAATTTCTTCGCCATGAGCTGGCGGCAGGATACTACGGACATAAACTCACAGGAGAATTTCTCCATGCGCTCGTTCATGCAGGGAAACCGGGTGTACTACAACCGGGCGCTGGACGACTCATCCTCGCCCACGGAGGCATATCTTAGAACATGGGGCTGGAGCAATTACGTGAACGTCTGGTACCTGTACTTCCGCAAAATCAATTTCCCCGCCGCCCCCGACATACACGGCCGCTGGGAATGGGCAGGAATATACTTCGGAGAAAAGCTATAAAGAGGCAGTTCCATCCGCGCAGAAAAATAAATTCTCTGGTGCTTATGTGCGCGCTCTGTGCGGTGCGTCCGCTTGTGCCGCAGGCGGAGAGCACGGCGGGGCATGACGGGGCATACACTGCCACGGAAGAAGGTTCCGCCGAAGTGGACAAAGCACCCGCTTACAACGCGCTGCCTCTGGGCGGACAGGAAGACGGGCGGCCGTCCGCGAATGCCGCCTCATCCGGCGAGGATACGGCCTGTGAGATTCCCGGGCAAAACTACACTGTGCCTGAGCCCGCGAGAGCGGACCTGGGCATTCCGGGAGCGGACCACGAGCTCACGGAGAAATTCAGGAAGCAGTATCTAAGCGAAAGCGGAAGGAAATTCCTGGTCTCTGTGCTGGAGGCGTCCGCGCCGTACAGACCGTACATAAGGCAGAGGCTCAGCGAGAGGGGCATGCCGCTTTTCATCCAGTATCTTCCGGTGGTGGAGTCCAACTTCAAGACAAACGCCGTCTCAAGCACGGGCGCCACAGGAATGTGGCAGTTCATGGAGAACAGCATGGCGCCTTTCCTCAAGAAAGACAGCTGGTATGACGAGCGGCTGGACCCATGGCTCTCAACTGACGCGGCGCTCGCCAAACTGACAGACAACTACAAAATGTTCGGCGACTGGGCGCTTGCGCTGGCGGCATACAACTGCGGCGCGGGGGCTCTGTCGCGCATACTAAGGCAGAATCCCGGCGCCACATTCTGGCAGCTGGCGGAGAAAGGCAGGCTCCGTGACCAGACAAAAAACTACGTGCCTAAGCTTCTGGCCATAGCAGACATCATAGAGAACGCGGAGCATTACGGGGCGCTGGAGGTGCATCTGGCCGCGATGCTCTCGGAGCGTGACGACGCGCGGATTTTTGAGACCTCGGAGACGGCGTACATAACGGGAATGTACAGTCTGGACCAGATAGCAGGCATCTCAGGAATTTCCCCCGTCACCCTGCGCTTCCTGAATCCCGCATTGAGGAGAGGTTTCACGCCCGCCGGCAGCAGATACGCGCTGCGCGTCCCGCAGGGAACGGCCTCTGCGGTGGAGGAGGCCATGAAATCCGCAGGGGCGCCCTCGGACGCCATAACGCTTAAAGTGCAGAAAGGAGACTCCCTGTGGGCCATATCGCGGAGATACGGAGTTACCGTGGCGGACCTGTGCGCCGTGAACAACATAAAAGAAAACGGCATTTTATCTATAGGGCAGACTATAATTGTGCCGATAATGGAATAAGATGAGAAGGCAGAAATTCATTTTAAAAGGTCTTATGGCTCTTGCTTTTATGCCGCTGGCCTCCGCGCAGATTTATTATACGGATGCGGAGATTGAGAGGGAGGCGGAGCTCGCGTCCATGGCAAGCGCCAACGTCTCCGTGGAAAAAGCCGTCATGACATCCAGCTCAAGCATAGACTGGACAAAAAATACTTTCACCTCAAACGTGGCTCTGGACGTGGTAAAAGCGGGAATCCCCATGCCCAGCGGAAAGGCCAGCTCGCTCAACCATATACAGATGGAGCTTCCCGTCTTGGTGAAAGACCCGCTTCTTTCCATCTACGTGGACGACACCCACACGCTCAGCGACCTGGTGCTGGAAGGCTCATTCACGCTGGAGGAGCTTACGCGAATCATAGACGGAAGCAGGCAGACGCCCGCGGTCTTTGCAAGCGGCACCAGCAATCTTCTTACGGAGCACACCATTCAGCTGCAGAACATAGGCGCGAGCCTGGTTAAGCACAACATCCCCTACACATTGCGGCAGCCCATAGAGACCGTCTCCACAAAAGAATACACCGGCATAATAATAGACGCGCGCGGAAGCCTGCCCATACAGGGTGAATTCATCTCAAGCGAGACATATCCCTGCCTTTTTCCCAAGATATGGAACGAGAGGATGGACCTGCTCTACGAGCGGAACATGGTGGATCCCGGCGTGGCAAAGTCAAAGGGCATAGTCCATTACTCCAGCTCCATCTTCATAAAAGACTACGAGGACAGGGTGGGAAGGACGCCGCTGTGGATTACCGCGAAAAAAGTTTACGGAATAAACCGCTGCGACCCCGTAATCTCATGGGAAGATTATCTACGCATAACGAGCATAAAGTCTAACCTGGAGCTTCTCCGTCAGGGAAAAATAGTAATACTTCTGGACGACAAGAACCTTAAGCACGCGGTAAGCGCGCCCAGAAAAGACAAGAACTATTACATAGCATACCACAATTTAAAGCGCTACATAGACGAGAATAAAATCCCCGACACATCGATTACAGAGATTCCGCCGGGAATCCTTATAACACAGCACCTGCGCTTCTACCCGGATTCCCCGGAGCTTCTTCCCGAGGAGCTTGAGAGAGTGACGCAGGTGGCGCAGTCCCTGAGAAACTATGTGTCTGACGGCGGATACAGCATAATGGTGGCGGGGCACACCGCGGACGTGAACAAGCCCGGCGGGCAGCTTACGCTTAGCATACAGCGCGCGCAGACCATAATAGACATTCTGGTGTCACGCGGACTGGACAGGAGCCTGTTCACTTACAGGGGCTACGGCGGAACCATGCCTGTGGCGGACAACTCCACGCCGGAGGGCAGGGCGCAGAACCGCCGGGTGGAAATAACTGTAATGCCCACGGCCAGCTACGTTCAGCGGCAATAGGCGAATCTAAGGGCTGGCAGATTCCATCTAAAAGTCAGACGGCCCCGCACACTGCAAGAAGCCCCTCCACTATGGCCTTATGCTCCTCAGGGGCAATCCTGGCGGCCAGAGCATCAGGCGTGTCGCCCGGCAGGACAGGCACTTTTCTCTGCACCAGTATTTTCCCGGTGTCGCACCCGGAGTCAACCAGATGCACAGTGCAGCCGCTCTCACTCTCTCCGCCCGCAATGACCGCCTCATGCACGTTATGGCCCCACATCCCCACTCCGCCGAATTTAGGAAGAAGCGCGGGATGAAGGTTTATGATGCGGCCCTCGTACTCAGAGATGATTTTTCCGCCCAGAACAGAAAGGTAGCCCGCAAGGACTATTATGTCTATTTTATTCAGCGAGCAAAGCTCCAGAATCGCGTCGCTTACGGCAAGGCGCTTTGTGTCGCGGTCGGAAGCCTTAGCCGCGTCCGCGCCCAGCACGCTGTAAGGGCTGCGGACCTCGGCCTTTATGCCGGCGGCGGCGGCGCGCTCCAGGGCATAGGCGTGCCTGGTGCTGCTTACAACCAGCGCTATGTGATACGGGCATTCCGTGCGCGACTTCTCGTAATCTATGAGCGCCTGAAGGTTAGTCCCCCCGCCGCTTACAAGAACGGCCACATTTTTCATATAAACTCCTGAGCGAGGCGCACTGCCTCCGATTCTGGGCGCAGCCCCGATGCAGGGACTGCCCGCATGCGTGTCCGTTACGGAAGCCTAATCCTCAAGGACCGTCATCTGCCTGGAGCCCTTGGCCTCACCGCGCAGAGGCTTTGCCGTGTGACCCACGTATCCGATTCTGTACGCCTTCATGTCAGGCACGCCGGGCCTGTGGTATTTCTTAGCGTTCCTGTTGAACATCTTAAGAATAGCGTCGGCATCTTTTTTGCTTACCGCCAGCACGAACCCTATGCCCATGTTGAACGTGCCGAACATATTCTTCTCATCGGCGCCACGGCGCACCAGCTCCGCAAAGACAGGCGGAATGTCCCAGCTGCCTTTTTTTATCACCGAGCAGAGCTGGGGCTTTCCGGGACGCGCCACAGGATACATGCGCGGCAAATTCTCATAGAAGCCGCCGCCCGTTATGTGGACCATGCCGTGCACGCTGGGACGGAATTTCTTAAGCACCTCCATCACGGGCCGCACATAAATGCGCGTGGGGGTGAGCAGGACCTGCCCTATGGTTTTGCTTGTCTTTTTTCCGTTCTCAATGAAAGGCTCGTTCAGATTTTTCACCAGCCTGCGGATGAGCGAGAATCCGTTTGAGTGCGCGCCCGTGGATGAAAGGCCTATGAGCACGTCTCCCTCTTTTATCTTCCTGCCGTCTATGATGTCCGCCTTGTCCGCGACCCCCACGCCGAATCCCGCAAGGTCATATTTACCCGCGTCATAAAAATCCGGCATCTCCGCGGTCTCACCGCCAAGCAGGGCGCATCCTGTCTCCACGCAGCCGTCAGTCACACCCTTCACGAGCTCGGCGGCAATCTTGGAGTCCAGCTTTCCGCACGCTATGTAGTCCAGAAAAAAATTAGTCTGCACGCCGGAGCACAGAATGTCGTTCACGCTCATTGCAACGCAGTCTATGCCCACGGTGTCGTACTTCTTAAGTTTAAATGCTATGTCCAGCTTGGTGCCCACGCCGTCAGTTCCGCTCACCATAACCGGATTCTTAAGTCCCTTAGGCACTGCGAACATTCCGTTGAATGCGCCGAGCTCCGTAAGCTGGCCCGGAACACGCGCTCGCTCGGACTGCTTTTTGTATTTGTCCACCGCCCTGTAGCCTTCGTTCACATCCACTCCGGAAGATTTGTAGTCCATTTTTTTTGCCATGGTAAAACTCCTTTAGGCGCGGCCCGCCCCTTAGATTATAAAGTTATATCACATAGCGGATTTTTTTGCGAGTGGGAGACCGATTTCCGCGCCTCATTCGGGCCACAAAACAAATCCGCCGCTCCGGTAAATTCTCCGCATAATAATGTAATCCATGGCAAGATTCTGATATTTTTTAGAACTTTTCGGGCGGATACTGGACTTAGAAAAAGAAAGTTTAGGAGGTTTTAATGAAAGCACGGTATTTAGCGGTTCTGGCCGCCATGACCGCTTTTTCTGCCGCCAGCGTGATGGCGTATGATGCCACGGCGAACATACGCATGAGCGGGAGCATTATGAGCGCCGACAAATCAAACGTCAAGGACAAGGCCGACCTTACGTTCCTTACGAACAGCCCGGTGAACCAGCTGGACAATCCCGGTGACGGAATAGAGATTGACTTTGACGCGGGGATTGCGGGCGCGCACCTGGCCCTGTGGTACAAGACCGCTGTAAATAACGGCGCGGACGTTTACGAGAAAGACGACTGGGCGGCGCACTTCAGGCGCACTTACATTTACTTCCGCCCGGTGGACATGCTCACCCTGCAGCTGGGCTACGTGGGAGACGACACTTTCTTTAAGGAGCGCATAGACCAGTGGAAAGTGGGAAGCCCGTTCTCTATACAAGGCCGAAACTGGACATCTCACCCCGGCTACATAAACTGCAACGACGTGGAGGGCTGGGGATTCGGCGTTACCCTGCGCCCCATAACGGCCCTGGTGCTTAATGCGGGAATCACACCGGCAAAAAAAGGCGGGTTTGACATTAGTGATGATAAAAAAGAAGTTTACACAAACCCAAGCATTTCATTTGATGGAGATGGAAATGCTTTAGTGGCACCTTGGGGTGTGGGAGCTAAATATTATTGGAAAAACTTTGAGTTCCAGGCATCGTATCGCCGTGGAATTAGCACCGAGGCTAATGTGGGGGATTACAAAAATTCATGGAGCGTGCTAAGGTTCGGCGCGGGCTACTCCGACTCCAACGTGTACGCGTTCGTGCAGCCGGTCTTTGGATTTGACTACGACCCAGAAAGCGACCGCGTGGCGCTCACAGGACTGTGCCTGGACCTTTACGGCGAGTATTATCTGAGCGCGTGGACGTTCATGCTCCATCTGCCTGTGACGCTCAGGTTCACGGACGCCTCCGGCGACG
This sequence comes from Treponema sp., assembly GCA_022510925.1. Lineage (GTDB taxonomy): Bacteria > Spirochaetota > Spirochaetia > Treponematales > Treponemataceae > Treponema_D. Next base: position 43,620 of record JAFLSO010000009.1, read on the forward strand.
TTAACTATATGGAGTGGGTGGCCGTGGCCAAGTACAACCTGGGCTCGTTCGGAAATCTGGACGACCTTAGCCCCTACGTGAAAGTAGGCTCCATCTGGGATGATGTGAATGTGGATAATGCGGCGTACCGCGTGTGGCGCCTGGACGACACGTTCAACGACTACTTTAACATGAGCGTGGCGGGCGGAGTTACGTTCAGCGTGGCTAACGCCAAAGTGGACGTAGCAGTGCAGTACACCAGATACAGCTCAAAGTATGACAAGGAATGGAACGTGAGCATTCCGTTCGGCGTGAAAATAACGTTCTGAAAAAGGGAAACGGCTGGCCCCGGAAGGCTCTTCTGCGGCCTGTGGAAATAAATAAAAACAGTACACAAGGAGTACAACATGAAAAGATTCGGAAAAGTCTTAGGATTAGCGGTGCTGACAGCGGCGGCCGCAGTGTTTATGGGATGCCCCACGCCAGGTGATGATACGGGGGGGGGCTTATGGGATACTAAGGGGATAGAACTCATAGAGTCTCTTGCGGGAAAATCCGTCAGCTGGGAAGATGGAGGTGCCATAAAGGTACCCTCATCTTACGCGAAAAGACTGCAGGTAGGCTCCAAAGTAATATTTGAACTTGCAACGTTTGATAACGGCAGTGCTGGCCCATACATTGAGCTGCACGTAGAAGATGGATCATGGAATACGCTTGATCCTGCTTCCGACTTTATAAAATATTATGATGCTAAAGGGAGCAGAGTTTCTGTGACACAAGAAATGGATGACTCTGTGGCTACGGGCAGATGGAAAATCAATGTGGATGCAGGGACGTATTACTTTGAGGTAACGGAAACGAATCTTTCTAAACTGAAAGGAGGATTTGCTTTTCAGGGAAACTTTAAATTAGTTAAAGTAGGTCTTACAAACCTTGCGGAAGCCGAGCAGTCCGAGGCGGCCGTTTACTCCGGCGATGAGATTACTTTAAAATTGGAGTCTGGCTCTGCGGAAAATGGCGGGGTCCCTGTTCTTCGTATGGCCTATTATCGTAGCGATGCAACAGATTTAAAGCTGACACTTTCTAACGTTAACCTTATTGTAAAGAAAGGAGATGCAACTGTTACAACAAATGAGGAATATGAATTCAACCTCAATATTTATGATGGACAAACCCCCAATAAAGAATATAATACAGATATACCGCTGGGTAATACAGTGCTAAAATCTGGTGACACTTTTACAATCAAACTTGAAAGCGCAACCGTCGACGGAACCGATGATGTTACCGATAGTGTCATCTCCTCTATCGAAATATTTGCCTTTGACAATAGCGCAGCTGGTAACTACAAAATACTTTCTGGTGAAAACAAACCTAAGCTCATCACCAAGAAAAACGGAGCCCCGATTTCACCAGCACCAGCTGAATAAGCCCGTCAAGGCTTTGTTCCCGCTCAGTCCAACCGTCTGAGTACCATTCATGCCACTGCACGTCAATCATGCTGTTGCCGCCGCAGTGGCAGTTTTTTTTAGCGCGGAAGCATAATCCCGCGCAGTGCCGGAGCATGGCCGGGCAGTATGCTAAAGCATAACCGAGTGGTATGCTAAAGCATAGTCCCGCGCGCTGCGTAAGCGTAGTCCGCCCGCATAAGGGAGGCATGCCGCACCCGCCGGCAGACGGCGGTAAAACTACTGGAGGTTATATGAGATTTGTAAAGAGGATTCTTATGGCAAGCACGGCGCTGGCACTGGCCGCGGCCGCTTCCGCACAGCAGGGCAAGCCCTCGGCGTACACTGACGCGGACCTGGTATGGCAGGACGACTTCAACGGCAAGAAGCTGAGCGCAAAGGACTGGAATTTTGAATTCCACGAGCCCGGCTGGGTCAACGCGGAGCTTCAGAGCTACGGAGACAGCGCCAAGAACACTTACATCAAGGACGGCTGCCTTGTCATACAGGCGCTTAAAAAAGAGAACAAGGACGGCACCGTGGAGTACACCTCGGGCAGAATAAACACCATGGGAAAACATGAGTTCACTTACGGCCGTTTCGAGGCGCGCCTGCGCGTTCCCACAGGACAGGGATTCCTGCCTGCGTTCTGGATGATGCCCGGAGACGAGAGCTACTACGGCCAGTGGCCCAAGTGCGGCGAGATAGACATCATGGAGGTTATGGGACAGGAGACCGACAAGCTCTACGGAACGCTGCACTTCGGCGAGCCGCACTCGCAGGCGCAGGGCATACACTACGCGGAGGAGGGGCATAATTTCGCGGACGAATTCCATGTGTTCGCCGTGGAGTGGGAGCCGGGAGAAATCCGCTGGTACTGCGACGGCGTGAACTACAAGACCGTGAACGACTGGTTCACCAAAAGGCCGGGATTCGGGGAGGTCACTTATCCCGCTCCGTTCGACCAGCCGTTCTACATAATACTGAATGTGGCGGTGGGAGGAAGCTGGGTGGGCTACCCCGACGAGACCACAAGCTTCGATCCCTCCACGGACGCGGCAAAAATGTACGTGGACTATGTTAAGGTGTACCAGAAAAAGTCCTACGATGAGGACGTGGACAAGCCAGAGCGCGCTCCTGTGGTGGCCGCTGTGGACGCATCAGGTAACATGGTCAGGGAGCAGAAGTCCGCGTGGGAATTCCTAAAGGCGGGCGGCGGCGCGGGCAGTGCCGAGACTGACGGCAAGAGCCACACCATCACCACGCAGAACGAGGGCAACCTGGAGTATTCCATACAGTACGTGCAGGCGAACGTTCCGCTCAACATGGGATTCAAATACCGCTACTCCTTTGACGCATGGGCGGACGAGGAGCGCACCATGATTACGGGAATAAGCGCACCGAACAACAGCTACGAGCGCAGGTTCGGCGACGTGAAAGTGAAGCTCGGAACTAAAAGGCAGCATTACAGCTATGACTTCGAGATGATGGCGGACTCAGACCCCGCCTGCCGCATAGAATTCAACTGCGGAGCGCAGGGCTCCAGGGCAACCATCCACATAGCGAACGTGCGGCTTGAGAAAACAGGGGAGATTGATTTTTCTGCGCAGGGAAGAGGCAGCCTTCCTGACGGCAACTGCATTTTCAACGGCCAGTTCCAGGAGGGCAAGGGCAGGCTGGAGCACTGGGAGATAGTCAACGGCGTGGGAGCGAGCGTGGGCGTAACAAAAGACAAAGCCAGAATGCTCTTCGTGGAGTCGCCCAAAAAAGCCAGGCCCGAGGACGTAATTGTAAGGCAGACGGGGCTTGAGCTTGAGGGAGGAAAAACCTACACGGTCAAATTCGACGCGTTCGCCACCAAGACCACATATCTTACGGTAAAGTTCGCGGACCAGACCAAGACCGAGCGCGTCATGGCCCTTCCCCGTCCCGACCCGTCCAAGCCCGGCGCTAAGCCCGCCGTTCCCGGACACTACGAGTGGAAATACACTCCCGCCGCCGACACTACGATTGACCTGGAGCTTCTTCTGGGCACTGACGGCGCCACGATTTATCTGGACAACGTCTATGTGAAAGAGAACGCGGTGGTTATTAACGGCGAGTTTGACAGGGGCATGAGCGGATGGGAGCTCTACGCGCATCCCAACTCCAGCGTATCGTCAGAGATAACGGAGACGGACGGCGACAAGCAGGTGTCGGTCACAATCGATAAAACCGGAAACCTGGACTGGATGATACAGCTCAAGCAGAACGGCTGCCTTCTGGAGAAAGGAAAGACCTACAGAATCTCGCTCAGGGCAAAGAGCGACATGGAGCGCATGATTATGCTCGCGCTGCAGAGGGACGGCACCAGCGACGACAACTGGTTCCCGTACTCCAACACGCTTAAGTTCAAGGTGACTCCCGAATGGCAGAGCTACGACTGGACGTTCACCATGGGGCGCGACACGGACCCCAACGTAATCTTCACCATATCCATGGGCGCCGTCTCCGACAAAATGATAAACAAAACCCACACCATAACGATTGACTCAATCCGCGTGGAGGAGATGGAGAAGGACAGCGGAGCCAGAAAGTAGCCTGCTGTGCCGCAGGGCTTTCTCCGGGGCAGAGTGCGCTCCGGGGAAGCCCTGAAATTCTTTTAAGCCCGCTCCGGGCAGATTTATTTTACGGAGGCATCCTTATGAACGCCGGAAGGATTATCAGGGGCGCGATTTTTGCGTCCCTTGCGGCTTTAGCGCTCTCTCTGTGCGCGTGCGATTTTTTCATGGGAGGCAGGAACCCGGGAGACGGACAGCAGTCCGGGTCAGGAACAGGCAGCTCATTCGACTCCGATGCCACGGGAAGAATGGGCGCGGGCTGGAACCTGGGGAACACGCTGGACGCAAACTCGATGTGGGACAAAACTAATCTGGGTCTCAGCACGGAAACCAGCTGGGGGATGCCCTATACCACGCAGGAGATGATTCGTGCGGTAAAGGTCCGCGGATTTAAAACCATCCGCATACCGGTAAGCTGGCACAACCACATGACAGGCCCCGGCCTTACCGTAGACCCCGAGTGGCTTTCCCGCGTCAGGCAGATTGTGGACTGGGCCCTGGGCGAGGATATGTTCGTAATCATAAACATCCATCATGACAACCTTACGAGCGCTATGCTCAATTCCACCTACGGCTTCACAGTGAACACGAATCAGAGCGAGCAGGAGACTTCCCTCGCCTACATAAAGGCCGTGTGGCGTCAGGTGGCGGAATGCTTCAAGGATTACGGCGACGCCCTTATCTTTGAGGTCCTGAATGAGCCCAGGAACCGCGATGCCCAGAACGACGGTTTTACCGCGCCCGGAAATCTGGCGGCCCTCAACAAGGTCATATCACGCTACAATCAGGCGGCGCTTGACACCATAAGAGACGCCGGCGGAAAGAACGAGTCCCGCTACGTGATGGTCCCCATGTACGCCGCCTCACCCTACGACACGGAAGGCTGGACTTTCCCCGCCGACAGCGCGCAGGGCAGGGTGCTTGTCTCCGCGCATGCCTATACCCCGTATGAGTTCTGCATGAGCGACACATCGGACAAAACGTTTGAGACCAACGATGAGGGTGCCGCCATAGACTATCTGTTCGGCATGCTCAAAGATAAATTCACTGACAAAGGGTACGGCGTTGTGATAGGTGAGGCCAGCGCCACGGACAAAAACAACACCGCCGAGAGGCTCAGGTGGTTCGACTACTACTGCAACAAGGCAAAGGACTGCGGCATAAGCGTGGTTCTGTGGGACAACATGACAATCGCCAAGGAAAGCGGCGGCAAGGGCGACATTCAAAGCGGAGAGTGCCACGGCTACTTTAACAGGAATCGCCTCTCATGGTACTTTCCCACGCTCGTGGAGAAGATGACTTCTGTCCTGAAGGACGCGGGCACGGGAATAAACGTCTCCGATGATGACGGGGAAAGCACTCCCGATGGAGACACATCACCGCTGCCTGATTTGTCCGGCCTGACGAAAGTCTACAACGCAAAAGGAGATGAGCTTACAATCTCCCTCCCGGTGAACCGCTACAAGGCAGATGACGAACAGGAAGAGAGAGACCACGGAGTCCAGTTCGCTGACGAGGGAAGCAAATACATTGACAGAGCCAGTAAGGGAGACTCATACACCATAGTGATGAAAGGCACCGCCACCGATGATTTTACCGCGAACGTGCAGTTCCTGACTAAGGCGTGGAGCGGTTTGGGCACCGGTGAAATCAAAGCCAATTTCACAAAATCTTTGTTTGAGGTCCGCACCACTTTCACTTTCAATGCCGACACGGAAGATGGCTTCAGGTTCGTAATCAATAACTCGGAAATAAGCAGCGAAACAAGGACGCTCAATCTTACGGAATTCGCCATATATAAAAAGTAAAGGCCTGCGGCAAAGCCCGCGCAGCACCATCGCACGGCGCGGTGGTGCTTTTTTGTTCACGAAAGAAATCATCCTTGGCGGACGGGATTTAAAACTAAAAGGACGGAATGACAAACTGGCTTTAATGAGTGTCATTCCGCCCCTAAAAAGGAGGACTGTTTTCAATGCGGGATATTCCCGCCATCACGCCGCTTGTAAAATCAGACCCGGCACAGCACGCCGGTCAGTTTCCGCGGCGTCCGCATCACTCTTTGACTCCGCCCTGCGTGGCGCCTTTTATTATGTTCTTTGAGAGAATCAGGTAAATTATCACAAGCGGTATTATCGCTATGCAAATCATCATGTACACCTGTCCCATGTCAAAGTTCTTGTAGTCCGCCCCGCGGAGCTGCGCTATAAGGATGGGGATTGTCTTTTTGGAGTCGCTGTCTATGACCAGAGCCGGAGTAAAATAATTGTTCCATGAGCTTACGAACGAGAAAATCGCCTGCACCGCTATGGCCGGTTTCATCATGGGAACGACTATGGTGTTGAATGTCCTGAACTCATTGCAGCCGTCCACGCGCGCGGCCTCCACTATGGAGAACGGCAGGGTGGACTGCATGGCCTGGTACATGTAGAAGAACACCACGGGAGACGCTATGGCAGGAATGTAAAGCGCGGCCAGAGTGTCCAGCATGCCGAGCCTCTCCAGCAGTTTTATGAATCCCAGCGCGCTTACCTGGGCGGGAATCATCATAACGCCCAGAATGAAATTGAACGCGGCATCGCGCCCCTTGAACCTGTACATGTAAACGCCGTATGCGGTCATGGATGAGAAATACGTGGTAAGGGCCGCGCTCATCACGGACACAAAAACGCTGTTGAACAGGGCGCGCAGTATGGGAGTGTTTTTGTCCTGCAGAAGATTCACCAGGTTCCTTATGAAATTAGTTCCCGGAATGAAAGAGAATCCCAGCTGTATCTGCGCATGAGTCCGCGTGGAATTTATTATCAGCACATAAAACGGGAACAGCGATATGGCGGCCAGCACAATCAGGAAAATGTAGCACAGCCTTTGCCGTATAAAAAGTCCGCGGATTTTTCCGTCTCCAATCATCTGGCACCTCCCTTAGAATTCCTGAACTGCTTCATTGTGATTGAGTACACCGAGAAGCTCAGTACGCCCGTTACAATGAACGTTATCACGGAGACTGCTCCGGCCATGCCGTAGTTTTTGTTCGCAAGATGCTTGTTAAGGTACATGATTATGGTCATGCTGGTGCGGTTGGGGATTCCCTCGCCGTTAGTAAGAATCTGCGGAATGTCGAACATCTGTATGCCGCCTATAAGGCTTGTGATAATCACGTAAACGAAAATGGGCATCAGAAGCGGAAGCGTTACCCTGAAGAAAATCTGCAGCGGGGACGCGCCGTCTATCCTGGCCGCCTCGAACAGGCTCTCATCTATGCCCATGATTCCCGCCATAAGAAGAATGGTAGTGTTACCGTACCACATCAGGCAGTTCATTATGGCCACCAGAGCGTGCACCCAGCGCTCGGACTCAAAGAACCTTACGTTCTCAGATATGAGGCCTACCTTTAAGAGAAGCTGGTTCATGGGTCCTTCAGGAGAGAACAGCGTGAAGAACAGCATCGCGAACGCGCTGGCCATTATAAGGTTAGGCATGTAGATTACCGTCTTAAAGAACTGCTGTCCCTTAAGCCGCAGCTCCGTGTTGGTGAACCACACCGACAGCAGCAGGGAAAAAACAATCTGCGGAACGAATCCCAGAATCCACATGACCAGGGTGTTCTTAGCGTAGACCAGAATGTTGTCGTCAAAGATGCGCCTGAAATTCTCAAAGCCTATGAAGCGCGGCCCCACCACAGTGAGCCCCACGCGGTAATTCTCGAACAGGCTGTTCACGAACGTGGAGATGAGCGGTATGAGCTGGAACACGGTGAACACGATGAAAAACGGAGCGATGAAAAAGTAGCCCCAGTTATCGTAATTCACTTTCCTGCGCTTTTTGATTTTCTTTTCTTCTGTCATAGAAAACTCCCGTTTGACTTTATGAGCCGCCCGTAGTTTTAGCGGCATGAGGCCGGCATGCGGACTTTAAGGAGACAGGCACAGCGTTTTTTCGCGCGCTGTCTCCCGCCCGCTTATGCCTGTGACGGGCGCGGCAGGACAGTTTGCCACGCGTCCGCCTCCCTGCAGGTCACTGCGCCGGCAGAAAGAATTCCTACCTGCTCAGGTTAGGATAAATCTCCCTGATTGACTTGTAGAAATTATCCCATGCCTTATCAAGGGTGACTATTCCGTTGTAGTAGTCTCCCATGGCAGTCTGTATTTTCTCGGACATTCCCAGATCGTAAGCGGATATGCAGCTGCGGTCTATGGACTTGGCGGACTCCAGGAAGAAACTTATGTGGTTTTGCCCGCCCAGAAAATCATTCTTGTAATCGCTCGCGGCGATTTTCTCCATGGCGGAGATATTGTTCGTGAAGTCGCCGTAAGTCTTGGCAAGGTCTGTCATAACATCCGCGTCGCAGCAGACCGTGCGCAGGACGTCACTCACAATCTCCAGATTGTCGGAGCCCTTGGCGCCGCATATCCATGTTCCGCCCCATGAGAAGCTCTGCGGTCCCTTGCAGAACGCCCAGTCACCGTAAGAGCCGTTTCCCGCGGCACGGGGAGCGTTCGGGTCCTCCAGGGAGTTTGGCACCATCACAAAGTCTATGAACCATGCGGGCCCAAAATAGCCGAACACTTTTCCGTCCTTGGTCATGCCCTTGTTGCTCTCGGGAGTCCACAAGGCGGCGCGGTTATTGTATCCCAGGTCCGTGTAGCGTTTTGTCTGCTCAATCCATTTGGTCACCTGGCTGTCTATGTGGATTTTGTCATCCACAACCCAGGGAGTGGTCATGTTGTCCGTGAACGCCCTGAAATCATCGGCATAGCCAGAGAGCATGAAATAGCCCTTCTTCTTTGCCCGGGCAGCCACATCATCGAATTTCCCCCAGTCCGCGAGCGCCTTTCCCACGGTATCAGGGTCATCGGTGCCAAGCACATCCTTGGCTATGGAGCGGCGGTAAACGAATCCGCCCGGAGTCGCCTGCCATGAGAGGCCTTTCAGGTTTCCGTTCTTGTCCGTCATCACATCCTTGGTGTACTTGTACTGCTCCGAAACATCCTCTTCCGTTATGCCCAGATCCTTAATCACATCCAGCGTAAAGTCAGAGTCCACATATTTCAGGGCGTAATCGGACTCCACCAGGAAAATGTCTATCTTTTTATCCGCGCTCACTTTGTCCTGGCGCAGAAGTGCCTCGTCCAATTTTTTCTGATACGCGTTGTCGGTGTTGGGGGTTATAATCCAGTTGACGGTCACGCCCTCGGGAATCCGCGGCTGGCAGTATTTCTCAAACCGCTCCTTGAATTCCACGTTCCATGCGTAAATGTTCAGGACTTTTCCCTCCGCGCCCGGGGCAGAATTCTTAGAGCAGGAAATTCCGCTCAGCATGCATACGGCGCCGGCCAGCGCGGTTAAAGCCACAGTAAAAAATCTTTTCATATTTTCCTCCTAAAAGAAACTATCGCACCTTTTTCTTTTCGTCTAGAATAGAAGTCTAAGTCCGCCAGTCTTGAAAAAATATCATTTTTTTGCTAAAAATTTCAGCAGAATCGCCTTTTAATATGAATTTCATGGCTTTTGCATAAAGCGCCGGAAAGGAGATGCAGATGGGAATCAAAGAAGAGCTCACCCGCACAGAATTCAAGAACCGTGAGTACATGATAAGCCACATTCCCTACGACCGCGAGATGGCGTTCTATCAAAGCATAAGAAACGGCGACATGGATGAGATGCACCGGCTCTTCAAGCCGCTGTGCGCGGAGGGATTCGGGAAACTCTCTGACAACAGCCTGCGCAATTTAAAATATCATCTGATAATAACCGTGGCGTTCATAACCCGCTACTGCATAGAGGGCGGGCTTGAGATGGAGAGCGCGTACAACCTGAGCGACATTTACATCCGCAAGATAGACACCAGCGCGTCCGAGGAAGGAGTGCACAGGCTTCACATGGAGCTCTGCGAGGCGTATGTGAAAAGAATGGCGCAGGTCAAGACGAAGCGGCTCTACTCCAAGCCCATAACGCTCTGCATAGACTATATCTATGACAACCTGCACTCAAAGATTTTTCTGGACGACCTCGCGCAGATAGCGGGGCTGAGCCCGTCCTACCTTTCCAAGCTGTTCCACTCCGAGACAGGCGTGACCGTGGCGCAGTACATAACGAACAAAAAAATAGACGCCGCCAAAAACCTGCTGGTTTTCACAAACCACACCACCACTGACATATCAAACTATCTGTGCTTCAGCTCCGAGAGCCATTTCATAAGCGTGTTCAAAAAAGCAACGGGACTTACGCCCAGAAAATTCCGCGCGCTGCATTTCAGAAATAAAATCGACGACTCGGAATAATCTGCCATTTATAAGAAAACTTCCTTGCATGCGTCCGCAGACATAGTTCTCCGCGCAAACAAAAAAATATTTTTTTAACATTAAAAACTAATATCTGATATTTTTACCCTCCGATCCGCCCATAAAATCATCATGTAAGGAGACCTAATGGAGCAGACGGAATTCTCAGACTTAAGCAGGGATGCCATAGCGCAGGGCTGCGTGCTTTTAAAGAATTCAGACGGAGCACTTCCTTTCACTGCGGATGATTCGGTCTCTGTTTTCGGACGGACGCAGACGGACTTCTACAAAAGCGGCACAGGCTCAGGCGGCTCCGTGCACGTTCCGTTCTGCCACAATCTTATGGACGGCTTCAGAATTCTGGCGCAGGAGGGACACAGGGTGCCCGCGCTGAACATGGAGCTCATGGAGACTTACAGGAAATGGACGGAGCGGAACCCGTTCGACACAGGCAGCGGCGAATGGGCGGGCGAGCCATGGTTCCAGAACGACATGCCGCTTGAGAAAGAATTCGTCCGGCGGCAGAGCAAAAAGACGAACAAGGCGCTCTATGTGATAGGACGCACCGCAGGCGAGGACAAAGACAATCAGGCAAAGAGAGGGAGCTGGTTCCTGACCAGGCAGGAGGCGCGGAACATAAGGACTGTCTGCCGCTACTTCTCTGACGTGGTGATTCTTTTAAATGTCAGCAACATAATGGACCTTTCGTGGATAGAGAAAAAAGAATTCGCGGGGCACATAAAATCAGTTCTGATATGCTGGCACGGAGGAATGCTGGGCGGACTGGGCGCGGCGGACGTTCTCTGCGCCAAGAGTCCTCCGTCAGGAAAACTGAGCGACACAATCGCATACAGCATAAAAGATTATCCCTCATCAAAGAATTTCGGCGGCAAAGAAGAGCAGGTATACCGGGAAGACATTTTTGTGGGCTACAGATACTTCTGCACGTTCGCGCCCGGCAAAGTTCAGTTCCCGTTCGGACACGGACTGGGCTACACCACGTTCCGCATGGAAGGCGCGTTTCTCACGCAGACAGAAGATTCTTTCACGGCGAAAGTCACCGTAAAGAACACCGGCCTTTTCCGGGGCATGGAGACGGCGCAGGTATACGCAGAATGCCCGCAGGGAAACCTAGGGAAAGCCAGGCGCGTCCTCTGCGGCTACAAAAAAACCTCCATGCTGGAACCCGGTGAAAGCGAGACCGTGGAGATTGCATTCAGCAGAAATGATTTTTCGTCATACGATGACACCGGCACGGGCGGGCGCATGCTTGAGCAGGGCGAGTACAAATTCTTCATCGGACCGTCATGCGCCATCACCGAGGAGATTCTCTTTGAGGACGGAACCAGGCTTTACCTTAAAAAGGCCGAGACCGTGGAGGAACTGCGGCATAACTGCGCGCCTAAGAAAAGTTTCAGCCGTCTGACGGCCGGCGCCTTAAAGTCTGACGGAACATTCATGCCCTCATATAAAAAATTAGTTCCAAATAAAACTAATTTGGAAGAGGCAATAGCATCCTCCATGCCAAAGGAAATTCCGCTCATGGGGAACAAAGGCATCCTGTTTGACGATGTGACAGGGAATCCCGGCATGCTTGACGATTTCATAGCGCAGTTCACAAAGGATGAGCTTATGACGCTCTGCCGCGGAGAGGGCATGATGAGCCTTAAGGTTACTCCCGGCATAGCGGGCGCTCTGGGCGGACTCAGCGGCGCTCTGCATGACAAATACCATGTACCCGTGGCGGGATGCTCGGACGGCCCGTCAGGCATCAGGCTTGACACCGGTGAAGAGGCGAGCCTTATTCCGTCAGGCACTCTTCTTGCGTGCACATGGAACGACATTCTGGTGGAGAGAATCTACGGGGCCCTGAGCGATGAGCTTAAAGAGAAGAACATAGACATTCTTCTGGGACCGGGCTGCAACATCCACAGAAACCCGCTCAACGGAAGAAATTTTGAATACTATTCCGAGGACCCACTGCTAAGCGGAAAAATGGCGGCGGCGGCCGTGCGCGGCATCTCCAGGAGCGGGGCCATTGCGACCATAAAGCATTTCGCATGCAACAATCAGGAGACCAACCGCCGCGGACAGAACTCCGTAGTGTCAGAGAGGGCGCTCCGCGAGATTTATCTGAGGCCATTTGAGATTGCCGTAAAAGAGGGAGGCGCGCTGTGTGTCATGACGGGCTACAACGGGCTTAACGGACACTGGTGCTCATCTAACTTCGGGCTTACGCGCGGCATACTCAGGGACGAGTGGAATTTCAGCGGACTGGTGATGACGGACTGGTGGGCGGGCATGACTGACTGTGCCGGGGGCGCGGAGAAAAATCCGCCCTCAAGCAGAAATCTCTGCGCCATGGTCAAATCAGGGACAAACGTTTTCATGGTAGTGCCCAACGACAGCACGGAGAACGGCGGGCTGGGCGACAATCTTTCTGAATCATTGGACAACGGAAGCCTTTCGCTCGCGGAGCTGCAGCAGAACGCCAGGGAGATAATACGTTTTTTGACGCACACGCTATGCGCCCGTGACCTTTCGCGTCCCCTTAAAAAAGAGACGGTCATATCCAGAACAGTTTTATATCCAACTAAAAACGCGGACGTATTCACGGCGGACGATAATTCCGGCTGCGCCTTCGCATGGAATCCTGAGAAAGAGATTTTCATCCACATAACGCAGGGCGGAACCTACAACATAACTGGAACTTTCATAAAAGACGGAGGAGACGGAGTCTCGCAGTCCGTGACGAACGTGCTTCTAAACGGAGAGACGGCGGGAGCATTCAGCTCACGGAGCACCGGGGGGAAACCTCAGAGCGCCACAGTCTGCCAGCCCAGACTGGAGCAGGGATTCTACAAACTGGAGCTCAGGCATACAAAGCCCGGCATAACGGTGACGGAATTCAGCATACGCTCTGACAAAAGGCTTCCGCCCAACGCAGAAAAAGATTTGGCACACGAATTATAAAAAGTCCATTCTTAAAAGGAGAAAAAATGAACTACGGTTACTTTGACGACAAAAACAGGGAATACGTTATCACCCGCCCCGACACGCCCGCGCCCTGGGCAAATTACCTGGGCTCGCCGGAATACGGCGCGATTATCTCCAACAACGCCGGCGGCTACAGCTTCGCAAAATCCGGAGCGAACGGAAGAATCCTGCGCTACGTTTTCAACGCGGACGACAAGCCCGGCCGCTACATTTACATCCGCGACAACTCAAGCGGAGACTTCTGGTCCGCGAGCTGGCAGCCAGTGGCAAAGAGCCTGAGTGACTACAAAAGCGAGTGCCGGCATGGAACCGCCTACACAAAAATGATTTCCGACTACTCAAGTATACACGCGGAGGCGCTTTATTACGTTCCGCTTGGCGAAAGCCACGAGGTATGGAATCTTAAAGTGAAGAACACAGGCAAAACCCCGCGGACTCTCACGCTCACAGGCTATGCCGAATTCACGAACAACTCAAACTACGAGCAGGACCAGGTGAATCTCCAGTACTCGCTTTTCATAACCAGAACTTACTTCAAAGACAACAGGATAATGCAGCAGGTTCACGGAAATCTAGCGGACGTGGAGAGAGACAAGCCCGTGGACAACAAAATAGTGACAGAAAGATTCTTCGCACTGGCGGGAGAGAGAACGGACTCATGGTGCGGCGACAAGGAGGAATTCCTAGGAGCGTGGCGCTCTTACTCCAACCCCGCGGGAGTGGAGTCCGGCAACTTGGGGGACAAGCCCTCCTACAACGGAAATTCCTGCGGCGCGCTCTCATGCGTGGTGAGCCTGGAGCCCGGTCAGGAAGAAAGCATAGCGTTCATACTGGGCATGAGGTACTCAGACGAGGCGGAGAAAATCATCGCAAGGTACGACGACGTGGAAACAATCTGCCAGTCAGAGCTAAGGCTGCTTAAGGAATGGTGGCACTCCAAATTCGATAATTTCCAGGTGGAGACTCCGAGCAAAGAATTCAACACGATGATTAACACATGGAACGCATACAACTGCTTCATGACATTCATCTGGTCGCGCGCGGCATCGTTTGTTTACTGCGGGCTGAGAAACGGCTACGGCTACCGCGACACGGTGCAGGACATTCAGGGAATAATACATCTGGCGCCTGAGATGGCACGGGAAAGAATACGGTTCATGCTCTCCGCGCAGGTTGATAACGGAGGCGGACTTCCGCTGGTAAAGTTCACTCATAACGCGGGGCATGAGGACACTCCTGACGACGCGTCCTACGTGAAGGAGACCGGGCATCCCGCATACCGCGCCGACGATGCGCTCTGGCTTTTCCCCACGGTGTACAAATACATCTCTGAGACCGGGGACCTCTCATTCATAGACGAGGTGATTCCGTTCGCGAACCAAGGCTCCGACACAGTCTACGGACATTTAAAGCGCACCATAAATTTTTCCATGGAGAGACTGGGCCCGCACGGACTTCCCGCAGGACTTTACGCCGACTGGAACGACTGCCTGCGTCTGGGCAAAAACGGCGAGTCAACATTCGTGGCGTTCCAATACTACTACGCCATGAGCATAATAAAACATTTCGCCGCATACAAAAAAGACCTGGACTACATCTCTTTCATCACGCAGAAACAGGACGAGCTTAATACGCTCATAAACACGCTCTGCTGGAACCAGGACAGGTTCATACGCGGATTCACTGAATCGGGCCAGACCATAGGAAAGCGAGATGACGCGGAGGCAAGCATGTGGCTGAACCCGCAGAGCTGGGCGGTGATTTCAGGCCTCGCCTCCCCCGCGCAGACCGAGCTGGCATTGGAAAGCGTAAGGCGGATCCTTAACACAGAGTACGGTGCGATTCTAATGGACCCGCCGTATCATTCGCATGCGTTCGACGGCGCGCTGGCCGTAATATACAACGCCGGCGTAAAAGAGAATTCAGGAATTTTCTCACAGTCGCAGGGATGGATAATCCTGGCGGAAAGCCTAGCGGGTCACGGGGAAAGCGCGTTCCGCTACTTCATGGAGAACGCGCCCTCCGCGCAGAACGACCGCGCTGAAATCAGAAAGCTGGAGCCTTACTGCTACGGTCAGTTCACGGAAGGAAAAGCAAGTCCGCATTTCGGAAGAAGCCACGTGCACTGGCTCACCGGCACGGCGTCCACTGTGATGGTGGGATGCGTGGAAGGAATCCTTGGCATGCGCCCGGACTTCAACGGAATAAGAATAGCGCCCTCCATTCCCAAAGACTGGGAGAGGCTCACCATCAATAAAACTTTCCGCGGAAAAAGACTGCGCATAACCGTGGAGAATCCCGGCAAAAAAGAAAGTGGCTTCACGGAATTATATGTCAACGGAGAAAGTTTTACATCAAACTATATCCCGCAGGAAAAACTCACTGACATAACGGAAGTGCGCATAGTGATGTAAAAGAAACGGATAAAATAATCAGACCGCAGTCTTTTAAAAAGTCCGCAGAAAATTCCGGAGGTAACCTTATGAGAAAAAATTTCATGCTCGCAGTGATATTGCTGTGCGCCCTGGGCCCGGCATGCGCCAGACAAAAGACGGTCAGAATGAATACGTCAAAGAGCGCGCAGGAGATTGTGCTGGAGATGGGAACCGGATGGAATCTGGGAAACACTCTGGACGCCAACGCCACGGGAGGACTTGAGTCCGAGACAAGCTGGGGCCAGCCCCGCACCACCAAAGAGATGATAGACGGCATAGCGCGCGCGGGATTTAAAACCATCCGTATTCCGGTGAGCTGGTCAAATCACATAACGGGCAAAAACCACAGGATAGACAGCGCGTGGCTCAGGCGCGTGAAGCAGATAGTGGACTGGGCGATTGAAGACGGGCTCTATGTGATTCTGAACTGCCACCATGACAATTACTCATCGCCATCCGGAATCTCTTACGGAGACGGCTATTATCCCAATCCGGTGTGCTGGAATGAAAGCATGCTGTTCGTAAAAAACCTGTGGCTTCAAATCGGCAGGGAATTCAATGATGGCTACGACGAGCATTTAATTTTCGAGGTGCTGAACGAGCCGCGTCTCAGGGGCCACGAGCACGAATGGTGGATAAGCGCCGGCTGCAATGACTGCAAGCACGCCGCTCAGACGCTCAACAGACTGAACCAGACTGCCGTGGACGCCATAAGGTCCTGCGGCGGAAACAACGCGGAGCGCCTCATCATGATTCCGGGACTCGCGGCGGCTCCGCACAGCGTGCTCGACTCAGACACGTTCACACTTCCCAAGGACAGCGCTGACGGCAGGCTGATTCTCTCGGTCCACATTTATGCGCCGTACAGCTTTGCCATGGAGAATCCGGGAGAGCAGATTTTTCTCCCGAAACACGAAAATGAGCTGAAAGGAACTTTCGCGGAGCTGAACGACAGATTCATCCAAAACGGAATTCCCGTGATTATAGGTGAGTACGGCGCCACGAACAAAAACAACACCGAGCAGCGCGAGGCATGGTTCAGGACATTCATAACAGAAAGCCGCAGATACGGAATGTGCGCGTGTCTGTGGGACAACGGAGACTGGAACGCGTCCGTCACCTACGAGGAGAAATTCGGCTTTTACAACCGCACGGAGCAAAGCTGGTACTTCCCCACGATTCTGCGCGCGATAACAGAAAGCGTGGGTGAGTGAATCACCTGGACGGAAAGTTTATTTTATCTCATTAAAGAATTTTAGGATGCGCAGAAGATTTTTTATGTTCGGAATATCCTGCACTGGATCAAAACAGAATTCATGCGTGGCCACATTTCCAGCGATACGAATTTTATGCATAGCGGATTTTATTTCTGATGAGATATACCCTTGCTTTTCAAGCTCATTTATTGCTTCGAACAAGGAAAAGCCTCTCTCATTATTACTAGCATCTTTTACTATCCCCGGGAAAACAGTTTTTATCTGCAATTCTAGCACGGTGCGAAAATCCACAAGTGAGAGCGGCCACTCCGAATCCGCACGGGCCAGAGCGGAAAGACAGACATACCGCACTATATCATCTAAATTCACAAACTCATAGACTTTCTGAAAAGAATACCAAATCAAACTTTCAAAACTATCAGCATCATAATTCGCTTCAGTGGATTTATGACTAGAAACACGTTCAAGAGAAGCATGCGCCACATCTTTCCAGTGCTTGGCCGGGAAAAGCTTTTCCGCTAAGGAATACTCTTCCACAGATTTAGCATAGTTCCCGCGATACTCCCATGCCGCCGCCACAGCATAATGAATCATACCGTCATCACCATAAAATTTATATAACTTATCAAATTCAGCAAGACCTTCCTGCTCATCCGCCGACATTATTCTGTTAGCTTTGAGGCTATCCTTCCAAATTTCCCGCCAAGTAGACATATATCCCTCTTTCTTTATTTTCTAAAAAAGACAGCATTCTCCCCCGCCCCTCACCCAAAAACCTAACGCTGGGTATTCGGCACGCTGCATGGGTACTCTCCCGTGAAGCATCCCTTGCAGAAACCGTAGCCCTCCGGGTTGCACGAGCGGCAGGCCTCCATCATACCGTCAGCGCTTATAAACGCCAGAGAGTCCGCTCCTATCTGGGCGCATATTTCCTGCGCGCTGTGGCTGCTGGAGATAAGCTCGGAGCGTGTGGGTGTGTTTATGCCGAAGTAGCACGGGAATTTTACAGGCGGGCTTGATATGCGGAAGTGGACTTCCTTTGCACCCGCACGGCGCAGTATCTGCACCAGACGGCGGCTTGTCGTCCCGCGGACAATGGAATCGTCTATCACCACCACGCGCTTATCCTGTACCACGCTTCGCACGGCGTTAAGCTTAACGAACACCATGTTCTCTCGCTCACGCTGAGTGGGCGCTATGAACGTCCTGCCTATGTACTTGTTCTTTATGATTCCGGTGGCATAAGGGATTCCCGCTTCCCTGGCGTATCCCTGCGCCGCGCCCACGCCGCTGTCAGGAACGCCTATCACCACATCCGCAGGAACAGCGCTCTCCCTGGCAAGGCACTCGCCCATTTTAAAACGCGCCTCCGTTACAGGTATCCCGTCCACAACGCTGTCAGGCCGGGAGAAATAAACGTACTCAAAAACGCACGTGCGCTTCTCCGTGCGCTCGCCGAATTCAAACGAAAGGACACCGTCTTCATTTATGATTACAATCTCGCCGGGCTGAATGTCGCGCAGAAAAGTTCCGTTCACCGCGTCTATGGCGCAGCTCTCGCTGGCAAGAATGTATCCGCCGTCAACCTGGCCCAGACAAAGCGGCCTTATTCCGTTGGGGTCCCGCGCGCCTATGAGACATTTCTCCGTCATCACCACAAGCGCGAAACTTCCCTTTATCATCTGTATCGTGTCGGTCAGCGCGCGCTCCAAGCCTTTCTTATAGGACTTGGCTATAAGCTTTACGATTACCTCCGTGTCGCTCTCCGCAAGGAAAGTGCTTCCCGCCTCCTCCAGCATCTCGCGCAGCGGCTCGTAGTTTATAAGCTGACCGTTATGCGCCACCGCAATTGCGCCCAGCTTGGTTCCCTGGACCATGGGCTGCGCGTTCTCAAGCGACTGGCTTCCCGCCGTGGCGTACCTCACGTGCCCCGCCGCAATGTGACCTGAGAGCGAGAGCAGATTCTCCTTGCTGAAAACCTCAGCGGCAGTACCTTTCCCCTTGTGCACCAGAATCTGGCTGCCGTTGCTTACGGCGATTCCCGCGCTGTCCTGCCCGCGGTGCTGCAATGCGTAAAGCCCGTAGTACGCCAGAGTGGACGCGCCTCCCGCTTCCTGCACGCCGTTTTTTTTCTCCGGCGAATTTGAATCCGCATGTCTTAGAAACACGCCCACCACACCGCACTCGTCATGCAGCTTGTCCTCATCTAAAAAATTCTCGGCACCGCACATAAGGATTCCCTCTGCGCGCGGAATCTCCTCACGGCCTCCGCGCATAAAAAAATCCCGCAGCAAGTACGGGATAAAATCACATCACAAATCCACGCCCAGACCGCCGTTTAAAGCGGCGTCATCGGAAAGCTTCTTCCTGAACGCAAGGAGCCTTTCCTTAAGCTCAGGATATTTTACCGCCAGAATCTGCACGGCCATATACGCGGCATTCTTAGCGGAGTTTATTCCCACGCATGCCACGGGAATCTGAGGCGGCATCTGCACCACAGACAGCAGCGCGTCCATTCCGCCCAGACCGTTAGATTTTCCGGGCGTCACGCACTCAAGCGGAACACCCACCACGGGAAGCACGGTGTGGCTGGCAATCACCCCGGGCAGGGCCGCGCTCAGTCCCGCTCCCGCTATGATTACCTCAAAACCCTCATCCTCAATCTGCCTGATGGTTTTAAATAAAAGCTCGCCCGCGCGGTGAGCCGAAAGTATGAACGCCTTGTACTCCACGCCGAATTCCCTTAGGACCTCGGCGGATTTTCCCATAGTCTCCTGGTCGCTCCTGGACCCAAAAAAAATCGCCACTTTCATAGGCATAAAATATCATTACGCGCTCTTTTTTTCAATCACCGGGGCAGCGCACAGGCGCCATGAGGCATGCTGAGAAATTCATGAAAAAAATGCCGCGGACAGTGGTAAAAACGCCGTTTCCCGCGAACATATATTACAGAGACAACTTAACGGACGGAGACATTATGAGCCAATTCTCAAAACCATGGAGCGAGCTGACCCTATCCGACAACTTTATCTTCTGCAAGGTCATGCAGGACCCCGGAATCTGCAGGCGGATGATAGAAATCCTACTGGGCATCCGGGTGGAAAGGATAGAGTATCTGGAGACGGAGAAACAGATTGACGTGGCGTACAGCGCGCGCGGAATAAGGCTGGACGTCTATGTGAAGGATTCCAGCGGAAAAGTGTTCGACATAGAGATGCAGGCCGGGAACTACACGGACATGCTCCTGCGGGCCCGCTATTATCTGGGGGCGGGGGACGTGGCCTCAGTAAAGCATCGCTCCAAATTCAGGGAGCTGAAGGAATCCTACATACTGTTCATCTGCAAGGACGATCCGTTCGGCGCGGGAATTCCCGTGTACACAAAAAGAATGTGCTTCGCGGAGACGGACGCCGTGCAGTATGATGACAAAAGCCATGCTGTGTTCTATAATTGCAGCGCATACAAGAGGATGCGGGACGGCGAGCTCAAGGACGTCCTGCGCTTCATTTACGAGCATTCGTCCGGGCCGGGATTTACCTGCGAGCTGGAGACCGCCGTGGAGAATGCCAAGCGACGCCCCGAATGGGAGGTGAACTATATGTACGTTGAGGATATAATCGAAGAGGAAGTGGAGCTTGCACGTGAGGCCGCCATGGC